>NZ_JBIOPK010000001.1:1917500-2375000 GCF_051712685.1 Enterococcus sp. DIV0682
TTTCGCTGCGGCTCCGTCTCTTCAACTTAACCTCGCATGCAATCGTAACTCGCCGGTTCATTCTACAAAAGGCACGCCATCACTCATTAACGAGCTTTGACTTGTTGTAGGCACACGGTTTCAGGATCTATTTCACTCCCCTTCCGGGGTGCTTTTCACCTTTCCCTCACGGTACTGGTTCACTATCGGTCACTAGGGAGTATTTAGCCTTGCGGGATGGTCCCCGCGGATTCCGACGGAATTTCTCGTGTTCCGCCGTACTCAGGATCCTCCTAGGTGTTGTCAGCATTTCGTCTACGGGGCTTTCACCCTCTTTAGCGGAATTTTCCAAATCCTTCAACTATACTAACAGACTACCATATTGGAGTCCTACAACCCCAACAAGCAAGCTTGTTGGTTTGGGCTCTTCCCGTTTCGCTCGCCGCTACTCAGGGAATCGAATTTTCTTTCTCTTCCTGCAGGTACTAAGATGTTTCAGTTCTCTGCGTCTACCTCTAATCAGCTATGTATTCACTGAAAAGTAATATCCTATAAAAGATATTGGGTTCCCCCATTCGGAAATCTCTGGATCATAGCTTACTTACAGCTCCCCAAAGCATATCGGTGTTAGTCCCGTCCTTCATCGGCTCCTAGTGCCAAGGCATCCACCGTGCGCCCTTATTCACTTAACCTTATCAACCTTACGGTTGGGTCTTGATCACTTCTTCTAGCGATAGAAGGTTAATCAATAAATAAGCAATTGAACTTATTAAAAAACTCATTCAACGCGGTGTTCTCGGTTTGTTTTGATTCTTTTTACTTCAATATCCAGTTTTCAATGAACGAATCTGATAGCAAAAGCTATCAATGGAGCCTAGCGGGATCGAACCGCTGACCTCCTGCGTGCAAAGCAGGCGCTCTCCCAGCTGAGCTAAGGCCCCGAACTTATTTGATTGAGAGTAGACCTCTCAAAACTGAACAAAGTAAAGACGAAATGTGTATTTCCGTAATATTCCTTAGAAAGGAGGTGATCCAGCCGCACCTTCCGATACGGCTACCTTGTTACGACTTCACCCCAATCATCTATCCCACCTTAGGCGGCTGGCTCCAAAAAGGTTACCTCACCGACTTCGGGTGTTACAAACTCTCGTGGTGTGACGGGCGGTGTGTACAAGGCCCGGGAACGTATTCACCGCGGCGTGCTGATCCGCGATTACTAGCGATTCCGGCTTCATGCAGGCGAGTTGCAGCCTGCAATCCGAACTGAGAGAAGCTTTAAGAGATTTGCATGACCTCGCGGTCTAGCGACTCGTTGTACTTCCCATTGTAGCACGTGTGTAGCCCAGGTCATAAGGGGCATGATGATTTGACGTCATCCCCACCTTCCTCCGGTTTGTCACCGGCAGTCTCGCTAGAGTGCCCAACTAAATGATGGCAACTAACAATAAGGGTTGCGCTCGTTGCGGGACTTAACCCAACATCTCACGACACGAGCTGACGACAACCATGCACCACCTGTCACTTTGTCCCCGAAGGGAAAGCTCTATCTCTAGAGTGGTCAAAGGATGTCAAGACCTGGTAAGGTTCTTCGCGTTGCTTCGAATTAAACCACATGCTCCACCGCTTGTGCGGGCCCCCGTCAATTCCTTTGAGTTTCAACCTTGCGGTCGTACTCCCCAGGCGGAGTGCTTAATGCGTTTGCTGCAGCACTGAAGGGCGGAAACCCTCCAACACTTAGCACTCATCGTTTACGGCGTGGACTACCAGGGTATCTAATCCTGTTTGCTCCCCACGCTTTCGAGCCTCAGCGTCAGTTACAGACCAGAGAGCCGCCTTCGCCACTGGTGTTCCTCCATATATCTACGCATTTCACCGCTACACATGGAATTCCACTCTCCTCTTCTGCACTCAAGTCTCCCAGTTTCCAATGACCCTCCCCGGTTGAGCCGGGGGCTTTCACATCAGACTTAAGAAACCGCCTGCGCTCGCTTTACGCCCAATAAATCCGGACAACGCTTGCCACCTACGTATTACCGCGGCTGCTGGCACGTAGTTAGCCGTGGCTTTCTGGTTAGATACCGTCAGGGGACGTTCAGTTACTAACGTCCTTGTTCTTCTCTAACAACAGAGTTTTACGATCCGAAAACCTTCTTCACTCACGCGGCGTTGCTCGGTCAGACTTTCGTCCATTGCCGAAGATTCCCTACTGCTGCCTCCCGTAGGAGTCTGGGCCGTGTCTCAGTCCCAGTGTGGCCGATCACCCTCTCAGGTCGGCTATGCATCGTGGCCTTGGTGAGCCGTTACCTCACCAACTAGCTAATGCACCGCGGGTCCATCCATCAGCGACACCCGAAAGCGCCTTTCACTCTTATGCCATGCGGCATAAACTGTTATGCGGTATTAGCACCTGTTTCCAAGTGTTATCCCCCTCTGATGGGTAGGTTACCCACGTGTTACTCACCCGTCCGCCACTCCTCTTTCCAATTGAGTGCAAGCACTCGGGAGGAAAGAAGCGTTCGACTTGCATGTATTAGGCACGCCGCCAGCGTTCGTCCTGAGCCAGGATCAAACTCTCATAATAAAAGTTAGAACAATCTTGCGATTGTTAAGCTCAATTTGTTTGCTAGCATATTGCTTGCTTGTTAAAAATGTTTGTTGTCTTGAATTGAATCAAGACGCCCTACACATTTGGTTCGTCTATTCTTTGTTCAGTTTTCAAAGGTCTACGTTACCTCGCAGCAACTTTTATATCATAACAAACTTTCGTTTGAATGTCAAGAACTTTTTTCAAAAGTTTTTTCAAGTTGTTTTGCTCGGTTGTTGTCGTCTGTTGTGACAACTTCTATATCTTATCATTATCTCAGTTGTTTGTCAACAACTTTTTAAAACTTTTTTGTTATTTTATAACAAGTTTTTTTGATCAAATGATTGATTTAAAAGCAATCTCTTTAACGACTTTGTTATTCTAACATGTTATTTATCTTTTCGTCAAGAAAAATTTTTAACTTTTTAAAACTTTTTTCTTAACGAACTGTTTGTCAGAACAGATATTAATATACCAAGGATTTTTCTAAAACGCAACTATTATTTTGCAGAAAAATAACATTTTTTTCAATTTCGAACGATGAATATTTTCTGCAAAGAAAACATTCGTTTCTTTATCTTATAATCCCTTTTCTCTTACTGAAATGTTCGTTAATCATTCGTAAAAAAAGCAACGTACTTTATTGAACTGACCCAATAAACTGAGACAAAATAAAAAAGCACCTCTTGTTGAATTCACGTTAAAATGAATTTAACTAGGAGGTGCTTTTTCAATGGGAAATCGAGTTTCTTATCCGATTCACATCAAAGAAATGGCTATACAGATGAAAAAAGAGAATATTCCTGTAAAAATAATTATGGCAGAATTAGGAATTAAAAACAAAACACAAATTGAAACATGGTGGCGTTGGTACCGTAATGGCGAGAATCATCGTCTGGTTCAACCCGTTGGAAAACAATATGCTTATGGAAAAGGTCCAGAAATTCTATCAAATGAACAACAGCTTAGAAATGAAAATAACTATTTAAAAATGCATATTGAGGTGCTAAAAAAGTACAAAGAATTGGAAAGGACGTGGAGCCAGAAATATTTGTAGAATTAGTTAAAAGAATGAAAGGAAAAATAACCATTACTGCATTGTGTCAACTTTTCGGCGTTTCGCAAGCTACTTATTATCGTTGGACTCATCGAAAAGACTTGGGAAAGTTAACACCTCTTGAAGAAGCTGTTCGTCGACTTTGCTTCCAACATAAGTTTCGATATGGCTATCGAAAGATTACTGCGTTGATTAATCAGGAATACAAAGTAAACAAAAACACCGTACAAAAGATTATGCAGAAATATCATTGGAATTGTCGCGCGAAAATGAAGAAACGCAGTAAAGTGGGACAACCTTACACGGTTGTCGAGAACAAACTAAATAGACAATTTTCTTCAGACGCTCCTTTAAAGAAATTGGTAACAGATATTACTTATCTGCCTTTTGGTCAAAAGCAAGATACGGCTTTTGTTCTGGATACACTTGATCAATTGCCCCAAACAACGGATTGTCTATTGCATAGTGATCAGGGCTCTGTTTATACTTCTTTTGACTACCAGAATCAAATAAAAACAAAAGGCATTACCATGAGTATGTCCCGCAAAGGGACACCTTCAGATAATGCCTGCATCGAATCGTTTCATGCCTCACTAAAGTCTGAAACGTTCTACTTAGATGGGCTCACAAATGAACCTACATCTATTGTAATAGAAATTGTAAAAAAATACATTACTTATTATAATGAAAGTCGAATTCAACAAAAACTAGACTACCAATCGCCGATAGACTATCGGAAATCAGCAGTCTAGGAAAATGCTTTTTTATTCCTGTCTCACAATCTTAGGTCAGTTCCTTATTGTACGTTGCTCTCTTCTTTTATTCCAGCGATTGGGATAAAAATTCTAAAGATCGTTCCTTGATGCAATACGCTTTCTGCATCAATACGTCCTTTATAGTTTTCGACTAATTGTTTTGCAATCGATAGTCCTAAGCCATTACCGCCTTTATTTCTTGCACGGGCTTTATCTACTCGATAGAATCGATCAAATATTTTCTCCAAGTCTTCTTCAGTGATTCCTTCACCAAAATCTTGCACAGCTATTTCAAATTCATTCATCGTTCGAGAAATGGAAATATGCACTTCTTTTCGATCTGTTGAATATTTAATCGCATTATCTAATAGAATAATTAGCAATTGTTCAAAGTGATTACGATAGATTTTCAGTTCAACTTCAGTCGGTAAATCATCATCTAATGTGATATGAAACTCAGGATAAACCAATTGGAAGTTATTAAATACTTGGTAGACTACTTGTTTAGCATCTGTTCGTTCATTTGCATATTGGGTGTCCACTTGTTCAGCGCGTGAAAGGTCAAGCATTTCTTGGACCAAACTCTTCATACGACTAATTTCTTGTAAACTGGCCTTTAATGATTCATCTAAAATTTCAGGATCGTCTTTCCCCCAACGATTTAAAAGGTTTAAATGACCTTCCATAATCGCAACGGGCGTTCTTAATTCATGGGAAACATCTTCAACAAACTGCTCTTGTTGTTCGATATAGCGTCTCATACGATCTAACATTTCATTAAAGATTTCCGAGATATCTGCTAACTCATCTCTCGTATTAATCTCCGGCATGTGGACATCTGATTGCGGGTCTTTGCGGATTGTATCCATCGTGTCTCTCAATACTTTTAATGGTTTTAAGAAATAAGAAGAGAGGATAAAGCCTAAGACACTACTTACAATCAGAGAAATCACTTCTAAAACTACAAGTGTTAATAATAAATGATTACGAATTTCATAAAAAGAAGAAAGTTCATAAAACGCTTGAATATAGCCAATTTTTTCTCGTGTTTCTTTTGAAAAAATAGGTTCCACGGAATAAAAACCGGTTTTATCAAAAACGGTTCGAACAACAGGTAATTGTCGATCCAATTGTAATAACTTATCATATTCATTTTGTGTTTTAAAAACTAGCTTTTGGTTTGTGTCATACACAGATAAATAAAGTTCTGGTTGTCCTAGTTCAGATATGAAACTGTCCATTTCCATAAACGAACCTTCTACTGCTGTATGCTTATTATAGTAGTTTTCATCTCTTTCACTCGGCGTTTTTAAATAGTCAAAAACGTCTGTTACCGTTAAATTTTCATTGGCATTAGCTAATCGATTTGTTACTTCTGCAATCGTTGCTTCGACATTTTCCTTTTCTTTGGCAACAATAAGACTGACAGAAGACTTATAGGTAATCACCGCAAAAATGGTAAAAACTACAAATATAAAGAAAGAACTTGCGAAAGCCCACTTTATAGTTAAAGATGGGCCTTCCAGTTCTTTTTTAATCGTTCTTTTCATTAATTAGTTCTCACGAACGCATAACGTAGCCAGTTCCACGGACAGTTTGGATGTAGCTTTCTTCTCCAGGTACGTCAATTTTATTTCGTAAGTAGCGGATATACACATCCACAACGTTTGTTTCTACTTCTGTTTCATAGCCCCAAACTTTATTTAGTAACACATCACGTGCCAAGACAACGTTCACGTTTTCCATTAGCGTTAATAGTAATTCGTATTCGCGTTTTGTTAATTCAATCATTTCAGAATTACGACGAACGACACGATTTTCTTTTTCAATTGTTAAGTCACGATATGTAATCGTTGTTTGTTTTGCAACGTTTTTATCGCCCTCAATATCAATACGACGAAGTAACGCACGTAAACGAGCTAACAATTCTTCAATTGCAAATGGTTTAACAATATAATCATCCGCTCCATGGTCTAAACCAGAAACACGGTCAATTACTGAATCACGCGCAGTCATCATAATAATTGGTGTATTTTTCACTTGGCGAACACGGCGACATACTTCTAATCCATTTAATTCTGGTAACATCAAATCAAGAAGGATAGCATCCCATTCGTTGTTAAGAGCGGCTTCCAATCCTGTACGACCATTGTAGTGTACTTCTGTCGTATACCCCTCATGTTTTAATTCAAGCTCAACGAATCTCGCTAAGTTCTTTTCATCTTCAATAATTAAAATGTTGCTCATTTGATTAATTGTCCTTTCTCTTTAAAAGCTATACTCAAGCTCAACCTTTTTATTCCTTACTACTTATTAGAGAATTACTACTCAATCTGTCTGGTTCTTTTTTAAGCCACAGTAAAACCATGAGCATGGTGAGCCACACTCATGGTCTCCAGCATGTTTATTCTTCGTTGTACCAGCTGTAATGGTAGATTCCTTCTTTGTCTGTGCGTTCGTACGTATGAGCACCGAAGTAATCACGTTGTGCTTGAATTAAATTCGCTGGTAAGCGATCTGAACGATAAGAATCGTAATAAGCAATTGCAGATGAGAATGTTGGTACAGGAACACCTGCTTGAACAGCAATCGCAACAACTTCACGAACGGCTTGTTGATATTTTTTCGTAATTTCTACGAAGTATTCATCTAACAACAAGTTTTCAAGTGCTGGATTTTTTTCATATGCATCGGTAATTTTTTGTAAGAATTGTGCACGGATAATGCAACCTGCTCGCCAGATTTTTGCAATTTCACCAAATGGTAAATCCCATCCGTATTCTTCAGAAGCTGCACGGAGTTGTGCAAAACCTTGCGCATAACTCATTAATTTACTAAAGTATAATGCTTCGCGAATTTTTTCAATCAATTCTTTTTTATCGCCTGCAAAGTTAAAGGCTGCAGGTTTTGATAAAATGCCACTTGCTTTTACGCGTTCTTCTTTGTAAGCCGAAATAAAACGTGCAAATACTGATTCTGTAATTAATGGTAATGGTACACCAAGATCTAACGCACTTTGGCTTGTCCATTTACCTGTTCCTTTGTTGCCTGCTGCATCAAGAATAACATCAACGATTGGTTGGTCGGTTCCTTCATCATCTTTACGTGTCAAAATGTCAGCCGTGATCTCGATAAGGTAACTGTCTAATTCGCCTTCGTTCCATTCTTTGAAAATCTCTGCCATTTCATCAACAGATAAACCTAAGATTTGTTTCATTAAATCGTAGGATTCAGCAATTAATTGCATGTCCCCATATTCAATCCCATTATGAACCATTTTTACATAATGTCCAGCACCATTTGGGCCAATGTAAGTCACACATGGTTCACCGTCTTCTGCTTTAGCTGAAATTTTTTCAAGAATTGGCGCAACTAACTCATATGCTTCTTTTTGTCCGCCAGGCATGATAGATGGTCCTTTCAAGGCTCCTTCTTCTCCGCCAGAAACGCCAGTACCAATAAAGTTAATTCCTGAGTTTGCTAGTTCTTCATTACGTCGCATTGTGTCTTTGAAGAACGTATTACCGCCATCAATTAAGATGTCGCCTTTATCAAGGTGTGGTAACAATTCTTGGATTGTCGCATCTGTTGCAGGTCCAGCTTTAACCATCAACATAATTCGACGAGGTTTTTCAATTGCATTCACAAATTCCTCAATTGAGTATGTTGCTTGAAAGTTTTTGTCAGGATGTTCTTCAACCACTTCTGTTGTTTTTGATCCTGTACGGTTATACAGCGCAACTGTATAGCCTCTGCTTTCAATGTTTAAAGCAAGATTTTTTCCCATGACAGCCATGCCGACTACGCCAAATTGTTGTTTTGTCATTTTATGACCTCCTATATTATAATCAACGAAAATTCTATGAGCATTCTCTTATAATCCTCACTATTATAACGCACTATCTTTCATATGAAAACAATATAGTGCCAATAAATTTCCAATTTCTTCATATTTTCTTAAAAAAATACAAATCCCCTAGGCTCCATGGTTAGCCTAGGGGATTCAACATTTCAAAAAATGTTTTTATGCTTATGCTTCTTTAGACATTACGTCTTTTCCATCGTAGTGACCACATGCTGGACATACGTGATGGCTTTTTTTCATTTCACCACAGTTTGAGCATGCATTTAAGCCTTTGATTGTTAATTTGTAGTGTGTGCGACGTTTTGCTTTTTTCGCTTTAGAAGTTCTTCTAGCTGGTACTGCCATTGTTGTTCCACCTCCTTGTAAAGATGCGTGTATTTACATACACAATATATTCCAACCTAGCTGTTATCTTCCTCTTCAGCATTATCGCTGAGTAATTCTGATAGTTTAGCCAGACGAGGATCCACTGTTTGTTCTGCTGCTTTCTGCTTACTTTCCAAATATGCTTCTTCTGAAATCACTTCCCAGTCATTGCCACTTGGCATTTCTTGACTGTTTTGTTCTTCTTCTGTAAGCACTTGAATTGGAATGGACAATAGAATGTTGTCTTCGACAGATTCATCTAAATCAATTGTTGGCTTGTCCAATAAAATAATCTCTTCAGCTGCAAATCGTTCATCTCTTGTATCCATTTGTTCTTTTGTCATAAAGACTTCATCGACCGTGATTTGCATTGGCAAAGCCACAGGTTCTAAAGAACGGGATGAAGGAACGGTTACAGTTACCTGAATAGTGTAATGAAGTAAATATTCTGATTTATTGACTGCTAATAAGCCTTCTACTTTGATTGGACTTACATCCAACAAGGTATCATCTCGTTGAAGAAGCTCTTCTTTAAGATGCAATGTTTCTGAAAACACTAGCGGCTCTTCTTTGTATTTATTTAATTCTAACAAAGACCACTTCATAATTATCACTCCTAAGCAACAAAAGCTATTATACAGGGGTATGAAAGCTTTGTCAATGAAATTTTCTTGACAGCCCTTTCTTATTTCCTGTTTTTCTTTCGTTTTTTTTATAATTGTTTTTCTGTTGAAGATAACTTAGCGCTTATTTAATTAAATAACAAAATTTTTGTGTGAAATAACATAAATAATTTAAAACTCAGACATAATTTTACTATTTGCGCCCAACTCTTTATTTACTGAATACGTGTTTTCTGAACATTTCGTACTACTGTCTTCTTTGTAAAAAAAGCTGAGACAAACTGACGAATCGGTTTGTCCCAGCTTTGCGTCCGAGTACATATTGCTTAAAATCAAATGATTGAATTAATTAGATTTAGATAGCTGTTGTTGCTCCGCGGTAAACAATACCACGACGAGGATCAACAGTAATCACTTCGTCATTATTAATTAATGATGTTGCATCTGCAGCACCTACGATAACTGGAATATTTTGTGCAATCGCTACAACAGCTGCATGAGAAGTTAAACCACCTTCTTCAACAACTAATGCTGATGCTTTTTCAATTGCAGGCATGTATTCTTTATCTGTTGTTTTTGTAACTAAAATAGCTCCTTCAGTCGCTTTAGCAACTGCTTCTTCAGCAGTTCCTGCAACAACGGCTTTTGCAATAATTGCTTCTTCGCCGACACCTTGACCTTGAACTAATTTAGAACCGATCATTTGAATTTTCATTAAGTTTGTTGTGCCTTTTTCGCCAACTGGAACACCAGCAGTGATAATGATTAAATCACCTTCTGAAGCATAACCTTCTTCTTGTGATACTTTTGAAGCTAAATTAAACATTTCATCTGTGCTTGATGGTTTGTCAGCAACTGTTGCGTAAACACCCCATGATAATGATAAGCTACGTGCTTTTTGTTCTGAGAACGTAATTGCAACGATATGTGCTTTTGGACGGTATTTAGAGATCATACGTGCTGTATGGCCTGATTCTGTTGCCGCAACGATTGTTTGGATACCCAAGTTACGTGCTGTATGGCCAACAGATTGTCCGATTGCTTCAGTCATATCTGTTTTGCTATATAATTTCAATGCGAATGAATCTTGGTTAACTAATGTTTCTTCTGTACGAACTGCAATACGAGCCATTGTTTGAACAGCTTCTAATGGGTAATCCCCTGCTGCAGTTTCGCCTGATAACATTACTGCATCTGTTCCATCGTAGATTGCGTTTGCTACGTCATTTGCTTCCGCACGTGTTGGACGTGGGTTACGTTGCATTGAATCTAACATTTGTGTTGCAGTGATAACTGGTTTACCTAAAGCATTACATTTTTTAATTAAAGCTTTTTGGACAACTGGAACATCTTCTGTTGGAATTTCAACACCCATGTCACCACGAGCAACCATTAAACCATCAGAAACTTTTAAGATTTCATCGATATTATCGATACCTTCTTGGTTTTCGATTTTAGGAATGATTTGGATGTGTGTTGCGTTTTCTTCTTCTAAAATTTTAGTGATTTCTAAAACGTCAGAAGCACGACGAACGAAGCTAGCTGCGATAAAGTCAATTCCTTGACCAATTCCGAAACGGATATCGTTAGCATCTTTTTCAGTGATCCCTGGTAAGTTTACAGAAACGCCTGGTACGTTAACGCCTTTTTTGTTTTTCAAGACGCCTTCGTTTTTAACAACTGTTACGATTTCGTTTGCATCACGGTCGATATCAGTTACTTCTAAATCGATTAAACCATCATCTAAAAGAATGTGTGAACCTACGTTTACATCATTGATTAATTCTGGATAAGTGATTGAGAATTTTTCATTTGTTCCTAAAACTTCTGTCATAGAAATACGTACTG
Source organism: Enterococcus sp. DIV0682 (assembly GCF_051712685.1). Classification (NCBI taxonomy): domain Bacteria; kingdom Bacillati; phylum Bacillota; class Bacilli; order Lactobacillales; family Enterococcaceae; genus Enterococcus; species Enterococcus sp. DIV0682. Next base: position 1,928,578 of record NZ_JBIOPK010000001.1, read on the forward strand.
AATCACCAATTTTCATTGTGATTGCGCCATTTTCCATGTCATTTGTGCGGATTTCAGGACCTTTTGTATCTAGTAAGATCGCTACGCGTTTCCCTGTAATTTTTACAGCTTCACGAATGTTTTTAATACGAGCACCATGCTCTTCGTAGTCACCATGTGAAAAGTTCAAACGGCAAACATTCATACCTGCATTAATTAAGTTTACTAGCATATCAACGGATTCACTAGCTGGTCCAATCGTACATACGATTTTCGTTTTTTTCATTACTAAAACGCTCCTATTCCAAATTTGTTTATACAAAGCTAATAAGATTAGCTAATATACAAGATTAAAAAGAAATTTCATGATTTAACTCATAAAGAGATAAATCTGGTTTGTGTTTATTGTTTTCTAACGTGTCAATAATATCAGCTGCAACTACTTGGTTATCTAACATACCGATACATAAACCGCCTTTGCCTTCTTTTAGAAGTTCAACAGCATATGACCCAAATTTACTTGCTAATACACGGTCACGAGCACTTGGCGAGCCCCCACGAACCACGTGTCCTAAAATTGATACACGCGTATGGAAATCACCGTATTCAGAAAGTTTATCAGCAAATTCATTTCCGCCCATTACGCCTTCTGCTAAAATGATTAAGCAATGTTTTTTCCCGCGGTCACGGCCTTCTTGAATGCGTTTGGCAACGTTTTTCATATCAAAATCATGTTCAGGAATAATGATTTCATCTGCTCCGCCTGCCACGCCTGACCACAATGCGATATCACCAGCGTTACGTCCCATTACTTCGATAACGAATGTACGAACATGAGAAGTTGCTGTATCACGAATTCGGTCAATTGATTCCAAAACAGTGTTAATCGCTGTATCAAAACCGATTGTGAAATCTGTTCCAGGAATATCATTATCAATTGTTCCAGGAATTCCAACAGCGGGGAAACCACGTTTTGTCAAAGCCATTGCGCCATGATAAGAACCGTCTCCACCAATAACAACTAAGCCTTCAATACCGAATTTTTTCAATTGTTCGATTCCTTTTAATTGCCCTTCTTCAGTAGCAAATTCAGGATAACGAGCAGAGTACAAGAATGTTCCACCACGTTGAATCTTATCGCCAACGTCAGCAACATCTAAACGACGGATGTCGCCTGCGACTAAACCGGCAAATCCATAGTTAATACCGTAAACTTCGATTCCATCAAAAATACTTTTGCGTACGACTGCACGAATTGCAGCGTTCATTCCAGGGGCATCTCCCCCGCTGGTTAAAATACCAATGCGTTTCATTCGCTATTTCACCTCATATAATATACTTTCAACTGCCAAAAGAAACCTTTTCGCAAAAATTGATATACAAAAATATTACGTCATTCATTTTACCATTAAAGAACCAAAATGTCTTGAGTTAAGAAGAAAAAAATGAAAAAAGTTGAAAACAACTAGTATTTTTTACCGTAAATCATTTGAAAATGACGTTTTGGTCGCCTAAAACGTAAGCTAATTGTTGCTGACTAGCGCTTGTATGAGCGACCCAATTTTCTTCATTTAATACTATTTTCTTACCTGTTTTTTCAAAATAGACAATCACTGGAATGTGTCCAGCGTGACGACTGAGTACCTCTTTCATTTTCTGAAAAACGTCCGTTTGTTCGACATCTTTTGTAATTCTGATAAAACACGTTTCGTCACTAATTGATGTTTCTACTTGTTGCGCTTTTTCTATTCGTTGAACCAATATTTGCAATTCTTGATTGTACGTACTGCGTTCCACTTTTCCTTCCACATAATAAACTTGCCCTTTCTCGACACTCTGTCTTAACTGGCGAAAAACAGTTGGGAACAACGTTAGTGAAATACTTCCTGTTGTATCATCCCCATCAACAAAGGCCATTTGTTCTCCCTTTTTGGTCCGGATCGTCCGAATGTTTTTGACATAAATCAATAATTTCGTGGGCTGATTTTCAACAAGTTCATGAACAAGTTGCGTTTGCTTGGCTAAGCGTGTTTTTTTGAACTCTTCTGTCGGATGTCCTGATAAATAGACCCCTAAATATTGTTCTTCTTGTTCTAGTCGCTCTTCTAGCGGATAATCGGCAATTTCTTCTTCCTTTGGCTTCAACGTTTCTAACAAATCCATACTACCACCGCTGAGAAGAATACTTTGGATATTACTCTCTAAACCTACCGCTAATTGACGGCGATTGGGTGCAATTTCGTCAAATGCACCGATGGCAATCAATGGTTCGATATTTTCAACTTTCAACCACTTACGGTCAATTCGCAAAAGAAACTCATCGAACGTTTTGTACGGTCCATTTTCTCGGCGTTCATTTAAAATATTTTGAATGAAGTCTCGGCGGATTCCTTTTAAAGAACTAAAACCAAATAAAATTTGCTGTTGCTGATTTAGGTAAAAGCTGTAGTGACTTTGGTTAATTGACGGCTGCAAAATCGTCTGCTTGTTTTTTCTAGCTTCGCCAATATATTCTTTAATTTTTGTTGGATTATGACGAACAGAATGCAACAATGCGACATAAAAAGCACTCGGATAATGAACCTTCAAGTAAGCCATTTGAAAACCAATAAAGGAATAGGCAAATGCATGCGAGCGGTTAAAGCCATAATTAGCAAAGCGCTCAATATAATCGTACACTTGGTTAGCTGTTTCTTGGGGATAGCCTTGTTGTAACGCACCATTAACAAAATGATTCCGTTCTTCATCTAGCACATCTTTTTTCTTTTTACTAATGGCCCGACGTAAAATGTCAGCTTGCCCTAAAGAGAAGCCTGCCATTTTCGCAGCAACTTGCATAATCTGCTCTTGGTAAACAATAATTCCGTACGTATTTTCTAAAATGGGGGCAAGACTAGGCTCTGGATAACTAATTTGTTCCAAGCCTTTTTTCCGACGGATGAAAACATCAATATTTTGCATTGGACCAGGACGATACAAGGCATTGACAGCAGCAATATCTTCAATGCTAGTTGGTCCTAATTTTCTTAATACATTCCGAATTCCAGCAGATTCAAACTGGAAAACACCACTTGTTTCCCCTTTTCTAAATAAAGCCAGCGTTGTTTCGTCATCTAATGGAATCTGATTTAAATGAATGGTTTGATTATAGACGCGTTTAATAGCTGTGAGGGTATCATCAATGATAGATAAATTTCTTAAGCCCAAGAAATCCATTTTCAGAAGACCAATTTTTTCAACATCATTCATAGTAAATTGGGTCAATAAAATTTCATTCGATCCTAGTTGTAACGGAACCAAATTCAAAAGATTTTCATCACTAATTACCACACCTGCTGCGTGCGTAGAAACATGACGAGGCAATCCTTCTAGCTGAACAGCTGTTTTATAGAGCAATTGATTATTTGGTGAAAAATTGACCAATTCTTGCATCCGTTTTGACTCTTGGTACGCTTCTTCTAACGTAATTTTCAGCTTGTTGGGGACAGCTGCCGACCAACGATTCGCTTCACTCTGGGACAACCCGAAAACACGTGCAACGTCCCGTAAAACCATTTTCGCAGCCATCGTACCAAACGTGGCAATTTGCGCCATGTGATAATGACCATATTTTTGACTGACATAAGCTAAAACTTCCTCCCGCCGATTATCAGGAATATCTAAATCAATATCGGGCATCGTGTAGCGTTCTGGATTCAAAAAACGTTCAAAAAGCAAATCATATTTGATTGGATCTACATCTGTAATTGATAGCACATAGGACACTAAAGAGCCTGCAGCTGAACCTCGGCCAGCGCCTGTAACAATTTGATTGTTATGACAGAAGTCCATCACATCCCAAACGATTAAAAAGTAATCATCAAAGCCCATATTGTGAATGATGGTTAACTCTTTTTCTAATCGTTTTTGGTAAACTTCATTTAGATGAGGCACTCTTTCTGGTAATTTTTCTAAACACAATGTGCGTAAATAAGAACCAGCCGTTTGATTATCAGGCACAGGAAAATGCGGTAATAATTTTTGATGTAAAGGAATGTCAACTCGGCAATTTTCAGCTAGCTGAATCGTATTCTGGACCACTTCTGCACCAGCTATTTGAAGCATTTGTTCCATCGTCGTCTCTGCTTCACGCAAGTAATTCAGACCTTCTATTTCCGGTGTTTGGCTTGTAATATTCAATTGATTATTTTCTTTGATGCTCTCAAGAACAGTAACGGCAAAGCCTTCTTCCCTTGTTAAATGACGTACCTCTTGCAAAGCCACGCCAGGTAATTGTTCTCTTTGGTAAAAAGAAAAGAGCGCTGGATTGCGTTGTTGATTCATTGAAAAAGAATGTTCAACAAATAACGACTGAGGATCAAAATATGAAGCAAGTTGTTGGAAAGCGTGAACCGCTTGTTGTTCATCTTCAAAAAATGTTTGGGCGACTTCTCCTTTGGCTGACAAAGTCACGGCAAATAAATCACTTAATAAGGATTGATGTTCTGCTAAGTAAAAGGGACCCTCTGTCGTCATTTTGCTGCTAGATAGTTGCATTAATTGCTGATACCCTTTTAAATTTTTAGCAAATAAAAGCAATTCGGAATGCCCTTCTTTTTCTGCTGGGGTATATTCTAATCTTAAACCGATAATTGGTTGAATTCCCGCTTCTTGGCATGCTTCATAAAATTCAACCACCCCATGCAAGACATTGATATCGGTAATCGCTAATGTTTGATAACCTAACGCTTTCGCTTGTTTTACATAGGAACGAATCCTAACCGTACTAGATAAAAGCGAATAGGAAGTAACGGTATGTAATTGTGGAAATGACATTGGACAGCTCCTTTTTGAATCCTTGCTATTTTTTGCCTCTTCTCTTATTTTCCTATCGCGGATTCTTTACTTTTAAAGAAAATATGCTAAACTAAGAGCTAGAAAAGAGGTGCTCATATGCGTTATCTTGTTGTATTTTTCTGGACCTTCGCATTAGGCCAAGTCGTTGGATATATCGGCGGTGCATTATCTGGTGGTTCATACGACTTTAAAATGACAACGATTCTATCGTTGGCAACAGCCGTTATTATTTTATTAATTGCACACTTTGCAGTACCGAAAGAAACCAAACCTGTTAAATAAGAAAAAACCAGTTACTAAAGTTATTGTAACTGGTTTTTTTATCTTTTCAACTGTTTAGAGCTTTTTATTTAAAACTTTTCGGAAATTAAAGAAGGACAACCCAATGTTTCCTAAAACGAAACAAGCGGTTACCAGAAAAACAGAAGAATAGCCAAAACCATGGGCAACTGTTGACCCTACCATCGGCCCTAAAACTTGACCGAAATTACTACACATCTGATTGTAACTATAAACTCTACTTACGCCCTCCGTTGGCGTTATTTTACTAATTAACGTATTAATTGATGGCATTAATGCGCCTGTTGAAAAACCTAAAAGGAATCGTAAAACGCCTAACTGAAAAGGTGTTTGCACAAACGCCATGGGAATGTAACAAATAAAAGAAAGAATTAATCCGCCTAATAAAACTTTTTGGTTCCCAATGCGGTCCCCAATTTTTCCCAAAGTTGGAGAAGAAATAATTGCTGAAACGCCGGCAATCGAAACAATCAAACCACTAACAAATAATACATTCTCTGTATCGCCACTTAAAGATCGAATATATAATGTTAAGATTGGGCTGATACTTGTAATTCCTAATTGTAAAATTAACGTAGTCACAAACAAACCAATCAATACTGAAACATGATCCATCTTACTAAAAATTTCTTTCGTCGTTAATAAATCCTTTTTCTCAACTGGTTGAAAATCTTCTTTAACTAAAAAGATAGTCAACAACGTTGTAATGAATAAAATAACGCCGGTAATAATAAAGACATTTTCCATTCCAAACCACTGTGCCAACGCACCGCCAATCGATGGCGCAATTAACGTCCCAGCAATTGCACCTGTTGATAATGTCCCTAGAGCCCAGCCATTTTTCTCTTTTGGCGCTTGCGACGCAATCATCGCTGTTGCGTTAGGAATATAGCCAGATAAAATCCCGTTCATAAAACGCATAATCAACAGCCAGTATACATTAGGGACAAATGCTAACGCCCCCATTGTGATCGTCATTCCTGCTGCAGCCCGAATCATCATAATTTTCCGACCTTTTCGATCAGCTAAATTTCCCCAAATCGGTGCAACAATCGCAGCAGCAAACGCCGTGACAGAAATTGCCAATCCAGAAAACAACTCTACTTGACTCTTAGGCGTCCCTAATTGTTCAACATATACTGGAATAAACGGCATAACTAAGCTAATACTCGCCCCTGTAAAAAAGCAACCAATCCATGCGACTAACAAATTCTGCTTCCATTTTATTTTCATACTTTTATCCACCTTATCACCTCTTCACCTACCACTATACTCTAAAAGAGTGAATCTCTCAAAAGAAAATTCTTTTAAAAAAAGTCTGGCAGACCGGTCAAAACGACCAATCTGCCAGACTTCTTAACACTTGGGCTTAAGATAAATAGCTGAACAAATGCAACACCTTCGAAGCTAACCGCTGTTATCTCAGCCTCACTTCTGTTTACTATAAAATAGCTAAGATTACAAAGTTTAAGATAAACAACGCATCAATGACCCAAATAATTGGTGAAACTTCTTTGGCTTTTCCTTTGACTACTTTCACCACTGCATAAAAGATGAACCCAGCAGCAATCCCATAAGAGATGCTATAACATAATCCCATGAAAATTGAAGCAAAAAATGCTGGAATCGCATCTTCTAAATCCGTCCAATTGATGTCTTTGAAAGAAGCTAACATCATAATTCCCACTAAAATTAACGCTGGAGCCGTAGCTTGTGCTGGCACAATAGCAATAAGTGGTGAAAAAAGACTACTTAGGGCAAATAGAATTGCTACCACTACCGATGTCAAACCTGTTCGACCACCCGCACCGATTCCTGCTGCACTTTCTACATAAGTTGTCGTATTCGATGTACCAAAAATCGCACCGATAGATGTTGCAATAGCATCTGCAAATAGAGCTTTGTCCATTTTAGTGCTGAAGCCCTTACTATCTTCTAAAGCTAATTCATCTTCTTTAGAGAAAATTCCTGTTCGACGTCCCGTACCGATAAATGTTCCAATTGTATCAAACGTATCTGATAAACTGAAGGCAATAATGGTCATTAAAACTTGAGGAATTTTTGAAGAATCGCTAAACAATGACTGTAAGCCCTCAACACCAAAAGCAGCGCCAAAAGTTGTACCTAATTCTTTAAATGAATTGCCCAACGAATTAGCATGCCAATCAACCGAAGCAGTGTCTACCACCCCCATTGGAATTGCGACTAACGTAGTAACCACAATGCCAATTAAAATAGCCCCACGAACATTGGTTACAACTAAAATCGTTGTTAAAACTAACCCAATTACCGCCAAAATAATAGCTGGATTATCAAAATTTCCTAAAGCGGGCACGATACTCGAACCATTCACAACACCATTTTGAGGTTCTGCTTGTACTGTGAAACTTAGTAAGCCAGCATTTTTCAACCCTACATAAGCGACAAAAATTCCAATCCCACCACCAATAGCATGTTGTAAACTCTCTGGAATTGCTTTAATAATCATTTTGCGAATTTTTGTCACTGTAATCAAAATATTAATCAAACCACAAATAAAAACCATTGCTAATGCTTGTTGCCAAGTATACCCCATCCCAAAAACGACCGTAAACGTGAAGAAAGCATTGAGTCCCATTCCCGGTGCTTGAGCGTAAGGTACATTAGCAAACAGCCCCATAATTAATGTACCGATGATTGAAGCAATAATGGTCGCTAAAAAAACAGCCTGAAAAGGCATCCCTGTTTCTGAAAGAATGGACGGATTAACAAATAAAATATAACTCATTGCAAAAAAGGTCGTAACCCCCGCCATTATTTCAGTTGATACCGTTGTCTTGTTTTCCTTTAATTTGAAAAACGTATTCATAATTGCACTTCTCTCCCTTAAAATCCATGTTTTCGAATAATTACTCTTTGATTATAAGAGAATCGCTATCTTTTTACAACAAAATATTAACTATTATATATTTTTTTCTATATAACGTTCGTGTTTTTCTGATATAAAAAAAGAAAAAGCTTTACATTGCTTCTTCTTTTCCTAATAATTGGATTAGCCCAAACAACAGCATCTGTAGAAACATCATTAATAAAATAAACATTAATTTTTGAAGGGACCAGTCAAAAAAGATAATTTTCACTGTTTCAATTGGACTCATAAAAAGATAGACACTGTGTAATCGATCAAAACGTCCAACATAAATCGCCAAAGCAGACAAGAAATGAAGGCTGGCTTGAAAGACTACAATTGTTCTATAGCCGCAATAACTTTGCAATTTCTGGCTAACAGTTGTTACTGTTTTCATCCCTAAAAGCCCATATATAACAATCCCGCTAGTTAAGCAAACAAACGCCCACCAATCACCAATTTGGTTTGCAAAAATCGTATTAAAGCCTCGATAAATAGATAGCGTTTCTAAATGAAAAAAATCCGTAAATAGGTACGGTGCATTAGGATAAAAAATTAACCAAGCAAAACCTATCAACCAATCCCTTTTACGTTTTTCTGCGTTTAAAAGATAACTAAGTTCAATTGGAATATAGGCTAACAACACGTTCAACGCCATAAAATGAAAATGCGTAGCAAATAACCACATATAGATACAATAGATTAAGGTGATCACTCGTAAATAATTTCTAGAATTTTTCAAGATGCTCTGCGCTCCTTTTTCAAACGGTTTATTTTAGTGTAGCATACTTCTTAAGCTTTTTTTTAAACCTTATAAATGAACATGCTTCTCCCCTTGATAATCTTCGGTTTTATGCTAGACTGAGTAAAAGGCATTTAGGAGGAATTTTTACTTGAAAAAATTAATTGCTATTGATTTAGACGGCACAACATTAAATGCACAGTCTTTAATCAGTCCAAAAACCGAACAAACACTAAAAAAAGCGATTGACAACGGTCATTACGTCAGTATTGCCACTGGACGTCCCTATAGAATGAGTCATCAATTTTACCAACAACTTGGCCTAACGACCCCTATGGTTAACTTTAACGGTGCTTTAGTCCACATTCCAGAGAAAAAATGGGACTTGGAAAGCGAAGCCAATATTGAGCGTGACCTAGTCTTTGACATTTTGGCACAGAAAAAAGAATTACAATTAGATTTTGTTGCTGCTGAAAACAAAGAAACATTTTATATCGATACGTTAGATGGGTTCGATCCGAAATTTTTTGCTTCCAAAGCAACCTTAGATAATTTACTTACTGCTAAAAATTTACGAACCAATCCTACCTCAATGATGGTTCGGACCACACCAAACCAAGCTGAAAAAGTTGCTGATACATTGACAAAACAATATGGTGATTATATTGATGTCCGCACTTGGGGCGGTCCAATGCCTATTTTAGAAATGGTCGCAAAAGGAATTCAAAAAGCCCATGGCGTTGATCAAGTGGCGAACTTTTTATCTGTCAAACCAGCTGATATCATTGCTTTTGGCGATGAACATAATGACGAAGAAATGTTAAGTTATGCTGGTTGGGGTGTTGCTATGAACAATGCCACGGATAAAATTAAATCCGTAGCCAACGATGTCACTGAAAAAACAAATGATCAAGATGGTTTAGCAGATTACTTAGAAAATTATTTAGATCTATAAAAGGCTAAAATAAAAGTATTTCTTAAAAAGAACTCACGTTGGTTTAGCTGATAATCTTAAGATTACGAAAGTAGGGCATAAGTCGTTTCGACTTATGCCCTACTTTCGTTTTTTTATTCCTTCAATGAATTTTGAAACGTACTGATTTTTTCAGCCAATCTTTGATAAGTAGTAAAAGACGGATGCTTTAGCTCTTGTTCTTCGTTAACGGATAAAGTTTGTTGTGTCGTAATGGCCTTTGTTAGGGCATCTACAAAATGAATAAAAGAATTGTTGGTTTGTTTATTGTATCCTGGTGAATAATATTTCGATTGACGATAAAAAGGCCGCAGGGCTGTTTCTGTGATTTTTTCCTGTTCATCTGAAAAGTATTCATCATAGCTGACATGTTTTATTTTCTGCTCTTCTGTTATCACTTGAAGTCGAGCGATTAGGCCATTGCCTAAATCTTCTGCGTAACCGATATACGTTTCTTTCGATGGCTCTTTTAGCCAAGTGTCCATCTCTGCTGCTAAAGGCATTAAACCTTCACGCGCAGAAGTTGATGAACCGCGTACCGTATAAAAATTACCTGTGACACGATTTTCGTCACGCATTTGTTTTTCTACATAAGTAATACCATTAACAACGGTGACTAACGTATCGTCTGTACGCGTGTTGCTTGCTTGAAATTCAGGATAATCTGACAGGCGTTTGTTGACACCCGAATAGCGTGTATCATAATAAGGGTCACTAGCAAACTCTGTAAACTCAACATTCAGAATCCGTTGCGTTTCAGGTTCCGTAATAATCTCTACAATGCCGTAATTTCCGCCAGTAAATACACCTTCATTTTTATAATAGTTACCCGTCATTAATCCCAAAGGCGGTTGATTGGACCAAAACATTTTTTCCTTTTTTTCTTCTGGTGTATATTTTGCTGGTGGGGTTGTCCCAAATGTCGTTTGTGTGGCCCCTGTAACCACTTCGTACGTGTATTCATGAGAATCAAAAGTCAATTGATTAGCAATCAGTTCGTCATTTTTAGTCGGCGCTTGTTTTTCCGCCGCAGAAGTCGTTTGATTGGTGACGGTAACTTGCTTCACTTGCTTTGTCTCTTGCGGACCACTTGTTGTTTGTTTCGTTGGCTCTTGATCTGGCGCACAACCAACCAAAATAAATAATCCAATAAAAACCACCATTCCTTTAATATATTTCATTCACTTCTCTCCTTTTTATAAACGCTTAATTTCCTCTTATCTCCAGTGTAGCAAACATTTATAAACCAAAACTGACGGAAAAATGAATAAATAATAAACAAAAACGCTAAGTCTCCTGCAGCTTAAGAGACTTAGCGTTTTTTTATTTAATTGCTTGGCGCTTTTGGCGCAACCACTCTTCTTTAATGTGTTCAGATAGGCGAATCATTCGTTTACCAACTTCACTATATTGGTTAGTAGCTAAATTGGCTAAAGAAATTCGAACTGACCATTTGTCACTCCCGAAAGCATCCGCTTTTAAAAGCATTAATTTTTCTTTTTCTGCTAAAGAGGTTAATACTTTTGTGATCGTCCACGATTTCGTTAAATAACTTGAAAATTCTGGGCCATAACGTTTTTCTGTCCAATCTCTAAAGTTAATTTCACAATAGTATGCTGTATTTAAACTTGCTAAAGGCTCTTCAATGCCTAAGGTGCGGAACAAGAGCTTTTCACGCGTATGACAAATATCCATCACTTCGTCTTTATATGCTTGACCGTCTTTTAACAAAGCATACAAACTAAATAAAGCCATCATCGCTTGCTGAATAGAAGAAAGTCCCGCTGCATGGTTCAACGCAATATCGCGGCTGTCTGCGACTAAGCGGCTGATAAAGTTAATTTGGCTTGTGTCTGCATTCAATGTAGCATAACGTGCCTGTAATTCCATTTTTCGAGCCACTGGCAATTCTTTTAATAATTGATCAAAGATGTTCTCTTGACTAACCGCAATAGTCCCCACACGCCAACCGGTAGCGCCAAAGTATTTAGAATAAGAATAGATACAGGCTGTATTGTAAGGTAACTCCGTAAATAGTGAACGGAAAGCTGGCACAAAGGTTCCGTAAACGTCATCTGTTAAAATCATTAACTTAGGGTTATCCACTGCAACGATTTGTTTGATTTGTTCAATGGTAGGTTTTCCCATAGCATTAGCAGTTGGATTGCTGGGATTTACGACAAAAACCGCTTTGATGGACGGGTCTTTTAGTTTATCAATTTCCTTGTTTGAGTATTGATACGTCGTTTTTCCATCAATAATCATTTGCTCTGCTTTGATTTTAACCACGTCAAAATCATAACGTGGTAGTTCTGGAATTTCTAGATAAGGAGCAAACGTTGGTAATAACAACGCAATACGATCACCTTTTTCTAGTAAATAATTATTTGCCAACGTATCAAACAAGTAACAAATCCCTGCTGTACCACCTTCAACGGCAAAAATATCAAACGGTTGTGCTTCGCTGGAAAATAATTCTTGATTTAAATAGGCTTTAATCGGTTGTTCACACGCCTTCAAGCAACGAACAGGATTCGGATAATTATCCCCAATCACATAGTCTAACATGGCATCTAACCACATTTCCTTATCCATCCCAAAATAGTTATGCTCTGCTGTCCAAATTTCTTGTAAGAAGGTTGCCCCTTTGCTAGGATTTTCTGCTAAAAAGTTTAAGAAGCGTTGCGTTCTACCAAAACTTGGCTGAATCATACCAGCCGTTTGTTCGCTCCCCTCTCTTAACGTTTCTTTTGTAGCAAATTGACCTAATAAAAAAAAGGCTTCCCTTGGTGTTGGCGCCGTCCAATTAGGATTGCCTCGCCCTGCATTTAACAATGTTTCTAAATTATGATTTTCTTCATGTAATTTCTTCTCTAAAAATAGACTTAATTCAAACGGACTAAGATTTTCTGTCAATTCATCACTTGTTATCATTTTATCCTCCTGAAGCACACGCGGTCATTTAGTATTTAGTATGTAGTCTATACTACTCTTCTACCTCCAGATGTCAACCATTTAAGCGGAATATTCTGACAATTAACAAAAAAGAAACAATCCTTTATAAAAAATAAAGGATTGCTTCTTTTTCGCTGATTAACCAAAGAACCGTTGCATCTCAATTTTTGCTGATTGAACAGAATCAGAAGCATGGATTAAATTTTTGGTGACAGACAACCCATAATCCGCTCGTAAGGTGCCACTTTCAGCATCTAACGGATTCGTTGCTCCAACTAATTTACGCACTTTTTTAACCACATTGTCCCCTACAACGACCATCACAACCACTGGGCCACTTGTCATATAGGCTAATAATTCAGGGAAAAATAGTTCATCTTTTAAATGCTCATAATGTTCCTTCACTGTTTCTACTGTTAGTCGTTCGAATTTAAGGTGCAATAAGTCAATACCTTTATCTTCAAAACGTTGAATGATTTTGCCAACTAACTTTCGTTCAACGCCATCTGGCTTAATAATTACTAAACTTGTTTCCTTCATTTTTTCCATCCCTTTCAAAACTTCCTTTTGCCCTTTCCCAAGGGGTAGCTACAGAATAAAATGAAAGCGGATACTTTGTCAATGATAAATTTTCTTTTCCTTTTGATTAAATAAAAAATTAAAGATTATTCACAAGGTTTGTGAATTGTTCTTTCAGTTCTGTATTACTTGTTTCTTTTAAAAACAAATAAGGTTGCTCCTCTATTGGCTGTTCTTTACTCACATAAACTTTGGCTTCACCATTCACTAAAGTAAATAAATAGACATGCTTCTGGGCAACTTGTGTCGCACTGTCAGAGTATACTGCCACCAGACAATAACCCCCTTCGCTGCCTGTTTCTGACCAATTTAACCAAATGGGATTGTTCCCAATAGCTGGTTGTATTTTAGGTTCATAACTCAATAAATCATCAGGCACTTGAATCGTGTAAAAAGCTACAGAGTGACCTGGTTGGTACGCTTGATAGTTCTGATTGCGTTCTTGACCCCAGATTTCCATGTATTGTCCTAACTGTTTTGCTTTTTGCTGATTCCAAATCGTCCCTTCTTCTGTAACTAATTCAGTTAATTCTTGTGTTTGCGTTGTTTGCTCTAATTCCAACGCCGTGGTTTGACTAACTTCGGTTGCTGAAATCGCTCTTGTTTCTTCAGTATTTACATTGTTGGTTTGTACGGTTTGTACTTTCTGTGATTCCTCTTTCGATTTTTGCCAACCACAGCCAGATAAAACGCTTCCAACAACTGCTATCATAATAATCCCGTTTAGTTTCATTCCTTAAACTCCTGTTTTTATTTTTATTCTATCGAAATAAACCTAAAATCTCAATCCCTTGCTTTGGATAGTTGAAAACCATTTGGGAACTAGTAATTCTCCACAATTATAGTCCTCTAGTAATTGTTGGTATTGCTGTTCCATAGTCCTGATTTCTTTTTCACCAAAGCTCAGTGCCCAAACTAAAGAATAGAGTCCTGCGTGAAAAGTATAAAGCTTTTGAAACTGCCAAAATAAGGTAGGAACTTTCCCAGCAAAATAACCTTGTAATTGACCATAAGCAAACAATGGCGAAACATTTCTTGAAAAAAATTGTAACTTGTAAAATTCTTCATAAGGATCCCCAAAATCCCATCGATTAAAATCAATCACACCGACCTGCCTAGTTGGCAAGTAAATAAAATTTCCCACATGGAAATCTCCATGCTGATAAACCACAGGCCGTTGTTGCAATAACGGTAATTGTTTTTCTAAATATGAAATTATTGGCTGCTGGTACGGCATACAAAATTGAGATTCCTTATACTTATTTAGTTGGCTCTGCTTTTTTTCGTATAAATTTCGCGCAATCTCTCTTTGACTAATCCTTTCAGGCAACAAAAGCTTATGGATTTTGTTTAAATAGCGGCCCGCCTCTACGCCTAAGTTCAGTTGTCTTTTGGGAGAAAGAGCGGGTAAAACATCGCTTAAGTCTTCACCTTCTAGATACGTTAATAACATGTATCCTTGTTCACTTTCAGGAATAGCTGCACATAAAAAAGGTTTAGAACTGGGAAATCCTAACGCCGCTACTTTTTTGATAAATTGATATTCTTGTTGTTTAGCTAATAACTCTTCTTGTTGAAAAATTCGCAATAAAAAGGTTTCTTGATTTTTGGTAACTTTAAACTTTAAATCAGTTGACCAACCACGGTGAATAGCTTCAACTTTTTGCCATTGCTGAAACGCTGGAATCTTCTCAAACGCCCTCATTACTTTCGCCTCCATTTCCCTATTGGTTTTAGTATACCAAAGAAAAAAGGCTGGAGACAATTGGGGATAAATTGTCTCTAGCCTTCACTGGTTATCATTTTCTAGTTTTCCTTATATAAATCGTTCCACTCGTTACTAAGAAAGCTCCTCCTAAAACAATCCAGAAAGTACTAGGTACTTCTGCACCTGCTTTTGGTAATACTTTTTTGGGAAGCTGTTCTTGTTTCCCAATCATACTTTTATTAGAAAAAGCATGCGTACTTTCTGTTGATTTGGTTCCCTGATTTGCTGATGAATTCAGCGAATTATCTAAGGATGACTCACTAGTAGTTTTTCCAGCTTTGTCTGGGTTTTGGTTTTTTCCTTCGATTGGTTCTTCACTTGTTTTTGTTTCTTTGTCTTTATCTGGTTTGCCACTTGCATCTGAGTCTTTGTCTTTTTCTGGTTCGCCACTTGCATCTGGTTCTTTGTCTTTGTCTGCTTCGCCACTTGCATCTGGCTCTTTGTCTTTTTCTGGTTCGCCACTTGTATCTAGTTCTTTATCTTTATCTGGTTCGCCACTTGCATTTGGCTCTTTGTCTTTGTCTGGTTCGCCGCTTGCATCTGGCTCTTTGTCTTTGTCTGGTTCGCCGCTTGCATTTGGGTCTTTGTCTTTTTCTGGTTCGCCACTTGCATCTGGCTCTTTGTCTTTGTCTGGTTCTTCTACATGTGGTTGATTTATCTTGTGGTTATTTTCAAATAAAGCACCTAATTGTAGCAATGTTCGGTCTTCATTTAATGCACTATTAAATTGAATCCCCAAAGGCAGTCCTTCTTTTGAAACGTAAGTTGGTACACTTAATGCTGGATGTCCAAATAAATTTGCTTGTTGTGTAAACGGTGTATATGTGAACGCCGTCAGCCATTGGTCATAAATCAATTGTTTTTGTTCTGCTGGTGACAATTGATCAATTTTTTCCATCTGTGCTGCATGTTCTGGTTTTAGTAACGGATTATCAATACTAGGTGCCGTGGCAGCTGTCGTTGGTGTTAATAAGATAGGATACTGTTGATAAAATTCGTCCATCGCTTGTGCTTGTAAAGCAATATCTGTCCAAGCCGCAGTTGTCTCTTCACTCGTTATATTTTTTCCTGTTTGAAAAAGCGCCCATGTTAACAGTTCTACATCATTTCGTTCAAGCGGTCTTTTCAATTTCTGCCGCGCCATAAAATCGGCAATTCCTGCTGAGCCAGCAGCTACAGTATAATAATTTTTCATTAGACGTTCCCCATCAACAGGGTGCTTCACTTCAACCAATGTGTACCCTTGGTCTTTTAAAAAAGCAACAGCTTCAGCGACCGCCTCTTTTGCTTCGGCACTTACAGGCGTTCCGGCAGGAGATTCTGTTGTATAAGCAATGGGTTGCGCTTGACTTAAATGTCCCGCAGGAAGATCTTTTTTGGTTAATAAGGTTTCAAATAATGCATTTGTATCCGCCACGGTTCGACTTAAACCAAAGTGAACAGTTTGACCTTTTGCACTATTAGAATTGCCAATGATTACTCCTCTAGAAGGTTTCAAACCTACGGTGCCTGTCCAAGAAGCAGGGATGCGGATAGAGCCACCAGCATCACTTCCAGAAGCAATGGGAACAAATGCCGCGGCGACACTAGCACCCGCTCCGCCTGAAGAACCACCTGAATAATGGTTAGGATTCCATGGATTGACGGAAACGCCATATAACTTTGAATCTGAAATATTCTTCCAACCTAATTCTGGATAATTCGTTTGACCAATGATTATGAATCCGGCATTTTGTAGTGCTTTGACAAAGGTCGATGTCCCACCAGCTACTTGATCTCGGAGAAAACCAAAACCGTTCGTGTTGCTTTCACCTTTCAAGGATTGTCCTAACCCTTTTAGTAAGAGCGGCACACCTAGAAATGGTTGACCTGTATCTTGTAAAGCTTTTGCTTCTGTCAAAGCCGCTTCTTCTCGTAAAGTAATGACCGCATTTAATGTAGGATTTTCACGTTTAGTGATGGCCAACGCAATTTTTACTAATTCTTCGCTCGTCACCTTTTTTTCTCTTACTAAAGTTGCTAACTCCAGTGCAGTTGCTTGTTTATAATCTGCTTCTGAAAAAACACTCTCTGCAGAAACAGCTTTTCCATCTGTACCACTATTTTGTATCTCATTTGTGGTTTCAGTGGTTACTGCAACCACATTTCGGCTACTGCTTTCGGCGATTGCCGAAGAGGATTCTTTTTCCTGCATCACCGTTTGGCTAGTAGTTTCAGATTCCAAGTTAGCTACAGTCTGACTGGTTTCTGTTGTTACTGATTCCGTCTCTGTTTGAACGGTTGTTTCTAGTATACTTTCTTGTGCCAACATTGGTACCCCTACCAGTGTTTGGCTAATTAATAAAATAATCCCTAACTTTTTGAACAAAATCGACTTCTTCATAAGTCACATCCTTCATCTAGTAATACAGTTAAAAAATCTGTATTACTTATAGCATAAATGAAAGCGATTAAAAAGTAAAGTTCTCTTGAAAATTCCCATGTTCAACTTTTAGGCTAGGTTCTTTTTATATGCTAAAATAGAATAGAAACGGAGGTTTTTTAATGGAATGGATTGAAATTAAGCACGCAACACAAAATAATTTGAAGAATATCTCTGTCAATATCCCTAAAAAGCAACTAACTGTTGTTACTGGACTTTCGGGTTCTGGAAAGTCCTCCTTAGTATTTGACACATTAGCCGCTGAATCACGTCGTGAACTAAATGATACATTTAGTTCGTTTGTTCAAAATTACTTACCCAAATATGGTCGTCCAGAAGTTGAAAAAATCGAGAATCTTCCTGTTGCAATTGTCATTGACCAGAAAAAAGTAGCAGGTAATTCTCGTTCGACAGTGGGAACGTACACAGATATTTATACGTTTTTACGTTTGCTGTTTTCGCGAGCAGGTTCTCCATTTGTTGGTTATTCAGATACTTTTTCGTTTAATCATCCGGATGGAAAATGTCCAACATGCGATGGCTTAGGAAAGATTACCGAAATCAATCTTCATCAGCTAGTTGATTATGACAAATCATTAAACGAAGGGCCTATCGATTTCCCCACATTTACAGTTGGCAACTGGCGGTGGAAGCGTTATGCCCATAGTGGTCTATTTGATTTGGATAAAAAAATCAAGGACTATTCTCCTGAAGAGTTAGCATTATTTTTATATGCTCCACAACAAAAACTAGCTAATCCACCCAAAGAGTGGCCTCATACAGCTTTGTATGAAGGAATCGTCCCGCGCATGCAACGTAGCATATTGCATACAGACGAAGGCAAACGTCATCAAAAATACCTTAATCACTTTGTTACCGTAAAAAGATGTCCTGATTGTTTAGGAAGTAGAGTCAATGAACGTGTTTGTAGCTGCAAAATTAATCAGAAAAGTATTGCTGATGCTGTTGACATGCCACTCACTGAATTACATTCTTTTATTCGTTCAATGGACCTATCCTTAATAAAAACTATTCAAGAAGAGCTACTTGTACGTCTAGAAGCATTAATTAATATCGGTCTCTCCTACCTCACATTAGGACGAGCAACTGAAACACTTTCTGGTGGTGAAGCACAGCGGATTAAAATTGCTAAGTATGTAAACAGCGCCTTAAATGATATTATGTATATTTTAGATGAACCAAGTGCTGGCTTACATCCAAAGGACATCGAACGGATCAGTCGTGCATTGCTCAATTTAAAAAATAAAGGAAACACCGTGGTTCTCGTGGAACATAATCCACAATTAATTAGAGAAGCTGATTTTATCATCGATATAGGACCTTTCGCAGGCGAAAATGGTGGCCATGTCCAGTTTTCAGGAACGTATGACGCATTTTTAGCCTCCAAAACCTTGACTAGTCAAGCGCTTCAAGAGCCGCTCCCTTTAAACGACCAACCAAGAAAAGCAAGGAAGTCTTTATCAATCGAACATGCGACACTGCATAATTTAAACAATCTATCTGTCGAAGTTCCGTTAGGAGTTTTGACTGTTATTTGTGGGGTCGCTGGTTCAGGTAAATCATCATTAGCGGAAGAAATTTATCAAAAAGCCCAGGCTGATAACCAAGAAATTATTCATCTTTCACAAAAAAGCATTACCGCAAATTTACGATCCACACCTATGACCTATCTTAATATTTTTGATAAGGTCCGCAAACTGTTTGCGGAAGAAAATCATGTTAGTCCAGCTTTATTTAGCTATAATTCCAAAGGCGCCTGTCCTACTTGCAAGGGGAAAGGCATAATTGTCTCCGATATGTCTTTTATGGAGGATGTTACTAGTATTTGCGAAACCTGTCACGGAACGCGTTACAAAGAAGAGGTGCTTCATTATCTGTATAACGGAAAAAATATCGTTGAAGTACTAGCTTTAAGCGTTAAAGATGGCTATGATTTTTTCAAAGACCAGCCTTTTGCTCTTTCATTAAAAAATTTACTGGAAGTTGGCTTAGGCTACCTTAAACTCAATCAATCGCTCTCAACATTATCTGGTGGCGAATTGCAAAGGGTAAAATTAGCAGACACACTTCACCAAAAAAAAGCTATCTATTTAATGGATGAACCTACAGATGGTTTACACTTAATTGATATCCAACAAAGTCTTCAACTTTTCAATCGAATGGTAGAAGAAGGAAACAGCTTGATTTTATTAGAACATCACATTGATGTGATTAAAAGTGCCGACTGGTTGATTGAACTAGGTCCCGAAGGTGGAGAAAAAGGCGGACAGCTTCTTTTTACAGGAACGCCAGCAAATATGCTAAATTCCACTCATTCTATTACTAAAGGCTATCTGTAAAATAATTGGAACAATAACAATGTTACTTTTATCCCCAACCTATATTACTTTTTAAGCTTGGAACAAAAATCTTTCTGGATTTTTGTTCCAAGCTCTTTCTTTTTTAATTTATATATGCACAGACCAATTCAAATACTTTTTCCATTGCCTGTATTTGTGTATCTTCTGTTACTTTGACTGCGTTAGCATCCGCTCTATCGCAAATAATTCTTATAGAAACAAAAGCGCAATCATTTAAAAAGCAGCATTGTGCAATAGCTGCGGATTCCATATCCACACAGTCAATAGAGAATTGTTCAATTAAGTTTCTTTTTTCAGTTGTGTCACAAACGAAGCCTTCTCCAGTTCCAAAACGAACACACTTTATCTTTTCATCTAGATGTTGAAGTTCGGCCAGCATTCCTTTATCTCCTTTATAGTACAGCTGATAAGGAAATTTATTGATTGACTGTCTTTCACGAATATCGTAATGGCAGTATTCCTCACCTAGCACCATCTCAAAGAGTTGCAGTTTTTCATTTAAACAGCCACAAATACCGATATTAATTAGTTGTTCTATTTGAAATGAATCAATAAGTATTTGACTATATAGCGTAGCATTCGTTTTTCCTTGTCCTGCACAAACCATAATGACTTGCGATGTTTTTTGTTCATAAATATAAAATGTATTTTTTGCTAGCTGTATCTTTCGTTGTGGTGGAAAATATTCCAATAATTTTTGAAGCTCTAAATCCATTGCGGCAATAACCCCTAATTTCATCTATCTCCTCCTTTTTCTATTTCAACCCCACTTCCATCTTCACAGGTTGGTGATCTGTATATTTAAATTGTTCATCCTTTGTTTTCACGCTATGAACAGCCACATTATCAGAAACAATAAAACCATCAATTACATACACTTGGGATGTTTCATAAGAGCCAGTGTAAGGCTTATTAAGCACCCGCACAGTCGGTTGTTGATCATCATAAGCAAGTGAAAAATGTTTAGGTAAGTCTGCAGGATCAATTTCTCCTGGCGCCCAACCAGCTTCCCCTAAGTCAGGATATCGATGACTGCCTTTGAAAACTTGATTAAAGTCACCTCCAGCAATTACATAGTTTCCTTTAGCGTATTCTTGGGATAATACCTCAGCTAACTTTTTGCTTTGAGCAATCTTCCCTTCCCCATTGTCATAGGCTTCCAAATGTAAGTTAAAAACCACTAATTCTTTGTCTGTGCCTTTAATTGGAAAGCGCGTTTCTAGAAGCGCTCGTTTTAAGTTACTAATGCTAACGGGCCAACGAAAGGGATTGGGTAAAGCAATGCGTTGGGCCTCTGTTATTTTTTCATTTGATAATGTTAATAAACCACTTTCTACTCGTCCAATCGGCGGCCAAGGAATGGGCACATAATCTACCTTAAAATTATAAGCAAATGCGCTGTTCAGCTGTAGCTGTTTTTGTAACTCTTCCTCTTGATTGACTTCATAAGAACGTTGCGAGCGACGATCGACTTCTTGGAATAAGTAAATCATCGCTGGTAATTCTTTCAAGGTTTCTTCAATGCCCGTTAAATTCTGTTGGACCATTGCCTTATTAACTGGTTGGACAGTTTTGCCACCGTCCATAAAAAAATCTTCTGTTTGTCCTAGGCCAGCATAGCCTATGTTATACGTGACTAAAGAAATGGATTGCTTTTTTTCGATGGTTTGCTCTGAAAATTGTTTATTTATAGCAACTGGTTCAACCGCTCGTGGTCGAAACTCTCGGAAGGTTAAATATCCTATCAAAATTAAAGCTATGCTTAGAAGAAGGACCATCAAGCTACCGAGATATTTAAAAAACTTTTTCATTGATTCCGATGTTCCTTTCACATTATGTCAAACCAAAAGTAGCAATTATCTTCGTTGCTACTTCTTCTGGTGTCATGTTTGAATTATTTATTTTCGTTATTTTTACATTTGGAAATGTACTTTCTAGTTCGCCTTCGTGGCTTACTAACCGATGTTCTTTGAAGGTATTGAGTAATTCTTTTCGAGAAAAGTCGACATCGCGTTTTGAAGGTTTTGCCTCTAGCCGCTCTGGATGAACATTCCGTTCTAGGCGGATTTCTGTTGAAGAGACGAGTTCGACGAAATAAACGGACTCATGTTTACTAAGAAAAATTTCTGATATTTCTTCTAAAAATTGAAAATCCTGTTCTTGATCAAAAGCAATCACCACTGTAAAAATAATGTTTTTTGTTGTATTTGTGGCTGGATTTTCTACAAAGGCATGAAAAAGTTCCTTTCTAACGGAATCAGACAATTGAAACGCACGTTCCGTATACCCAAGATAGTTTGCAAATAAGTCAATGGTTTGATGATTAAATAGTAATTTAGCATCTAACTGCTTTTCTAAAGCCTTGCCAACGGTCATTTTCCCGACAGCTTGGGCACCAATTAAAACGATTAAAGACATCAACTTCTCCTCCTCTAGCCTAATTTTTTAGGTGGCTATCTTCTACTATATCACACTATATTACAACACCTTACAAAACTGTTCGGAAAATTTTCTGTTTTTTATTACAAAAAAAAGACAAAAGACTCTATAATGAGAGAGGACTCGATTGATTATAGATGAGATAGGTGACGGAGAATGGCAATAGAAAAATATTTTGAAACAATAGATGGCAGTCAAATTTTTTATCAAATTTTTGGCAAAGAAACAAATTACCCCCTTGTGTTACTTCATGGTAATGGCAATGATCATACTTTTTTTAATTATCAAATTTCTTATTTCTCCAAGGAGTATCAAGTTATTGCGGTGGATACCCGCGGACATGGACGTTCCACCAATACACAAAGTCAATTAACTTTTCCGCTTTTGGCAGAAGATTTAGCTGGTATTATTCAACAAGAACACTTAACAAAAATTAATTTATTGGGCTTTAGTGACGGAGCAAATATTGCCATGGTTTTTACCCATTTATATCCTGATTTCGTCAACAAACTCGTCTTGAATTCTGGAAATGTCACCATGTCTGGTCTGAAAAAATATGTAACGATTGCCACTTATTTTCAATATTGGTTTTGTCGTATTGGCGCTTTTTTTTCAAAAAAATTGCGCGCACGGCTCCCTATCGTGGCTCTGTTATTTGAAGATACTGGACTGACAAAACAAGATTTAGAACACATCCCCTGTCCTACTCTTGTTATTACTGGCAGTCGAGATTTAATTGCGCTTTCCCATTCACGGGCGATTGCTGATGCCATTCCTGATGGCAAATTGGTCTTGGTAAATAAACAGGGTCATTTATTTGCCAAAAACTCACCAGATATTTTTAATAAAACAATCGAAAAATTCTTAAAGGAAATGAAGGTGTCTAAATGAAACAAATTATTCATTGGATCAAAACGCATACAGGATTACTAAAAACACTGTTTGTTATTGCGGTCTCAATTATTGTTGTTGCCCAACTTTTATCAATTGGTAAAACGATCTCATTTGAACAGTTAAAACAGATTTTTGATGAGATTCCGCTATGGAAATTGTTATTGATGATGGTTATCGGTTTAGTTTCCGTTACTCCGATGCTAAATTATGACTTAACATTAAATCGCATTTTAAACTTGAAAGTCTCAAAACGGGAACTCCTTGAATCTAGCTGGATTGTCAATACAATCAATAATATTGGTGGATTCGGTGGTTTGGTCAGCATGGGACTTCGTTCTGAATTTTATGGAAATAAAACAGAGGAAAAGAAAATTTTACCTGCGTTAACCCATATTTTACTTTTTGTGTTATCCGGTCTATCTATTTATAGTATTCTTTGCTTTTTCCTTGTTCAGTTTGATCCAAAGATGGCTTATTTACAGCAATATTGGATTTGGTTATTAGGTGGCGGTCTTTATTTCCCATTACTTTATCTTATTTTACATTTCCAAAAAAATAGTTCCTTTGGTAACCTCGATGCAAAAAATCGCTTATCTTTAGTTGTTTCTTCGTTTTTAGAATGGACAGGTGTTTTAATTACCTTTATCAGTATTGGTTACTTATTAGATGTACCGATTCCTTTAATTGATATTGTTCCTTTATATGTAGCAGCTTCGATTATTGGGATTGCTTCGATGATTCCAGGGGCTTTAGGTAGTTTTGATGTCATGATGATTTTAGGACTGAGCAACTTAGGTGTCGATCGTGAAATTATTGTTTTGTGGTTATTGCTCTATCGTTTATTCTATTATATTATTCCTTTCTTAATTGGCTGTTTGTTCTTTACAAAACACTTAAGCCAAAAATTGGATACTCATTATCGACAATTACTGAAACAAATTACTTTGGAAATTGCCCACAAATTAGAAGTGGTTTTACTTTATTTTTCAGGAATTATGATGGTGCTCCTAGCCACTATTCCAGAAGCCTTCACTCAAGTGCATTGGTTAAGAGATATTAACCCCTTCCGTTCACATATTATTATTCAAATTCCGAGTATTGTTTTAGGCTTTGCATTATTAATTATGGGACGTGGGATTGCTGATCGTGTTAAAAGAGCCTATTATCCAACGATTATTTTATTAATTGGTGCTATCTTGTATTCATTTGTTGTTGACTTTAGTATGTTTTCCATTTTCTATTTAGCTATTTTATTATTTATCGTTATTTTTTCAAAATCAGAATTGTACCGTGAACAACTGGTTTACTCTTGGGAGTGGATGACGATTGATGGGTTTATCTTTGGCTTGTTGACTTTGTTATACCTGGTAATTGGTGTTTATAATTTACCGAACTTCCCACACCATCGTCATCATTTTGTGGAATTTTTCTTGTTCCCTTCCGAACGGATCTGGTTGTCAGGATTTATCGCTATCCTCTTAGTTATGAGTTTTAACTTTCTATTTGTTCGCTACCTCCAAGGGAAAAAACACCAAGTGGGTGAGTTTCCAGAAGATAGTATCTTGCATAATATCTTAACAACTTATGGCGGGAATATTGACAGTGAACTTGTCTTTCTTCATGATAAACAGGTTTTCTTATATCCCAAAGAAGAACCGACTGTCTTTTTACAATTCAACACCATTAATAATAAATGCGTTGTGATGGGCAATCCTTCGGGGAACAAAGAAGATTTTCCTGCGGCGATTGATGCATTCCTTAAAGAAACAGATCGTTTCGGCTATGTCCCCGTCTTTTACGAAACCAATGAGGACAGCGTGATGTTACTACACGAATATGGCTACGAATTTATCAAAATGGGCGAAGAAGCCTTAGTTAATCTAGAAACATTTACGATGTCTGGGAAAAAATTCAAAGGCACCCGAGCAGTGTTTAATAAAATTACCAAAGCCGGCTATTCATTTGACGTACTCCAACCTCCTTTTAGTGCCGAACAAATGCACGAATTAAAAGCTATTTCAGATAGTTGGTTAGACAATCGAAAAGAAAAAGGCTTTTCACTGGGATTTTTCGATGAAGCGTATCTTCAAAGAAACCCAATTGCTGTTGTCCGAAATGCTGAAGGAGAAATGGTCTCTTTCGCTAATATCATTCCTAGTTACACAAATGAAGTTGGTACCATCGACTTGATGCGTCACCATAAAGAAAAAGCCCCTTCTGGAAGTATGGATTTCCTATTTATTCATTTATTTGAATATATGAAAACAGAAAATATTCATTATTTCAATTTAGGGATGGCTCCGTTAGCCAACGTTGGTCAATCAAGAAAAAGTTTTATTCAAGAACGGATTGCTGCGTTAATTTATGAATTTGGTTCAGAAATCTACTCCTTCCAAGGATTACGCGAATACAAGGAAAAATTTGCTAGCAAATGGCAACCCCGCTATACACTTTATTCTAAAAGTAGCTGGATTGTCTACGTGATGATTGCTTTACTCATTGTCGATCAAAAAAATATTGACTAACAAAAAGAAGCCCAATTAAGTATAAAAAGCTTGGCAACTTCACTGAAATTTAGTGAGGTTGCCAAGCTTTTTAATTTCTTTCATCTAGTTTTTCTTTAATTAAAAAGGCTGTTTCTTCGACAGATTTTGCGGTTACATCAATCACTGGAATGCCATACTTCGCAAAAATTTCTTCAGCATAAGCTAATTCTTGTTCAATCCGTTCAACATTGGTATAACTGGTCTCATTCCCTAAACCTAAGGAAGCCAACCGACTGCTACGAATCTGTCCTAATATTTCTGGCGAACAAACTAAACCAATCATTTTTTGTGGATCCATTTCTTCCAAAATTGGCGGCAATGGAACTTCTGGAATTAATGGTAAGTTAGAAACGCGGTAGCCTTGATTTGCTAAATACATACTGACTGGCGTCTTTGAGGTCCGCGAAACGCCTAACAACAATATATCAGAATCAAGAAACCCTTGAGGATTTTTGCCATCATCATATTTTACAGCAAATTCAATCGCTGAAATTTTATCAAAATAAGCACGATCTAGTTGGTGGCGTCGTCCAGGCTCTTCAATAGGATCTACTCCGGCTTTCGCTTGAATTAATTCAAAAAATGGCGCCATTAAATCTAAATATAACAACCCTGTTCGTTCACTAAATTCTTTCGCCGCTGTGATTAGTTGTTTACTGACTAATGTACTGACAACTAAGGCTTTATCTTTTAAGGCATCTTTTAAAATCTCCAATAATTCTTCTTCTGTTGTGACAAAAGAAAAATTGTATCGATTAAGAAAAGAAATATCTGGATATTGTGCGCTTGCTGCAGCTAACAATTTTTGTGATGTTTCTCCAAGTGAATCGGAAATAGTATAAACAATGATTTCTTTTTTCATAATTAAGCTCCCTTATCTGTTTTGTGCGGCTTCTTTCGCTTGTTGCGTAATATAGGTTAAAATTTTCGTTTTCGTAATTTTTCCAATAACTTTTTTAGGATTTTCTTTTTCAACGACTGGCAAAGAATCCACTTCGTATTTTTGCAAAGTGTCAGCAGCTTCAAGAATAGTAAATTCTGGTGTGCAGGTTTTCACATGTGGCACTCTTGTCATACAAACAGCAACAGGTGTGCCATCAATATTTGTATTTAAAGAGGCCCGTAATAAATCTTTTCGTGACAAAACCCCTAATAATTCTTTTGCTTCATCCATGACATAAAGAGAACCGACATCATACATAAATAAGTTGGTAATCGCATCTCGAATTGAGGTGTCTTGGGCAACCATCAATGGTGGACTCATGATTTCCTGAACTTTTGTTTGAAAAACGTCAAAAAAGAAAAAAGCCTCCATATTATCACTTTCGTAAGTATAACCAACTTTCGGACTTGCTTTTAAAATTCCTGAAAGTGTTAAAAAAGACAAATCAGAACGCAATGTCGCACGTGAAACGGCTAGTATGTCCGAAATGCGTTCACCACTAACTGGCTGATGCTCTTTTACAACAGCGATAATT
Source organism: Enterococcus sp. DIV0682 (assembly GCF_051712685.1). NCBI lineage: Bacteria > Bacillati > Bacillota > Bacilli > Lactobacillales > Enterococcaceae > Enterococcus > Enterococcus sp. DIV0682. The sequence continues at coordinate 1,955,757 of NZ_JBIOPK010000001.1, forward strand.
TGCTCTTGTCGTTTACTTAATTTCATCATTTCCTCCTCAATTCCTCTTAAACAAATTGTGCATTCGCTTACAATTATACACATATTTATTGTTTTTTCAACATATTGACAAGAAACTTTTTCTATTGACAAACTTATTTCCGTCTATTATGATGTTTATTGAACATATAAGACACATATTAAACGGAGGTCACGCATGAAAAAGTTTATTTATTCTTTTAACGAAACACACAATGAAGGTAAAGAGACTCTTGGTGGTAAAGGGGCGAACTTGGCAGAAATGACACGCTTAGGTTTGCCGATTCCGCAAGGATTCACGATTACAACCCGTTGCTGTATGGACTATTTGGCAGATGCTAGTTTCTTTGAAGAACACTTACAATCAGAAATTTTGAAAGCGGTTAAAAATCTAGAAACTGAAACAGGCAAATCTTTTACCGCGGACAATGAGATTCTCTTAGTTTCCGTTCGCAGCGGTGCTGCCTTCTCGATGCCTGGTATGATGGATACTATTTTAAATTTAGGTTTAAATGATCAACGTGTGAAAAAATTTGCGACCTTAACCTCTCCTGGTTTTGCTTTTGACTGTTATCGCCGACTTATTCAAATGTTTGGAGACGTCGTCTATCACATTCCCAAAGAATTATTTGACCAACAAAAAGAGCGCTTGGAACAAGAGCTAAACAAAAAAATTATCGCTTTTCAAGAAGCAGATCATTTCGCCTTGATTGTCCGCTACCAAGAAGTTTTTGAACAACATCAGGTGGTCTTCCCGCAAGACCCTGTCGCACAACTTTTTGAAGCAATCAAAGCTGTTTTTGATTCATGGAATAATCAACGTGCGGTGGTTTATCGAAACTTACATCATATTGCACATGATTTAGGTACAGCTGTCAACATTCAAGAAATGGTTTTCGGCAATCGTGGACTAGACAGTGGCACTGGCGTTGTTTTCACTAGAAATCCGGTCACAGGGGAAAATCAACTGTTTGGAGAGTTTCTTTTGAACGCGCAAGGAGAAGATGTAGTGGCTGGTATTCGGACGCCAGAACCCATTCGTCGTTTACGTTTGACTATGCCAAAAGTTTATCAAGATTTTCGCCATTACGCAGAACTTTTAGAATATCATTATCGTGACATGCAAGATATTGAATTTACCATTGAAAATGAAAAATTATATATTTTACAAACAAGAAACGGGAAACGAACCGCCGCAGCTACGGTTAAAATTGCTTTAGACTTAGCCAAAGAAAATCGCATTACTAAACAAGAAGCACTGTTGCGTGTGACACCTGATACGATTGATCAATTAATTCATCCCGTGTTTGATCAAGAGAAACGACAACACATGGAACGCTTAGCTATGGGTCTTCCTGCTAGTCCTGGTGCAGCAAGTGGCCAAATTGTTTTTACAGCAGAAAAAGCCAAAGAACTGACCAATCTAGGAAAGAAAGTCATTCTTGTTCGTCAAGAAACTTCACCAGAAGATATTGAAGGCATGGTTGTAAGCGAAGCAATTGTGACCAGTCGTGGCGGAATGACTTCTCATGCCGCTGTGGTGGCACGAGGAATGGGAACTTGCTGTGTGACTGGTTGTGAAAGTTTAACCGTCAATGAAGAAGCCAAACAACTACACTGCGGGCCACAGGTCATCTTAGAAGGAACAATCATTTCCGTCGATGGCTCAACGGGAGAAATTTATCTTGGCGAAATTCCTACAATTTCTGCTGATAATAACGATGACCTTCAAGAGCTCTTGTCTTGGGCAGATGCATATGCTGATTTAACTGTTCGTGCCAATGCAGAAACTACACAAGATTTAGAGACTGCTATCCGTTTTGGCGCAGCGGGGATTGGTTTAGCGCGAACAGAGCATATGTTTTTCGGTGAAGAGCGTGTCTTGGAAATGCGTCGCCTGATTTTAGCAGAGTCTGAAAAGGAAGCAACCTATGCGTTGGAGCAACTTCTTCATTTTCAACAGGAAGACTTTTATCAAATGCTGAAAGTAGTTCAAGACAAGCCCATGGTGGTCCGCTTGTTAGATCCGCCGATGCATGAGTTTTTACCTCATGAAAAGAATGATATTCAATTATTGGCGAAGCAACTACAACGGTTCCCGGTGACCATCGCCAAACAAATTGAACGGTTACAAGAAACCAATCCAATGTTGGGCCATCGTGGTTGTCGCTTAGGTGTGACCCAACCACAAATATACAAAATGCAAGTTACAGCCTTATTTACTAGTGCCATTCGATTAGTCAAAGAAGGAATTACTGTTTATCCAGAAGTGATGATTCCTCTAATCGCCGAAAAAGAAGAACTTCTCTATCTCAAACGCATTTTAAAAGAAACGATTGACGGTCTCTTTGAAGAACATAAAATGACTCCTTTCCCTTACGAAATCGGGACAATGATTGAACTACCTAGAGCTTGTCTGATTGCGGATCAGTTAGCAGAAGAAGCAGACTTTTTCAGCTTTGGAACAAATGATTTAACACAAATGACCTATGGTTTTTCTCGTGATGATATCGGTAAATTCATTAATACGTATCGGGAAAAGAAAATCATTACCCAAGATCCGTTTCAATCATTAGATCAAACAGGTGTTGGTCAATTGATTCAATTAGCTGTAGAGAAAGCGCGTCGCACTAAACCAAACATGAGTATTGGCGTATGTGGAGAAGTCGGTGGTGATCCGCAATCCATCACGTTTTTCCAAACACTTGGCCTAAACTACATCTCTTGCTCACCTTATCGGGTACCAATTGCGAAACTCGCAGCTGCCCAAGCCAAAATTTTAACCGAACCGGCTGTGACTGAAGAACAAATGGTCCTTCTTTAATTTAACGTGTGTAACAAATGATTCATCCTTACAAGATAAAAAGTGCTAGGAACATCAGTCGAAACGGCTGATGTTCCTAGCACTAAATTTTAAGATCAATGATTGTACTCTGGTTATTTTCTTATAAACGCGGCATCTTTTGTCAAGGGGTCTGTTACATCTGATACATATCTTTCTACTTTCATATGCAAATCATATTTTTCTCTAAGTTCCGTAATACGGGTCATCATTGGAGAAGCGTGGTGTTTGTCTAATGCTTCCTGATCTGTCCAACTATCAATCAGCAGAACTGTCTCTTCATCGTCCATTGGAAAAAAGTATTCATAGCGACTATTCCCTTTTTCTGCACGAATCGCCTCTACAATTCCGCTGGCAATCATTTCTTTGGCAAATTCTCTTGCACCTCCATTTGTCCCACTATAATAAATATTTATAGTAATCGCCATCTGTCTTCCCCCCTAAATTTACTTGCCTTTTTACGTTCCCGACTGGAATTGAACCAGCGACCTACCGCTTAGGAGGCGGTTGCTCTATCCTACTGAGCTACGAGAACAATCTGTTTTAATTTTAGAAGTCTTCACTACATCTGTCAATAGACAAAAAGAAAGTATCCTGCATAAATAATTATGCGAGATACTTTCTTTCAGTGAAACACGTCGTTCGTTTATCTATTATTTTTTTTGCCGCCGATCAAGAATCATTTTTCCTAAATAATAAAGTCCTGTCGCAATAGCTATATATTGCCCAATTTTATTATTGCGTGCAACTTTTTCTTGTTTCGTTTTCGCCATTGTCCCCATCACCTTTCTAAAATAATTCTTTTTACATTTTTATTATAGTAGGTTCTGTCATTTTTTGCGAATAAACACACTTTTAAAAATAATCTTCTAAAATTGGCATGCCTTTGACTAAACGTTGGCCTAAACGTCGAACTGTCGTTGCGTCTCCTTGCAAGCGTTCATAAAAAGATAACGTTTCTGCTGAACGATAGCCCAAGAATAGTTGCGTCCACGTTTGGATATCTGCTTTCAAAGCAGCAGTCCCTTCTTTTTCCGCAGCACCTTTAGTCACTGTTGCTTTTCCTTGTTCGTCAATTGTGATTGTCCAAATGCCTTCATTCCATGGCCCATAGGAATCTTCAATCTCTAAAGAATACGTTTCTTTTTCTCCTGATTGAAATGGATACTTTTCCAGAAATGTTTGTAACTCAACGATTCGTGCCATCATGTAAGGTAAAATTTTTACAGAAGCTGCTGGCGTTGGCATTAAATCATTTAAATCTTTTCCAGCAAAACCATTAATCCAATGGAACGATTGAACGGAACCACTATGTGAGCCAATAAACCCAGCTAAAGCTTTAAAAGCTGTATTAGTTAAATAGTTCCATTCTACGATTTCAAAGGTGCCAGCAGCTATCCGATAAATCACATAGCCTTCCGCTTTCCCTTCTGACGAATAATAAATCGCTTGATTATTTGGTTTACTGGCACGATTCAGCGTATAATCCAGCCACCAAGTTTCACGGATCACACCACCAGAGTGCGCTCTTTGATTTTCAAGGTATACGTCTTTAATGACCTCTTTACCGTCAGCCCAAGAAACTCGTTTAATGGTACCCGGAACTCGTTTAACACGTGGCCAATCTTCCGTTTTAATTGTATACTCCACTTGTTCAAATGTTTGTTCATAGCCATATTGACGATAAAATGGATATGAAAACGGTGCTAAGTAAGAAAGGGCAACCTTTTGTTTCGCTAAATCAGCCAACATTTCTTTCATAATAGCAGAGATGCCGCCTTCACCACGATATTCTGGATAAGAAGCCACATAGCCAATTCCAGCCATGGGATAGCGGACACCATGGAAATTCACTTGAAAAGGTGTCGCCATCACTTGACTTGTTAATTGCTCATCAATTAGGAAGCCATAGCTTTGCGTATGTGACAACAATTTTTCAAAACGTTCTTGGCGTTCCGCCGTGGGTTCCTGATTAAAAGCATAGATGACAAGATCAAACATCTCTTTCATTTCTTCTTTGCCCATTTTTTTGACTCTTTTAGTTGTCATTTTCTTTCCTCCTCGCACATTGTATCAATTCATTTTATCACAGAAACGGTTCTCTTTCTAAAAGCCGTTATTTGCTGTCATTTCTTTGAACCAACGACCGCTTTTCTTAATGGTCCGTTTCGCATCATCATCTAAATCCACAGCAATGAAGCCATAACGATTTTTATAGGCATTGAGCCAAGACCAGTTATCCATACACGTCCACATATGATATCCTTGAACATTACTACCTTCTTGAATCGCTTGATGCACCCATTTCAAGTGATCCTGCACGAATTCAATCCGATAATCATCTTCAATGACTCCTTGTTCATTGACAAAGCGTTCTTCTCCTTCTACGCCCATGCCATTTTCTGAAATGTAGCAGCGAATGTTGCCATAATTTTCTTTTAAATTCATTAATGTATCATAAATACCTTTTTCGTAGATTTCCCAGCCACGGTAAGGATTCATTTTTTTGCCAGGCATATCGTAGACATCATAAAAATCTTCTGGAAGTAAACCTTCTGGTCGTGTTTCAACAGGTGTTTCTTTTGCTTTGGCACGACGTGGTTGATAGTAGTTTACTCCTAATAAGTCCACAGTATTTTCAGCAATTATTGCTAAATCTTCTGGCGTTGTTTCTGGCAACAAGTCATTTGCTTTCGCCCAAGCAACCATATCTTCTGGAAAATGACCTTTAACAGCCGGGTCTAAAAACGAACGGTTAAAGAAACCATCGACAAATTTAGCCGCATTTACATCGGCTTCGTTGTGCTCATCACGAGGATAAGTCGGCGTTAAGTTTAAAATAATGCCAATTTCACCTGATAAGTTCATAGAATGATAGACGGCAATCGCTTTGGCACTAGCTAAAGCTTCATGATAGAGTACTTGAATCCCTTCTTTTAGATTCACTTTATCAGGATAATGCCAGCCATAGAGATAACCACCTTCAACTGGTACAATTGGTTCATTGTGCGTAAACCATTTTTTCACGCGATCGCCAAACAATTCAAAACAGGTTTTGGCAAAGTCAACATACAAATCAACCACTTCACGGCTTTCCCAACCGCCTTTTTCTTGAAGTACCATCGGCATATCAAAATGATACAAGTTCATAAAGGGCTCAATCCCGTGTTCTAATAAATCATCAATCACTTGATTATAAAAATCAACTGCTGTTTGATTGACTTTCCCTGTTGTAGGATCTGGAATTAAACGGCTCCATTGAATGGATGTTCGAAAAGAGTTATGTCCCGTTTCTTTCATTAACTGAATATCTTCTTGGTATTTTTTATAAAATTGTGAGGTCTTATCTGGACCGACTTGTTGAAAGAATTTTTCTGGCGCTTCTTGATACCAAAAATCCCAAATGTTTTGACCTTTACCATCACCTTCAAAAACGCCTTCTGTTTGAGGACCGCTGGCTGCAGAACCCCACCAAAAATTTTCTGGAAATTGATATTTCATGTTGTTTGCTCCTTTACGATTTAATCATTAAAAAAAGGATTGAACCCTCCGTAAGAGTCCGGACGATTCAATCCTTCGATTTTTTACTCAGCTGCTTCTGCGGCTGCTTCTTGTTTCAAGTATTGATCTGTTGCTACTTTTACGAAAGGCATGTAGATCAAAATAGAAATCAATAAGTTAACAGCTGCTAAAACTCCGCCGGCGATACTCTTCGTTGCTAAAAATCCGCCAATAATTGGTGGTGTTACCCAAGGTGGCATAAAGGTTGCAGCTGGTACTAAACCAGTTGCTGTCGCCACATACGCAACAGTTACAAGAACCATTGGGACTAAAATGAATGGGATAAACATAATTGGGTTTAAAACAATTGGTAAACCGAACATGACTGGTTCATTAATATTAAATAGTCCTGGTGCTAAACTTAAGTTTGTAATGACTTTGTATGGTTTGTTACGACGACCTACGATAAAGATAGCAATTAACAGACCTAATGTTGCTCCTGTTCCACCTAAGTTTACAAATGAATCAAAGAAAGGTTTGTTTACAATATAAGGAATTGCTTTACCTGCTTCTAAAGCTTTAATGTTCGCATCAATCGCTGGTACGTTGATTGTTTGCATTAATGGGTCAACCATGTTGGCACCATGTAAACCAAAGAACCATAAGAATGGTGTAATGAAAGCTAACAATAATGCTGATGGGTAGCTGTTTGCAAGTCCCATAAATGGTTGTTGAACTGCTTCATAGAATGAAATAACGATATTGTCAATTCCTAAAGCAAATAGAATTGATGTAATTAAACTAAATAAACTGATTGTAATCATTGCTGGTAATAATGCCGCAAATGATTTTGCTACTGCTGGTGGTACACCATCAGGCATTTTGATAACTAATTTAGGATTGCCAGATAAACGTTGGAATAGTTCTCCTGAAATAAGTGCAATAATCAAAGCAATAAATAATCCAGTTGCGCCCATGCCTTCTAAGCCGCCAACTGCGAAGAATGAAGCTACAGAAACTGTACCGGCTGCAATGCCGTCTTTTCCATAAGATTTAACTAAATTGTGTGCTACTAAAAAGGCTACTAAAACGGCAAAGATTGCGAATGTACCGTTCCAAATGTTGCCACCAAAGCTTTTCCAAATTGGTGCATCGTTATACATCATTGGGAAAATTTTGTTTAAAAAGTCCTCATATCCTGGAATTGGAATATTATTAATTAATACCGCCAAAGCCCCTAAAATCATTAATGGCATCGTTACGACAAACGCGTCACGAATTGCTACCAAGTGCCGTTGCGCTGCGATTACTGACGCTTTCGGCATAAAGTGTTTCTCCATCCATTGAACAAATCCGTCCATTGTTATTCCTCCTAATTAACGCTTTCTCAAGCGCGTTTTTCTTATAAGACGTATTGACAACGAGATTACTCGTTATCAATACGGCGATAAAGATCGATAATTTCTTTTGCTAAATCTGTAAATGCAATCGCAGTCATTAAATGATCTTGACTGTGCACTGTTAACAATGTTACTTGCATGTTATTGCCTTTTGCTTCTTCTGTTAACATTCCTGTTTGCGAATGATGTGCATGTACAAGTGATTCTTCTGCATCTGCAATTTTTTTGTCTGCTAATTCAAAATCCCCCGATTTTGCTGCGGCAATCGCTTCCATTGCATCGCTTTTAGCATTTCCGCCATACATGATTAAACCCATGATTGCTTCTAAGTTCTGTTGTCCGTCCATTACCTCTACCCCATTTTCTGCTCTAGTTTGATGATCCCATTAATGAAATTGCTTGATCTAAAACTTTTTCGCCATTCATCATGCCATAGTCCGCCATGTTAATGACATCTAAAGGAATCCCTTTTGGTTGTAATTTTTGTTCAAATTGCCCTTTCATGAAACGAACTTGTGGGCCTAATAATAAAACATTTACCTCTTTATTTTCCAAGTTTGTATCTGCTTCAGAAGCCGATACTGCAAAGATGTCTGCTTCCATGCCACGATCTTCTGCTGCTTTTTGCATTTTTGTTACTAATAAACTTGTGCTCATTCCTGCGGAACAAACTAACATAATTGTTTTTTTTGCCATTTTCCTTCATCTCCTAAATTCTCTTTGTTTTGCTTTACACCTTTATATAAGCAAGAAGCGTGCCAAGTTTTAACACATTGAAAACCTTGATATGACAACGTTTTTCAACATAGAAAGCGTGTACACACTAAAAATAAAACGATTACACACAGCTTTTTTGTGTGCGTTTCCAAAATAATAGGGCAACAAAAGAAAGTGAGCGATAAGTCGAAACGACTCATCGCTCACTTTCTAAAGCTGAAGAGAATCAACTGGACAAAAGCCGCTTTTTCCCTTTAAGCAGTTTCCATCATTTTAAGCATTTTATAAAACTGTTTCTTTTTAAAATAACTTAAAAAGATACCTAATACTGCATCATTCAGTTTTTGTAACGCCCCATAAGAAACCATTGTTTCTGTATAACGCAGTTCACAGCTTTTTTCATCAATTGGCTGGAGCTCATACCGCACCGAGAAATCATTTTTAGTTGTGGATGTTCGAAATTGATAGGTCTTATTTTCTACAGCTTCTTCAATAACTATTTTCGCGCGACTATTTTTACTATATTCTTTGATATATTCAAACTTACGTAACTGCTTTCTTGTAAGAGTTTTGCCTGTTTGCTTACGGATATCAAAAATAACAGAATTCATTAATTGCGTGTAAAATTCATCTGCTGAAATAGTTAATGTTTTCGTAATTTCCATTACCGTTTCACCTCATCCTTTGTCGCCTCTTCTTCAGCAACTTTTTTTCCTTTAAAAAACAGGTAACCACCAAGTCCAATGAAAAAAATCCCCGTTGTCAGACTTAATAAATCATAGTTTAAGGAGCTGGGATTCAACGAATACAAAACAATCAAGAAGCCAATACTACATAAAAATAATCCATTTCTAATCATTTTCATCCATCCTATCTTTTTAGACTACCGTTGCTTGGAAGTATAAAACGCTACCCCAAGGTTGTTCCTTAATCAGCTGTTTTGCAACTTGTGCAGCAGTTTCAGGGTCTCCTTCAACTTCAAAAAATAACTTAATACCATTCTTTTCTTTAAAAGTAAATGTTTCATTTTCCCCTTGATATGCCTCTAATAAAGTAATAATTTCCTCTTGCTTCATTGCACTTGCAATCGAAATCATGCCGCTCGCTCCTTTCTATACAAGTAATTGCTGTTTTTATTGCTTATTGCTCTCTTTCGCCTAATGCAGGATCCATTTTGTTAGCAGCGATAACAAACGGTGTCCAAATCAAGAAAGTGACTACCATACATACCAACGCTACAATTGGTGCGCGCCAGTCGGCACCTGTCGCTAAGAAAGATAATAGCAACGGCGGCGTCACCCATGCGACTTGTTGAGAAACTGGGGCGACTAGCCCAAGATACGTTGCAACCCAGCCAATTGTAGTAGCAACTAATGGCGCAATTACAAATGGAATAAACATAATTGGATTCAGAACAACTGGTAAACCAAACATAATCGGTTCATTGATATTAAAGATCCCAGGTCCTAATGATAATTTACCGACTGTTAAATAATCTGCTCGTTTGGAGAATAACAAGATTGCAATAATTAGGACAATTGTACCGCCTGAACCACCAAACCAAGCAAAAGCATCAAACGAACCACGGACCCACATGTAGGCTTTACCGTCGTCAATAGCGGCTAAAACCGCAGCTGTTCCTGTTTTTCCTTCATAACCTTTTTGGAAAATATCAATATTGATTAATTGTGCTTGTCCCCAAATTCCTTCAAGAACTGGTGCCAAAACGTTTGGCCCATGAATACCAAAGAACCAGAAAATTTGAACAAAAACCGTTACGATTAACACAGCGCCTAGTCCTTGTGATAACCCAAGGAACGGTTCCGCGATATATTTTTGAATTAAGTCAATTAATAATTGACCGCCTGAAAGTTTTGACACCGTAAAGTTAATAATCGCTACGACATACAACGCGATTGTTGCTGGTAAAATTGCCGCAAACGCTTTCGAAACTGCTGGTGGTACAGAATCAGGCATTTTTATTGTTAAATCCGCTTGCATTAATTTACAAAAAATAATGGTTGATAAAGCGCCCATAATCATCACCGTAAAGAAAGCGTTACCATTTAAATGATTAAGATTTAACCAACCCCATGGATTGACAGTCAATTGATTATTAGCAATTGACGCACCAATTTCTGCCCCATTAATTGCGTTGGCAATCTTTTCTGGCACTTTCACAGCTAATTCAGCTGTGTTATTTGGTGCAAAAGCAACACCTGAAATTAAGGTAGCTAAACTGACAATCCCACCAGCTAGCTCATTCACATTGTATGCTTTCGCTAAGTTATAGCCCCAAGAAAAAGCGAAAATCAAACCAGCGATAGCCAATGTACCATTCCAAACAAAACCATTAATCCCAATGATGACATTCAATACTGCAAAAATACCTTTGTCTGCTTCCAAACTTGCCGCATAAGTTGAGACAAACTCTTGGGGAAGATCTCGAATAATTGCGTTAATCATTACGGCGACTGATCCAGCCATTGTCGCAGGTAATGTACCAATAAAAGCATCCCTTAGTGCCACCAGATGTTTCTGTGCACCAATTTTTGCGGCAGTTGGTAAGATATATTTTTCCATCCATGCCATTAATCCGTTCATTTTTATTCCTCCTGTATCCATTTATATTTATTAAAAAGGCAGTAGCCTCATTAAACGAATGAATCGAGCGTACAAAATAAAACCTTTGGTAACATGCACTATCCTTATTTGCTATTCACTTTTCTTAAACCTTTTAATTACTTATCCCATTAATGAGATTGCTTGATCTAAAACATTTTCGCCATTCATCATGCCATAATCTGCCATGTTAATTACATCTAAAGGAATCCCTTTTGGTTGTAATTTTTGTTCAAATTGCCCTTTCATGAAACGAACTTGTGGACCTAAAAGTAAAACATTCACCTCTTTATTTTCCAAGTTTGTATCAGCTTCAGAAGCCGATACTGCAAAGATGTCTGCTTCCATGCCACGATCTTCTGCTGCTTTTTGCATTTTTGTTACTAATAAACTCGTGCTCATTCCTGCGGAACAAACTAACATAATTGTTTTTTTTGCCATTTTTTCTTCATCTCCTTAAAAATTATGACGTTATACACTTTATTTATAGCAATAATTGTGCCAAGTTTTTTCCTCATTAAAATACTGATATAACAGCTTTTGTCATCGAAAAAAGCGTGCACACACTAAAAGAAAACGCTTACACACATGAAATTGTGTGTAACTTACAAAAAGAAAACATCAAGAAAAAAGAGAGCGTTTTCTCATTTCTTGATGTTTTTTTATTTATTATTGTTTACTTTTAATTTCATTTTCTAAGAACATTTGGGTAACATGCGCAACTTCCGCTTCTGGAATCGTCACACGATACGCCCGTTCAATTAACATAAAATTCGTGCGTACGACATCGATTTCTAAACGATGTGTTTTAACATATTCCGCTAAGTTTGGAAAAGTTCTTGCTTCTTCTCCTTTAATTAAAGCATCTACCAGAAAAGCCAAATGAATCATGATTCCGGCATCCACCCCTGGTTCAACAATAATATGCATGTCTGTTTGTATTTGATGAACTGTTTTTTGTAACATGAGAATTAATTTTTGTAAGGAGTCCACAGAAGTAATGACGCCACTTAGTGAATGAACAATTGTATCAATCGCCACTTCATCACTAGCAATTCGTTTCAATACATTTAATTTTTCATCATCAAAAATATCATAGACGGAAAAGAAAGGAATATTTTGATATTCAACATCCACAGTTCCCGCAATGGCCTTAATTTCATATTCTTCCATCAAATTGTCGATATGCTTTTTAAACGTTTCTCGTTCAATAAATTGCATTTGAATCAGTTCCACTTTTGTTTCATCAATAACTGGTAAGATTCGTTGGTATAGTTTTGCGGCAACCCCTTCTCCAGTAAAGCACGTCACGATTACTGCTTTTTTAACGTTTTGACGTTTTTGCAGACTAGAACGAAATTGTTCTCTCACAACGCTTTCAAAAGAAAGTTGAATATTTTGGTAAATGTCCTCTAAACTTCGTCCCACGCTTGCCATTCGAATAGCTTCTAAGACAATCATTGTGCTCGTCATTGTAATCGCCTTCGTTCGGATACCTGTTTCTTCAAACAACATATTTCCAAACGAATTTAATGAACCCATATCCGTCAGTAATAAAATCCCATTGTTTAACGATTCTTTTTGCGTAATTACTTGGTTTCGTAATTGTTCATACATTGTTTGAACTTCCATCGTTAACGGCATATTCATCGCTGTTCCGATTGACGTTCCTAAAAGTTCTTGGGCGGTTTTCAACATACTTGAGGCAGTAGAATCCCCATGCATTAAGACGAACACACCAACATTATTTTCTGGAGTTCTTTCTTCTTTACCGACATTAATAGATAAAAACATACTAATAAAGCCAATTTCATCGAAAGGAATCTCTATGTTGTTCTCTTCTTCAATAATAGAAGATAAATCTAAGGCTACTTGAAATTCTTTTTTCATGTTTTTACGGACATTATTTAAATCAGGATGGACAATCACGTGACCTTCTTTGACTCGTTCAATCGTACTTTGTAAATGAAGCGCAAAGGCAAAGCGCGCAGTTTCGTTGTACGTGTGTTCCAAACGCTCTTCTGCGATATCATAAAGACGATTCGTTAAGTCCCAAATAGCTTCTGGTAATAACTCCTTATGTAAAGAATGTTGGGTTAATTCTTCGACATAATTTTTAAAATACGCATTCATATCTTTAGAAATCAATTCTTCTAAATCAACATTTTCTAAGTCAGCTTCAGACAAGTCAGCGACTTTTTCTTCGATTTCATTGTAAACTTGCATGTCTCTAGCTGGATCTTGCGACCAAACAATTTTGTTGGTACCTGGTTGGAAAGATAAATAATTACTTTTACTGTCGACAAATTGATCCAAGCGCTCAGGTACTTCTTTAATTTTTAATAATCCTTTTTGGACAGGTAACGACAAATCCCGTTTACGGATAACCAAATGTTCTAAATTGTGCGTCCGATAATAAAGAAATGACTTAGCACAAACTAATTTTAAGTCCCGCTTCACCTGACCAATATTTCCTTCTGCATCGTATAACATGAACGCCAAAACTGCTTCGCGTTCGATATCAATTTGTTGGCCCAAACGTGTTGCCTCTTGCTGAATAAATAACGAAATGATGGCATAACGCTCATCTAGCGTCCGTGCATCTAAAGATGGCAATGTAATCGACATCGGAATCCGCCGATTAAAAGTGGTTAAAAAGTTTTCTGAGGATTCCGTTGTCGCACCAATAATTTGAACAGAGGCTTCATAGGTTTGACCACTTTCTCCTAATGGACGGTACACGCCTTTATCAATAAACGTAAAGAGCATTTCTTGACCTTCTGGCGGTAAACGATGAATTTCATCTAAAAAGAGAATCCCGCCATCTGCTTTTGCCATTAAGCCTGGACTATCTTCATTCGCACCAGTATAGGCGCCTTTTTTTACGCCAAAGATATGACCAAATAATAATTGTGGGTTTTGTGCATAATCGGCACAATTAAAAGAGACAAAAGGGGCATCTTCATCTAAGGTTTTTGAATCAATTGCAAAACGGTACATACATTCAGCAAAAAGAGATTTCCCTGTTCCTGTTTTCCCAAAAATAATCGTATGCAAACCTCTTGGTGGATATAAAATAGCAGCCTTGGCCTGCTGAATACTCACTTTTAAAGAATCATTGGCACCTACTAATGTGTCAAAACTAACAGAGGTGGACTCATCTACATGGACTTGTTCTCCTTCATTGATTGTTGGCACTGAATAGATAACAGGACGTCCAGTACTTCTAGTAATTTTCTTTTCTTTGAATAATTCATTTAAATAACGGCTGGCATTACTGCGATCAATCATTAACTGTTCTGCTACCGCTCCTGCCGTTAAGCCAGTTTCATTTTTTTGAAGTAACGCTAAGATTTCTTCCTTCCGAGATTTCATGGAATCCTCCTCGATACAACGTTCTGCTTGAAGCTCGTAAAGCGTTATTTCTTCGCTTTACGAGCTCCTTTGTTTTTCGTGTTTTTCTTTTTGTTTTTCTTCTTTTTGCGTGTTTCTTGTGGTTCTTTGACAACAGAATTTACTGTTTCTGGTTTTCTTTCTTTCGTACTCTTTTTTTCTGAATACGTATCTTTGACTACGTTCTTTTTTTCTAGTTCATCTTTGGCTTTTGGCTGTTCATGAAGTGCACCATCATATAAAAAGATTTCCTGATAGGGAATGGCCAATTGTTTCATCAAACGTTGATAATCCCTTTTGGTGCCATCGTTGATAAACGTAATCACTGCCCCTTGTGCACCCATCCGGCCAACGCGACCAGAACGATGAATATAGCTCTCTTCGGTTAAAGGAACATCTACGTTTACGACGTAAGGGACCCCTGTGAAATCTAAGCCCCGTGCCGCAATATCCGTGGTTAATAACAACTTCACTCGTTCTGCTTTAAATTGATCGATCGCCAATTTACGCAACTGTTTACTTTGATCTGAAGCCAGGCCAATAGCTGGCACATTCTCATAAACTAATTTTTCTTCTGCTGCACCTAAATCAGCAACTTGATTGAAAAAGACCATACTTCTGAATGCTTCTGTATGGGCCAAACGACGTAAGTAATCAGCTTTTTTTCTTGGTGCTAACCGAATAAAGTAGTGGGCGACTTGACCTGCTGAAGTATCTTCTTCCGTCACATCAATCACCTGTAATTTTTGGCTTAAAGATTGCGCTTGATTCACGACACGATCAGCAGTCGCTGAATAAAAAACAAGTTGGTATTCGGTTGGTGTGTGTGTCAAAATTTGCTTGGTTAAACTTAGCTCTTCCTCTTGGAAAAGTTGATCAACTTCATCCATTACAATTGTTTTTAACAACTGAGCTTTGACTTTTTTGTTCTTCATTAACTCTAAAATCCGACCTGGTGTTCCGATTAACACTTCGGGACGTTTTTTTAACTTGTCAATCTGGCGTGAAACATTTGCCCCGCCGATTAACGTTTGAACCGTTAATTGAAGTGGCTTAGCCCAAGTCCGAGCAACTTCAGCAATTTGCATAGCTAATTCTTGAGATGGAGCAATAATCAACAATTGATTTCCCTGTCCTTTTTCAACAGTTAAGAGTAAAGGCAGCATGTAAGCAAGTGTTTTTCCAGTTCCTGTCGGCGAAATTCCTAAAACATTTTCTCCTTCGCGAAGGGGCGTAAAACTTTTTTCTTGAATTGTTGATGGTTCGTTAAAGCCAGAAGCTTGCCACTGTTCTTGCCAAGCCTCTGGAAGTTGTTCTAAAAATCTCATATTGTTCCTTTCCTATCGCTTAATTCTTATTTATCAGCATCAAAAATAATGCCGGCACTATGACGTAAATCAGTGACTACTTTATTGACATTTCGAGCAAGCTCAACCCATTCTTCATACTTGGTGCCCCAATACTTATCTGTTGGGTTATTTAAAACTGCTGCAAAATCACGGGCTTCTTCAATCATTGGATTATCGGCTACTTGAATATCTAAGACATCACGTTCTTCATGTGCGCGATCATGGTACTCAGCCGAAGAAATAGCATTGACACTATCTAAAATCAAGGTCCCGTTTTCAAAGTAAATTTCGGATGGCGCAAAAGAATCACTAATTTTCCCAGTGTTTAACGTCACGTCAAACTGATCATATCGTAAAATAATTGTTCCTAAGCCATCGACACCTGTCGCAATTTTACTAGCAAAATAATGGCTTTCGTTTGGTACGCCAAACCAGCCCAAGGCTGCATAAACTAAATAAACGCCTAAATCTGCTAAGGCTCCCCCAGAAAAATGAGGAGAAAAAATATTTGGCTCTTTGCCTTCTAATACTTGATCATAGCGAGAAGAATATTTCATATACGTAAAATTCGCACCTAAAATTTGGTTTTTTAATGGCAATAATTCAGCAATTTTTTGGAAACTTTGCTCATGAATATTACGGGCCGCTTCAAAGAAATACACACGATTTTTATTCGCTAATTCAATAATTTCTGCCATCTCATCAGGCGTTGAAAAAGCTGGTTTTTCAACAATTACATTTTTTTTCGCTAAAATTGCTTGTTTCGCTTGTTCAAAATGTAATGAATTTGGTGAGGCAATATAAACCGTATCCATATGTGCAATACCAAAAAACGTCTCTAAATCAATTGCATATTCCACATCCCCATAGCGAGAACCAAATTCTTGTGCCGTTGCTAGTTTCCGAGAATAAACAGCCGTTAAATCGTACGCACCCGTTTCTAAAGCTGCTGCAACAAATTGATGACTAATCCAATTGGTACCAATTACGCCTAAATGTATCATAATCAAAAACCTCCATTTTTTGTTTATTTACTCTCTTTATAATAGTAATCTCTCGTACAAAAGTCACGTAATTACCCTGCCTTAAAGCGCTAGGAGTTCTTCAAGTTATTTATTAGGATCATCAAATGCCTGTAATAAATCAAAGGTTACCTGTGACTTAAGTTCAATCGTTGCTGGTGTTACGTGGCAATTGTAAGCAAGGACTTGCACACCTTGATCAATTGCAGCACCCACATTTTCAGCAAAGGCAGGTTGCATCTCTTGGTGAATCGTTGCTTGCTTAATTTCTTCAAATTGGACCACAAACAAAATGTAACAGCGGTAACCCGCTTTAGTTGCAGCCATTAGTTCAGTGACATGCTTCAAGCCACGAAGTGTTGGCGCGTCAGGAAAAGCACCGATGCCTTTATTTTCTAAAGTCATGCCTTTCACTTCGACAAAAGCTTGTTCGTCCGCATCCGTTTCCACTAGAAAATCAAATTTTGAATGTGCAAATCGTTGCTCACGTTTAACAGTTTGGATCGTACCAACTAAACCAGGAAGCACAATTTGACCATTTTTTAACGCTTCATTGACTAATGTATTCGGTACTTGACTATCAATATTAATCCAAAAAGAACCTTTTTTTACTGCAATCAAATCGTAATCTGTTTTTCTTTTAGGCGATGGTTGATAACTAAGCGCCACAACAGCACCTGGTAAAAAAACTTCTTTCCCTCTGCCAGTATTTTTGACATGTGTGATTACTTCTTCATTCGTTTCCATTAAACGACAGTGTGCAATAAACCGATTGGGTCGTTCGATAAAATAAGCAAGTTGGACATTCGGGTACTTCATACACAGACTTCCTTTCTTACACACTATACCATAAAAAAACAAGGAAAAGTATAGACCAAAACCAACAATTTTACTATCTTGTGTCAATCATTAAATATTTGTCAATTCTCAGCGATTTAGTCGAATATTTTAGACAAGTTCTATATAATAAAGGTAACGAAGACGAATAAATGAAAATGAAGGTTAGGAGGAATTTCTTTGAAAAAACATTGGACTTTCTTGGTTGGTGCATCTTTACTTACTGGATTAGCAGGCTCTATCCTCTGGAAAAAAAATAAACAGCTCCCTTCCCCACAGGAGCTTCAACACAACTATACTGGGCATTGGTGGTTTGTGGACGTGAAGAAAGCCACGCAACACACCTTAGAAATCACCTCATCTTTCAATGTTTTCATTGATGGCAAACAAACGCATGCCTTGCTTGTTGAATTAACCCCTAAACGCTTAGTTATCTTAGACAAGTTAGGTTACCATTTAATCATTCAATGTGAAAATGGTGTCCCTGCGACGCTTTACGATGAAGCCGACGACGAAACCTACACACTAGAACGGGCCATTTACAATTAATAAATCACCCATGACACATAAAATGAAGTATGTGTGGTGGGTGATTTATTTTTTTACATCCCTTGCAAAAGCATTCAGAAAGTTTTCTTACAACTTGAATATTATTAAATAGTCAAATGCGCCTTTTTCTGATAAACTTAGGATGATGTTTTTTTGAAAGGATGAGCCCCTATGACACCAAATCGCGAAGACTATTTAAAATTAATTTTTGAATTAGGTGGCGACGAAGTTAAAGTGAATAATAAACAAATTGTTTCTGGACTCGATGTTTCGGCAGCTTCGGTTAGTGAGATGATTTCAAAGTTAGTAAAAGAAGATTTGGTTGAGCATTCTCCTTATCAAGGGGTACAATTAACTGAAAAAGGCTTAAAAAAAGCGAGTACGTTAATTCGCAAACACCGAATCTGGGAAGTCTTTTTAGTAGAGCACTTAAATTACACTTGGAATGATGTGCACGAAGAGGCAGAAGTTTTAGAACATGTTACTTCACAGACGCTTGTGAACCGTTTAGCGGATTATTTAAATCATCCAGAATTTTGTCCACACGGTGGTGTTATTCCCGAAGATAATCAACCCATTCATGAGGAGAAACGCCAAACGTTAACAGACTACCCTGTTGGCACAAAAGTTCGGATTGCACGTGTCTTAGACGAAAAAGAATTACTGGATTATTTAGTTTCCATTGATTTAAATATTCAAGAAGAATATACGATTAAAGAAATTGCTGCATATGAAGGACCGATCACCATTTATAATGAAAACAAAGAATTATCCGTCAGCTTTAAAGCAGCAAACACAATTTTTGTTGAGCCGTTGATTAGAGAAAGTGAGGAAAACTAATGAATGAAAAAGTAGCATTATTTACTATTTTCGGGGGGACAGGTGATCTTGCCAAACGTAAATTGTATCCTTCCCTGTTCCGCTTATATAAAAAAGGATTATTAGCTGAGCGTTTTGCGGTGATTGGTACCGCACGTCGGGAATGGACAGACGAATACTATCGTGAAATCGTCCGTGAAACCATTCAAGACTTAAATCCCACGGCCGAAGAGGCAACTGAATTTTCTAGTCATTTCTATTACCAATCACATAATGTGAATGATACGGAACATTATAATACCTTAAAAGAATTATCTGATCGCCTAAATGAACAATACCACTTAGAAGGCAATCATGTTTACTATTTAGCTATGGCCCCTCAATTCTTTGGAACCATTGTTAATCACTTGAAATCACAACATATTATTTCGGAAGAAGGCTTTGATCGTCTAATTATCGAAAAGCCATTTGGTTCTGATTATGAATCTGCCTACGAATTAAATGAAGAAATTCGTGCTGCATTTCCTGAACAAGATATTTTCCGAATTGACCATTACTTAGGCAAAGAAATGATCCAAAATATTTCAGCCATTCGTTTTGCCAATAATATTTTTGAATCACAATGGAACAATCGTTACATTGATAATGTCCAAATCACCTTCGCTGAAAGCTTAGGTGTCGAGGATCGTGGCGGCTATTACGACCACAGTGGCGCACTAAAAGATATGGTTCAAAATCATATTTTACAAGTCGTTGCATTGCTTTCGATGGAGCCTCCTGTTGCCTTTTCTGAAAAAGAAATTCGGACTGAAAAAGTAAAAGCTTTACGTGCCATCCGCCTTTATTCTGAAGAAGAAGCCCTTCAAAATTTCGTGCGTGGCCAATACGGCGAAGGTCAGCTAGCTGATCAAACATTTGCAGCCTATCGTGATGAACCGAATGTGGCAGAAACTTCATCCACTGAAACTTTTGTTGCTGGTAAATTTTTAATTGATAATTTCCGTTGGTCTGGCGTCCCTTTCTATGTTCGCACAGGTAAACGATTAACTGAAAAAGGCACACGCATTAACATCGTCTTTAAACAAGTACCTATTAATGTCTTCAAAGATGATACGTGTGAAGAATGCGATAAAACCGATTTACCACCGAATGTTTTAACTATCTATATCCAACCAACTGAAGGATTTTCATTAACCTTAAATGGAAAAGAAATCGGTCAAGGGTTCAATACAACTCCAGTGAAACTTGATTTCCGTCAAAGTGCTGAAATGACTGAAAATAGTCCAGAAGCATACGAAAAACTTCTATTAGACTGCCTAAATGGCGATAGTACAAACTTCTCTCATTGGGACGAAGTTGCCCAATCTTGGCGCATTGTTGACATTATTCGACATGCTTGGGATAAAACAGACGTTTCTTTCCCTAATTATGCCGCTGGCACAATGGGCCCGCAAGCTGCCTTCGACTTATTAGAAAAAGATGGCTTTACTTGGGAATGGCAACCAGATAACTGGTACCGTGACCGCGGTCAACTTGATCAATAAATAAGCCAAAAAAGATCCGCTAGTTAACGACTAGCGGATCTTTTTTCTTGTTTATTCGAATCCTTCAGCAACCGCTTCTGGATAATTTTCTTCAACAATGTGTGCACAACGGCCACAAAGTGTTGGTAATTTTTCATCTGAGCCGACATCTTGACGAACGGAACGACAACGGTCACACGTTTCGCCTTCTGCTTTTTCAACTAAAATAGCCATGTCTTCAAATTGAACAGCTTCACTAGGTGCTACTTCTTTTGATACTTCAAAGTCGGAAACAATTAGTAATTGAGCAATATCTGCATCAACAGCTGTCATTAATTGACGAATTTGTTCATTTGGATAAACGGTCACTTTAGCTTCTAACGATTTACCGATTAATTTAGAATGACGAGCTTCTTCCAACGCTTTTAAGACATTGTCCCGGAAATCCATAAAGGCTGCCCATGTATCCATCAATTCTTCTTCATTAGTAAACGTTTCGTAACCTGGGAATTCAGCTAATTGCACATACTCTTCTTCTTCTTGTAAGAAACTCCAAATTTCTTCCGCTGTATGTGGAATAATTGGTGTCAATAATTTTGTTAATGAAACCAATGTTTGATAGAAAACAGTCTGCATACAACGACGTTGATAATCGTTTTCAGCTTCAATATAAACGACATCTTTCGCAAAGTCTAAATAGAAAGAAGATAAATCTACAGTTAAGAAGTTCATAACTGTCCGATAAATATGCATGAAATTATATTTTTCATAACCATTTTCACGGATTTCTTGAATGACTTGATTTAAACGAACCGTCATGTATTTATCTACAGAACGTAAATCAGCATAAGCTACAGTATGCTCAGCTGGATTAAAATCACTCGTATTCGCTAACAAGAAACGCATAGTATTACGGATTTTCCGGTACACTTCAGATACTTGGTTTAAGATATCCATTGAGACACGCACATCGGCTTCCGCGTCAACACTACTTACCCACAAGCGTAAGATATCTGCCCCCATTTGATTGATAACTTTTTCAGGTAAGATAGTATTGCCTAACGATTTACTCATCTTACGGCCTTCGCCATCGAGAACCATCCCTTGAGAAATGATTGATTTATAAGGCGCTACCCCATTGATAGCAACACTTGTTGTAATACTTGAGTTAAACCAACCACGATATTGGTCAGAACCTTCTAAATACATATCTGCTGGGAAAGTTAACTCTTCTCTTTCTCGTAAAACTCCTTCATGTGAAGAACCTGAGTCAAACCAAACGTCCATGATATCTGTTTCTTTGGTAAACTCGCCATTTGGTGAACCTGGATGTGTAAAGCCTGCTGGTAGTAACTCTTTTGCTTCACGCATAAACCAGATATTTGATCCATGTTCTGCAAATAAATTCGCTACATGTTCAATTGTTTCTGGCGTAATGATGGCTTCTCCATTTTCAGCATAGAAGATCGGTAATGGTACACCCCACGCTCTTTGACGAGAGATTACCCAATCACCACGGTCACGAATCATATTATACAAACGTGTTTTTCCCCAAGGAATTAGCCAGTCAACTTTCTCAACTTCATCTAAAATATCTTGACGGAATTTAGAGATTGAAGCAAACCATTGTGGCGTTGCACGGTAGATAACTGGTTTTTTGGTACGCCAGTCATGTGGATAACTATGCGTAAAGAAATCTAATTTTAATAATGCGCCTTTTTCTTCTAATAACTCAGTAATCATTGGATTCGCTTTGTCATAGAAAATTCCTTCAAAACCAGGTGCTTCATCTGTAAAGACCCCACGGCTGTCAACAGGAGAAATAACAGGTAAATCATATTTACGGCTAACGATATAGTCATCTTCACCATGTCCTGGTGCGGTATGAACTAAGCCAGTCCCGGCATCTAGCGTCACGTGGTCGCCTAGCATAACAAGTGATGTTCGATCATAGAATGGATGTTGAGCTGTCATACGATCTAATTTTTCACCAGAAAATTCTCGCAAGACTTCTACTTCTTCCCAACCAATCGCTTCTTTAACTGTTGCTAATAAATCTTTAGCAATTACAAATTTACGACCGTCTGCCTTCACTTCAACATACGTAAAATCAGGATTAACTGAAATACCTAAGTTGGCTGGTAATGTCCAAGGGGTTGTCGTCCAGATGACGAAGGCTGTCTCGTTATCTAAAAGACCTTTACCATCGGCCACATTAAAAGCTACGTAAATAGAAGGTGATTTTACATCTTTGTATTCAATTTCTGCTTCTGCTAAAGAAGATTCACTTGAAGGAGACCAATAAATTGGTTTTAAGCCTTTATAAATATAGCCTTTTTCTGCCATCTTACCAAAAACACGAATTTCTGCTGCTTCATACTCTGGATCTAACGTAATATATGGATGTTCCCAATCACCTGACACACCTAAACGTTTAAAATCGTTACGTTGTTTGTCGACTTGTGATAAGGCATACTCTTTACATTTTTCGCGATACTCAGCGACAGTCATTTCTTTACGTTTAACTCCTTTATTGGTTAACACTTGCTCAATTGGTAAACCATGGGTATCCCAACCAGGCACATAAGGAGAACGGAAACCAGACATTGATTTTGAACGAATAATAATATCTTTACTGATTTTATTCAAAGAATGTCCTAAATGAATATTTCCGTTTGCATACGGAGGGCCATCATGTAAAACAAAGGTTGGTTTTCCTTCGTTTAATTTTTGACGTTGTTCATATAAGCCTTTTTCTTCCCAGTCTTTTTGCCATTCTGCTTCACGGTTTGGCAAGTTCCCACGCATTGGAAAAGCTGTTTTTCCTAATTGCAATGTTTCTTTCATTTTCATATGCATTTGCCTCGCTTTCATTTTATCGATTTAATTGTGTTAGTTCATACTAAAGATGAACGATAGCTGATAAAAGTAGATAAAAAAAGAGTACTCCATCCCAAGGGACGAAGTACTCGTGTTACCACCCAAATTCAAAGTAGAGTTGCCCCTACTTTCTCTGAAATTGATAACGGTAATTATCCGGCAGTTCCTACTCAAGTGTTCAGAACTGCATCTAGGATAGAGGATCTGTTTAATGCCAGTGTCTGTCAAACTTTCACTATCATTGACTCGCTGCTAAGAATAAACATTAAACGTTCTGTTCTATCTATTTTGATTCTTCTTCAATTGTTTCTTCAGTGACTTCAATTACAGGCTTTTTTTCTACTACAGCATCTGTGTTCTCTTCAGAGTTTACAACAGTTTCATTTTCGTTGTCAAGGTCTTGTTCATCAAGAATTTCCTTAACTGCTGTATGTTTGTCTCCGACATAACTAGAAAAAGGCTTTAAAATCTCTTCCCACTCTTCACTCTTCACTTGCTCTAATTGAGTTTCAAGCATTAAGCTTAAGCGTTGATGGAAGACACGTGTTTTCTTCTTCAAGTCTTCTGTTTCCCCAGCTAATTGACGGGCACGTTCAATTGCTTCTGCTAAGATTTGTGTTGATTTCGCTTCAGCATCTGCAATCATTGCATTTGATTTACGTTCAGCTTCTACCAAGGTTTCTTTGGCTTGGTTATCTGCCGAAGTGATAATCATTTCTGATTCTTTGTTGGCACTTGATTTCACTTTATCAGCGGTATCTTGTGCAACAATAATTGATTGGTTCAATGCATCTTTCAATTCATTGAAGTATTGTAATTTTTCTTCTGCGTGTTTTAATGATTTCTCAAGTTCACGATTTTTTTGTAATGCATCTTCATAATCACGTGTGACTTGATCTAAAAAGTCATCTACATCGTCTTGGTTATAGCCTCTCATTTTTGTTGAGAAGTCTTTGTTTTGAATATCTAATGGAGTTAATGCCATATTCCTTCACCTCTTTGGATTATTTTTGTAAAACCCCTTATGAACACATTCTCATACTAATCCTGAAATAGCAAATATCTTACTTTTTTTATTATACACAACTTCGTCTGAATGAACAGCCAAAATGGTTTTCTTAAACAAAAGTTCGAGATTATTTTCTCAATACCCCTAAGAGGACACGAAATTTTTCTTTCTTTGTTTTTCCTTCTAATTCTTGAATCTGAAGGCGCCCAAATCCTCGTATCGAAACAATATCTAATAAGTCTAAAGCAAAATCTGGTCGTGTCGTTTCTGTCCAATTGACTTTTACTTTACCAGATTCGATCAATTGTTTTGATCGTTGCCTTGAAATATTAAATACGGCGGAAATCACACTATCCAGCCGCAAAGAGCTCATAGTCGTTCGCTCTTCTTGCCAACCATCCTTCGGTATCAAAATTTGTGTATAATCCTGTTCTTCTAAGCGAACAGTAATTTTACCAATTTTGTCGACTTGGTTAACAACGAAGCCAGCTACTTCTTGTGCTATAAAAACCTGCCACTTATCACCATCGGAAATAATATCTCCAAAGGCTTCCCTACGAACCCCAACATTCATCAAGGTGCCTAAAATTTTCCCATGAGATAATGTCGCAAATTTAGATGGATAAATAATTTCAAATAATACAACACCAAAATCTGTCTCTTCTGGTATGTAATACGCTGGATAAATCAAGCAGCGTTTTCGTTCTGCTTGCTCATAACCACCATAAAAAGTAAACGATAAATCACTGTTTTGTCGAATCAACGTTTCCAAAATATACGCCTGTCTAGGATCAAGAAAGTCTGTCAAATAAGGCGCGTATTGCATCTCCACTTGCTCTAGCCAATCCCCGACAGTGTCAATAAAAGGATGTTCATCTTTGCGGAAATGTTGATACACATTTGCGTTCATAGATAAATCATCCTTTCTAAAAGTTATTAATAAACAATAGCTCGTAAAATGACTGCTAAGCCACCCGCTGCTAGGTTAAGGACAATAATCCCTACCATTACGTTAAATCCAACCATTCCAATCCTTAAATTCAAACGGTCAAACAAACTTAAGTATGGTTCACAAATTCTAGAGAGCAAACGCCCGAAAGCAGAATCATATGCTCCTGGAAACCATGAAAGTAGCGCGTAAATCACTAGTAATCCTGAATAGATTTGAACGCCTTTGTATAATAGAGTAATCAGTGTTGCGATAATAACACCTCCCTAAGGCTTAGAAATCAAAGAATTGTTTGTTGGCTAAAGATTGTGCTGTCGCACTATCAATTTCCATATTCGCTGGTGTGCATAAGAAGATTTCATTGCCAACGCGCTGAATATCTCCGTCTAAAGCATACACAGTACCAGTTAAGAAATCAACGATGCGTCGTGCTTGGTCTTCTTCTACTAATGTAAAATTAACTAGCACAGCTTCTTCAGCAAATAAATGTTTCGCAATGCTCATTGCTTCTGAATACACACGTGGTTCAATAATAGTAATTTTATGTGTTTTTGCATTGGCGGTGCTTTCTTGTGCTCGTCTTGTATTCGTAGTCGCTGATTGATTAGAACTACGCATAGAAACCACTTTTTTCTCTGTGTAAGCAGCTTGTTGTGTGTCTCTTTCTTGATGCGCTTCAGCAGAACGATAGCGTGCAGAAGGTTTTTCAACTACAGGCTCACTTTGTTGTGTATAAGCTGGCTGACTGTAACTTTCCTGTTGTTGAACAGGGCGTTGTGGTTTAGGCCGAGCTGCACGACGCGGTGGTTCATTAACTGCTTTGCGCTCTTCATATTCTTCGTAGTTATCATAATAATCATCTTCTTCGCCAGATAAGCCAAAAAAGCTCGATAACGCATCCTTGTTAAAAATTGACATAAATTCCTCTCCTTTACGCATCTCTGAATAACGCTGTTCCGATTCGTATAAAAGTTGCACCTTCTTCAACTGCGATTGGGAAATCGTTACTCATTCCCATGCTAAGTTCTGTACAAGGAGCAAAAGATAAATGTTTCTCATTTACTGTCATTTGCAGCTCTTTTAATTCTCTAAATGTTGCATGTAATACTTCTTCACTTGCCCCAAAAGGTGCCATAGTCATTAGACCGACGATTTGAATTTTGTCCAAATCAGCAAGTTCTTGAATGAAAGGTAAGACGTCTTCTTTACGAAAGCCGTGCTTGCTTTCTTCCCCAGTTATATTCACTTCAACAAAACAACGAATAACTTTCGTTGCTCTTTTTTGAATTTCTTTGGCTAGACTCAGACTATCTAATGCATGAAAATAATCTATCTCATTAATAATTAATTTTACCTTCCTACGTTGTAAATTACCAATTAAATGCCACTGAATATCATTAAATTTTTCCAATCCAGCTTTCTTTTCTAGTAACTTATCTACTCGGTTTTCAGCTAAATTCTGGACACCAAGCTGAACAAGCTCTGCTGCTTCCTCAATTCCTACTGATTTAGTGACGCCAATCATTGTCACATCAGCAACAGAGCGCTGTGAGCTTTTGCATGCTAGCTGAAGTTGATTATTAATATTTGTTAAGTTTTCAGCTATCATTTCTAATCGATGCTCCTTATCGTTTTCTGCGGAAAAATGGTGGCGTACTTAATTCGTCATCATTGTGATTTGGTTCTTCACGGTGGAATGTGTCAAATTCTTTTTTGTCTACTTGTTCTAATGAAGATTCATCAACTTTTGGACGTGTATTTTGTTCTCTGCGAATATCCCAATCGCCAAAAGCACTTGCTTCTTCTTGTGATTTTGGTTGATCCATTTCCACAGATTGAGTTGTTTGTTGCATTGGTTGAACCGCTTGTCTTGTTTGACGGTGCGGTTTTCTATCCTTTTTTGATTCATCAATACCTGTAGCGATTACTGTTACACGAATTTCGTCGCCTAAATCTTCATTGATTGATGTACCTAGGATGATGTTCACATCACCTGAAGCAGCATTTGTAACGATATCTGAAGCATCTTGTGCTTCAAACAAGGTCATGTCTAAGCCACCAGTAATGTTTAATAAGACTTGTTCCGCACCATCGATTGATGTTTCTAACAATGGTGAAGAAATAGCTTTTTTCGTTGCTTCAATTACACGTTCTTCGCCGCTCGCTACACCAATTCCCATTAAAGCTGTTCCTTGGTTTTCCATCACTGTTTTCACGTCAGCAAAGTCCAAGTTTACGTAACCTGGCGCAGTGATTAAATCTGAAATTCCTTGAACACCTTGACGTAATACATTATCAGCTTCTCTAAATGCTTCAAGCATTGGCGTTTTCTTGTCAACGACTTCTAATAAGCGGTTGTTTGAGATAATTAATAGTGTATCAACGTTTTCTTTTAATAAGGCAATTCCTTCAGCGGCAAAACGACCACGTTTTGGACCTTCAAAACTAAATGGACGAGTTACTACACCAACTGTTAAAGCGCCTAATTCTTTAGCGATTTTTGCAACTACTGGCGCAGCACCTGTACCAGTTCCGCCACCCATACCAGCAGTAATGAAAATCATATCCGCGCCTTGTAATGATTCTGAAATCACTTGTTCACTTTCTTCTGCAGCTTTTTGGCCAACTTCAGGTTGTGAACCAGCACCTAAACCACGAGTGTATTTAGGGCCTAATTGAATCACTGTTTCTGCTTTTGAATGTTTTAATGCTTGAACGTCTGTATTGGCTGTGATAAATTCCACGCCTTTAACGTTTTCTTCGATCATACGGTTTACAGCGTTTCCGCCGCCGCCACCTACACCGATAACTTTAATGACTGCACCGTTGTTAATGTTATTGTCTAATGAAAATTCCATGATATCGTATCCTCCTGTTTGTGTGATTAGTCGAAAATGTTCGAGAAGAAGTCTTTGATTTTGCCTGTCACTTTTTCACCAGACTCACGTTCGTTGAATTCTTCGTATTCTTCTTGAGGCTGTTCAGCATATGTGTCATAGCGAACTTCTTGTTGGACAGCGACTGATTGTGCTGGTTTCGATTTTTCACCAGGGATTGCATATTTGGCAATGTGATAAATATCGTTTAGTTGCGCTGAATATTCCACAATGCTAATGACATTAGCAAAGACTGGGTTACGTAAGCCCATGTGATTTGGTACGTATAGTTTTACGTTGGCTTCAAAAATCTCTTGCGCCAAATCGACAATACCTGGCATACTAGCGGCGCCACCAGTTAATACAACGCCTCCAGGTAATTCAAACGCATCAATTTCATCCAGAACTTCTTTTGATTTTCTCAAAATTTGTTCCACACGCGCTTCAATAATTTCTGAAAGGTAACGTTCGTCCACTCTTACAGGCTCTGACTTACCGATAACATCAACAGGAAACTCTTCGTTTGCTGAAGTTCTTTCTGGATAAGCATCCCCATAATTAATTTTTAAGGCTTCGGCGTTGTTAAAAGAAGTATTCAATACGATTGAGATATCTTTCGTGATGAACTCGCCGCCTTCTTGGTTAACATGAGTAAATTTCAATTGTTTGTCGTGGATAACAGATGTCGTTGTTTGACCGCCACCCATATCAATGACAATTGTTCCAAAGTCTTTTTCGCCATCTGTTAGAATTGTTTCCGTTAAAGCAAGCGGTGTAATCACTAATTCGTTAATTCCTAAGCCAGCTTTTTCAACACATTTACGGATGTTATGGATGATTGTTTTTGGTCCAGTATAGACAACGCCAAACATCTCCATGCGAACGCCAAGCATTCCACGTGGGTCTTTGATGCCTTCAAAGCCGTCGACGGTAAAGTCTTGCGGTAAGATTGCAACAATTTGACGTTCAGGAGGAGTTGAACGAACCAAAGCTGCAGATGCGACGTTGCGCACATCCTCATCTGTAATTTCTTTTGATTCACTGCTAACAGCTATCATTCCTTGACAGCTTTCTACTTCTAATAAATTCGCTGGTAATCCAACATTTACGCTTTTAATTTGAATGCCGGCTTTTTCTTCGGCTTGTCGAACGGCCCGTTGGATTGCTTGAACTGTTTGATCAATATCGACGACAATCCCTCGATTCAAACCGTCTGATTTTGCATTTCCAACGCCGATGATGTTCATTTGACCTTCAATATATTCAGCGACAACTACTTTGACAGAAGTTGTACCAATATCGAGGCCTACATACATTCCTGTTTTTGCCATGAACGGAATTCCTCCTCCTATTAATTCCAATATCTAAGCGGACAAAGGCGTCCGTTTAACTATCTCTTTTTTAGTATTATTCACTTCTTCCAATTTTACCATAAAAATGGGGGTTTTAGAAAGCAGATTATACGAATTTGTTCGTTAATTTTTGAAACATTTTTGTAAAAAACTTATTCTGCTTGTTGCACTTCTTGATTTTCTCCATTTGTCGGCGTACCGTTATTCGCTTCATCCGTTGCTACGCCTGCATTTGGGTCCGCAACTTCTTGATTTTCAACCGCTGAATCTTCGGAAACTTCACTGCCCGTTTCTTCACTTTCTTTTTCATACGGATAAGAAAAAATGCCGACTTCCATATCAACGATTCCAGGTTTGTCCATTTGCTCGGCTACTTGTGAATAATAAGCCATTTTTTCACTTAAATCAGAAATATTAACAATCACTCGGTTTCCATCATTCATATAGACATTAATCAAGTCTTTATTGGTTTTGGATGGTGCATATTTAATTTCTGAAATTCCTTGTTTAATTTCTTGAGGTAATTTGTTGTAAGAGGCCATTAATTCAGGGATTAATTTATCCTCTTTGAAATTCTCAAAAATTGGTTTGCCACTTTCAGCAGCTTTGGTGGTTTCCGCCAAAGTTTTACCATTCTCTAAAATCGGATGATAGCCGCCTTTAGTCGCAGCAAGAGCGACAATTTGATACTCTTGAATATCAATTTTAAATGAATTAATACCATTTAACTTAATGTTCGCCTTTTTTATAATTGGAAACTTTTTCTGAATATTTGCAGAAAAATAATTTCTATTTGAATACTGCTCCCATAAGCCACTGCCCGTTTCAAGTTTTGACTGCTGAATAATCGCTTGACTCTCCACACTTTTGTTGCCTGAAACTGTTACTTCACTCAATCGACTAAGAGGCGAAACAAAATACAATGCCACTAAAATGGCTGTCCCTAAACAAGTTAAAATAAAGGCTAAACGCCTATATAAGCGCTTGTTCCGTGTTTTCTTAACGTTCGGTAAACGATCTGCAAAATGCTCCTCTTCTTCCACTGTTTCTTGTGGAAGATGTTGTTGAGGCTCTTCTTGACTTTGTTCTTGTAAAGTGATGGTGACTTCTGCTTGTTCGTTTTCACCTTTTGAAGCAGCTTCTTCCGCTTGCTTCTTCAAATATTCTTGGTTTTGTTTTTGCCAAGGTGTCAGTTCAGGTTGAGACTCTTCCGATTTTTTTGGAGGTAATGGTTTCCTTTTTTTGAATATATCGTTCTCGTTACTAATCTTCCACACCTCCTATCTCAGACTAACGTTTTCACAACTTGATACAAACGATCACTTGCATCTGGGATGCCTTCCCCTTTGGACGCCGTTGCCATCTGTTGTCTTTTTTCATTGTTTAATAAAATATCATCAATTGCCGCAACTAAACGAGCGCCGGTCAATTCTGCATCTGGAATCATTTCAACAGCACCAACTTTTACTAAGCTTTGCGCGTTTTTCGTTTGATGATCATTCGTGACGTAAGGACTCGGAATTAAAATTGCTGGTAATCCTAATGCGGTGAACTCCGCAATTGAGGTTGCTCCTGCACGTCCCACCATTAAATCGGTATTAGCCATCACTTCAACCATTTTATCAATATACGGTTGCACACTTATGTTTGTCAATTTCTTTTCAGAAAGCTTTAGACTTTCTTGAAGTTCCTGATAATATCTTTCTCCTGAAGCGTATAAAACTTGATACTCTCTCTCTTCAAACAAAGGAAAGGCCTGTTCAAACGCTTGATTGATTTTCAAGGCGCCACGACTTCCGCCAAATAAAACCACCGTTTTCTTTGCTGGATCCAAGCCAAACTCTGATAAAATAGCTGACTTTTCCACCGTTACGACTTCTTGTCCCCGCGGGTTCCCTGTTAAAATTGTTTTTTCTTTCGGGAAAAAACTAGCGACATCTGGAAAACAAATCGCAATTTTATCCACATAACGACTTAAAAATTTATTTGTCATTCCAGGGATACTATTTTGTTCATGAATAATTGTCGGTATTTTTAATTGGTGGGCCGCATAAACTACTGCACCAGAAACATAACCGCCTGTACCAATGACCACATCTGGTTGAAATTCACGAATAATTTTTTTTGCTTTATTAATGCTTGTTAAAAATAAATAAATTGTTTTAAAATTTTGAGGACTCAGCGAACGCTTAAATCCTTGAATTTTAATCGTTTTAAATGGAATTTTCGCCTTTGGCACAATTTGACTTTCTAGACCATTTTCTGTTCCCACATACAAGAATTCTGTTGCAGGTGCTTCTTTTTTGACGTGTTCGACGAAGGATAACGCAGGATAGATATGCCCACCTGTGCCACCACCAGTTACTAGTATCTTCATTTTCTCACATTTCACTTTCTTTTAATTGTTGAACAGCTTGCATAAAGGCTTCCCCGCGTACTTCAAAATTCGGGTATTGGTCCCAACTTGCGCAAGCAGGTGATAGTAAAATAGTATCATCTTTTTCCGAATAATCAAAGGCAATGGTAACCGCCGTTTGAACATTTTCAGCAAATAAAATTGTTTCAATGTTCGCTTTTTTAGCAGCTTCCGCCAATTTTTCTTTGGTTTCTCCAAATAAAACAATTGCTTTGAGTCCCAGCAGAGCAGGAACCAATTCATCAAATGAGTTACCGCGATCCAAGCCACCCGCAAGTAAAAGTAGCTTTTGGTTGTCAAACCCACTTAACGCCATCTCTGTAGCTAAAATATTGGTTGCTTTTGAATCGTTATAAAAACGTCTTTGCTGAACTTCGCCAACAAATTGCGTTCGATGGGGAACGCCCGAAAAGTTTGTCAAAGTTTGTCTAATCTGAACATTCGATACATTTTTTAATTTAGCTACACAAATCGCTGCGAGTGCATTTTCAATATTGTGACTGCCAGGAATCCCTAGCTCATCGGCGGGCATAATATATTCTTCATTAAAATATAATTTCCCATCTAAAAGATAAGCCCCTTCTACTGCTTCTTTCGTTGAAAAAGGCAATACGTTGGCCGCTGTGGTTTTGGCTAACGTTTGAAGCTCTACTTGATTCCAATTTAAAATCAAGGTGTCATCTGCGGTCATGTTTTTTTGAATGGCCCATTTTGCAGCAACATATTCTTTCCGCGAACCATGATAATCCAAGTGTGCTTCAAAAATATTTGTAATTACTGCAATTTGTGGGTGAAACGTCTCAATTCCCATTAACTGAAAACTAGAAAGTTCCATCACAAGATCATCCTTGGCCGTTGCTTCTTGAGCCACCGTACTCGCTGGAAAACCAATATTTCCCGCCAAACGTGCCTCACCAGCCGTTCTGTCAGCGTTTAGCAGTAAACCAATCATCGTGGTCGTGGTTGTTTTACCATTGGTGCCCGTAATGCCGACAATTGGACATTCGGCAATTTGACCTGCTAATTCCACCTCAGTTATGATAGGAATTTTCCGAGTTAGTGCTTCTGCCACAAGTGGATTTGTATAAGGAATACCAGGATTTTTAACGATTAGTTCAAATTCTTCATCCAACAATTCAATTGGATGCCCCCCTGTAACAACACGAATACCCAAGGTTAATAAATCTTGGGCGTCAGGGTTTTGATCAAATTGTTTTGCGTCATTAACGGTAACGAGCGCACCTAACTCATGTAAGAGTTTCGCTGCGCTGACACCACTTTTAGCTAGTCCTAAAACCAACACTTTTTTGTTTTGATAGGTTGTTATTTTTTTCATTGTCAATTTCCCCTTTGATAGATTAGAAAAGAATCCATAATGTGATTCCTGAACAGATTAAACCGACAGACCAAAAGACAAAATCAATTTTCCATTCAGACCAACCACACATTTCAAAATGGTGATGAATTGGTGACATTTTAAAAATCCGTCGACCAAATAATTTAAATGAAGCAACTTGTAAAATAACACTTGCTGTTTCACAAACGTAGACAAGTCCAATTAAAAGTAGCGTCCATTCTTGATGCAAAATAATTGAAATTGCTGCTAACAATCCACCTAATGCTAATGAACCAACATCACCCATGAAGATTTTTGCTGGTTTTCTATTATAAGGGAAAAAGCCAATCAGCCCACCAATCACACTTAGACAGATAATCACAACATCAAATTGTTGTTGTTTCCAGGCAATAATTGCATAAGTACCAAATGAAATTGTTCCTAAACCAGCAACTAAGCCATCAATTCCATCTGTCAAATTCACGGCATTAGAAAAACCGACTAACCAAAAAATAATAAACACGCCATAAAAAATACCTAACGGAACTTCTGCTACTCCAAACAAATCTAAGGTGTCTGAAAAGCCTTCACTTCGATAAACAAAGTAGAAAACCAACCCACCAAAAATTTGACCAATTAATTTTTGACGAGAATTCAAGCCCATGTTCCGTTTTTTAAAGACTTTAATGAAATCATCTAAATAACCTAGCAAACCGTATAATACTAAAATAAATAGAATAATTAGTAGAGACGGCGTAAATTGGTGGAAAAACAACCCCATTGCTAGCGAAGTAATCAAGCTGGCTACAAGGAAAACGACTCCCCCCATTGTAGGGGTACCTGTTTTCACGCTATGCCAAGTTGGGCCATCTTCACGAGTAACCTGCCCTTGTTTTTTCATTTGAAAATAGCCAATGAATAGTGGCATTACGCTCACTGTAATGGCAAAACTCACCACTATGGGAATAAAAATCTGTGTCCACTCCATGTTATCTCTCCTAATTATTCTACGTTATTATTCTGTGCCTTCTAAAGTCACGGTTAATTTTTTCTCCGTAATTTCAGTTTCAGCAGCGATACTTTGTTTCGTCACATAGCCTTCACCTTTAAACTCGACAGTCAAACCTAATAGATCGCCAAACTTGGTAACATCGCTCTTCGACCAGCCGGTTAAATCAGGCATATAGTTCGTTCCATTTGTGATCAAAATCAATTTCTGATTAGGCATTAATGTTTGACCAGACGGCGTTGATTGTTTCTTGATTTTTTCACCATCGCCGATAATCACAGGATCCACCCCGTTCACTTTGGCATTGGCCAACGCTTCCGCTGGTGTCATGTTTTTATAATCAGCAACTGTGACTTTATCAGAAGCTACTTTCGTTGTTTCCGGATCTGTCTCTTTAATGTCTAACGCTAATTTCATTAATGGGTTTGCAATTGCCGCCATTGCTTCTGAAGGCGAACCTGATTTTGCTTGTCTAAGTGTAATATACAAAACATATTCAGGATTATCCGCTGGGACCATTTCCACTACAGAAGACAAGACTTGACTTGCTCCATCAACGTACCCTTTACCATCTGAAATCTGGGCAGTTCCTGTTTTGGCAGCAACATGATAGCCTGGTACTTTATAAATATCATACGCAATCCCGTAAGTCGGGTCTTCAACAGTATCAATCATGTACGTACGAATCTGTTGAGCTGTTTGCGCTTTGATTGGGGTTCCTACGATTTGTGGTTCCGTAATCGTTTCTTTTCCTGTATTTTTGTCAACAATTTTGCTGATGTAATGAGGTTGCAACATTGAACCGTCATTTGCAATAGCTGAGAAACCTTTCATCATTTGGAAATTAGTAACCGTAATTGCTTGACCAAATGCCGACATTGCTCTATCTACAAAGTTTGTTCCTGGCAATTTACCAGCAGATTCACCACTTAAACCTGAATGCGTGCTCGTACCAAAACCAAATTTTTTCAAATACTCCATCCATTTTTCATCACCCATTTTTTGTTCTAGTTTTACCATACCAATATTACTAGACCAAGAAATGGCTTGACGATAATTCAAATATTCTTTGCCGTTCAACCGAGTGTAGTCATGGTCATTCACAGTTACATCCCCAACCTGAATTCCACCAACACGATTGAATAATTCATTAGGATTAAACTGTCCTTGTTCCATAGAAGCAGCTGTTGTAAATAATTTGATTGTTGAGCCTGGTTCATAAGGACTTTCAACTAATAGGTTCTGCCACGTGCCATTATCGTCTAACCCTTGTTTCGTTTCAGGATTAAATGTTGGCCGTTGAGACATGGCAACAATTTCGCCTGTTTTTGCTTCCATTAACATGGCAGTCATAGAAACTGGTTCATATTTTTCATTAACTTGCGTCATTAAATCTTCTAAGGTATTTTGCAAGCGACTATCTAGCGTCGTGTAAATATCTTGACCATCCACTGCTTTTTTCTCTTCCGCCACAGTTCCTGGTAAGGCATTGCCATAAATATCTTTTTCAAAATACACACGGCCATCGGTTCCGCTTAAAATATCATTATAGGTCTGTTCTAGTCCCATTGCGCCTACTAAGCCTTCTTTATCATCATCTGGATTGGCTGCTTTTGTATAGCCAATAAAGTGAGAAGCAAACTGACCATTGGGATATAATCTGGCTGGATGTTCATTGAAATAAACACCTGAAATTTTTTTCTTTTTCAAATCTGCTTCAATTTTTTGGCGTGTTTCCAAGGTGATGTTTTGACCACCCGTGCCAAAT
Source organism: Enterococcus sp. DIV0682 (assembly GCF_051712685.1). NCBI lineage: Bacteria > Bacillati > Bacillota > Bacilli > Lactobacillales > Enterococcaceae > Enterococcus > Enterococcus sp. DIV0682. The sequence goes on from NZ_JBIOPK010000001.1 coordinate 1,991,943, forward strand.
TCCACTTGATATTGTGTTGACCCATCTTCATGGATCCCATTATTCAAGTATTTCAATGCTGTTTTTTTGTCTAGTTTGGTATATTTCGCTAAAATTTCAGCAATATCATCGAAGTCTTTTTTCTCCGCATATAGCTTTTCATTATTTTGTCCCGTATATTTTTTTGATAATACGACATATAACGAATAGGAAGTAGCATCTTCTGCGATTGGATTACCATATCGATCTAAAATTGATCCTCGCTTAGCTTTTACCACTTGGCTTCCTTCATATAGAGAAGCTGTTTTTTCCTTTAGTGAGACACCGGCTACTTTGCCTGTTGCCACAATGTATGTCGTTCTAAAGGCAAATAAAAAGAACAATCCAATACTCGTAGCGAATAAAATGATGCCTACTTTTTTACGATTGTTCATCGGATTTAAGTTTTTCTTTTTCATGAATTGTTTAAATTTATGTCTTTTACTCATTATTTAACAGTCCTAACATTGTCGCCGTTATTTTCTAGTCCTTGTTTTTTAGCGACATCTTTGATTCGATCTGATTTAGAAAGTTCGCTTCTTTCTTGTTCCAATTTCAAAGCGTTATCTTCCTTTTCTTTAATGACTGCTTGTGTTTCTGTAATATCGTTCATGGTTTGGACAATTGTCGTTCTTACTTGAATTGTCGCAATTGCAATACCAATCGTTGCACAAACTAATACAACACCGATTAATTTTTCTAGTAAAGAGACATTTTTTAGTTTCTTTTTGGGTAATAGAGTGGGGACAGGTAGTGTTTCCTCTTGCATTTTTCTGTCTTGCTCTGTTGCCACAGTTGGCTGATCCATTTCTGGTGCTTCATAATGGAAATCATTTACTTTCTTCAATTCAGCCATGTGTCTACCCCTCTCTCTAACTAGATTTTATTTTTTCGGCAATGCGTAACTTCGCACTTCGTGAACGATTATTCTCAGATAACTCACTGTCACTTGGTAAAATTGGTTTTCTGGTAATTACTTTTAATTCTGGTTGAAATTCTTCTGGTACCACTGGAATGCCTGGTGGCAAATCTTGTACCGTACTGTATTCTTTAAACATTGTTTTAACAATACGATCTTCTAACGAATGGAACGTAATCACACTGATTCTGCCATTTTTCGCTAGCAAATCAATTGCTTGTTCTAGCGACTCTTCAACTGCCCCTAATTCATCATTAACGGCAATGCGAATTGCTTGGAAAATTCGTTTTGCAGGATGTCCACCTTTGCGTCTTGCTGGAGCTGGAATCGCCGTCTTAATAATCTCAACGAGTTCACCTGTTGTTTCAATTGGCTGCTTTTCACGAACACGTTCAATTTCTCGAGCAATCTGTTTCGAAAATTTCTCTTCCCCATAACGAAAGAAAATTTTTACTAACTCACTATAGCTATACGTATTCACCACTTCGCGAGCCGTCAAGGGTGCGTCTTGATCCATGCGCATATCTAAGGGTGCGTCTTGATGATAGCTAAAACCACGTTCCGCTTCATCTAATTGCGGTGAAGAAACACCTAGATCGTATAGAATCCCATCAACATGGAACACCCCGTGTTCTGCCAATTCTTCTTTAATATTTCTAAAATTTGATTTGATGAAGGTCACTTGACCTTTGTCTACATATTTCTGCAAACGAGTCTTAGCATGTGCCAACGCTTTTTGGTCTTGATCAAAGGCATATAAATGACCGTGCTCATTCAATTGTGTCAGTAAGTATTCACTATGTCCGGCACCACCGAGTGTGCAATCTACGTATACGCCATCCGGCTTCACTTGTAATCCATCCACTGTTTCTTTTAAAAGAACGGTGTAATGGCGAAATTCTTCAGTCATCATTTGCCTCATTCCTAAAATCCAAAATCAATCATTGTTTCTGCTAATTCATCAAAGTTTTCTTCAGCTTCATCAGAGAATGCATGCCAACGTTCGTCACTCCAAATTTCAATTCGGTTAGAGACGCCGATAACAACACAGCCTTTTTCTAAACTGGCATGTGTTCGTAAATTCGCCGGAATATTGATACGACCTTGCTTATCAATCTCACATTCTGTTGCAGCGGAATAAAAGAATCGTACAAAGGTACGTGCATCTTTCTTAGCTAAGGGCATTTCTTGAAGTTTTGCTTCAAGTTGTGACCATTCATTTAAAGGATAACCAAATAAACAGCCATCCATCCCTCTCGTTACCACAAATTTTTCACCAAGTTCCTCACGAAACTTTGATGGAACGATTAGGCGGCCTTTGGCATCGATATTATGTTGGTATTCACCCATAAGCATAGCCAATACACCCGCTTTTCCACTTGATAGAACAAGTCTACCACATCCCACCACTTTCTACCACTATAAATCTAAAAACTTCTATTTTTTAACTGTTATTTAAAATTTCTGTAATATTTACAGGGTTTTATGTAACAAGCATCACCCAACAAAAAATGTTATTATAACAAGGTTTTTACTATGTTTTTTATAAAATAACCCCACAAATAACAAAAAAACCCCACGGAGTGGGGAGTTGTGGGGGACATTTTCCCACAGCGTATTTCCCCTATTGTCTCCACGCTTTATTACAGTAGATAATGACTGATATTTAGCAAGATAAGCAACACATACAACACAAACGTTAGTAAAAACGTCAACCGCCAAAACATCTTGAAATATCGTCTATATAAAATCTCTCCATAATAATAAGCTTGAAACAGGGCAACAGCGACTCCTAATAACAAAATAGAAATCACAAAATACGGCATAATCGATTCATCATAACTATCTTTGGATAACTCATGGATCCCTATGAATAAAAACGGAATGGCCAAATCCGGTGCTTTTATTTTCCAACGTTCCGTTAGGGAAAAAGTGGACACGAGAAAATTGCACGCAAAGAGCACAATTACCGGAAAAATATACCAAAATAACATTATTGCCGAAAACGACACCATTCTCTCAACAAATCCTTTCATTCCACCTGCTATAACTATACTTCATCAACGTTACACAGATGTTTCATTTCGTTTAAATATATGTGCTAAAAGCCCTTTTTGCTTGCTTTTTCATATAAAAAACGGATTACTTATCAAACCATTTTCAAAACGAGGCCTCACCTATCGCGGCCACTTATTTTTGAATGTTTTTTATAAGCTTTTCTTCTCGTATTGTGTCATACTTCTATTATAATGGATTTAGAACAAAAAATGTTGATTCGGGGTGAATCTTTTGATTAATTATTTATTATTGAAAAATGACTATTTTGAACCTTGTTCACCAGACGATGAAGCCCTAAGTTGGATTTCGGTAGAATCTCCTACAGAAGAAGAAATCGAGCGTCTCGTCAATCAATACCACTTACCAACAGATTATCTTACCGGCGTTTTAGATGATGAAGAAAATGCTCGAGTGGAAGGTTTCCGCCACGAAAAATTACAAACGCCTACGTTACTTTTATTTCGTTATCCCAAAGCTAGTATCAGTCCTAGTGGCTATCTGCAAGTAGAAACGGTGCCGATTGCTTTAATCGCAACCGTCGATAACAAACTAATTACTGTTAGCAACGGGCCTAACGACATCGTTCATGGGATTCAAAAAGAGGCGTTCACGCATCAAGATCTTTCTATTGAAAAGGCCTTAATTTTAGCCCTTTCATGGAAGATGGCCCTTTCCTTCAATAAAAACTTACAAGCACTTATCCAACAAACCAACAAACTTGAAGGAGAGCTCCAAGTAGCCACAGAAAATAGTCAATTGTATCAGATTATGGACATTCAAAAAAGTCTAGTTTATTTCGAAGCAGCTTTAACGGATAATTTAAAAGTATTAAAACGTTTATATAGCGCTGAAATTTTTAATCATCCAGAAAAACATTTGCCATTTTTAAGGGATATTTTGATTGAACTAGAACAAGGACTAAATACGACTAAAATACAACTAAAATTAGTTGATAACATTAGTAATACTTTTTCAGCAATCGTCTCAAATAACTTAAATAATGTCATGAAAATTTTAACATCCTTAACAATTGTCCTAACCATCCCGACCATCATCGGGGGAATCTACGGCATGAATGTGAAACTCCCTTTTGCAGAGCATGAATATTCTTTTTGGATTATTTTTGCTATCACTACCTTAATCTGCGTAATTAGTATTCGAATTTTAAAGAAAAAGAATCTCTTATAACTTTAGGTTGCTGTTTTCAGGAAAAGGTTGTACACTATTAGCAGAAATTAAAAAGGACGTGTCATTTATGAACGACAAAGAACAAAGTCGCTTTTCAAAAATCACGAAAGTCGTGGTTTGGCTAATGCTGATCGCAATTGTAGGTTCAACTGTTTTAACAGCAATTCTTAGTCTTTAAACTGGAGAACTTTTTCACACATTAAAAGTAAAAAAACAGTCCCTTCTATCAATTGAAGGGGCTGTTTTTTTACTTGCTCAAATAGAGCGGCTATTTTTTCGCCATCGCCAACAGCTCTTGTGCATGTTCAATGGTTAATTTCGTAATTTCACTTCCTGCGAGCATACGCGCAATTTCGTTTACTCGCTCTTTTTCAGATAAAATTCGGACGCTTGTTTCTGTCCGACCCGCCACGATTTCTTTTTCAATAAAATAATGTTCATCGGCAACGGCCGCCACTTGTGGCAAGTGCGTGATACACAACACCTGCGAATTTTCTGAAATTTGATAAATTTTATCGGCAATCGCCTGTGCTACTCGGCCACTAACTCCTGTATCCACTTCATCAAAAACAATACTAGTGATCCCTTGCGTTTGAGAAAAGATTGTTTTCATAGCTAGCATCACTCGCGAAAGTTCTCCGCCAGAAGCCACCCGAACTAACGGTTTTAATGGTTCCCCTGGGTTAGTAGTAATATAAAATTCTACTCCGTCTAAGCCATTTTCTTGTAAATGCTCAAGTTCTGTAAAACGGACTTCAAATTCCGTTCGCTCCAAATATAGTTCTTTTAATTCGGTTAAAATTTGTTGTTCGAGCTCTTTGGCTAGGCGCTTTCGTTCTTTTCGTAAAGCTAATGCTTGTTGATGAGCGGCTTGTTGTTTCTCTGCAAGCAACGCTTCTAAGTCACCTGTACCACCTTCCAAAAAATCAGCCTCTGCTAACTCTTTGGTGATTTCTTCATAGTAAGATAAAATCGTTTCGATTGAATCGCCATATTTACGTTTCATTTGACGGATTAATTCCAAACGATTTTCTACTTCATTCAAGCGGCCTTCGTCTAGTTCTAAGCCATCAATCAACCTAGAAAGATCTCCACTGGCTTCTTGTAGTAAGTAGTAAGCATTTTGAACAGTATCTGACAATGTTTTATATTCTGAATCAAGGGATTCAATCGAAGCGAGTTCATTCATACTTGTTCCGATTTTATCCAAACTACTATCGTCTTCACCATTTAGCGCGGCATAACTAATCGTCAGTGCATCAGCAATCTTTTGAAAATTGTTCAGTTTATTGCGTTCTTCTAGCAATTGTTCTTCTTCGCCAGCCACTAACTGTGCACTAGCAATTTCATCACTTTGAAAATGAAGCATGTCCATTCTTTGGGCAAACTCTTTTTCATTTTTTTGTCGCTTTCTGACTTTGGCTTCGAGTGCGCGATACTCTTGATACGCCTGTGTATATTTTTCTTTGACTGCTAAAAGTTTTTTCCCACCAAATTCATCCAACATATCAATATGGCGTTCACTTTGCATCAATTCTTGATGTTCGTTTTGGCCATGAATATCTACTAAATATTCCCCAATTCTTTTTAAATTAGTAATGTTGACAATTCGTCCGTTGACACGGCAAACATTTTTACCAGAAGCGGAAATATCTCGTTGAATCACTAAAGAATCTTCTTCTGTTTCAATACCTAATTCTTCTAATAATTGCTTTAATTCTTGACTTTTCGGCATTGAAAAAAGTCCTTCTAAGGTGCATTTATTTGCTCCTTGACGAATATAGTCACTGGAGCCGCGTCCGCCTGTGAGTAATCCCATTGCATCAATAATGATGGATTTCCCCGCACCCGTTTCTCCCGTTAAAACGGTCATACCCATTTGAAACTCTAATTGTAACGAAGAGATAATCGCAAAATTTTTCACGGAAAGTTCTTGTAACATCTTGTTCACCTCATTCTTTATAGATAGCTTAACAGCTCTTTATGAAGTTTTTCTGCCGCCTCCTCAGTTCGTGCAATCATGAGAACACTATCATCATCGTTGATGACGGCAAAAAGTTTCTCTTGGTAATTCTTTTCGATTAAACTACCACACGCCGCTGCATTGCCAGGAATGGTTCGTAATACGACATATTTTTCCATTTGTTCTGCAGCTACAAAGGCATCTTTTAAAAGCTTTGCAAGTTTAGCACTCGTATTAGCTTGTGTTTCTAACGGAAGGCTATATCGATAACCCCCTTCTGCAGAAGGAACTTTAATCAGTTTCATATCTTTAATGTCGCGAGAAATCGTTGCTTGTGTAACAGCTACGCCCTTTTCTTGTAAATAGTGGACAAAATCTTCTTGCTTTTGAATATTTTTTTCAGTCAATAAACGTGTAATTAAACGGTGTCTATCTTGCTTTCTCATGGCGCCGCTCTCCTTTTCAGTTTACTCTTGCCCTCATCATAGCTTATTTTTATGCATTTTAAAAGACTAAACAAAGAAAAGAATAACAAAAAGCAAGGGAAGCTCCGCTGACTTTTTGTTATTCTCTACTTCTATTCTGCTGGAAGTTCAATTCCTAATTCATCTTTTAAATAGGTAGTTAAATTAGTCGTTTCTTTGGTTGATTCATTGACAACATTCCACGTTTTGCCAATCGCTCGGCGATTCCTTTGGGTTAATTCTTCAGCAGGTTGCTGCTCGTCTTCTAAACGTAAAGAACCGTATTGATAGCCCATTATTAACCCCTTATTCCATTCCTTATCCCAATAAACATAAAACAAATAGGTCTCACCAGCTTCTAAATAAAAATCTCCTTCATACTGTAGTATTTCAACAAGCTGACGACTTTGCTGAATTGGCGCCATTCGTCTTGTTGCACGCCCACGATTCAATTTATCAACATTTTCTTTCGCATCATTTAAAAACATTCGCCCTTCTTCCATAATGCCACCTGGTCGCGCAAATTCAATCGTAGATGCTAATTCGCCTTGAATATTTTTTAGTACTTGGATTTTCCCAAATGTCCATGGATAGATTTCTCCATTATAGGGACTACTAGGATCATTAGCAGGCGCGTCTGCTTTATCTAAAGAAAGAACTTTGCCAATAACAATATTTGTTGACAAAGATTGGATATCTTTTGGGATTTCAGGATTATACATTAACAGTCGTTGCGATCCACCGGATTGATTAATAACTTTACTTTGGTCAATTTCATCAAGATATGAATAATATTTTCTTTCTGAAGAATCAATACTATTTTTCAAAGCTTTTTTCTTTAATGAAGTGGAAGTTGTTGTTATTTTTTCAGCAGCAACTTGTTTCTTCTCGTTCTCTTTAACGAAATTAATCATTAAGAAAGCGCACGCCAATAAAGAAAGCGCCAACAAAAATACTATGGGATTTTTTTTCATTTTTTCACCACCCATATATTCTTGCTAAGATATCATTATTCGCTTTATCAACAGCAAGATTTGTATTAGTACTTACAGAACGTATCATAATGCCATTTGAATGTGCAATCCCGAGCGCATGCCCAATTTCATGTCTAGCAATAGTCCCATTCTTCATCGATGAAGCCCGTGAATACATAGTATTATAATTAATTTTAGCATAGTAGTAGTTTATTCGCGGAGCTTCTCGCATCCCAGTTGCAATCATCCTATCTCTGCCATCAAAAAAATCTGTAACCCCACCTATTCCCGGATTTAACTTTGTTGAATAAAAATCAATTGATGTCCCATAGTTATTTCCTTGTTTATAAATATACAAAGGATTCCCCCACGGAGTATACATCCAATTTCTAATCGCTGTATCGGTATTACCAAATGTTGCGGTTGGTCCTAGCCAATAACTAATTCCATTAATTCCTCTCGATAATACGCCAGGAAACCTAGAGGCTGCAAATGTATCAACGCTAGCACCCAAAACGATTGCTATAAAAAAACCAGAAATTAATAACTTCATTTTTTTCATTTTTTTACCTCTCTATTCAATTACTTGGTCTTACTAAAATAGTTTGTCTGATCAGAACTATCCTTAGTTTAACATTAAAAAATACATAAATAAATTAAAATAAGATTAAATAATATCGATAATGTTTTTTAATTATTATTTAAAAAATATTAGTTTTAAAAATGTTATTTTCTCACAATAAAACAAGAGCCAATAAGTCTATTTCAACAATTATTTTTATTTAAATTCCTTTCTATCATTATTAAATGTCTCACCAATTCATTTATAAAATAAAAAAGGACCTGAGACAGCTATACTTCTAATGACTGTCTCAGATCCCTTTTTGTTCAATTGCTTAGTCTACAAACTTTGCTGCCTTTCTCATCATTCCGCTAATTTTTGATGCGCATGCGCGACAACTTCTTCAATGGATTCTGGCGCTTGATAGGATCCTTCCCCTTCAACAGAAACTAAATGTGCCAAAAATTCAATGTTTCCTTCGCCACCAGTGATTGGTGAAAAATCTAAGTTTTTCACATCATAACCGTTATTCATGGCAAAGCGTGTAATTTCCTCCACAACCATTTGATGGGTTTCTGGATCACGCACGATTCCTTTTTTCCCAACAAACTCTTTGCCAGCTTCGAATTGTGGCTTAATTAACGCCACCACACTACCGCCTTTTTTCAAAATATCATGAAGAGGTGGCAAAATTAAGCGTAATGAAATAAAGGAAACATCAATCGTTGCAATATCCGGCACCCCTTCAGTGAAATCTTCAGGTTTACTATAGCGAAAATTGGTACGTTCCATTACCACCACGCGTTCATCTTGCCGAATTTTCCATGCTAGTTGGTTATAGCCAACATCTAAAGCGTAACTCAAACGAGCCCCATTTTGTAAAGCAACATCGGTAAAACCACCTGTGGAGGAACCAATATCTAACATTGTTTTGCCTTGAACGTTGATTGCAAAAACATTTAGTGCCTTCTCTAGTTTTAAGCCCCCACGAGAAACATAAGGCATTACTTGGCCCTTAGTATGTAAGGGTGTCTCCACAGAAATTTTTTCCCCTGGCTTATCTAAACGTTCATTTTTATCATTGTAAACCAAACCAGCCATCACGCTGCGTTTGGCTTTTTCTCGTGTTTCAAATAGTCCTTGATTAAACGCCAAGACATCGACGCGTTCTTTTTTCATAAGTGCCTTCTTTCTATCTCAATTGTAACTGAGTTAACAAGTTTGCTAAATGTTCTTCTGAAAAGTTGGGAACATTTGCTTTGATTTTTTCTAAAACAGCGCTGCCTTCTGCTAATTGATGTGTTAGCGCATCTTTCGCGCCAGCAATCCCTAGAAGAGCTGGATACGTACTTTTATTCAACGCTTCATCTCGGCCTACTTTTTTACCTAAATCTGCTTCTGTACTTGTGGCATCTAATAAGTCATCACGAATTTGAAAAGCCAAGCCATAGTGATGCGCAAACTGTGTCAGTAAACCAATGACTTCTTCTGTTTGATTGGCTAATACGCCCCCAGCAATTAAGGCGAATTCAATTAGCGCTCCGGTTTTCTTTTCATGAACAGCCGCTAACTCTTCTAAAGTCAAGCTGTCTTTTTCTCCTTCAATATCACCCATTTGGCCGGCAACCATGCCTTGATTCCCCGCTGCCTTTGCCAGTTGTTGCATCAGTAAAACTTTTTCACTTAAGCCTAATTGGCTCAAAGAAAGTAACTGAAATGCGCCTGTTAATAAGCCGTCCCCTGCTAAAATGGCAGTCGCTTCACCAAACACTTTATGATTGGTTGGTTTGCCACGACGTAAATCATCATCGTCCATTGCTGGTAAATCATCATGAATTAATGAATACGTATGAATCATCTCTAAAGAGGCAGCCACTTGATAGTCTTGTGTTTCCATCTCTTTTTGAAAAGCGGCCACTGTTGTTAACACTAATAGCGGGCGTAATCGTTTGCCACCTGCGTGTATTGAGTAGAGCATTGCTTCTTTCAAACGCTCATTTTCAGTATATTCTGCGATAAAATCGACCATGACTTTTTCAACCAACGGTAAATGCTGTTGACTAAAATTCGTCATTACGCTTCCTCGCTCTCTTCAAAAACAATTTCTTCATTGTTTTCTGTCATCATTTTCGTTAAAGTTTTTTCCGCTTTTTCCAATGTATCTTGACATTGTTTACTTAATGCCATGCCCTCTTGAAAGGCAGCTAAGGCTTCTTCCAAAGGAACATCTCCTCGTTCTAAGCGCTGAACGATTTCTTCTAAGGCATTTAATGATTCTTCAAACGTTTTTTCTTTTGCTGGCATGTTAAAACTCCTCTTTTTTCGCTGTTATTGTTTCGACGTTTGCTTGAACTGTACCGTCAGCATAATGAATCGTTAATTTATCTGCTGGCTGTAACTCGGTAACAGTTTTAACGACACGGTCCTCTTTTGTAGTATAACTATATCCTCGACCCATAATTTTGAGTGGGCTGAGTAAGTCTAGTTGTTGAACAGCAGACGTGAATTGCTTTTGTTTGTTTAGGAACAATTGTGTCATTTGTGTTTGCAAGTTTCGTTGTAAAAATGCCAATTGTTGCTGACTTTCTCTTAATTGTCCCTTTGGTGTCTGTTGTTGCAATTGAGCGATAATTCCTTGGGCTTGACGTTGTTTTTGGTGATGAATTGTTGTCATTACTTGGAAAAGACGTTGCGTCATTCGATCTAATTTAATCGTTTGACCTTCATAAAGCCGCTCAGGTTGCTTAAACACATAAGAGTTTTGTAGTCGTTGGAAACGTTCTGTTCGTTGTTGCAAGAGATATAAAAAGCTTTGTTCTAAACGACTACGCCGTTCACTAATTCTTAATAGTTCTTCATTTAAAACTGGTACCGCTAGTTCCGCTGCTGCTGTTGGGGTTGCTGCACGAACATCTGCTACCATATCGGCAATTGTCACATCTGTTTCGTGACCAACCGATGAAATAATCGGTGTGGTGGCAGCATGAATGGCTCGAGCCACTTTTTCTTCATTAAATGGCCATAAATCCTCAATTGAACCACCGCCACGGCCGATGATCATCGTATCAAAATCGCCTTGCGCATCGGCTCGCTGAATGTTCCGCACAATGTCATCCGCCGCCTGCTCGCCTTGGACCAAGGTTGGAAAAAGGACCAGTTGTGCAATTGGGTAGCGTCTTTTGACTGTCGTAATGATATCCCGAATGACAGCACCACTAGGACTTGTAACCACAGCGATTCGTTTGGGATAACGAGGCAACTGTTGTTTAGGCCCTTCAAAAAGTCCTTCTTTTCCTAGTTTTTCTCTTAATTCTGCCAATGCTTGATAAAGTGCACCTACACCATCTGGTTCCATATGTTCAATATAAATTTGATAGGAGCCGCTGTTTTCATAAAGCGAAATCCGCCCCACCACCATGACTTTCATGCCTTCTTTTGGTTGAAACTTCAATTTTTGAAAGGCTGATTTAAACATAATTGCAGAAATCTTCGCATGGTCATCTTTTAAACTGAAGTACTGATGCGCGTTCGCTCGGAAACGAAAGTTCGAAATTTCACCTGTTAAATAGACACGTCCTAAGTAAGGGTCTGCATCAAATTTACGTTTTAAATACTTCGTTAAGGCTGTTACTGTTAAATACTGTTGCGTCATTTTTTCACCTTACTTTTGTTTTTTTGCTGCCTCGACTGTTTGATACATTAACATGGTAATCGTCATTGGGCCAACACCTTTGGGAACTGGTGTGATATAGCTTGCAATTTCAGAAACTTCATCGAATGCTACATCACCAATCAGTTTTCCTTCTTGATTGCGATTCATACCCACATCAATCACTACCGCACCTGGTTTCACGAACTCTTTGGTGACAAAATGCCCGCGTCCAATTGCTACAACTAAAATATCCGCTTCTTTTGCAACTTCTGCTAAATGTTCAGTTTTAGAATGGGCAATCGTCACGGTCGCATTTTTCATTAACAATAATTGTGCCATTGGCTTGCCAACAATATTACTTCGACCAATAACCACCGCACGTTTACCTGTTAAATCAATATCATAGGCTTCAAACATCTTCATAATTCCATACGGCGTGCAAGGAATCATTTCAGGTTTGCCTACAAACAAACGGCCTAAATTCATTGGATGGAACCCATCTACATCTTTTTTGGGATCAATTGCTAATAAAATCTTTTCTTCATCAATATGTTTTGGCAAAGGTAGTTGTACAAGAATGCCATGAAAGCGTGAATCTTGATTATATTTGTCAATCTCAGCCAATAATTCTTCTTCTGAAATAGTTTCTGGCAGTTTTTCGACCTTTGACAGAATGCCAATTTTGGCTGCTGCACGTTCTTTATTTCTCACATACGTTTGGCTGGCAGGATTTTCCCCAACTAATAAAACAACTAATCCTGGTTGGATGCCTTGTTGTGTCATCTTTTCTACATCTTTTTGAATCTCTGCTTGCATTTGATCTGCTAATTCACGACCGTTAATTACTGTACTCATTCCTTCGCTCCCTCTATTGTTTCTTTACTTCTTTAATAGTATTTATTTTAGCATATAACCCAGTATCTTAACACCAGTTAGATAGTAAAAAAAGATTCAGAGCTTACGCCTCTGAATCAATTTCTTTCATTACATTTGATAACACACCATTAACAAATTTACGTGAACGGTCGTCGCTGTATTTTTTACTTAACTCAACGGCTTCATTTAATGCCACAATGTTTGGCACATCTGAAACGTATAGCATTTCAAAAATAGCTAAGCGTAAAATAACAATATCTATTTTTGCTAAGCGTTGCATAGACCAGTTATTACCTAAATGGTTCGTAATTACTTCATCTAATTCTGCTTTGCGGCTACACACACCACCGACAAGTAAATCTAAATACGTAGGGACTAGGTCTTCGCCATCTTCACTGACGATTTCCCGATTATCATAAGCCAATGCATAATCAATGGCATCTTGTTTGGTTAAATCAGCATTAAAATCTAAAGGAAAAAGGGCTTGGAGCGCTTTTTCACGAATCTCGTGACGGGTTAATTCTGTTTTACTCATTCTCTTCTCCATCTTCATCTTCTGGGAATAATTCATTTAAGTCTGGTTGAGGGATTTTTTCAGGTACTACCGCTACAACATGAATATTCACTTCAACTAAATCAATATCTGTCATAAATAAGACTTGTTGTTTCACACGGTCTTGCATTTCTAACGCAACTTTTGGCACAGAAACACCGTAGTTCAAGTAACAATAGATATCGACTTTTAAGCCTTCTTCTTCTGTTCGTAAATATACACCTTTGCCGTGTGCTGCACGGCCTAATAATTCATTCACATTATTGGCGAACGTGCCACGCATCCCATAAACGCCCTCTACTTTTGAAGCAGCGATTCCGATAATTACTTCAATGACTTCAGGAGCAATCACGATTTCTCCTAAAGAATCGTTTGCATTGATTACAAGATTTTTTTCTTCTGACATTTGGTTGTCCTCCTTATCTATTACGCACAAAATCGTTAAATAAACGATTTATTTGATGAATCACTAAGTCTCTTAAGGATTCTCTTTTAAGCAACGGATGATTCTTAAAAATTAAAACAACACTGGTTTCTTCAGTTAGTTGTGAAAGAACGTCCAAATTTTGCTTATCAATACTCGTTCTTAGTTTATCATTAATTAGCCTATTTCGCTACCAGAAAAGCTAAGTTCTGACTAAAAGAACAGATAATTTCTTGTCATAAATTTCTAATCCAAGCCTTTAGACGTAAAAATAAGAAAGACCAAGTAATTTTGGCTTTCTTATTTTTGCGTCTTTATTCTTCAGGATAACGTTCCATTAGTTTCGTCCGATGCTTTTGCATAATCATTTCTAAAGAGATGTCATATTTATCGGCTAAAATAAATAAATTATCCAACACATCGCCTAACTCTTCCGTTAAATTTTCCAGATTCTCTTCATCCGCCAAAACTGTTTCATCCGGTCGATCACGGCCAATTTCAATTGTCCGAATGGCCCGACAAACTTCGCCGACTTCTTCTGTTAAAAAGTTGGAACGAATAAACGGATCATATTGATACCAGTTACGTTTTTTATAAAACGCGCTAATAAACCGCTGATACTCTTGGATATCCATGTTCTCCCAACCTTTATAAAATGATTAATTCTTTTGGCGCATGTGTTAATACACGATTACCTTCAGCAGTAATCAATAAATCGTCCTCAATACGCACGCCACCAATTCCTGGCAAATAAATTCCAGGTTCGTCCGTAATCACATTCCCTGGTACAAACTGTTTATCTGCTCGGAATGAAACATTTGGTCCTTCATGAATTTCTAACCCAATGCCATGACCAGTGCTGTGACCAAACGCATCGCCATAGCCATAGGAAGCAATATGATCCCGTGCAATCGCATCTAATTGAATGCCCGTCAACCCAGGTTTAGCTTCTGCTAACACTTTTAATTGTGCTTCTAAAACAATGTCATAAATTTCTTTTAGTTTTGGCTGAATACTACCAATGGCAAATGTACGTGTCATATCAGAAACATAGCCTTCATAATAACAACCGAAATCTAAAGTGATTAACTCACCTTTTTCGATGACTTTATGGCTAGCAACGCCATGTGGCATCGCCGAACGTAGACCGCTCGCCACAATTGTCTCAAAAGAAACACCACTGGCTCCTTTTGAACGCATGAAGAAATCTAATTGATTAGCCACTTCAATCTCTGTCATTCCAGGTTTAATCATCTCTAAGACAAAGGCAAATCCTTGATCCGCGATGGCACACGCTTTTTCAATAATCGCTACTTCTTCTTCATCTTTCACTTCTCTTAATTCTTCAATCAAACCCATTACAGGAACTAATTCACATGGTAAAATTTCTTCCAATAAGCTATAATCAGCGAAACTAACTTGCGTTTCTTCAAAAGCTAAATTATCTAATTGCAACCGTTCAGCTAAATCTGCTACTTCGTCAAAAATATGTCCTGTGTTTTTAACGATAGTAAAACCAGTTGCTTGTTCCGCAGCTTGTTCCGTATAACGAAAATCCGTTACAAAAAAAGCTTTATCTAATGTAATCATTGCCAAGCCTGTTGTCCCAGTAAAATTGGTTAAATAACGTAAATTATACGGACTTGTCACTAAAAATCCTTGTAAATTATTTTCTTTCATTAACTCCCGTAACTTTTCGACTCTTGCCATCATTGGTTCGACCTTCTTTCTTTTTTCTCATTTTTCATTATAGCAAATTTACTTCAGAAAAGCATGAATCACCAAAAAACTTCATCGAGAAAGTTTACTGAAAATTTTACCTTTCCTTATTTTTTGCTTAACACTTTTGTAGTAAACTAATTTAGCGACTTCAAGGAGGAAATTATGAACGTTTATTTATTTCTGGCACTATTTTTCATTATTATCGGCATTTTAAGCTATAGTTTTTTTATTGAACCTAACTGCTTAGTCATACACAAAAATCAAATTAAAGTAACAGAATCAGGGAAAACCTTACGGATTGTTCAACTCTCTGATATTCATTTAAAAAAGAATTATTCTGTGAAAGCCTTAAAACAGATTGTTGAAAAAACAAATACATTACAACCAGACATAGTCGTTTTTACAGGAGACTTATTTGATGATTATGCCCGTTTCGGTATCGAAATTCAGGATGAAGTGAGTCAACTTTTCCGTAAAATTAACGCCCCTTATGGCAAATTCGCTATTTATGGCAACCACGAGTATAGCGGGTTAGATACCAATTTTTACGAAACAATCTTAGAAGCTGCCGACTTTACCGTACTAAAAAACACGGGCAAATTACTGCCTGTCTCACACCGTATCTCCTTGTACGTCGCTGGTTTAGAAGATTCGTTATATGGACAAACCGACTTAGCTGCAGCTTTAGTCAACCGCCCTACTGGAACGCCCACTCTGCTACTAACCCATGAGCCAGATGTCGCAGACTCAGCAGTCAACAAAAACATTGACCTCATTTTAGCAGGACATAGTCACGGCGGACAGATTCGCTTGCCTTTTTTCACTTACAAAAATCAGCTTGCTAAAAAATATACACATGGGCTTTATCATTTAGAAGATGAAACGCCGCTAATTGTTCACCCAGGAATCGGAACCACTAAAATCAGCGCACGCTTTGGTGTCTTACCAACGATTGAACTGATTGAGTTAACTATTTAACTATATTAAAAAGACCGCCCCACGTTAGAGAAAAATTCTCACGTTGGACGGTCTTTGATTATGTTCAATTAATGATGAAAATCTTGCTCGTGATCTTCTTCTACTTTCGCTTTTCCTAGCGTATAAAATTTGCTGCCATTTAACCCGAGAATAAATAGCACAACCACTAGTAAAAGAATTGATAAAGATAACAATAAAGTCTGCAAGCCATCGCCATGTGCAACCATTAATTGACGTAAAATTGCGGTTAAACAAATTAAAATCAAATAACGAATCGGAATATGGTGTCCTTCTTGAATATAGCGAAGAATCATCATAATAAACTCAAATAACATAAAGAATGAAATAATTTCTTGCATGATAACTGAAAAATTATCCGGCGTCATTGGCTTCATGAGATATGTAGCGAGGTCAACTAAATAACTAGCCATAAATACTAATAAGAAAACTCCTAAAATCCCTAATACAATATCCAAAATCAAATTCACGTACTTCTTTACTACACTAAAATTCTTCTGCATAATACCCTTCTTTCTTTTGACTCAATTATTTTATAACATGCTTGTTATTACATTAAATATATCATCAATTAACCTTGTCAGACAAGCAGTTAAACCCAATGTGAGATTTTTTTTATTTTGAGATGTTTCTTTATTTTCCGGCTAACCCTTTATGCAAGACAAAAAAAAGCTGAATCCGCAGATTCAGCTTTTTAATCGTATTAGTTAGCTACTGGATAAACTGATACTTGTTTTTTGTCGCGGCCTTTACGTTCGAAACGTACCACACCGTCAACTTTTGCAAATAACGTGTCATCGCCACCGATTCCAACGTTCACACCTGGATAAATTTTAGTTCCGCGTTGACGGTATAAAATTGAACCACCTGTAACTGTTTGGCCATCAGCACTTTTAGCGCCTAATCGTTTAGATTCAGAGTCACGGCCGTTTGATGTAGAACCGCCACCTTTTTTATGGGCAAATAATTGTAAATTCATAGTCAATAACATAGTCTGCACCTCCTATTTCTCAGTGATTGTTTTTATTTGAATAAATTCAGTATTTTCGTTCTCTATTGATTGTAAACCTAATAAAAGATTTTCTAATAGAATTTGGGCAATATTTTTTTGTTCCTGATTGACAGTTGTTAACATCTCGACATAAAGGTAGCCACCTTCTACATCATCAACTTCCACAATCGGTTCAAAACCTGCTAAGGCATCAATCCCATTGACTGTGCTAATTGCTAAGGCAGAAACTGCCGCGCAAACCACATCGCTGCCATAAGGACCCGCTTCAGCATGCCCGGTTAATTCGAATGAAACGATTCGGCCGGAGCCTGTTCGTTTAAAAGAACCTTTAATCATTGATAGGCCTTCTTTCCTGTCAACAAGAGAGATTAAGCGTTGATTGCTTCGATCATAACTTTTGTATACGGTTGACGGTGACCTTGTTTACGGTGAGAGTGTTTTTTAGGTTTGTATTGGAAAGTCACGACTTTCTTTTGTTTGCCGTGTTTTTCAACAGTTCCTTCAACAGTTGCGCCTGCAACAGTTGGCGCACCAACTTTTGTAGATTCGCCACCTACTAAGATAACTTCGTCAAAAACAACTTTCTCGCCAGCCTCAACGTTTAATTTTTCAACGTAGATTGCTTGACCTACTTCAACTTTCACTTGTTTACCACCAGTTTTGATAATTGCGTACATGCTATACAGCACCTCCTTCTTCTAGACTTAGACTCGCCATCCCAAGTGATGATTGCTCATGCTTAAAAACTTGTTCTGTGCGGTTGTAGCTGTGGAGACCACAATTACAACACTAACTATAATAACAGAACCAGAAAACCTCGTCAATATAAACTCTCTATTTTCTTCACTTTCTCTCTCCCAAAAAACTTCTTCTGTTATTTAAATTTCCGATTGACTTTCTAACACTACTTCCATTATAATTAGCTTTGTTGTGTTACAACTATTGTCATAGTAGCTCAGCAGGATAGAGCATCCGCCTTCTAAGCGGACGGTCGGGGGTTCGAATCCCTCCTGTGACGTAACAGACTGACAAAGACAGCGTTACCTTTAGAGGTGACGCTGTTTTTTTTAGAGTTTATCCAATTCTTTTCGATATGTTCTCGTCCATTCACGTTCTTTTTCCTCTAATTGTTGTCTATAACGATTTCCTTCTTGACGTATCAAGTAATCACTTTGTTCCATTGCATGGTAAAATTGCTGTTTGTGCCATTGATCATTTTTCGTTAAATAATTGACTTTATCTACCAATTGTCCAGTTTCTCTTCTAAAGTTTACTAATTGATTACTCAGCACTTCTTGTTGGCGGTGAATTTTATTTTTTTCTTCATAATATTGTTCTTCTAAATATTGCCGTTTTCTTCGCTGTTCCTCCATTTGTCGGTCACTCTCCCTTGACAGGTGTTTTTAAATTTGGTCTCTGGCTTCCTTTTAAAAATTTTTCTGCTGATTCTGCACTTTTCCCCTGCAAAGCTCCGTTCAAGGCATTAGGTAGGGCACTATTTGTTTGTTGAAACATGGCTTCTGAAAGTTCTTTCAAACTTGCGGTTGTGTTTTGTTTGGTTGTAGTAATTCGCGTTTTTTTAGCAGTAATTACTGTCTGGATTGCTACTCGTTCACGAGCTTTTTGTTCTACTTCTAATTTTTCTTGAAATTCTCTTTCATCCATAAGAAAACCCTTTCATTTGTTATTTTTGAAATAAACTACTTCTTGCTTGTTGATCGTATGCTTGAATATTTTTAGCAACAGTTGTTAATTTTCCGCTAAAATCAGTTAATTTTTGCTTGTATTGCTTGGCTTGGTTGCTAGTATTTGTTGCTTCAGCGCTATCCCAAAGACGACTTTTTTCGTAAGGAGCAATCATTGCTTGAACTTCTGCATAGGATAGATACTGTCGGATACTCATTGCACTTTCACGAATTTCCTTTGAAACTGTCTGGACTTCATCTTCTGCTTCTTGGAGGATATTTTTCACAAGTAGTTCGTATTCTTTTCCAGCTTGCTGCGCTTGTTTTGCAACTAGTTCTGCTAATTCACTACGTAATTCAATCTTTTCACTACCTGAAGCACTGGCTAAACTTTTCTGAATACGACTCACTTTCCCTTGCCATTGGCTGGCAATTTTTGCTTCATGAATGATTTTTTCATATTCTTTGATGATTTTCTGGCGATTTTCTTCAGATAGCAGACTTAACAAAAATTGGAGACTGTTTTTAGCTAATGATTCACCTGAAGCATCCATGATTTTCCCTAAATATTTATCAATAAGTTTGGAAACTTTTACTCCTGCCGCAAAAATATAGCCATGTTCCTTTAGATTGGCTTCTTTGGGCATACCATCAGGATTTAATTGATACTGACCAAAATCATGACTAGAACCGTATTTGTCCGTCAGATCAAAAGTAGTGGTGAACGTTTTCGGTAATAGATAATGCACCCGACCAATTTCATCTACCCCTTTTTTATTTCGATTCAACATGGAGACAATATCAAACGCATTCACATAATAATCGATTTTCCCTTGTTCTTCTAATTGTTGAAGATTTTCCTGAGCTTGTTGAGACATTTTATTAATGCTTTCTCGCGCATCAGGCCCTTGAAACAATACTACTTTATCAATTTTAGCGAGATCTGCTTGGGGGAGATTGGCCACCGCTTGAATAGAAATCATGGTTCCTAAAGAATGACCTGTAATCGACATAGTCGCATTTGGGGCTTTAGCACTCATCTCCATTATCTTTTGATGCATGGCTTCATTGGCTAACTTTGCTTGAGGCAAATAGGCATTAAATAACGTAAAGGATCCATTATTATTGACCCAGTCATTCAAATTATTCCCTGACCAACCTTTTTTCACGTCCATTGAAACACCGTCACTACCGCGAGTGGTAAAATATGTATGTTGCGTTTTTGGACTCAAGGTCGGCGTATCTGTTACATAATAAGAATTATAACCAGCTTTCTCATCTGTTAATAACCCTTTTTTATAAACCTTTTCCCTACCTACCCAGTTTTTTTCTTTGATTGTTTTTACAGTGTTGTCGGGTTGGAGGTAGACAGTACTGGCGTCATTTCCGTGGGCGTCTTTGGCGTTAGGGAAATGGAATGTAGCATGTTCATTTAGCTTAAGCTCTTCTTTTTGAACTTGTGTCAATTTAGCAAACATAAACCCTTCTTTTCGACCGATGTATGCTCCTTGGGCTAAATCAGCATAAATATTAGTATACTTTTCTAAATTTGCCATTAAATTTCATCTCCTTAACTATTCAATATTTTTTATTTCAGTTGGATTTTTTACATTATCTGGAAGCACATATATTTCAAACCCATCTAATTTTTTACCAATACCATCAAAAATAGATACTTCAACAGCTATAGTTTTTGGGCTAAAAGCCATACTTCGAACTTCAATCACTGATTGCCAACTATAGGTTACTTCTTTAACATCATATTGTTTTAAAAGTACATATTCACTTTCATACTTTACATACTCCGTCATTTCCTCTTCATGCTTTTTCAAAAAAGCAATTTGTCTTTCTTTTTCTGTTGGTTTATCCATCTTCTTCACTCCAATCGTTCCGATTATAACTATTGCTATTATTGTTGCGATTAATATACCAAATTTTATTCGCTTTCTATTTTTCACTTTTTCACCTCCTTAATATGTATGAGGAAGAGTTTCTATGTGATTTATTTTTTCGATTTGAATTGTTTTTACAGTGTTGTCGGGTTGGAGGTAGACAGTACTGGCGTCATTTCCGTGGGCGTCTTTGGCGTTGGGGAAGGTGAATGGAACAGCCTCTTTATTTCGGTACTTATCTAATTGTTTATCATTCCATTTCTTTGCACTATACGGAAATTGTATGGATCTGCCATTATAAGTTGCCTGCGCTAAATCCGCGTATAAATTACTATATTTTTCTAAGTCTGCCATATTATCCTCCTTCTGTATAGTAATCGTAGTCAGCATTAATCGTATACAGTTCTTTTATTTTAGTAGGCTCATTCCAATTATTTGGTTTTATTGCAAGTCCAAATGAATTTATTTTATTGTTATTATTATCAATAATTTGTATTCGGATAGATAGAATATCTCCTGCTCCTTGCGGAAGACCATTTCCCACTGACTCTTGTTCTAACGATTCCCAACAAAACGCAACTTTAGCAATCTTTTCATTTTGCTGTTTTACATACTCCGTCATTTCTTCTTCATGCTCTTTTAAAAAAGCAATTTGTCTTTCTTTTTCTGTTGGTTCAGTCATCTTCTTCACTCCAATCGTTCCAATTATGGCTATTGCTATTATTGTTGCAATTAACACACCAAATTTTATTCGCATTTTATTTTTCACTTTTTCACCTCCTTAATATGTATGGGGAAGAGTTGCTATGTGATTTTTTCGATTTTGATTGTTTTTGATTGACTTTTTCTATGTTGATAATCCTTTTTTATAAACCATTTCCCTACGTACCCAGTTTTTTTCTTTGATTGTTTTTATAGCGTTGTCGGGTTGGAGATAGACAGTGCTAGCATCATTTCCATGGGCGTCTTTGGCGTTGGGAAAATGGAATGTTGCATGTTTTTTTATCTCCATTTCTTTCAATTGATTATCGTCAAGTTTAGCTAACGATTTAGACTGAGGTCGCCCTTTATACGAAGCTTGGGATAAATTGGCATAAACATTATAATAATTTGCTAAATCACTCATATATATTCTCCTTTAATTTATGTTACTAATTTTCTTAGGATCTCTCACATTGTCTACAAAAATATTAATCCAAAAACCATTTATTTTTATATTTCTTCCGTCATAAATATTGGTTTTAATTGTTAAAAATTCTTTTGTAAATGCCATGCCTTTATCTGATTTAACCGTATTCCAAAGGTACTCAACACTGGCCACTTTATCTAACTCTGATTGTTTAATATACTCCGTCATTTCTTCTTCATGCTCTTTCAAAAAAGCAATTTGTTTTTCTTTTTCTGTTGGTTCAGTCATCTTTTTCACTCCAATCGTGCCGATTATGGCTACTACTAGTATTGTTGCGATTAAAACACCGAAGTTTATTCGCTTTTTATTTTTCATTCATTTAGTCTCCCTTTGTATCTACATACAAGAATTAATCTTTCGCTTTCTCCTTTTATTCCATTGATTTATCAATATTTTTACAGCCAGTTTTTCTTTGTTTACAGTTTATCAAAAATCAATCTGGCATTTTCTCAATTTTTTTAACGTTAGATTAATTATTAGAGAATATTGCTGTATTTCTATGACACACTAACTTTCTATCTCCAATTTTTTACTGTCTTGTTGATCACTACAGGATCATTGGTATTTTACTTCTATTGTAAAATAAAAAAAGAGCGTGGGACAAAAATCACTTTGGATTTTTGCTCCACGCTCAAAAACTAATAAACGGCGGGAACAGAAGCAACTCCTTCGGAAATAAGCCGAAATTCTCCAAAAATTAAAGAACAATTTTCGGAAATTCCTTCTTATTTCTCGGAGTTAAACACTTCTGTCCCGACCTCTCCTTACTACATTTCTTTTTCTAAAATTTCTGTTCGCTCTTCAAAATTTAGTTCTTGGTTAATTTGATGTACCATCCACATGTAACCAAATGGATCAACAAATAACGAATTTTGAATAGCTCCTTCCATCATTTCTGTAACTGGTTGCATCTCAATGCACTTATTTGCTAAGGCTTTTTTATGAGTTTGCACAATATCTGCTACCGTGATATTGAACCAAATTGTATTGGGATGTTCTGAATCTGGTGCATTTAAACCAAATTCTTCATTAGCATCTAACATATGGAACCGAGTATCATATAAGTTAAACACTACTTCATTCCTTCCAACAGGATACTTTGTCGCTTCAACTACATGGACCTCAAAGATTTCTTTATATAAAGCTAATGCCTTTAAACTATCACTAACAATAAAATCAATTTCTGTGCCTGTAATCATTGATTGTTCCTCCTTAAAATTTTTTTGCAGCAGAAAGCTACTTTTTATTTCTGTTTTCCGCAAACCCTTCAGAATTTCTTAATACTGGCTATTTTCCACTTCATTATTCTTTTTTAGAAGTTCTTCGATTCATTTGTTTCAACACTTATTTTTCTGGCACTGGATATTTCACCGCATTTTTCTTCAACTTTTCTTCGATAATTTCGTCCAAATCAAACCCTAAATTATCAGCCATCATGTAGGAGTAAATGAGAACATCAGCCAATTCTTCTTTGATTCGTTCTTCTTGTTTGATGCCTTCTTCTGCTGTTTTCCATTGAAAAAGTTCTAACAATTCTGCCGCTTCTAAACAAATTGAGAGCGCCAAATCTTTTTCATTATGGTGGGGGCGCCAATTTCTTTCATCACGAAATTGATTAATTTTTGCCATTGTATCCATCTGTTCCCCTGCTTTCTTATTCATTTTATGGCAACTGAAACCCATCGAACGTTTCACCATCATAGTATTTTAATAACTGTTCTGTAGACAATAATGAGGAGGTTATTTCTTCCTCTTCAACAACTGCTTGATTCTCTTCTCTATACAACAAATAAGCCTGTAAAAGCTGTTGGTAGAGTTTTTTTCGTGAAGAGGCTTCCGCTGAAAGAAACGTTAATTCTTTTAAGTGTCCGCGATAGACAGGCAAATCATCAACGAATTCGATTGGTAATTCTACTACAGTTAACTGAAATTCTTCAAAGACTTCTTCGTACATCTGCCATTCCCTCTTTCTGTCGATATTGTTTTGGGGTCATGCCCATTTCTTCTTTAAAACGTTTATAAAAAAAGGCTTTGTCTTGATAGCCGATTCGTTCAACAATCGTTTGAATCGATAAATCTGTTTGCTTCAAGTAGTTTTTCGCCAATTGGATTCGGTAGGCTAAGACAATTTCCGTAAACGTTTTGTTTGTTTTGTCTTTTAAAAAATTCGATAAGTAATTCGGATGAAAATGAAATTTAGCGGCGACTTCTGCTAAAGTGACATGCGCAATCTGTTGCTCAATATACGCTAAAATCACCTCAACACGTTGATGATTCGACAAATAATTATCTTGCATCTTTAAAGCTTCTCTAGGCAGTTGACCTAGTTCCACCACCAGCAAAACAAAGGCCGCTTTGGTCACTTTATTATTAAAATAGGCCATTTTCACAATTTGTTTCAGTAATAATAGCGAATAGACGTGAACATCCGAATTTGGCTGGCTGGCAAAAACAAAATATCGAGGAATGTTTTCAAATTCACTGCTAGCAATTTCTGTAAAAAAACGATACATGACTGGTTCTTCCGCCAGCTGGTTTAAGAGCGTATCAAGAAAATAGTGCTTTTTAAAATAAAATATAATCATAGACATTCCTTGCCCCTGATAGCTAACCGAGGTGGCCTCATTGACAATCATGACTTGGCCAGCCGAAAACGAACACCTTTGTTGATCCAAATAAGCATTGCCATCTTGCTCTAAACAATAGAGCATCCGAATAAATCCTTTCGGAACGTCAATTGTTTCCGAAGATACCAGCATAAAGCCCGCAATTTCTCGATGCGGATTTTCCTTAAATTGCGCTACTTCATTCTCAAGAGCATTGGTAGTGGTTAAATAACAATCTAAGGTCTCTAAAAACTGATAAAATGCTGCATATTGTTCTTCTTTGCTTGCCAATTAATCACCTCATAATCCAACACTTTTTACTTTACTCCCTCTATTTTTTTCTTTGGCGTTTCCTTCTATACTAGATACATGGTAACACGAAAAAAGAGATTCAACAGTTTTTAGGAGGAATTTTTTATGAAAATTAGTTTTATCGGTGCTGGAAATATGGCATCCGCCATTGCCAAAGGTGCGCTAAAAAAGCAATTTATTGCCGCAGAAAATCTTTATTTTTATGATATTCAAGTCGAAAAAACCGCCGCTTTTGCACAAGAAATTGGTGCACACGCGGTTGCTTCACCACAAGAAGCCATTGCAGTAGCTGACTTAGTTATTTTAGCGGTGAAACCGCAATTCGTTCAAGCAGCTTTACTTGAAGCAAAAGAAGCAATTTTAGACAAGCAACCGTTAATTGTTTCCATTGCAGCAGGTACGACTATTGCAGAATTGTATCAACTGTTTGAGACTACCCAACCGCTTCGTCTCGTTCGTGTGATGCCCAATATGAATGCATTGATTGGCGCAGGTGCAGCAGCTGTTTGTGGCAACGCTTTTGCATCCCCTGAAGACATCCAGACTGTTTTATCATTGTTTCGAGCAGTTGGCCAAGCCTGGGAATTAGAGGAACAGTATTTTTCGATTTTTACTGCTATTGCAGGTAGCACTCCTGCGTATGCTTTCTTATTTATTGATTCGATTGCCCGAGCAGCCGTTAAAAATGGTATGAACAAAGAGTTGGCCTTAGAAATTGCCACACAAGCTGTACTAGGCAGCGCTCAAACTTTGGCAAATAGCACAGAGAATCCTTGGACTTTAATCGACCAAGTCAGTTCTCCTGGTGGAACCACGGTTGCTGGGATTGTCGAATTAGAAAACAATGCGTTTATTTCAACAGTCATCAAAGGGATTGAGGCCACCATCCTTCGGGATCAAGAATTAGCCAAACAAGACTGAGAAGAATAGTTACATGAGCGAATAAATAAGAAAAAGCGCTGAAAATTCAGCGCTTTTTCTTATTTTAGTTGAATGAGTAAGCCAAAATGATCACTGACTATCGGTGTTTTCCTACCATCAAAAATTACTTCATATTTTCGTACGTGCCACTGTTTTGGAACAAATGCGTAGTCAATCCGCAAGGCTGCTTCATTTTCTTCCCAGCCATCTATTTTTTTCTCTACTGTCGCTTCACCGCTTGTTTCTTCCGCTACAACAAATGCATCTTGAATCGGCAAGTAACTATTTTCCACTAATTGATAGCCAGTTGTACCAGCTGGGTTGTTTAAATCGCCTAAAATGACTAACGGTTGTTGCCCCGTCGCTAAGTATTTCTCTAATTGTAGCCATTCATAGGCAAAACCTGTACAGGGTGTTTCCCACCAAGAAAAGTGACCAGAGACAACAGTAAGCGTACCTTTTGAACTCTCTGTCTCCGCTACTAAGATTTTTCTTGTTCGATAATTCGTTGGTTCTTGGCTTTCTGAAATAAGGAGAGCTTCACTAGTCAACGGACATTTCGAAAGTAGTGCGTTCCCTTCTTCATAAATAGCGTAACCAATGTGGCTCATTTCCCAACTCCAATAATAGTGTTGGCCTTTTTCAGCTAGATATTGAACGATTAGATATGCAAAATTATCTTCATGGACCGGTGTTTGGGTCGCTACGGGACAAAAAGTAGTTAACTGTTCTAACGGCACTTTCTTGGAAGCGACTTTCTGATTCACTTCTTGTAAGGCAATTATTTCACTTTCAGAAGATAAAATCACCTTGGCAATCTCCTCTAATTTTTTTAACGGTTCTTCTTCTAACCAGCTATGAGTATTGATTGTTAAAAGATTCATCTTTTCACCTTCTCTTACATGTGATTAGGTCTGTGAGTGGGACAAAAATCACTTTGGATTTTTGCTTCACGCGCAAAACCTGATAAACGGCGGGAACAGAACCAACTCCTTCGGAAATAAGCCGAAATTATCCAAAAATTAAAAAGCAATTTCCGGAAATTCCTTCTTATTTCTCGGAGTTAAACGGTTCTGTCCCGACCTCATACCTAATCATTTAAATTTCAATCTGTCCGATTACAGTTCCCGCAGTGGTGGTTCCTAGTTGATGAATAACTACTTGTTCCACTTTGTCGCTGTTTGTAAAAGCGACAATAATCGTTGTTTCTTTGCCAGCTTGTTCAATCACATCCAAGTTCATTTTAGCTAGTTTCGTCCCAGCTTTCAATGATTGTCCTTCTTTAACAAAAGATTCAAAAGCAGGAGTTGCCATTTCAACTGTATCAATCCCCATATGGACAAGTACTTCGATGCCTTCTTCTGTTTGTAGCCCAATCGCATGTTTGCTTGGGAAAACACTTAGGACTTTCCCCGAAATTGGTGCCACCACCTCTCCTTCTAGAGGCTTAACTGCAAATCCATCCCCCATCATTTTTTGTGAAAAGACAGGATCATTGACTTGCGCCATTGGAATAACTTCCCCTGTCGCCACAGCCACGAAATCTTTTTTCTTGGCTAAGAAATTCGTCGTTGGCGTTCCTACTGTACTTTCTGCTATAACCGGTTCTGGAATGTCAACGCCGGAAGCTAGTAAATCTTCAATATCGGATTTTAAAACATCGGCTTTTGGTCCATAAACGGCTTGAACGCCATTATCTTTCACAATCAAGCCCATTGCGCCTGCCCGTTTCCACGCCTCTTCCGAACCGACTTTTTCTCGATCCTTTACACTGACACGTAAGCGTGTCATACACGCATCAACTTCTTTGATATTTTGTTTACCACCAAGTAAGTAGACAATTTGCGCGATTTGCTGATCGACGACACCTGAACCAGCCGCGCCAGATGCGATTTCTTCGCCGTTATCATTGTCATAGTTTCCATTTCTTCCAGGTGTTGCGTAATTGAATTTTTTAATTAAGAAATTGGCTAAGAAATAAGTGACAACACCAAAAATGATGACCATTAAAACAAAATTGATTAAATCGCCACCTAAACCAGCTTTTATTGCTAGCGGTGTTCTTGTTAACAATTCAATATTTCCAAACGAATGCACACGCAATGGTAAAATATCAGCCATTGCAAAAGCAGCACCTTGGATCACGGCATAAATCACATAAAGCGGCACTGCAGCAAACATAAACATGAATTCTAACGGCTCTGTCACACCAGTTAAGAAAACAGCTAAAGCAGCAGAAAAATACATTGATTTATATTTAGCTTTTTTATCTGCATCGACATTACGATACATCGCCAAAGCCATCCCCATTAAAATCCCTGAAGAACCAATCATTTGGCCTACTTTGAATCTAGCTGGTGTCCAATTTTCTAAGACAAACTGATACTTGCTCATGTCACCAGCGCCTTTAAGATTCACTAAGTCTGTTGCCCAAGCCAACCATAAAGGATCTTGACCAAAAACTTGGGTTCCAGCTTGTGCACCAGATAAAATTTCATACGTTCCACCTAATTGTGTATAGTTGATTGGAATCGTCAACATATGATGTAACCCAAAAGGTAATAACAAACGTTCCAACGTTCCATATAAGAATGGCGCTAAAATAGGTGCACTGTCTTGAGATTGCGCAATCCATAACCCAAAATTATTAATTCCCGCTTGAATATTTGGCCAAATAAGTGCTAATGCAATTGAGACAATTGTTGACCACAAAATAACGACAAATGGGACAAACCGTTTACCATTAAAAAATGATAGCGCATCTGGTAATTTCCGATAATTGTAATACTTGTTGTAAGCCATCGCACCGACAAAACCAGCAATAATCCCTACAAAGACACCCATATTTAATGCTGGGGCTTCTAAGACACTTGTAAAGAATCCCTTCACCATAATCTTGGTGCCAAATAAGGTATGCGTGAAAGCTTGTTCATCTGCCAACATTTCATTTGTTACACCAAAAATGGCTCCAGTAATACGGTTGATTAAAACAAAAGAAATCCCCGCTGCAAATGCGCCACCTGCACGATCTTTGGCCCAACTGCCACCTATTGCTAACGCAAATAGTAAATGTAAGTTGCCAATAATTGCCCAACCGATACTCTCCAGAACTCCGCCTGTTGTTACTAACAAGCCTAAATTAGGATCGATTAAAGGAAGCGATTTCCCAATACTAATCATTAAACCCGCTGCGGGCATTACTGCCACAACGACCATTAAAGCTTTCCCGAATTTTTGCCAAAACTCAAAACTAAACATTTTTTTCATTCCTGCCACTCCTTACGCAATCGGTTTCGTTATGTTGCCATTATATACTCCTGTTTCCTTTTTGTAAATGCTTTAATTTCAAAAATATTGTGGAAAACAATTCCCTACTACTTAATCCTTTTTTATTTTGTCTTTTAATAAAGCAAATAAAGCTCCTTCTAACCTACCTTTGTTTCAGCTTTTATTCATAAGATTACACTTTTTAAGCATTGACTATTGACTAATGCAATCGGTTGCGTTTATGATAGACCTATCAATAAAATCACTGAGGGGGATTCTCATGAAACAAATCAAACGTTTATTCCAAATTGATCCTTGGAAAATCCGTACTACACACTTAGATAAAGAAAATTTACGTTTACAAGAATCATTAACGAGCATTGGCAATGGCTATATGGGGATGCGGGGAAATTTTGAAGAACACTATTCTGGCGACCACCATCAAGGAACCTATTTAGCAGGTGTTTGGTATCCAGACAAAACACGTGTTGGTTGGTGGAAAAATGGTTATCCTGAATATTTCGGCAAAGTGATTAACGCAATTAATTTCATCGCAATGGACTTACAAATTGATGGACAAACAATTGATTTAGCCACTACACCTTACGAAGATTTTTCTTTAGAATTAGACATGCAAAATGGGGTCCTTTCTCGGCAATTCACCATCCAAACACCGAAGAACAAAGTGCGCTTCTCTTTTGAACGTTTTTTAAGCTTAGAAAAAAAAGAAGCAGCTTACATCCACTTAACAATTGAAATGCTGGAAGGTACAGGCACAATCACTCTTCACTCAAAATTGGATGGCGATGTTCAAAATGAAGACAGCAATTATGAAGAACATTTTTGGGAAGAAAGAGCTATTGAAACACAAGAAACACTTGGCTTTGTTACGACTAAGACCATTCCTAACAATTTTGAAATAGAGCGTTTTACAGTGACTGCAGGTATGCGCCATTTCATCGATGGAGCCTCTGTTGTGCCTACATATACACAACAGCCCTTGGCCTTAACCGCAGAATTGACAGTGTCTTTAAACGAAGGCGAAACGACCGCCATCACAAAAGAAGTGCTTGTCGTTACCAGTCGTGATGTGCCAGAAACGCAACAAATCACACGAGTAAACGAATTATTTGCAGAAATGACTACCTTGTACCCTGAAGCAAAAGCTGGTCAAGCTGCCGCTTGGGCAAAACGTTGGCAATTAGCTGATGTTGTTATTGAAGGAGATGACGAAGCCCAACAAGGCATTCGTTTTAATCTTTTCCAACTTTTCTCAACCTACTATGGTGAAGACGATCGTTTAAATATCGGACCAAAAGGCTTTACTGGCGAAAAATATGGCGGTGCCACATACTGGGATACCGAAGCATATGCTGTCCCACTTTACTTGGCGTTGGCTAAGCCCGAAGTTACTAAAAATCTACTGAAATATCGCCACAATCAATTGCCTCAAGCCATTCATAATGCCCAACAACAAGGGTTAAAGGGTGCGCTTTACCCAATGGTTACTTTTACTGGTGTCGAATGTCATAACGAATGGGAAATCACTTTTGAAGAGATTCACAGAAATGGTGCGATTGCTTATGCGATTTATAATTATGTCAACTATACAGGAGA
The DNA here is from genome assembly GCF_051712685.1 of Enterococcus sp. DIV0682. NCBI lineage: Bacteria > Bacillati > Bacillota > Bacilli > Lactobacillales > Enterococcaceae > Enterococcus > Enterococcus sp. DIV0682. Next base: position 2,022,813 of record NZ_JBIOPK010000001.1, read on the forward strand.
CGAAGACTATCTAAAAGATGCTGGTCTAGAAGTGCTTGTGGCAATCGCTCGTTTTTGGGCAGATCGGGTCCACTTCTCCCAACGTCATAAACAATATATGATTCATGGCGTAACGGGGCCAAATGAATATGAAAATAATATCAACAATAACTGGTATACCAATACCATCGCTGCGTGGGTTCTACGTTACACACGTGAGTCTTATTTAAAATTCCAAGAAGAAACAACGCTCAAAATTGCAGACGACGAATTAGCTAAATGGGCAGACATTGTAGAGAATATGTACTTCCCAGTGGATAATGAATTAGGCATTTTTGTACAACATGACACTTTCTTAGATAAAGATTTAATGCCTGTTTCTGATTTACCACTTAGTGAGCTGCCTTTAAATCAACATTGGTCATGGGATAAAATTTTGCGGTCTTGTTTCATTAAACAAGCCGATGTTCTTCAAGGAATTTATTTCTTTAATGACGCCTTTTCTTTAGAAGAAAAACGCCGGAACTTTAATTTTTACGAACCAATGACTGTCCATGAATCTTCCCTTTCACCAAGCATTCATGCTGTATTAGCTGCTGAATTAGGCATGGAAGAAAAAGCAGTGGAAATGTATCAACGAACAGCGCGCCTTGACTTAGATAATTACAATAATGATACAGAAGATGGCTTACACATTACCTCAATGACTGGTAGTTGGCTAGCGATTGTGCAAGGTTTTGCCCAAATGAAAACGGACCATCAACAACTAAAATTTGCACCCTTTTTACCAGCGACATGGACAGCCTACTCGTTCCACATTAATTATCGGAATCGTTTACTATTTGTTGAAGTTTCAGCAGACCAAGTGGCCTTCACTTTACTCGACGGCCCTTCAATTCCATTAACTGTTTACGATCAAAAATACACATTAAAAGATCGATTAGTTTTACCGATTAGAAAGGAAGAAGTTCATGTTTAAAGGCGTTTTGTTTGATTTAGATGGCGTTATTACTGATACAGCAGAATTTCATTACCACGCTTGGAAAAAATTAGGGAACGAAATTGGAATTTCCATTGACCGTGTTTTCAACGAACAATTGAAAGGTGTAAGCCGTGAAGATTCTCTGCAGTTACTGTTAAAATACGGAAAAAAAGAAGGCACGTTTTCTTCTGAAGAATTTGCCCAGTTAGCGCAACGGAAAAACGATTATTACTTGGAAATGATCCAAGCGATTACGCCTGAAGATGTCTACCCAGGAATTCTTTCTCTATTAACGGAATTACGTGAAGCCAATATTAAAATCGCCTTGGCTTCTGCAAGTAAAAATGGGCCTTTCCTTTTAGAAAAAATGCAATTGATGCCCCTTTTTGATGCCATTGCTAATCCAGCAGACGTTCAGGCAGGCAAACCCGCTCCAGATATTTTCATTTTAGCTGCGAAAGAAATTGATTTGACACCAGCAGAATGTCTTGGCATTGAAGATGCCAAAGCTGGGATTCAAGCGATTCTTGCTAGCGGAGCGCAACCTGTTGGCGTTGGCCGCAAAGAAGAGTTAGGCGAAGGGTTGCCCATCGTGCCAGAGACGAGCGCTTTAACGTTTGATTACTTAAAAAAAGTGTGGCTTGATCATGAAGGATAATCGTATCACCGTAACCGATATTCCAAACACAAACTTAAAAAAAATTACTTTGAAGAACGACTTTTTAGAAGTCGTTCTTCTCAATTATGGCGCGCGCCTCCATCAACTTTTGATGCCAAACAAAAATAATCATTGGGAAAATATCCTTTTATCGTATGATTCGTATCAAGATGTATTAAAGGATCAAAGCTTTTTTGGCGCCACTGTTGGACCAGTTGCTGGACGCATTCGTAATGGCCATTGGCAAAATGGAATATTAGAACAAAATAGCGACGGTCATCATATCCATGGTGGCTCAAAGGGGTGGTCTTTTCAATATTGGACAGTCGAGCCCTTTGAAAAAAAGGATATCATTGGCGTTGCTTTTCATTTAACCGACACCCTTTCTGGCTATCCCGGACCAATTGAGGCCACCATCACCTACCAGCTAGAGGATAATCATTTACGAATGATCAGTACTGGACGGAGTAAACAGGAAACACTTTTTAATCCTACAAACCACGCCTACTTTAATTTATCTGGCGACGGAAAGTTAGACATTCTGTCACATTTGCTATCTTTGAACTGTCAAGGTATGTTAGAATTAGACGATAATAAGCTGCCTACTGGACGGATTTTACCAGCTTCTGAACTATCCATACGTTTTAATGAACTGACACCTATCGAAACAATCCTCCAACGCTATCCAACTGGGTTAGATGATGTTTTCCCCTTAGTTGGCTCTGACTTAAGACAGCCACAATTATGCTTACAAGAACCTACTTCTGGAAGAAAAATGACGATAGCAACAACGAACCAAAGTATGGTATTATTTTCTACGACTGGTTTTGAGGCTCCTTTTTCTATTAATGGACAAGCGATGCATTCAAACTATGGCTTAGCAATTGAACCACAAGAGTATCCAGACATTGTTCATCATCCTCAGTGGGGCTCTATTTTATTACCAGCTAATAAAAAGCAAACCTACCAAACGGTTTATCAATTTAACCTTCTATAATCACTAAGAAAGGCGTGGCAAAAATGGCAATTACAGTAAAAGATGTCGCTAAGAAAGCGGGGGTTGCAACTTCAACCGTTTCGCGTGTCATTAACGATCATCCAAGTATTTCTGAATCGACAAAAAAGAAAGTGCGAAAAGTCATGGATGACTTAGGCTATGTGCCAAATATGACGGCACGGAATTTGGGTAAACGAATTTCAAGTGCCATTGGCGTAATTTTACCTCCTTTAGATTCGAAAGAACGGTTAGGGAATCCATTTTATTTAGAAATTATGGAAGCCATCAACGAGGAAGCCCGTCTTTATGATATGACTACTGCTATTGCAACTGCCAAAAGTTTTGATGTACTATTGGAAAACGTTAAAAGAATGCATCTTCAAAAGCAAGTGGACGGTTTTATTCTTGTGTATTCAGATAGTAAGGACCCCGTCATTGATTACTTATATGAAAATAACATTCCCTTTACTTTAATTGGTCAACCTTACCAACATGAAACGGAAATAGTTTACGTGGATAATGATAATCAATTATTAGGGAAACAAGCGACGGAATTTTTAATTGAAAACGGCCATAAAAATATTTTATTTGTGACCAATACAACGCATGAAAGTTTGTACTTTGAACGTTACTTTGGTTATCAAAAAGCAATGATGATGCAAGGATTAACTGTTTTACCAAGCGTTGCGTTAGAAAAACCTGAAGATTACATGGCTTTCGATGATATCCTTCATCAAAATAATGCCACGGCGTTGGTGGTGATTGATGATATCTTTGCTTTGCGGACGATGCAACTTGCGCAAATCTATGGTTATCAAGTTCCTGAAACGTTATCCATTATTAGTTTTAACAACTCAATCTTTTCAACATTGACACATCCTTATCTAACAAGCATTGACATCGACACGTCAGAATTAGGTCGAATGGCGATGAAAAAATTATATGAATTAATCCACGAAGAATTGACGAATGGTGTCCGTCTCGTTATTCCTCACAAATTAATTAAGCGTGAAACAGTTATTCCTATTCATTAAAAAAGAAGCGTAAGCAGTGTTAAACTGCTTACGCTTCTTTCTATGTGTACGCTCTTATTCGTATGTATTACTTTTATAAAATAACTTTTTGCGAAATTTTTTTCCAAAACGTTTCTTCTTTTGCATCAAATTGAGCTGGTTCCCCGTCAGACAATTTTTCATTTAATAATGATAATTTTTCTTGATGTTTTACATATTCGTCTTTTTTTATTAGCTCTAAACGATACGCACGATCCAAGATCGACTCTCGATAGTTAACATTCATTTTCGTTGCCTTCGCCATTTCTTACATTCCTTCCCAAAATAAATTTTCATTTTTTCGTTAAATTCTTCTATAATTATAACAAAAATATCAGAAAAATAAATATGAAACAAACGATAATTGCGAAAATTTTGTTTTTTCATGCAATTATCGTTCGATTATTTAAGAAATTAAAATTATTAACCAATAATTAATCAATCAGCAAACGCATTAAATGAACATCTAAAAATTCACCTTGGTCTGTTTTGGCGCCTCGAGGCATAATTGCTTCTGTTTCAAACCCTAATTTTTTATAGACGTGAATCGCTCGTTGATTGCGATCCTGTACCGTTAATTCCAAGCGACGAATAACATGACTTTCATGCGCCCAGCGAATAAGTTCTTCCATCAGGATACTGCCCAGTCCATAGCCCCAGTACTCTTTTAAAATACTAATGCCAATTTCACCAATATGCTCCATCCGCTTTTTAGAAGAAGCAGACACAGAAGCGGTCCCAATGATCGCTTTTCCCGCTAATGCCACCAATAAAACATTATTTGGTGATTCATAGAGTGTTGCTAGATTTTCAGCCAATTCTGTTGTCGACATGGCCATTCCTCGCTCATCCATTACCAAATAGGGCGTTTCACTCCCAATTTTTGACATCACAGATAGTAATTGATCCGCATCAGTAGGCACTGCTTCTCGAATAGAAAATGTTTGTTCAGTCATATTCGCGAGCCTCCCACGTTTTCAGAATCTCTGCTATTCTTTCTTCTGCCAATGGACCAGTTCCACGGAATTCAAGAACTCTCTTGTCAGCTTCTTGAGAATCTTTATTTAAAATAATTTCTAAATAATCTTCTGGCAATTCTTCTTCAATCAAGCTGCCCCATTCTACAACGGATAGCCCATCTCCTTCAAAATACTCATCTAACCCTAATTCATCCGCACCCTCTTCAACACGGTAAACATCCATATGGTATAACGGAAGTCGTCCTTGTGGATATTCGCGGATAATCGTATAGGTGGGACTTTTAATCATTTGGGAAATGCCTAATCCTAAAGCAATCCCTTTCGTCATTGTCGTCTTACCGGCCCCTAAATCACCAGTCAGGACAATTACATCACCAGCTTGTGCCTTTTGTCCAATGATTTTAGCAATTGCTTCTGTTTCCAATGGATTGTTCAGGACAATGTTCATTTTTTTTGCCTCCCATCTGCAAGAATCTATGTATGAAAGTATACCGAAAATTCAATAAGTTGACTAGTGGCAGCTTCAAAAAAATAAAGTTGAGGCCCAAGTGTCCTGGGAACCTCAACTTCTACTTTGCTTATTTATCATGCTTTGACATAGTTAATTAGTCGTTCATTAATGTTTGAGCAGCTGTAATGATTGATAATTTATAAACATCTTCTTCGTTTGCACCACGTGATAAATCAGAAACTGGTTTGTTCAATCCTTGTAAGATTGGGCCAATTGCTTCAAAGTTACCTAAACGTTGAGCAATTTTGTAGCCAATATTTCCTGATTGTAAATCTGGGAATACAAAGACTGTTGCTTCCCCAGCAACTTTTGAGTTGGGTGCTTTTAATTGTGCAACAGAAGATACATAAGAAGCATCAAATTGTAATTCACCATCAATCGCATATTCAGGTGCTAATTCTTGCGCAATTTTTGTAGCTTCAGCAACTTTTGTTACTTCTGGTGCTTTTGCAGAACCTTTTGTTGAAAAACTTAACAATGAAACTTTTGGTTCAATGTCAAATAATTCAGCTGTTTTGGCACTATCAACAGCAATTTCAGCTAATTCTTGTGCAGTTGGGTTCACGTTAATCGCGCAGTCTGAGAATAAATATCTTTCTTGGTCACGACCACGAATCATTAAGAAGGCACCACTTGTACGGCTTACGCCTGGTTTTGTTTTAATGATTTGTAACGCAGGACGAACTGTATCACCTGTTGAGTGGATAGCACCACTAACCATACCATCAGCAATACCCATGTAAGTTAACATAGTACCGAAATAGTTGACATCTTTTAAAATTTTTTCAGCATCTTCTTTAGTAGCTTTTCCATTACGGCGTTCAACAAATGCTTCGACCATTTCATCCCATTTTTCATAATCATTTGGGTTGATAATAATAAAGTTTGATGTGTTGATTCCACGAGCCATAGCAGCATTTGCGATATCTGTTGGATCACCAATTAAGATTGGTTCTACTAATTCATCAGATTTTAAGCGGGCAGCAGCACCTAAGATTCTAGGATCTGTTGCTTCAGGGAAAACAATTTTGATATTACGGCGTACGACTTTAAATTTTAAGCTATCGAATAATTCCACGATAAACCCTCCAGTTTTATATTTACAAAATCCATCATACACTATTCTCAAAGAAAATAACAGTTTTTTCTAGCTGTATTAGTCAAAAAAACCAATAATCCGATAAGCTTTTCACAAACTAACTCTTCTACACTATAACAGCATACACTGTTACACTACACTGTTTCAGGAAGTTGCCAATCAATCGGCGTTTCCCCTAAACGTTCTAGAGCAGCATTCGCTTGAGAAAACGGACGTGAGCCAAAAAAACCACGATGCGCTGACAATGGACTTGGATGTGGCGATTTGATAATCACATGCCGAGTCGTATCAATCATTTTAATTTTTTCTTGAGCTGGACGTCCCCATAAAATGAAAACAACGGGTTTTTCACGCTCATTCAACTTTTCGATAATGACATCTGTCAGTTGCTCCCACCCTTTACCTCGATGGGAATAGGCTTGACCTGCCCGAACGGTCAACACAGTATTTAATAATAACACGCCTTGTTTGGCCCAGCTTTCTAAAAAGCCATGGTTGACGGGTTGGTACCCTAAATCAGCTTGTAATTCTTTGTAAATATTCGCAAGAGATGGCGGCACTTTCACACCTGGCTGGACAGAGAAACTTAGTCCGTGTGCTTGATTGGGTCCATGATATGGATCTTGTCCCAAAATTACTACTTTTACTTCTTCAAAAGGGGTTAGTTCTAACGCTGAAAATAAATGATACATATCTGGATAAATCGTTTGTGTCTGATATTCTTTTTTCAAAAATTCCCGCAATTCTTGATAATACGGTTTTTCAAATTCAGCAGATAAAACGGTTTGCCAACTATTGTGAATAATTTCTTTCATAATGCTCACTCCTTCGCTCTCTAAGCATAACGAATTTCTCCAAACCTGACAAGAAATTTCTGGGTACTTTCTCTTGGAAAAACGTGGTAAACTATAGGTAAGCTTTAAATAGATAATGAGGTGTAGAGAATCGATGATTAAATTAATTGCTTCAGATATGGATGGAACACTTTTAGATGCAAAAATGAGCATCACAAATGATAACGCTTCAGCAATTCGCGAAGCGGAACGTTTAGGAATCGAATTTATGGTTGCTACTGGCCGCGCATATACCGAAGCGAAACCCGCGTTAGAAGAAGCTGGAATTGACTGCGCCATGATTACTTTAAACGGCGCCCAAGTGTTTGACAAAGATGGACACTCACTTTTCACGGCTGGGATCGAAAAAGAAACAGTAACAGAAGTACTAACTATTTTGAGTCAACACAATGTTTACTATGAAATCTCTACAAATAAAGGTATTTTTTCTGAACATCAAGAAAAAAGAATTGAAAACTTTGCCGCTCATATTGCAGAATCCATGCCCCATTTAACTTATAAAGTGGCGATTGCCATGGCTTCAGCACACCTATCTTTATTGCATATTACCTACGTTGATCGTTTAGACGACATTTTAAAAGATGATTCGATTGAAGTCCTTAAAATTATTGGCTTCAGTATGGATGGGCCGAAAGTATTAGGTCCTGCTGGGATGGAAGTAGAAGAACTAGATGATTTGGTTGTTACCTCTTCTGCGCTTAATAATATTGAAATTAACCACCGCCTAGCACAAAAAGGGATTGCGGTTGCGCGCGTCGCTAAAGAACGTGGGATTCCCGCTGAACAAGTCATGACTATTGGTGATAATTTAAATGACGTCAGCATGATTCAATGGGCTGGGGTAAGTTTTGCAATGGGCAATGCCGAACTGGAATTAAAAGAATACGCTAAATATGAAACAGCCACTAATTTAGAAAATGGTGTTGGCGAAGCCATCCTGCGTGCAATAAGAGAAGATTTGTAATAAGCACTACCAGTTACAGCACTCATTTATATATATAGAAAGGAGATCGTGTCGTGTCTGAATTTTTTATTCAAGAACAACAGTTAGGAAAAGTTACGCGAACCATCGTGAAAGACCAAGCAGGCCGTTCACTTTTTCTATTGGTGGGGCGCTGGGGCACACGAGGAGATGCGCTTTCTTTATATGCAATGAACGGAGAAATTTTAGCCAGTATTAAACAAGTTTCTTGGACTTTTGGTACACGATTTGAGTTATATCAGCGTTTTGAAAAAGTGGGTACTCTACGGAAACTGTTCAATTTGAATGCTGATTTCTATTATGTTCAAGGCCTTCACTGGGCAGTTGTTGGGGATATCAAAGCGCACCAATATTCAATTTATCAAGTCCATAAAAAAATCATGTCAATGGATAAAACCATGCTTTGTACAGGCGACTATTTTGTTTTAACTGTTGCCAATGATGAGGACGCACCGTTGTGCATCTGTATAGCAGCTGTCCTTGACTACTGGTTATATAATAAGAAAAAACAAAAAACTTCCGATGATTTTGGATTAGATTTTGATCCTTTAACGGATTAATGAAAAATAGAGCCTGGGACAAAAATCACTTTGGATTTTTGTCCCAGGCTTAAAAATTGATAAACGGCGGGAACAGAAGCAACTCCTTCGGAAATAAGCCGAAATTATCCAAAAATTATAGAACAATTTTCGGAAATTCCTTCTTATTTCTCGGAGTTAAACGCTTCTGTCCCGACCTCTATTTTTACACTTCTTTTTGCATATGATTGTATAAGTGACCACTAATAGTCATTGTTGTGACATCTTTAAAGCCTTTGCTTGCGTATAACTTTCTCGCCCCTGGATTGTCAAAATCAACATTTAGACCCAAGGCTTGCTTCCCGCTAGCTTTAGCTACTTCAGGTAAAGCATCTAATAACTTAGAACCAATTCCCATTCCACGGAAACGTTCATCCACAGAAATCGTGTCTAAATACCATTCATTAGGCAAGGTTTCTTCTTCAATAAATAGCCGAACATCTTCTGCTAAGCCATGTTTTTTAAAGACTTCTCTTAAAGGTTCATCAATAATCTTTTCATCTTCTGCAGGATAGCCGACAGCAATCCCTGCAACTTCACCTGCATGTTCATAAACTAAAATTCGTTGATAGCCATAGCGATAGGTTGGATACGCCGTTGCCTCTGCTAACAGGTCAATCATTTGTTCTTCTGAGACTTCTTCTAAAATTGGTAACTCCATATCTTTTAAAATAACTAAGACCAGCCGAGCAATCGCTTGACCGTCTTCTTTTGTTGCCGAGCGAATCATTGTAATTCTCCTTTACATTTAACTAAAAAAGAACTGGCTACTATCATTACTGACTTAGCCAATTCCTTTTATCTTGTCTTTAGTATAACAAATTTATTATTGAATTTCTACTGTAACCTGACGTCGTCCCCAAAGACGGCATTGGTCTACTGAATCAAAATGAACATCAATAATATTTCCTTGAATAGCGCCACCTGTATCCCCAGCAATAGCAAAGCCATAACCAGAGACTTTCACTAATGAACCTAGAGGAATTACACTTGGATCGACTGCAACTACATTGCTTTGTTTACTTAAGTCAATACCAGTAGCACTTAGATTACTTGCACCAGCTTCGCGCCAAGAATAAGCAGTTGATTCCATCTGAAGCACACGACCAGAGCCAGTTCCTGGTGTTGATGATTCGCCTGTCGATGATTCTGTCGTTGATGACGATTCGGATGAACTAGCTGAACTTGAAGATTCAGTGCTACTGCTTTCCGTACTTGTAGAAGAGCTTGATGCTTGACTGCTTGACTCTTCAGCAGCTTCGGCTTCTAGTTTAGCCGCCGCATCTGCTTGCGCTTGTTTGTCGGCAGCTGCTTGTTTCTTCGCTGCTTCTGCTTTGGCAGTTTCTGCCGCACGTTTTTTCTGTGCCTCAGCTGCTGCTTTTTCGCTGACTAAGCGTTGTTGCTCTTTCTGTTTGTCTGTCGAAATTTGAGCCAATAATTCTTCATTATCCGCCATTTTTTCTTTTAACTCAGAGACTTTATTATTCATTGAAGAAGCTTCAACTTGTAATTTCTCTTCATTTTGTTTTAAAGTTGTTTGCGTATTTTCAACTTTTTCTTGTAATGCAGCTAACTTTTCTTTTTCGCTAGTTAAGCTTTCAATCTTTTCCCGTTCAAAGTTTTGTAAAACGGTCATGGCGTAGGCCCGATTAAAGAAATCTGATAAATTTTCTGCATCTAATAAGGCTTGCCAAGTACGTTGGTCGCCATTTAATTGAATATCCTTCATACGATCGCCAACAGCTTCTTTACGACGAGAAATATTTTTTTCTGTTTTTTCTATTTCCTCTTTCGAAGTTTTCAACGTATCTTCCGCTTTCGAAATTTGCGTTTTTAAACGTTCGATTTCCGCATATTTAGCATTTACATCGTCTAAGGCTGAATTGATTTCTTTACTAATTAACTCCCCAGATTGTTTCGCTTGCGCTTCTTTTTCTTGCAACGAATCAAGTGATTCTGCTGCCGCAGCGACTGGAAGTCCAAAATTGATAAGCATCATTGTTGTTAAAAATGGTATCAACTTTTTAACCTTCACTAAATCCAACACCTTTCCTAACTTATCTAAAACACCTACTCATTATACTAGTCAGGAGGGCTCGTTTTATTTCAATCATGTTACAATTTATTACAATTTAAATGCAACTCTTTTTTTATCCTGCGTTTATTCATTAGTCCATTTCCATCTCAATTCTTTAAGAATTTCTTAAGACGCCTTAAAAACTAGCTTTTGACGATTTTTCTTTTTTTCATCCCATTAGACCATTGATTGAAATATTTTGTAATATTTTTTGTTAATTATTGGCCCTTTTTCTTCAAATCTTCTAAGAGATGCCGAACTTCTTTGGAATTTTTAATGTTTTTTAAAGTTAGTTTTGGGTAATTGTTAATAAAACGACGTTGTTGGAAATTTAACCGATTTTGGAAATGCTCTCTTTTGGTTCGCTCTTTTAACTTCTGCCAATCAGCTGTAGCGATTTCCATTTTTGTGTTCAACCGTTGCTTAAATTCTTGTTGGTTCGTTTCCAACGTTTGGCCCATCTCGGTAATAAGTTTTTTGAAACCTTGCATGTTCAGCAACGTATAAATTAAGTCAAGCCCCATTACAATCACTATGCAAAGGGCTAAGTAGTTGCCAAAGGTTGCTTGTAAAAAGCTGACAACTTTGGCGATTTCTGGTTGAATAACTTTGACAATCAAGACACACCCCAATCCCCAAAAAAGAGAAACCGGTAAAGCCACGCGACCGTTTAAATTAAAAGGTACATCATGATAATCCCACCAAGAGGCATGGAACAATTTTTCCAAGCCATAACTAGTGACATATTCTAAAATCGTCACTAAAACAGCCGATCCGACATACAATACCAAGAGATTGTTCTCAAAGGGTTCCACAAAATAGAGAACGCTTAAGACCCCAAATCCATAAATAGGACAATAGGGCCCTACTAAAAATCCTCGATAAACAAATTTTTTGGCTTTTAATGAACAATACACTGTTTCCCATAACCAGCCGATAAAGGAATAAATAAAAAATAACAAAATAACCTGACTCATTTTTTCCACGTTTCTGTCACACTCCACTTCTTTGCTCTTTTCTTCTATTTTAACAGAAGTTGAGAAAATGTAGCGAACAACTTTCTTTCATTGAAAGATTAGGCTACAATGAGAGCAGCAAAGGGAGGAATCTTATGTTTGGTTTATTGAAATACGCAAAAAATTATCGAAAACAAATTATCCTCGGTCCAGTCTTCAAATTTTTAGAAGCTTGTTTCGAGTTAGTCTTGCCCTTATTCATGGCTCACTTAGTCGATGTCGGTATTCGTCAAAACGACCGACAGACTGTCATAGAAATGGCCCTCTGGATGCTTGTTATGTCGTTAGTTGGTTTATTTTTTGTCATGATTTGTCAATATTATGCTTCAGTCGCTTCGCAAGGTTTTGGGACGGAGCTAAGAAATCAATTAATGAAGAAAATTAATCAGCTTTCACACAAAGAATTAAATAGTTTTGGTACAGATACCCTCATCACCCGGATCACAAACGATATCAACCAGCTTCAATTGGCTTTAGCGATGTTTATTCGGTTGGTCATTCGGACACCTTTTTTAAGTATCGGTTCTGTGGTCATGGCTTTTTACATTGACGTGCAGATGGGCTTTCTTTTCCTATTACTTTTACCAATTTTTAGCCTTATTCTCTTTATTATCATTAAAGTGACTGTGCCTTTATATCAAAAAGTCCAAGAATATTTGGATCGGTTAAACCGTCAAATTAGTCAAAATTTAAGCGGTGTCCGTGTAATCCGTGCGTTTGCTAGAAAGGAAACAGAGCAACGACATGTTGATAAAGCTTCAGATGATTTAGGCGATATTTACATTCGTGTATCGAATGTCTCTGCTTTATTAACGCCTTTAACCACTTTGATTATGAATGTTGGAATTTTATTTTTACTTTATTTTAGTGGCTTAAAAGTTTCTTTTGGTTCCTTGCAACAAGGGGAAGTTTTAGCATTGATCAATTATATGAATCAAATGATGCTCGCTTTAATTGTTGCTTCTAATCTCGTGGTAATTTTTACGCGAGCCGCCGCTTCCGCAAACCGTGTCAATGAGGTTTTAACTGTAGAAAGCCAGTTAACAGATACACCAGAATCAGCAAAAACATCGCCACAATTTGGTGATATTACCTTTGACCATGTAGATTTTCGCTATGAACCAGAGGCCGGTTTGGCTTTGGAAAATATCAATTTCACGATTCCTAAAGGCTCAATTCTCGGCATCACAGGACCTACCGGCAGCGGGAAAAGTACCTTAACCCAACTCATTCCCAGATTTTATGATGTGAGTGCAGGAAACCTTTTTATTAATGGTGTAAATGTGCGCGATTGGCCGCTCTTTACTTTACGCCAACAAGTTGCAAGTGTTCCACAAACTGCCGTCTTATTTACAGGGACTATTCGAGAAAACTTACAATGGGGCAAACCAAATGCAACTGATGAAGACTGTTGGGAAGCATTAGCTATCGCCCAATGTAAAGAATTTGTTGAACAATTAGACCAAGGGTTAGACACGCCTGTTAACGAAGGCGGAAAAAACTTTTCTGGTGGACAAAGACAACGGTTGACCATTGCCCGTGCCTTGATTAGGAAACCGCATTTACTTATTTTAGATGATTCCTTGAGTGCCCTCGACTATCAAACAGATTTGAATCTGCGCCGTGCTTTACAAAAAGAACGAGCAGAGACAACCGTTATTTTAATTTCACAACGCGTGAGTTCGATTGCAACGGCGAATCAAATTTTAGTTCTAGATAGTGGAAAAGTCGCTGGCCTTGGCACCCACGAAGAATTACTTACTTCTTCTAAAGAGTATCAAGAAATCGTTGCGTCACAGGAGGAGGATACCCATGCAAACTAAAAAAATTCATTTTGGTGCCTTCTCACGTTTTAAGCCGTATTTACTACGCTATCCAAAAGAAATTATTGGCGCCTTAATCCTAGGAATTCTCAGTGGTTTTTCGACTGTCCTCATGACTTATTATATAGGTAAATCCGTTGATACAATGGTTGGTAAAGGACAAGTCAATGCTGCGCAACTCATCAAAATTTTAGGTTTATTAGCAGGGATTTTACTCGTAACCGTTCTAAGTCAATGGCTGATTCAACGTCTCGGTAATCGCGTGTCTTATTTATCGACCACACAGCTGAGAAAAGATGCCTTTGCCCATTTAAATCAATTACCATTAAGTTATTATGACCAAACATCACACGGAAATATCGTCAGTCGCTTTACCAACGATATTGACAATATTTCAATGGCTTGCTCGGCTGTCTTCAACCAATTATTTTCTGGCATGGCCACCGTCGTTGTTGCTTTGCTCTTTATGATTCGGCTAAGTCCCCTGCTCACATTAGTGGTTCTTATCAGTACGCCGATTATTTTTATTGTAAACTGGCTTGTTGCAAAAGCTTCACAAAAAAACTTTGCTGCACAACAAACGATTGTTGGTGAAATTTCCGGCTTCGTTTCAGAAATGGTTGGCAACCAAAAAATTGTTAAAGCCTTTCAACAAGAACAAGCTACGCAAGAAACATTTGAAGCATTGAATCAAACGTTGTATGAAAAAGGACAGAAGGCTCAGTTTTCTTCCTCCTTAACCAATCCACTTTCTCGATTTATCGACCATTTATCTTATTTATCGATTGGATTAGTCGGTGGCTTGTTAGTTTTAAGTGGCAATCCTTTAGTCACAGTTGGTGTTATTTCCAGTTTCACCATTTACTCTAGTCAATTTTCTAAACCTTTTATTGAACTCTCAGGAATCACCAACCAAATCCAAGCGGCCTTAGCTGGATTGGAACGTACCTTTGATATGATGGATCAACCAGTTGAACGTCCTGATGCCCCGAACGCAATTGTTTTGAAAGAAGCGCGAGGCCGTGTTGAATTTAAAGACGTTGATTTTTCTTACACGCCGACGCGACCTTTAATCGAAAACTTTAATTTAATTGCTGAACCAGGAGAAACAATTGCCATTGTTGGGCGAACTGGTGCGGGTAAATCAACATTAGTGAATTTGTTAATGCGCTTTTACGAGGTCGACCGTGGCCAAATTACGGTTGATACTCACGACATTACTCAAATTACTCGGGACAGCTTACGAAAAAGTTTTGGTATGGTTCTCCAAGATACTTGGCTATTCGATAGTTCCATTCGGGAAAATTTAACGTACGGAAATCCCGAAGCCTCTGACGAAGAAATTATAGAAGCCATGAAAAAAGCCCATATTTTTGATTTCGTCATGCGTTTACCTCAAGGACTAGATACCGAGATTGGTTCCCAAGGCGTTAAAATTTCTGAAGGACAACGACAATTAATGACTATTGCACGCACGATGATTAGTAATCCGCCGATGCTTATTTTAGATGAAGCGACCAGTTCAGTTGATACATTGACCGAGCAAAAAATTCAGGATGCTTTTTTACAAATGATGACTGGTCGGACCAGTTTTGTTATTGCCCATCGCTTAGCAACAATCAAAAGTGCTGAAAAAATTCTAGTTATGGACAATGGTCAAGTAGTTGAAATTGGCACCCATGACGAATTATTGCAAAAAGAACAGGGTTATTATCGTGACCTTTACGAAGCACAGTTTAATCAAAAAGCACAATAAAAAAGAGTCACTTTTCTGGGATGATGAAAAGTGACTCTTTTAATTTTAAATTTATTGATCTAATTCAGATAATGGTTTTCCAAATAAACGTTTAAAGGGAATTTTATTGCCTAAATAATAAGTGGCAATTACTTGAATAGGAAAGAAAATAACTGTTTTAATTAAGCGTGGCACCCACCAAGCAAAATTTGCTAGATTGACGCCATACATTAAACTTAACCACAAAGGAGTTAAAATGATATTAATTAAAACGGTGACCAACAATGTCGCCAAAATCACTCGTTGCCATGTCATTTCTTTCTTATAATAGAAATAACCATAAATAGCACCAGCCAAAAAGGCATTTAAAGTAAACCCAGGAAAATAGCCTGCCTTTGGAAAAAGCAGCATTCCTACCACATCAGCCACCGCCGTGCCGATTCCAGCCCAAAAAGGTCCGAAAATCATCCCAATCAATGATTCTGGGATAAACGTGAAACTGATTTTTAAAAACGTTGTTTCATACGCAAAAAAGCGTGAAAAGACAACGACCACCGCAATGAGTACGCCCATTAACGCAATGGATTTTGTGCCAAATTTTTTCTTTGTCATTTTTAGCATCTCCTCTAAGAGCTGCTACATGACGAACCATGCAGCGAATGCGAAAACAAAACCGCGAACATTAAAAAGCTGAACGTGTTGTTCTGATGATAAGCAAAGTAAGAACCTTTGCTTTCTAGCAACACACTGTTTATGTTCTTCGTCCAAAAGGCAACATCCCATCCTTTTAGCACTTAACGCTTTGTCTCCTACTCTGTTATTTTATTTGGACAAAAGTCCTCATAAAATATACCACAAAATAGTCAAAATAACCATTAAGGTTCTCTAAAAAGCTAACGGTCGACGATCCCCTTCATGGATAACCTCACGGAAGTCCGCAAACCCCGCCTCGACACCTCTCAAAAGAATTTCAGCACTGCCGATATTGGTCGCTAAAGGAATTTCATAGACATCACTTAGACGAATCAAAGCCGTCACATCTGGTTCATGCGGTTGCGCGGAAAGAGGATCTCTTAAAAAAATAACTAAATCAATGTTGTCTTCTGATATCATTGCGCCAATCTGTTGATCCCCACCTAATGGCCCCGATTTAAAGCAATGCACGGGTAAGCCAGTTGCTTCCATCACTTTCATGCCTGTCGTTCCCGTTGCATACAATTCATGTTTTTCTAAAATATGTTTATAAGCGGTTGCTAGTTTGATCATTAATGTTTTTTTACGATCATGAGCGATTAAAGCGATTTTCATGTTATCCAACTCCTGTCTTTGTTATATTATAACAAAAGTTTATCGATAAATCCGCTGAGAGTGTTTGCCCTTTGTCACCTTGACGAAAAAGTCTTCTTTTTCTTGTGCAACTCTCCCTTGCTGAAAGATAGCGTTTTCATTTAAACTATGAGTAACAAATCAAAAAGAAAAGAGTGACGTATCAAATGGTGGAAATGGCGCTTAGAAATGTGTATAAAAAATATGACAATGCAGAACATTATTCTGTTACAGATTTTAACTTAGAAATTACAGACCGTGAATTTATCGTCTTTGTCGGACCTTCTGGTTGCGGTAAATCAACAACATTGCGCATGATTGCTGGCTTAGAAGATATTACTGAAGGTGAATTATCAATTGGGGACAAAGTCATGAATGACGTTGCACCGAAAGATCGTGATATTGCCATGGTTTTCCAAAACTATGCGCTTTACCCGCATATGACTGTTTTTGATAACATGGCTTTTGGTTTAAAACTAAGAAAATATGATAAAGCTGAAATTAAAAAACGGGTGGAAAATGCTGCGGATATTCTGGGATTAACAGAGTACTTACAACGTAAACCTGCGGCGCTTTCTGGTGGACAACGCCAACGTGTTGCACTTGGCCGGGCAATTGTTCGTGATGCCAAAGTCTTTTTAATGGATGAACCTTTATCAAACTTGGATGCAAAATTACGTGTAGCCATGCGTGCTGAAATCGCTAAACTACACCAACGTTTAGAAACTACGACAATTTATGTGACACATGACCAAACCGAAGCGATGACTATGGCTGATCGAATCGTAATTATGAAAGATGGCTTTATTCAACAAATTGGTTCACCAAAAGAAGTTTACAATACACCTAAAAATATGTTCGTAGCAGGGTTCATCGGCTCACCTGCCATGAATTTCTTCAAAGTTACCTTAAACAATGGGGTTATTTCTAACCAACATGGCTTAAAACTAGCAATTCCTGAAGGAAGAAACAAAGAGCTTGTTGAACATGGTTATGAAGGCAAAGAATTAATTTTCGGTATTCGTCCAGAAGATATTCATAGCGAACAAGTGGCTTTAACGGCAATGAAAGATGCGGTGATTAAATCTGAAGTCGTTGTTTCTGAATTATTAGGGGCTGAATCCATGCTTTATACAAAAATTGGTGATACAGAGTTTATCTCAAAAGTAGATGCTCGTGACTTCCACCATCCTGGTGAAATGATTGACTTAGCTTTTGATATTAACAAAGGACATTTCTTCGACCCTCAAACAGAAGAAGTCATTAAATAAAAAAAACTCGAGGCATCCGTCGCAATGACGGATGCCTCGATTGCTTCTCTTTATGCTAATTTAACCTTCTTCTTTATCACTTTGGGTTGTTTCGCTTCTGTAAAAGTTGGAATATCTACATGTTTACTTAAGGTACTTGCTAAAAAGTAAGCAATACTGAAATCCACCAAACTATGAATTAATCCACCAACGCCCATCAAAAGAAAAATAGAATACATGAAGCCGGCTGTATAATAAGTTCCTGGCAAGTTGCCCATTGTGTAAAATACAGAAACAACCACTAGCTCGGCAGCGGAATGAATCACTCCAATTCCCACGTTAAACAACTGTAATTTCCCATTTAATAAAGTGAATTTCCCCTCTTTATTGATTAAAATTTCTGGATGCTTTTGTAAAATCACTGCGCCAATGACTGCAAAAATCAAATGAGATAAGGCCCGCAAAGCAATAATCGGTGTTGCGGATAAGAAAAAACCAAAACCTGTTCCTAGACTAACCGCAATTGCCACCACTGGAGAAATAAACATGGCAATAAAAACTGGGACGTGACTTGCTAATGTAAAACTGGCTGGACCAATGGTAATTCTTGGCATAACCATTGGAATGATAATCCCCATTGCAATTAAAAGTGCTGAAATTGTTAAACGTTTTACTGAGTTTGTTTTCATTAAAACTGCCTCCTGAAGGTGTCATGACACCTTTTGTTTTTCTCAAGTGTAGCTGAACAGCCGCAATGTGTCAAGACACATAAAAGAACTTTCTGTTATTTCTCATAAATAACAGAAAGTTCTTTTTTATACTGGTTTATTTTTTTCTAAAGCATTACTTAGACGAGCGAATTCTTCTAAAGACAATGTTTCACCACGTCTAGAAGGATCAATTTCTGCTTCAGCTAGGCTCTCTTTTAGCCAAGCTACCGTTTGTTCATCTTTCCCATAAAAATGCGTTAAGTTATTCCACAATGTTTTGCGTCTTAATTGGAAACTGGCTTTGGTTAATTTGAAAAATTCTTTTTCATTGGTCACTGTCACCGCTGGTGTAGCACGGCGCGTCAATTTAATAATCGCCGAGTCAACATTGGGCTGCGGCACAAAAACTGTTTTTGGCACAATAAAGGCGACACTTGCTTCCATAAAATATTGAACAGCAATTGATAATGAGCCATAAGCTTTCGTTCCTGGTTTAGCAGCAATTCGATCAGCGACCTCTTTTTGCATCATCACAACCATTTCGGCTACATCTAAAGAAGATTCTAAAAAATGCATCATAATTGGCGTAGTAATATAGTAAGGTAGGTTAGCCACCACTTTAATCGGATACTTCTCTTGAAAAACTTGGTTGGTTGTCTCGACCAAATCAGCTTTTAAAACATCTTGATGCACCACTGTCACATTATCATAGCGACTTAAGGTATCTGCTAAGACAGGAATCAAGCGATCATCAATCTCAAAAGCCACAACTTGTGCCGCGTTCATCGCTAATTGCTCTGTTAATGCACCAATTCCAGGCCCGACTTCGACAACATTTGTCTGCTGATTAATTCCCGCTGTTTCTACAATTTTTCTTAAAATATTAGGCTCTGTCAAAAAATTTTGACCTAAACTCTTTTTAAATGAAAATCCATGTTTTTTTAGTATTTCTTTGGTTCTGGATGGTGTGGCAATTTCTTTATAGTCCGTCACGCTTGTTCCTCCATGTAGTTATTCTTCGTTTGCAAGTTCTTTTAAAATACGTGTCATGCTTTCTTTCAATTCTGTTTCTGTAATCCGAAACATGCTTAACCGTTTGACTAACTGTTTGCTATTTGTATAGCCAATTCTTAGGTCATCTCCTAATAATTCACGGTATTTTTTGGCATTTGCTCCCGCTATTAAACCATATTCAACTAGTGTTTGTCTAGGAATTTCTTGATAGTCTTCATCAGCTTGAACAGGTGTTACGACTTTTTTTAATGCTTCAATAATTGCTTCATCACTAGCATGTTCAACCCCTAGGCTACCGCCATTTTTTTTAGGCACTGCGACTTTTCTTGATAAAAAAGCATGCTTTGCATCAGGAACGACTTCCATTATTGTTTTACGAATTTTTTCGCCCGAATAATCTGGATCTGTAAAAATAATCACGCCTCTCGTTTCTTGTGCGTGTTCAATTTGTGTCAAAATTTCATCATTGATAGCAGAGCCAATCGTTTCAATCGTATCCGCTGCAACTACCTCTTGAATGCGGCGTGTGTCGTCTTTTCCTTCAACGACAATGATTTCTGCAACTTTCATTTTTTCTTTCATTTATCTATCCGAAACAAGCGATGAGCGTTGACTCTCGTTTGTTCTGCCACTTCTTCAAAGGTTAGTTGTCGTAATTCAGCAATTTTTTCCACTACGTATCGTGTATAGCCGGGTTCATTCCGTTTACCACGATAAGGAACAGGGGCTAAATAGGGTGCATCTGTTTCCACCAACATTCGTTCAAGTGGTACCGCCATCGCCGCTTCTTGAACATCCAACGCCTTTTTAAACGTTACGACTCCACTAAAAGAAATATGCAAACCTAAATCTAAAAATTTCTTCATCCACTCGGCATCACCACTGAAACTATGCATGATTCCACCAATATCTGAAATTTTTTCATCTTTTAAAATTCGATAGGTATCTTCTAATGCCTCTCTCGTATGCACACTAAACGGTAAATTCATTTCCCTAGCAATCGCAATTTGGCGGCGAAAGACTTTTTCTTGCACCTCTTTAGGATCCTCCATCCAGTAATAATCAAGACCGATTTCACCTAATGCGACAATTTTTGGCAACGTTAATTGTTCTTGTAATCGTCGTTCAACCTCTGGCGTATAGCTACCCGCTTCTGTTGGATGCCAACCAATGATACTATAAATATTGGCATATTCCTGACTAAGTAAAAGAGATTTTTCAATCGTTGGTTCATCAAAACCGACCACGGCCATCTCTGTAACACCCAATTCTTGGGCATGTGCAATCGTTTCTGGAATATCATCATTAAATTGTTCTGCATTCAAATGTGTATGTGTATCAAAAATCATTATGATTGCCTCCTTTATCTCCTCTCTACTTTATCATATTTCTTGAAAAATCTGAATGACTAGGCGACAAGATTCGCCATTTCCTCATAAACAGCGCTTGCATTTATGCTAAAAGTAACGTATACTATTCAGTCATGTTATTAAAAGGAGGAATCTCCATGACCGATGAAAAAATTTATGAACAACAGCATTTAACAACGGTTTATCATGAGCTGCAAGCGGCTAAAAAAGTTTACGAAGAGCAATTGGCGAACACAATGAAAGATGGCAAACATATGCTAGAGGAATTTGGTCGCGATTCTAAGCTGAATTTTGATAGTTATGCCGATAATCTAGAAACGTTTGCCATGTTGGAAATGAAGAACCGTGAAATTGATCAGTGGAACTTAAAAAATGAAGCAACGGCTAAAAATTTAGACAAAGTGAAACGCCTATTACAAGTTCCTTATTTTGGCAAAATTGGCGTGACTTTTGAAGACAGCCCTGAAGAGCCAGAAAACTTTTATATTGGCGTAAACGATTTTACTTCTTTAGAAGAAGAAACGCGCATTCACGATTGGCGCTCACCGATTGCTTCGCTATTTTATGACAATGTTTTAGGGAAAACAGCCTACATGGCACATCAACAAACCATTCCTGTACAACTTGATTTGAAAAGACAGTTAATTATTGAAAAAGATCAATTAATCAACTATTTTGACACAACCATTGCGATTCAAGATGATGTGTTATTGCATTCTTTAGAAGAAGATGCGTCTCCTTATATGAAGGACATTACGACAACCATTCAACAAGAACAAAATCAAATAATTCGTGACGAAACGCAGCCACTCCTACTAGTCAACGGGATTGCTGGTAGTGGGAAAACGTCTGCGATTATGCAACGGATTGCTTATTTACTTTATCAACATCGAGCAGAAATTACAGCGGATAATATTTTATTACTTTCACCAAATTCAACATTTATTGATTATATTTCTCAAGTTTTACCGAATTTAGGCGAACGAAATCCCTTGAATTTGACTCTTTTACAATTTTTGCGCTTCACTACCAAAGAAGCATGGCCAATGGAAGAAGAAACGGACTATTTCGAACGCATTACTCGCTCTGAGGCAACGGAGCAAGAGCACGTTATTCGTTCAAAAGAATTTGCAACGTTTCTTTTAAGCAATCCTGAAAAAGCAGTTGTGCAGCCACATTTTTTCCGTCCTTTAACTTTTAAAAAGCAGACCTTATTTACTTCAGAAACAATTTTTAAACTTTATCAAGAAACACCAGCTGACTTGAGTATTCGCCAACGAATTTCAGCCACAAAAGAAAAGTTAACCAGTCTTTGGACACGGTACTTATTAAAACAAGCCCATTCTAAAAAAATGTTGGATCAATTCCAAGATTTAACAGAAGCTGAACAAGTTCGTTATTTTGGCACAGTGATTACCGAAGATAATGAAAAACATCTGGCTGATTTTGCTTTAAAACGTTTGAAGAAAAAATATCGCTCCATCACTGCCGCTATCAAAAATGATGCTTGGCTAGATCAATGGGCCTTTTTTGAAACGTTTTATTCTTTATTCACTGGAAAATCGTATCAAAAAGAGACAGCTGTTTTCACAGCCGATGAAATTGTGGCCTTTATTTTGGTGAAACATGCATTTATTGAAAACCTCGCCAACCAGCAAATGGCTTTTATCCTAGTCGATGAAGTCCAAGATTATACAGAAGCCCAATTATTATTACTGCTGACACTTTTCCCTAAAGCTAGTTTTACTTTAGCTGGTGATGAAAATCAAGCCATTTTTAATACAGCCATTGAATTTTCTGAAGCCCATGATCTATTGGTTAACGAAACCAGCCGTTCTGTTGGAACGTATCAATTATTAAACAGTTACCGTTCAAGTAAAGAAATTACACGACTCTTCCAAACATTAGGCACTCAACCAGAGCAATTAACCATTGTGCCCATCCGGCATGATGGAGAAAAGCCGACATTTATTCCTTGTGACTCTGCGTCTGACTATCTTAAAGCAATCGTCACTTCCATTGCAACTTTTGATCCGAAAGAAAGCACCGCCATTATTACTAAAACATTTGTAGAAAAAGAACAATTAACAAAAGAACTTAGTGCTTCTCTTTCATTGGAAGAGCATCCGTCACTGCAAGTTTTATCAATTGATATGGCAAAAGGTCTAGAATTTGATAATGTAATTCTTCATAACCCAAATGTTAATCGTTATTCTGACAATAAACGAGATAAAAAAATCCTGTATACTGCTATTTCTCGTGGAATGAAACGGGTCGTTTTACCTTATACTGGCACACTTTCTGAATGGTTTACACCTTACTTGGCAGCCCAGTAACTGAGACTTAAGGCGGATTTTATTTTTAGAAAAACCACTTATAATAGACGAGTAGGTACTGCTTTTTAATTAGCAGACCTACTCGTTTGTTGTCTCTTAAGTTGAGAGGAGCGTGAGAAGGTGAAACAATCACCTGATTTAGAAAATTTTTTAAAAACCTCTATCCAAAAAAATGTAACTATTGAGCGAAAACAACAAAACCAAACCATTTGGCACTGGCTACTGCTTATTTTATTTGGCTTGCTAACCTTTGGCTCACTGACACAGCAGTTACTCCTAATTGGCTTGTTTACACTTATTGCCGCTATTGTTAAAGGTCCCTTAATGCTCGTCTGGGGAACCATCTATTCGGCGTTAGTGGCTTTGTTTCCACCTTTTGCTTTAGTCCTATCTTTACTTTTTTTTATAATTAATTTAGGCACCGTTATGAAAAGTTGGCGTATTACTTTAACAAGTGCTTACTTTTATCTAATTCCTTTAGGTTTTAGTCTCTTGAAAACGACCGACTGGGTATCAACGCCTTATTTCCTGACAGGCTTGGCTTTGTTAAGTATTTTAGGGCTGCATTTTATATTAGAGTGGCTCTATAAAAATAATAGCTTAGGCCGTTTACTCACGTGGCAAATTATTAGTGTCCCTTTTTCACTCTTACTGATCATTTTACCAAGTCGTCTAACGAAAGGCCGTTTTGGTAAAAAACGAATACCTAAAAAAGTGAAACTCTAAAATAGAAAAGCCTAGGAAAAATCGCAAATGATTTTTTCTAGGCTTTTCTTCGATTCTTTTAATTTAAAAATTCGTTGATTTTCGATTTTAGGACGTCGATAAAACTGGAGAAAGAGAGTTCATTTGTTTGTGAATATGTCCAATGAGCCAATAACAGAAAAACTAAAATAACCAGTATCGCAACCACTAAAAAGGTTCTAATTCTTGCCCTTCTTTTTCTACGTTGAACTGTTAGCCGTGCTTGTTCCCTTACTCTCATAGCTTCTAAATAATACGGACGCCATTTAGGATCATTTTTTCGTTGCTCATAAAACTTAAATTTATGATAAGCCATCAAACTTCCCCCACATCAAATCACTTTTCTTCTAGTATACAAAAAAAGTAGTAAAGATAAAAGGTTACAATTCACCTTTTATCTTTACCACTTATGCTTTTATGCGATTCCTGCACCATTTGGCATTTCTTTTGGTGCTTCAACAATTTGAAGTTTACCTTCTGGTGATTCAGCTGAAAGAATCATTCCTTGGCTAATTTGACCACGCATT
This sequence comes from Enterococcus sp. DIV0682, assembly GCF_051712685.1. Lineage (NCBI taxonomy): Bacteria > Bacillati > Bacillota > Bacilli > Lactobacillales > Enterococcaceae > Enterococcus > Enterococcus sp. DIV0682. Next base: position 2,047,413 of record NZ_JBIOPK010000001.1, read on the forward strand.
TTTCTTGGTTTTAAGTTAGCCACAATGACTACTTTTTTGCCAATTAGCGCAGCTGGATCTGGATAAAATTCAGCAATACCTGAAAGAATTTGACGATGGTTTTCATCTCCAGCATCTAAACGGAATTGCAATAATTTATCTGCTCCTTTGACTTTTTTACAGTCAATAACTTCGGCAACTTTTAATTCCACTTTATCGAAATCATCGTACTTAATTTGTTTTTCTTTCGTTGAAACTAACGTTGTTTCTTCTGGATTCCATTTAATATCCTCTTCTGTAGCACTTTCGCTTTGGGACATTTTCTTTTGAATATACGTTACTTCTGTTTCAATTTCTAAACGTGGGAAAATAGGTGTTCCTTTACTTGTTACTGTTACGTCTGTTGGGAACTCACCAAAATGAATATTTTCCATGTTCATTGTTTCTGGATCTAAGCCTAATTGTTCGAAAATTTTCCCTGGTGTTTCTGTCATGACTGGTTGCAATAAGATTGCCACAATTCGTAAGCTTTCCGCTAAATGGATCATGACACTTTCTAATTCGTTGCGTTTCTCTTCTTCTTTAGCCAATACCCAAGGCGCTGTTTCATCAATATATTTATTGGCACGAGAAACTAGCGTCCAGATTTCTGCAATGGCCGTATTAAATTCCATTTTTTCCATTGCTTCATGATATTTTCCAATAACATTCGCCGCAGTTGTCGATAGTTCACTATCAAATGGGGTAACTTTTGAAGCATAGGCTGGTACTTTGCCATCACAATATTTATTAATCATCGCAATTGTTCGATTCAACAAGTTTCCTAAGTCATTAGCTAAATCATAATTTAAGCGAGAAACGAAATCTTCTGGTGTAAAGACGCCATCACTACCAAATGGAATTGCTCGTAATAAATAATAACGTAACGCATCTAGACCGTAGCGTTCTACTAACATTTCAGGGTAAACAACATTTCCTTTAGATTTAGACATTTTTCCGTCTTTCATCAATAACCAACCATGTCCAAAGACTTTTTTCGGTAATGGTAAATCCAAGGCCATTAACATAATTGGCCAATAAATCGTATGGAAACGCACGATTTCTTTCCCAACCATTTGCACGTTCGCAGGCCAATATTTTTGGAATAATGAATCATCTTCTGAGCCATAACCTAGTGCTGTAATATAGTTTGATAACGCATCAATCCATACGTAAACCACATGTTTTGGATCATTTTTTAATGGAATTCCCCAAGAGAAAGTCGTTCTTGAAACGGCTAAATCTTCTAATCCTGGTTTGATGAAGTTATTTAGCATCTCATTTTTACGAGATTCTGGTTGAATAAATTCTGGATGTTCTTCGTAATATTGTACCAAGCGATCCGCATATTTACTCATGCGGAAGAAATAGGATTCTTCTTTAACTAATTCGACTTCGTGACCACTTGGTGCTTTCCCACCAATGACATTGCCTTCATCGTCACGATATACTTCAGCTAATTGTGTTTCAGTGAAAAATTCTTCATCAGAAACTGAATACCAACCTTCATATTCTCCAAGGTAGATATCTCCTTGTTCTACTAAACGATCAAAAATTTGTTGCACGGCTGCCATGTGATAATCATCCGTTGTCCGAATAAATTTATCATAGCTGATATCTAATGTTTTCCATAATTTTTGAACATCTGCTGCCATTTTATCAACGTACTCTTTTGGTGTCACATTCAACTCAGCAGCTTTTTTTTCAATTTTTTGGCCATGTTCATCCACACCTGTTAAATAAAATACATCAAAACCCATTAAACGCTTGTAACGGGCCATTGCATCGCAGGCGATTGTTGTATATGAATTCCCAATATGTAACTTCCCACTTGGGTAATAAATTGGGGTGGTAATATAAAATGTTTCTTTCTGTGACATACAGAAAAAACCTCCTTTAGTCATTTTCCTAAACCCTCAGGATTTACTCCTAAACAGTATACCATAATTAGACATTATTAAACTATATTTCTTGTCGGTTTTCTCTTGAAAATGAAGAAAATGCCAGAAAGAAAAGAGAGAAACACCTGTCTATTTGACAAGTATTCCTCTCTTTTTTCGTTCATTTTTATTCTTTTGTCTCGAAACGAACGATACTATGGTGTCGTCCATAAAAGAAATAAATAGCCAAACCAATCACTACGGCTACGCCAAATACTTGCCAAGTAGCTAAAGACAATTGGAACATTAGAGCCGCGCAAACCACGATTGAAATTAATGGTAGAACCGGCACAAGTGGTACTTTAAATTCACCTGCTTGCGGTTCTCCTTTCATTGTCCGTAATTTGATAATTCCTAAAGCGAGAAACATCAGATAAAAGAGTGTCACGATATTTGTAAGTTCAGCCAACATCTCCATTGGAACAACACCAGCAAAAACCATTGCTAAAAATCCAGCTACATAGGTTGCATTCTTAGGTGTGTGCCGTTTCTCATCGATTTTGCTCATAAACTGCGGCAATAATCCATCTTTACTAATCGCATAAATCACACGGGCTAAACTGTACATCATCGCAATCGTCACTGTTAATAAGGTTAAAATAGCACCAACTGAAATGATTGTCGCAATTGCGCCATGATTAATGAAACGCATCGCAAAAGCCACCGGATCCTTGACCCCTAAATCCGTAAATGGAACAATTCCAGTTAAAACTAACGTAACAACAATATATAACAATGTTGAAATAATAATGGAACCAATAATCCCTTTTGGAATATCTTTTTTCGGATTCTTCACTTCCTCCGCGGCCATGCTAACCGCATCAAACCCTAGAAAGGCAAAGAAAACTAAAGCAGCACCACTGAAAACGCCTGAAAAACCATAAGGAATAAATGGTTGCCAGTTCGTTGGTTTCACATAAAAGATTCCCACGAGAACAAATAATAAAATAATCCCAAACTTCACGAAAACCATTAAGTTATTTAAACGTAACGCTGTTTTCGCTTCTAAAGATACCCAAAAAGTTACGGCTACAACGACCAACATGGCAATCAAATCAATATATGTACCATTTGTTGGATTATAAGCGCCACTTAACGCTTGCGGCAAAGAAAAACCTAAGCTATCCAAAAAGCCATGGACATAGCCTGACCAACCTGAAGCAACGGATGAAACCGCCAAGAAAAACTCACAAATAATCATCCAACCAGTCATCCAAGCCACAATTTCTCCAAAGACCACATACATGTAGGCATACGGCCCACCAATGACCGGAATACGTGATGCAAATTCTGCATAGCATAAACCAGATAAAATAATCGCGGCTGCTGCTACCAGAAATGATAAGACGAGCCCTGGACCTGCATAGCGTTCCGCTGCGACACCTGTCACAACAAAAATCCCTGTTCCTACTACAGCCCCAATTCCTAGAAAAATTAAGTCCATCGTCTTAAGATTTTTTTTCATCCCACCACTGTCATTGACAGGCACAGTGATTTCTTTTTTTCTGAAAATAGACATGTGTTTACCCCCGTAAAAAAAATAAGCGTAAATAAACTATTTACGCTTTCATATACCCTAAAAGAATACCACCTAGAATAACAAAAATGCAACCAAAAATAACATAAAACATTTCTTTTTTTGATTTTCTTTCGCCTAAAAGGAAGATGCCCCCAAGAGTCGAAATAATAATCCCCATTTGTGATAAAGAGAAGCTAATAGCTAAGCCAATTTCACGCATGGTTAATAACATACAAATATTTCCTAAGCCCCAAAGCAGACCCGTCGTCATATTCATCCAAACAAAACGATCAACTTTGACTTTTTTGAAGGCAAAGAAACTAGCCCCCACTAACATACCAATACTTTGTGGCAAAATAATTCCCCACGGATCTAAACCAGTGGCATTAATAATGATGGTATAGACGCCATACCCAACTGTTGAGAAAATCAAGGCCCGAATCCCTTTATTAAAATCTAACATACTGTTTGAGGTTTTCGGTTGACTGTCATCATCTTGTCGAGCTGTTAAATACACCCCAAAAACTAAAAAGGCCAAAGCGATAAAGCCCACAACAAAGTCTTTTGTTTTTGTCCATTCATGGAAAAAAACAGCCCCTGCAACGGTATTAACAACTAACTGCATCCCAGTTGAAATTGGTAAGCCAACTGAAACGCCCATATATTTCATGCTATGAAATTGTTGATTCTGTCCCAAACTCCAGAATAAACCAGATATAAATCCAACAATTAATGTGGCTGTCGTCAACGTAGGCTGGATGACAAAAAAGACAACAATTGAAAATAGTAATGCGCCGATTGTCATACCTAACGTTTGTTGATTGGCGCTTCCACCAATTTTACCGCTGACTAAACCAATACTGCCCCACGCAATCATGGGCACTAAAGCGATAAGTAAACTCATAATATTCTCCTAACAAATTTATTTCATTTCATTCTAACAATAAAAACGTTTTCTAAACAACTAAGAAGAGTAAGAGAAGTTAGCAAGAAAGTTTTAATAAATAAAAAAAGGCCTATCACATCTTTAATTTGCTGATAGACCTACTTTTTATTTCACTTCATTATAATAACTGAGGGAAGGGAAAAACAATGTCATCGTCGTACCTTGCCCTTCTGTCGATTCGACTGTTAAATCATGACCTAACTTTTTCGCTAAGCTATGGGCCAAATACAGGCCTAAACCAGTTGAATGCTGTTCACTTTTCCGCCCGTTTTCACCAGTAAATCCTTTATCGAAAATGCGTCGTTGATCTTGCATCGGAATGCCAATCCCAGAATCTTTTAAAGATAAATAAATACCTTGTTTATTTTTGGAAATTAGAACCGTAATCGTGCCGCCTTCTGGCGTATACTTGACTGCATTACTTAATAATTGGCGGAAAATAAAAATGACCCATTTTCGGTCGGTTAAAACCGCTTCATCTTCTCCTTCAATTGAGAATTGCAATCTTTTTTGGATAAAATAATTTGCTTGCGTACGAACAACAGATTGCACAATTTCTTTTAAAGAATATTCTTGGAGTAAATAATCTCGAGAAAAGCTATCCAGTCTAGCATAATATAGGACTTGCTCGACATATTCATCAATTTTCCCTAACTCATTTTCCAATAGATAATATTTTTTCTCTGGAATATCATCTTCGACAGATTGTACCAGTAACGTGATAGCCGCTAGGGGGACTTTGATTTCATGAACCCAAGAGTCAATGTAATCTTTTTGGTCCTGTTGGTTGTTAATTGCTTGCTGCATGGTTTGTTGGTGCTCTTGCAATAAACCGTTAATATACGTTTGGACAAGTAGTTCTTCTTCTTTTTCTGCTGTATTCAAATATTCTTGTAAAGAAGGCGGCTCTTTTTCCGTTGCCAACGAAAGCCACCACTTACGTTTTAAATAATAATCAATTGTTAAAAATAGCGATAAAAAAACACTTTGCAGTAAAAAGATATAGCCAACCACTGTCCAATCTAAGCGGACATTAGGAGCCAACCATAAAATAAAACAAGTTAAGAACAGAAAAAATAACCAACCAATTAGTAATAACCAGCGATCTTTTAAATACTTTAGAATGGTCATTGTCTACTCCTATCTAGGGCACCATATAACCGACGCCCACTTTGGTTTCAATATAGCCAGCAATCCCTGCTTGCTCAATTTTTTTTCGTAAACGATTGATATTTACCGTCAACGTATTGTCATCCACAAAACGTTCATCGTCCCATAAAGCGCGCAATAGTTTTTCACGTGTTAAAATTTTTCCGTGCTTTTTCATTAAAAGATACAGTAATCGGTATTCATTTTTACTTAAATCGATCATTTCGCCTTTGATTTCCATTCGTCCATTGTCCACATTTAAAGTAATGCCATTATGTGAAAGCACTTCACTATCCGTATCGGAATAGTTATAAGAGCGGCGCAACAAAGCATTGATTTTAGCAATTAAAACATCTATCTGGAACGGTTTTGTAACAAAATCATCCGCGCCCATGTTCATCGCCATAATCATATCCATATTGGTACTACGACTCGAAATAAAAATAATTGGTACTTTAGAAACTTCACGAATTTTTTGACACCAATAGTACCCGTCGTACACAGGTAAATTAATATCCATCAAGACTAATTGAGGATTCTCCTCTTGAAAATCATCCAATACATCATTAAAATCGGTTGTTCCAATCGTTTCAAATTGCCATTTTTGTAATTCCTCGCTAATTAATTCTCGAATGGTTGTTTCATCTTCGACAATCATGATTTTAGCCATGCAATCCCACCTCTTTTATTTCTAAATTTTCATCTTTCTTATCCTAACAAACTTCATTCTTTTTGGATATAGGACTTTATGATGATTTTTACACTATTTCAAAAATAGGCGCTAATAATTCCCATTCTGATAACATGATGAATTTGCCAACGAAAGCAAAAATACCATCTAATAATAACACAGACATATTAATTCCTAATACAATAGAAGCTTTTTCGACAATTGGCATGGACTTTTTATTTTTCAAAATAAGATATAAAACAAAGTTCGTTCCATAAGTAAAAACTGTTAACAACACAATTAACTCAATCATTTTACCACTTCCTATTTTGGACTTTTCATTTTTCCTTCAATAATTTACTACTCTTAATTATAGCATAATCTTATAAAAAAATCGGCAGAGTCCTAACCATTAAGTAAACAACAAAATAGAAGTGGCTTCTTTGGAACTCGCAAGAATCGAGCCTTTTTTAAGAGTTGAAGGTCTTGATCCTTAAAAGACAAGCCCTTCAACTCTAGTATGTTCCATGTATTGGAATTGATACCAACGTAACGAAGTGTAGTCGATCAGACAACCTCAGTTTTTCTAATGATTATATTTGTCATACACTTCTTTTAACTGGTTTAAATCTATTTTTTTCATTTGGTACAATTTTTTGGTCACTTCATTTGCTCTAGCTGGATTTGAGTCAGATAAATAACGTTTCAGTTCAGGATTGCCTGTTTGCCAACTGACCCCAAATTGATCTTCCATCCAGCCACACGGCCATTCTTTCCCTTTAGCAGTCACTTGTTGCCATAGCCGATCTATTTCCTCCTGATTTTCACAATCAATATAAATAGAGAAAGCCATGGTAAAATCAAAGTCATGTTTATCTCGTGCATCCATTACTCGAAACGGTTGCTCCTGTAATGTGAAAAGTGCTTGCGCAATGTTCCCATCTTCATATTCAACTTTTTCAATTATTTCGCCTGGACCGAAAATCGCCAACCATTCTGATAGAGCTTTGGCTGCTTCGCCATATTTTTCATTAGCAAACATAAAGGTTGGTACAATTGTTTGTTCTTTTCCTGAAAAAGACACTTGCCAAGAGACACCAAATTTGTCCACTACCCAACCATATAAAGGACTAAAAGGATATTCCCCAAAAGGCATCAATATCTGTCCATCTGCTGTTAAATTTTTCCACAACGTTTCTGTTTGTGATAATGTTTTACATTCAACAAAAAATGAACTAGCTGGCGTAAAGGAAAATTCTGGTCCGCCATTTAAACCAATAATTGTTTGGTTCGCCAAGGTAAATTCAATGGTCATTAATGATGTTCCTTGAGGTTGGTGCTCCTCATTAACGTAGTTCGTTTTACTTAGAATCGCACCTTTTTCAAAGATTGTTGTATAGAAGTTAGCAGCTTCTTCCGCTTGTGTGTCAAACCATAAACATGGTGAAAATTTAGGCATTGTGGTTCCCTCCTTCGTTTTCTTTAGTGTAGTCAAAGATTGATAAATAAACAAAGAGAACGTTTTAGTATTTATTCATTTCCTTCTGATAGAATCGATAAATTGCTTGTTTTACTTCTTGAAGCAAGGAGGATTTTAAATGTCCCCGTGTCAAAAAATAAAAGGAACGCCAATACTTTTCACCTAACGTTTGGAAGGGGATTTTTTCAGTAATCGCCTTTCTTGAAAGCAACGATTGCCCCATGCCCAATTCCAACATTTTAACAATCATTTCATTATTTTTAACCGTCATGAGTGTTGGGCTTTGATTACTTTCTTCTAAATACTGTTGGGTATAATGAAAGACCCCAGAATCCTTTTCACGTACCAACCAATTCTGATTGGCAGGGTCCCCAGCTAAAACCAATTGATCCTGAATAATTTCTTCACGAGAGGCGCCTTTCGTAATTAATGGTTTTTCGATAAAGCCAAAATCAACTTGATGTTTTTCAACTTTTTCCACTACTTCTTCTGAATTGTTCATTTCTAAAACAAAATTGATCGTTGCATACTGTGTCTGTAAATGCTGCATCAGTTGCGGCAAATAATAAACTGCAAAAGTATTAGACGCAGCAATTCGGCAAGTTTCTTTAGGTAATCTCGCCTGATGAAGAGCTGTTAATGTTTCTTGCCAATCATCAGCTAAATTTAGCAAACGATTATACAAGACTTCCGCTTGCCTAGTAGGGACTACATCTTGTCGACCATTTCTTAAAAACAATGAACAGCCTAATTCTTCTTCTAATTGTTTGATTTGATTAGAAACGGCTGGTTGTGAGATATATAGGCAGGTAGCTGCTTTGGAAAAGTTCATTTGCTCATACACAATTTGAAAAGTCTTTAATAATTTAAACATAGGCATCCCTTCGATAACTTTCTATTATAAATATTATTTTAACTATTTATTTCTCAAATGTAAAAAATTTCGTTATACTGGAAGTAATGAACAAGAAAGAGAGATTTTTTCAATGAGAAATTCAGAAAATGATTATATCCAATCTTTATTCCAAATTCTTCCCGGCTTGCTAACAGCTTTCCTTGTCGCCTGCCTTAGCAAGTTTCTTGCCATCTGGTTACCTAGCTTAGGCGCCGCAACGATAGCTATTTTACTAGGAATCTTTTTGGGAAATACCTTTGTTCGCGGTGCCAATTTAAATCGCGGAACCAAAGTAGCCGAAAGTAAATTACTAGAATTTTCTGTTGTTTTATTGGGAACCACCGTGACCTTTCAAACGATTGCCCAAATTGGCTTACAAGGTGTCGCATTTATTCTCATTCAAATGTCGCTGACCATTATTTTTGCCTATTTGATCGGTAAAAAACTGGCTTTTTCTGATAATATGTCTTTATTGATGGCTGGTGGTAATGCCGTTTGTGGATCCTCTGCCATTGCTTCGATTGCTCCAGCAATTCAAGCAGATGAGGAAGAAAAAGGCCAAATCATTACTTTAGTAAACTTATTAGGAACCGTTTTAATGTTGACCTTACCCATTTTAAGTGGGATTATCTATGGTACCAATTTGTTGGCTCGTAGCGCACTAATCGGAGGGACTTTACAATCAGTTGGTCAGGTTGTCGCCAGTGCCAATATGGTCAATGAGAACGCAGTTCAACTTGCGATGCTCTTTAAAATTATGCGGATTGTCCTACTCGTAGCAGTTGTCTATTTATTTGGACGTTTCAAGCAAAGTAAGACGACAGAATCAGAGGCTGAGTTGGTAGAAGTCACCAAAAAAAGCAGCGCCCTACCTTGGTATGTAGTTGGCTTTTTCATTGCCTGTGTCTTTAATAGTTTGATTCATTTCCCCGTCGTGATCAGTGAGACTGCTCATTTCTTTAGTTCTTGGTTTGAAATTACTGCCTTGGCAGCAATCGGGTTACGACTCGATTTTAAAAAGTTTTTCCAAGAAGGCAAACGTTTCTTAATCTATGGTTTATCAGTAGGAACTGTTCAAGTCGTCCTAGCCATTTTGTTGTTGGCACTGCTACAGTTCTAATAAAAAAGTTTGACGTTAATGAACTGACCCAATAAACTGAGACAAAATAAAAAAGCACCTCTTGTTGAATTCACGTTAAAATGAATTTAACTAGGAGGTGCTTTTTCAATGGGAAATCGAGTTTCTTATCCGATTCACATCAAAGAAATGGCTATACAGATGAAAAAAGAGAATATTCCTGTAAAAATAATTATGGCAGAATTAGGAATTAAAAACAAAACACAAATTGAAACATGGTGGCGTTGGTACCGTAATGGCGAGAATCATCGTCTGGTTCAACCCGTTGGAAAACAATATGCTTATGGAAAAGGTCCAGAAATTCTATCAAATGAACAACAGCTTAGAAATGAAAATAACTATTTAAAAATGCATATTGAGGTGCTAAAAAAGTACAAAGAATTGGAAAGGACGTGGAGCCAGAAATATTTGTAGAATTAGTTAAAAGAATGAAAGGAAAAATAACCATTACTGCATTGTGTCAACTTTTCGGCGTTTCGCGAGCTACTTATTATCGTTGGACTCATCGAAAAGACTTGGGAAAGTTAACACCTCTTGAAGAAGCTGTTCGTCGACTTTGCTTCCAACATAAGTTTCGATATGGCTATCGAAAGATTACTGCGTTGATTAATCAGGAATACAAAGTAAACAAAAACACCGTACAAAAGATTATGCAGAAATATCATTGGAATTGTCGCGTGAAAATGAAGAAACGCAGTAAAGTGGGACAACCTTACACGGTTGTCGAGAACAAGCTAAATAGACAATTTTCTTCAGACGCTCCTTTAAAGAAATTGGTAACAGATATTACTTATCTGCCTTTTGGTCAAAAGCAATTGTATTTGTCTTCAATTATGGATTTATACAATGGTGAAATTATTGCCTATACCATCGGTGATAAGCAAGATACGGCTTTTGTTCTGGATACACTTGATCAATTGCCCCAAACAACGGATTGTCTATTGCATAGTGATCAGGGCTCTGTTTATACTTCTTTTGACTACCAGAATCAAATAAAAACAAAAGGCATTACCATGAGTATGTCCCGCAAAGGGACACCTTCAGATAATGCCTGCATCGAATCGTTTCATGCCTCACTAAAGTCTGAAACGTTCTACTTAGATGGGCTCACAAATGAACCTACATCTATTGTAATAGAAATTGTAAAAAAATACATTACTTATTATAATGAAAGTCGAATTCAACAAAAACTAGACTACCAATCGCCGATAGATTATCGGAAATCAGCAGTCTAGGAAAATGCTTTTTTATTCCTGTCTCACAATCTTAGGTCAGTTCCTTAACACGTCAAACTTTTTTATTTCAGCTTATTCATGCTATTATGAATAAGGTTTTATTAACTTAAAGGTTTTATTAACTTAAAGGAGTTTTTCGATGTTATTTAGTATTAAAAAAAGCGAATGGTTAGGCAATGAACGAAATGATCTATTTGCCGGTCTCGTTTCTTCTGTCGCCATTTTACCAGAAGTAATCGGGTTTGCGATTATTGCTGGTGTTCACCCGCTTTCTGCAGTGTTTGCTTCAGCTGTTACTTTACTTGTGATTACTTTTACGGGCGGCCGTCCGGCAATGGTCTCGGCGTCTGCTGGTTCAATGGCCTTAGTCCTTGCAGGCTTAATTCAAGCACACGGTTTGTCATACATGCTTGCTGCGACTATTTTAACAGGCTTTCTACAATTTATTTTAGGTTATTTAGGTATCCATAAATTAATGCGCTTTATTCCCAAGACAGTGATGTACGGATTCGTCAATGCGTTAGCCATTTTAATTTTCATGGCGCAAGTACAACAATTGCCTCATCAAACACTGTGGTCCTACGGCATGATTATCTGTAGTATCTTACTTATTTATCTATTACCTAAGTTTATTACAATTGTGCCTCCTGCTTTAATTGTTATTTTATTCATGACTATCCTGTCCTATTTTTTAAAAGGTCATTTACAAACGGTAGGTGATCTTGGTGAAATGAGTCAGTTTCATCCAGCGATCCGTTGGCCTAATGTACCCGTCAACTTAGAAACGTTGTGGATTATTTTACCTAGCTCTGTTGCCTTAGCAATGGTCGGGTTAATTGAATCTTTATTGACGATCCCCATTGTGGACAAAATGACAGCGAGCCAAAGTGATAGCCAACGAGAAGTTAAGGCGCAAGGATTCGCTAATATAATTACCGGCTTTTTTGGTGGCCAAGCTGGCTGTGCGATGATCGGGCAAGCGGTCATTAATGTTAAATCTGGAGGACGAAAACGGCTTTCTACTTTGATTTCAGGTATTACCCTCCTTCTATTCATTTTTGTTTTTAAATCCGTGATGGTAGCCATTCCTACAGCTGCATTGATTGGGATCATGATGACAGTGGCAGTCGACACCTTTGATTGGGAAAGTTTGCAGCTTTTCCGAACTTTTGAAGTTACTGAAATTGTTATTTTACTCGTGACAGTGGGTGTGATCGTCTATACGCATAATTTAGCTATTGGAATTATTCTAGGTGTTCTTTTAAGTGGTCTTCTTTATCATTTTTTCAAAAAAGAACCAAAAAAAAGTTGCTAGCTTTAGCAACTTTTTTTATTTTTCCCAATATTTCTTCAACGCTTCTTTTTCTATTTTCTTAATGAACGCATCTTTGCCATCCATATATTTATCAATGCTATCGGGGTGTGCTTGGGCCAATTGCTTTTTTAATGTACCATAGGTTGTAGCAATTGCCGGATTTTCTCGTAAATAATTTCGAAAAGCAAGATGGCGCAAAATTTCTTGCGTATTGTCAAACTGATAAATATGCACATGATGTGTTCTTTTTATCGGGCCTTTTCGTAAATAACGACGTCCTGATAGCCCAAATTCCCCCATATATTCATAACCGATTCTTTCAAATTCCCCTTGTAACAGGTCTACTTTTTCAATTTCTTCAACAATGACCAAAAAATCAATAATTGGTTTGGCTGCTAAATTAGGCACAGATGTGCTACCGATATGTTCAACTTTAAGACAATTTTCCTTTAGAATCTGTTTCAACGCTTGGGCTTCTTCTTCAAACTGTTCCACCCAGGCTGGTTGGTATTCAGTAACGATTACCCGCATGATTTCTTCCCTCTTTTCTATATCCGTTTCATATGTAAAATAGGAAACGGATTTCCTTGAGGATCTTCCTTTGATTCACCAATTACTTGAAACCCTTGAGATTGATAGAACTTCACAGCCCCTTCATTTTGTTTATTGGCATCAACAAAGACAATTGATTCTTGCTCTATTAACTTTTTGATAATTTCTCCACCATAGCCTTTACGAAAATAGACTGGGTCAATAAATAACATTTCCAACGTTTGTTGATTTGTTCCACTAAAGCCCACGCATTTCTGTTCTTCATTTAACCACATACTTAATTGAACTTGTTGAAAATAATCAGGTAAAACCACTTCGATTTTATCAATATCTGCCTGACTCAAAAACAAATGGGTAGCTTCTACTGAAGAACGCCATAGAGAAATTAATTGAGGATAGTCGGTTTTTTTTACTTCTTTTTGGTTCAGCATTTTTAATTCCTCCCTATCTAATAAACAAAGTATACCACATTTTGTCTCTCTCAATTCCATAAAAAATAGTCAAATCAACCGTGTTTTTTCTGTCGATTTGACTGCCTCTCTCTATTAACTCTGATGGCTAAACAAGTAAACTAAGCAAAGCCACGATAGCTAAACCGCCTTGTGTTAAAATGATTTTTTTATCACTAGTTAAGCTACCGTACGCCGCCACTAAAATAATATAAATCAATAAAAATTTTGTCATCTCCATCGTTGCTTGCGCAAAATAGACACTATAAATAAGTCCTGCACCGATTAGTCCATTATAGATTCCTTGATTTTTAAACAATGTAGTCACTGATTTTCTTTGTAACTCTTGCTTATCCATTTTAAAAACACGGCTTGTTGTCTCAGATGTTGGTACAATCGTTTCTAAATACATAATGTAGAAAAATTCTACAGCCACCAAGGTTACTAAAATTGTTGAAATTAATGTCATCTGCTCCCTCCTCCCATTCCTTTGAACGAAGTAATTTTATGTAATTTTTGCTATGATGTAAATAGATATGCCTAGCCTTAACGAAAGGAAGAAACCTATGAATTTTCAAGAAACTATTAGCGCCTATATCCAAGAACGTTATCAGATAACGCCCGATTTTCCTTTTAAAAAACATCCAGACTATCTCGTCTTTCGTCATCCTAGAAATGCAAAATGGTTTGCTTTAATTATGCCACTGGATGCACAACTGCTCGGCGCTACCGAGAATAAGCAGCTCACTATTTTAACCGTTAAACTTGCGCCTGAATTGATTGCCTTATTAAAGAACCAACCTGGCTATTTTCCTGCCTATCATATGAATAAAGAGCATTGGTTAAGTCTTTCTGAAGAAATTCCGCTCTCACAAGTTTTTTCATTTATAGATGAAAGTTACCAACGGAGTTATTAAAAAAACACCCTACTCAAGGAGTAGGGTGTGAAAGATTGTTTAAGCTTATTTGCTTAAAGCGTCTTTTGCTTGTTCAGCTAACGCTGTAAATGCTGCTGCATCGTTAACGGCTAAGTCAGCTAACATTTTGCGGTTGATATCAATCTCTGCCAATTTCAAACCGTGCATTAATTTAGAATAGCTTAAGCCATTCATGCGAGCTGCCGCGTTGATACGTGCAATCCATAATTTACGGAAGTCACGTTTCTTTTGACGACGGTCTCTGAATGCATAGTAATAAGAGTTCATTACTTGTTCTTTTGCTGATTTAAATAAAGTATGTTTTGATCCGTAGTAGCCTTTCGCTAACTTAAGGACTTTTTTACGACGTTTACGGGTTACTGTTCCACCTTTAACACGTGCCATGTTGAATTCCTCCTAATATCTTGTTTCTCTTGACGGTAATCTAAAAGTCACCGAGTTGTTTTATTTCATTCTTGCTAATTGTTGGCGGATACGTTTGTAATCGCCTTTTGCAACCATGCTTGCTTTACGCAATTGACGGCGTTGTTTTTTAGTTTTACCGTGGAAACGGTGAGATGTAAAGGCACGGCCACGTTTTAAGCCGCCTCCACCAGTACGTTTTACACGTTTTGCTAATCCGCGGTGTGTTTTTTGTTTTGGCATGACTAATTTTCCTCCTCAAAATCTTTGCTTCAAGTGAAAGACTCTAACAGTCACAACTGTCGAATATCCTTCTTGTAGAAATTACCAAAAGTCCGAATGCTCGGTCTCTTCGTTTACTTGTCGTTTTTCGGTGCCAGCGTTAGAAACATGCTGCGTCCGTCCATTTTCGCTTTTTGTTCCACTGTGGCGATGTCCGCAGTTTCTTCAGCTAAGCGATCAAGAACTTTCTGACCAATCTCTTTATGGGTAATGGCACGGCCTTTGAAACGGATAGAAGCTTTCACTTTGTCTCCTTTTTCTAAGAACTTACGCGCATTACGAAGTTTTGTATTGAAGTCATTTACGTCAATTGTTGGACTTAAACGAACTTCTTTGACGTTGATCACTTTTTGTTTCTTGCGAGCTTCACGCTCTTTCTTTTGTTGTTCGAAACGGAATTTTCCATAATCCATAATTCGCGCAACTGGTGGTTTCGCTCCTGGCGCTACAAGTACTAAATCCAAGTTTGCAGATTCAGCGATTTGTAATGCTTCTGCTTTGGTTTTTACACCTAATTGTTCACCATCTTGTCCGATCAAACGTAACTCGCGTGCACGAATGCCGTCGTTAACCATCATATCCTTTGCTATGGTCATTCACCTCCAAAATTTTTAAGAGAAAATCCTAACGGAAGTCTGCTTTGTTTGCTAAATGCAATAAAAAAACAGGTTCCTATCCAGAACCCGCCAACAGTCTGCCTTACTTAAAAAAATAAGGAATACTTTATCTAGCCCAGCGATATACTCAACTAAGGCGAGAAGCGGGTGCTTCTGCTTTCATTTCTCAACTTCACTAGTTTACCTTAGTTTATCCTAGTTGTCAATATATTTCCTCAAAAAAAAAACGAATCTAGCACTAGATTCGTTTGAACTCGTATTTTGATTATTAATAATTAGTGGACTGTCCCAATGTGACTTCCTAGAAACAAATGGTTCAACACATGGTGTACACTTTCTATCCCCTAGGCGATCCCTGTAGTCCCTACAGTTCTTCTATTTATAAGGTTTCTCGTTTAGACAAGCCACGTTCTAAGATTTTTTGGCTTCTAAGATACTCTGAATTTTCTGTACTTTCAGAAAAAGACAACTCTGTTTCGATCTCCTCTGACTCAATACAAATGAGTTCTTTGCCATACCATTGTGCTTTATACAACAGTTTAGCTAAAAATAAAGACCAAGCCAGTTCAGAACGATCATGT
Source organism: Enterococcus sp. DIV0682 (assembly GCF_051712685.1). NCBI lineage: Bacteria > Bacillati > Bacillota > Bacilli > Lactobacillales > Enterococcaceae > Enterococcus > Enterococcus sp. DIV0682. Next base: position 2,063,539 of record NZ_JBIOPK010000001.1, read on the forward strand.
TTTGGCGGCCGTTCATTACTGTGATGGGCTTTTTCAATACAAATAACATCGTAACTTGAAACCAATTCCGTTGTAATTTTGTTTAAAATATCCATTCGTTGGTTGGCTATTTTTTCGCGAATTTTTGCGACTTTTATTTTTTGTTTTTGATAATTTTTTGCTTGCGAAAGATCGACACCTTTTTCCAAAGCAATCATTTTACGCTTGTTTAATTTTCGTTCTTCTTGACGTAATTTTTGCTTTAAATGCTTTGAACAATAGCTTTTTTCGAAGCTTTCACCATTCGAAAGCAGCGCAAATTTTTCCCTACTGCTACAAATTCCCACCATTTTTTGTTGCTTTGTTTTCGTTTCAATCGGCGCTTCACACAAAATGGAAACATAATAATTGTGACTCGCACTCATAGAAATAGTTACAGATTTTATCTCCCCCAGCGGTTGGCGGTGTACCTTCATTTTAATTAAAGATTTCAATTTAGGTACTTTCAAATAACGATTATCCAAAATTTTGACCGTGCCATGTTGATTGTTCGTAGTGTAGGAATGCACCGTTTCTTTCTTTTTCTTTTTTGGAAAGCCCATCCCTTTTTCCCGATAAAAATTTTTAAAGGCTCGATCCAAATAAACTTGTGCATTTGCCAAGGCTAAACTATCAACTTCTCTGAGGACAGGGTATTGTTTCTTATATTTAGCTGGCGTTGGCATTTTAAACGTTTGTTGAGGATTTTTTCGCATCTCTTTGTAGATATCAATCCGGTCTTGTAACATTAAATTATACACCAAGCGAACACAAGAAAATGTTTTTTGAATAAACTCTTCTTGTTTTGAGGTTGGATAAAGTCTGTATTTATAAGCTTTCAGAGCCTTCATCTCATAACCACCCTACCAAGATAGTTAGAAAAGAAGCTGGTTATAAACCAGCTTTTCTTTTCTTCTCTTCAATTTTTTCACGGTACATTGCAACTTCGTCTTCAGCACAATAAACATAGTGTCCATTGAGAATTTCACGGAGCTCACGATCTTTTCCATCTGCCGCTGCAGGCTGGTAAACGATCCGTTTACGTGTGCGTTCATAGTCTGGATCTGGTAATGGTATCGCAGAAAGCAAACTTTCTGTATAAGGATGAACGCCGAAATTATAGACATCATCACTTGTGCCCATTTCCAATAATTTCCCACTGTGCATTACGCCAATTCGGTCACTGATATGTTTTACCATCGATAAGTCATGTGCGATAAACAAGTAAGTTAAGCCTTGTTCTTTTTGTAAATCTTGTAATAAGTTTACTACTTGAGCTTGAATCGACACATCCAAAGCCGAAATCGGCTCATCACAGATAATGAAACGTGGATTAACCGCTAAAGCACGAGCAATCCCGATCCGTTGACGTTGCCCACCAGAAAACTCATGAGGATAACGCGTACTGTGACTTGGATTTAATCCCACCGTTTTTAAAAGTTCATTGACTTTTTCTTCCCGCTCTTTTGGTGTTTTAGCTAATCCATTGACATCGATTCCTTCAGCAATAATATCATTGACTTTCATTCTTGGATTCAATGAAGCATATGGATCTTGGAAGATCATTTGAACATCGCGGCGGAATGCTTGCATGTCCGCTTTTGATTTAATTTTGCTAATGTCTTTTCCATCGAAAAGAATTTCACCAGCAGTTGGATCATATAAACGAATGACACTGCGACCAGTTGTTGATTTTCCACTTCCTGATTCGCCAACTAATCCAAAGGTTTCGCCTTCATAAATATGAAAACTAATGTCATCAATGGCTTTTACTTCGTCTTTACGACCAACATTGAAATACTGTTTCAAACCAGTGACTTCTAATAGGACTTTTTTCTCTTCTGCCATTAATTACTACCTCCTGGATTTTTTTGACGCTCTGCATAAATTGCCCAACGACGAACAATCTCTGCTGGAGGCGTAACTTTTGGTGCTTGTGGTGCTAATAACCACGTTGCTGCTTTGTGTGTCGGTGATACTTCAAAATAAGGTGGTTCTTTTTCTGTATCAATTTTTAAAGCAAACTCATTCCGTGGATAGAAGGCATCTCCAGTTGGTGGATCTAATAAATCTGGAGGTGAACCTGGAATCGCATAAAGTTTGTCTTCTGTTCCTTCCATCGTTGGCATTGACCCTAAAAGTCCCCAAGTATATGGATGTTGTGGATTATAGAAAATTTCTTCTGCTGTTCCCACTTCAACCAGACGTCCACCGTACATGACAGCGACACGGTCAGCCACGTTCGCTACTACCCCTAAATCATGGGTAATGAAAATAATCGAAGTGCTAATTTTTTCTTGTAAATCTTTTAATAACTCTAAAATTTGTGCTTGGATGGTTACATCCAACGCTGTAGTTGGTTCATCTGCAATTAGAACTTCGGGATAACAAATTAAAGCAATTGCAATGACAATCCGTTGACGTTGCCCACCAGAAAATTGGTGTGGATAGTTTTTCAAACGTTTTTCAGCATTAGGAATGCCGACTAATTTTAGTAATTCTAATGCTTGCGCTAAGCCTTCTTTTTTTGAGACTTTATTATGTTTGATTAATGATTCCGCCACTTGTTTGCCAATTGGCATCGTTGGGTCTAATGAAGTCATCGGATCTTGGAAAATCATTGCGATTTCTTTACCACGAATGGCTTGCATTTGTTTTTCTGTTTTATGAACAATATCTTGTCCTTTAAACAAAATTTCCCCGTTATCAATATTGGCATTACTGCTCAACAAACGCATAATACTGCGGGTTGTAACAGATTTACCACTCCCTGATTCACCTACGATGGCTAACGTTTCACCTTTATAAAGATCAAAACTCACACCACGAATGGCGTTGACTTTACCTGCAAATGTATCAAAGGAGATTCTTAAGTCTTTAACTTCTAATACTTTTTCCATAGTCATTCACCACTCTTACTCTTTCATCTTAGGATCAAATGCATCACGTAAACCATCAGCTAACAAGTTGAAACAAATCATGATAACTGAAAGTGTTGCCGCTGGAATCCACATTAAATATGGAAGGAAACGGAAAGTTTTGTATCCTTCGTTTAACAAGGTTCCTAAAGATGCGGTTGGTGGACGTAAGCCTAACCCAATAAAACTTAGGAACGCTTCAAAGAAAATTGCCGATGGGATACTGAACATCATTTGGACAATAATGACACTTGAGATATTCGGTAAAATATGTTTAATAGCAATTTTCCAACGAGATTCGCCCAATGTTTCTGCTGCCATGACAAACTCTTGGTCTTTTAGTTTCATGGTCTGGGCTCGCACAATCCTGGCCATTGATATCCAGTTTGTAATAACCATGGCTAAAACAATCGAAACAATCCCTGGATCAAAGACTGTTAGCATCAAGATCATAACAACTAAGTTAGGAATACCAGAAAGAACTTCTAAAATACGTTGCATTACTGTATCGACACGACCGCCGACTAACCCGGAAATCAGTCCATACGTTACCCCAATCGTAATATCTAGAATCGCCGCGATAAACGCAATTAATAAGGAAATACGTGTTCCCATAAATAAACGACTTAGGACATCACGACCTAAACCATCTGTTCCTAGATAAAAGTTTACGTTATCTGGAACGTTTGCTTGTGCATATTTATCAACTAATTGACCAGCAACTGTTGTTTTACCATTTAAACCATTCACGCTTTCCAAGCCAGGAATTCGTGGTGGTAAGTTAATGTAAGAAACATTTTGTTTCGTTGGGTTATGTGGTGAAACCCAAATGGTAATAATAGAGATAAAGATAATAACTGCTAAGAAACTCATTGAGATAACTGCAGCTTTATTCTTTTTCAAACGACGCCATGAGTCTTGTAAGAAACTTAAAGACGGTGTGGCAATACGCTCTCTTTCTTTTAGAGTTGAAGTGTTTAGAGGCTGAAACTCATCTGCCGGAATATCTTTAATCGCTTGTGGTAGATTATTTTTATTGACTGTTTCCATTAGCCTTTTGCACCTCCTGATACGCGAATTCTTGGATCAATTAAACCATAAAGTAAGTCAACAATCAGAATTACAACAACTAACATTGTTGAATACAAAATAGTTACTGCCATAATTGTTGGATAGTCGTTTGTCATAATTGATTTTACAAACTGTTCCCCAATTCCAGGGATGGCAAAAATATTTTCTACTACTAAAGAACCTGTCATTAAACCAACGGCTAAAGGTCCTAATAAGGTAATCAATGGAATTAAACTGTTTCTTAACCCGTGGCGGAATGCAACTTGCCAGCGACTCAAGCCTTTTGCTTTGGCTAATTCGACATAATCACTATGCAAGACCTCTACCATCTCGGTTCGAATAAACCTAGCCGAATCGGCCATGGGACTCATTGCCAAGGCAATAGTTGGCAAGATTGTGTAAGCAAAACCATTCCACATAGCAATTGGTAAGATTCTTAATTTCATTGCAAAAATGTATTGTAATAATACCGCGAAAACAAAGTTTGGAATAGAACGACCTAAAATGGCTAACAATGTTGCCAACGTATCTACCCAAGTATTTTGACGCATCGCTGCGATAATCCCCAATAAAATACCGACTAACGTACCAAAGATAATCGCTTGTCCTCCCAGTTGAAGGGATGGCCCAATTCGACCAGCTAATAACTTAGCAACAGGTTGGTTTTTAAATTGGAATGAAATACCAAAGTCTCCTGTTACCAGGTTCTTTAAGTAAATTCCGTATTGAACAATCACTGGTTTATCTAAGCCAGATTGTTTATTCAACATAGCGATTGTTTCTGGACTAAGTTTTTCTTGGTTGGTATAAGGCGTACCTGGTAATAATTGCATTAAGAAAAACGTAATCGTTGCGATTAACCACAAAGTGATAATCATGAAAAAGATCCGTTTAAGAAAATATTTTCCAAAACTATTCAATAATGACACCTCCGAGATTTTTTTGACTTCCTCAGTTATTTTCGTTAAAGTAATGACTAGATAGACCACAATAATAGATAGGGTGAACACATGAAAACTTTTAAATGGCCAATTATTACAGCCGTTATTTCCAGTATCGGCATTTTTCTTTACTTATTAATAAGTAAAGAACCTATCACTACCTCCTCATTATCAGATACCTTCTTTATCGTTTCGCTTTTCTTTTTAATTATCGGCATTGCTTTATGGATTATGTCCTCTGGCTTTTTCGATAACTTTCAGCGCTCAATGAAAAACGCGTTTCGTTTTAAAAAGAAAAATGAACCGAAAGAGTTTATCCCGCTTTCAGTCATTGGCGATGCACATCGCTCTTTCTGGCTAAAAACTGGGGGCATCTTACTGATTCTGTCTTTAGGCTTTCTACTATTTTACTTGGTCTAAGACAAGATAGCAAGAGGACCGTTGCCTTTTATTCCATGGCAAAGGTCCTTTTTTGTTTGCTATCGATCTTTTGTCAGGTTATTCTGAAATGTATGCCCATTTGTAGTCATACGTTGCGCCAGCAGGATGAACTGCGACATCTTTGACTTTTTCAGCACGTAAATGCGCTTCTGATTTTTGGAATAATGGTACCACACCCATGTCTCCCATAATCGTTTTCTCTGCATTTAACATATCATCCCAACGTTTTTCAGGATCTGTCGCATCTGCACTACTTGCAGCTTTCACGAACTTGTCAAACTCTGGATTGTTATAACGTCCACGGTTATATGAGTTATCTGAAGCAAATAAGTCTAAGAAACTACTTGGATCAGCATAGTCAGCACTCCAACCACCGATTACTGCATCAAAGTCGCCTTTGTTTGAACGATCTAAACGAACAGAGAATGGAACCGGACTAACCGTTACCTTCACACCATCTAAAGCATCTTGAATTGACCCTTGAACAAATTCAACTGTTTTCTTAGAAGAATCTGCATCTGAAGAAAGAATATCCATTGTTAAGGTTGAAATCCCCAATTCTTTTTTCGCTTTTTCCCAGTATTCTTTAGCTTTTTTCGTATCATATTCAATTTGACTACCTGCTTCTTTAGCAAAGTCTTTGCCGCCACTTGGGTCTTTTGCCATATCTGCTGGTACTAAACCGTTTGGCTCGATAGAACCATCCCCTAAGATTGATTCAACTAACGCTTTACGGTCGATTGAGTAAGAAATGGCTTTACGTAAGTTCGCATTTCTAAATGGTGATTTTTCATCACGTTGATTTAGTTCCATATATTGTGTTGATGCTTCTTTTTGACTAACAAAAGCTGGGTCATTGGCCATTTGTTGGGCTAATTCACCAGAAAGAACGACATCGTCTGTTTGTCCATCTTGGAACAAGTTCAACGCGGTTGGTGATTCTTTCACGACATTCACATCTACTGAGTCCAGTTTCACTGTGTCTTTATCCCAATATTGATCGTTTTTCTTGAATGACCATTTTGTATCTGTACCAGGACCATCAAAGCCGTCTAAGACGAATGGACCATTGTAGACAGCACTTTCGCTGTTTGATGCATAATTTTTACCATATTTTTCCACAATATCTTGACGTTGTGGGAAGAACGATGGGAAAGCTAATAAGTAATCAAAGTATGGTGTTGCTTTTTCTAAAGTGATTTCTAATTCTGTATCACTGACTGCTTTAATTCCTAATTCTGATTTATCTTTTTCCCCTTTAGCAATGGCATCACCATTTTTTACAGAGGCATACAGATAAGCATATTCAGAAGCTGTCGCTGGATCAACTGTTCGTTGCCATCCGTAAACATAGTCATTAGCAGTCACTGGTTTACCGTCTGACCATTTTGCATCTTTATTTAATTTAATTTTGTATGTTAGTCCATCTTCAGAAACTTCTGCTTTTTCCGCTGCACCTGCAGGTTGGACTTTGTTATCTTTGTCTAAACGATAAATTCCTTCATATACATTATTTAATGCAATAAAACTAATTCTGTCTGTTGCTAGTGATAAATCAGCTGTTGGCATTTCTTGTTGTTCTGTGACACGTAAAACTTGTTCGCCACTTGCCTTACCGCCACCAGACGCGCTTGAGCTATCTGACGTTCCGCCGCCTCCACAAGCCGCTAAAGTTGTTACGCTAAATAATGTAATCACACCGAATGTTAATGACTTTTTCAATTTCATAGTGTTGCCTCCTAAAATAATGCAATCTGTATTTTCTGAAAAATCAGAATTTAATAATTATTTATTGCTATGGAATATATCTTACATTTTTCATATTAAAATTGCAAGTCAAAATGTTAACTTTTTTTAATTTTTCTTCTCTTCCTATCAGAAACCACTCTTTTTCTTCCTGTCTTTTATTGCAATTCTTTTGTCAGTTTTCTAAACATTATGGTAAATTAGGAAGTAAAGGAGTGACAAAATATGAAAAATTCTACGTTTTTAAAGGATTTGTTTGCTATCGATAAAGCAAATGACGAATTATTTCGGTTAGTTGGTGTCGCAATTTGTATGGCAATTCCATTATTAATTGGTTATTTTTCCAATAATTTACTCATTGGGACCTTTGGCTCGATGGGCATTTATACGTTTATTTATTATCAGCCGCTTCCTTTGCCTCAATTATTGCGCAGACTGAATATTGTTGGCTTTTTTATTGTTCTGGGCAACAGCTTAGGAATGCTAAGTCACCATGTACCTTGGTTGATTCCCATTACAATTGCCATCGTCGCTTTTCTTGCACGCTTACTTTTTAGATTGTATGGCATTGAGAAGCCTGGTGCTTTGTTAGTTATCATGTCAACCGCAATGGGAACAAGCAACAATTTTCCTTTACATAAGATTCCCATCATGGCCAGTTTTGTTCTTTTAGGAGTAGTGACCGGCATTATCATGGGCATTGTGCTTCATTTCATCGACAAGCGCCCCTACGTTTTTCAAAAACGGATGTCTCTTCAAGAACGACTTTATATCGATCCCGCTTCTTTATTAGATGCTTTGCATTATGCGGCCATTTTATTTTTAGCGGCTTATTTAAGTCAATCGCTTCATTTAGTCAATGCCTATTGGATGACGTTTACTTGCGCAGCCATTTTACAAGGGGAAAATTTACATTCTGTGATGCAGCGAAATGTGCAACGGATTCTAGGTACGAGTCTTGGTTTGTTGCTTTCTGCAATTTTATTAATGATTCCCTTTACACCTTTACAAACAATCGGTATCATTAGTATTCTATATGCAGCTTTTGAAGGATTCATTAACAGAAACTATGCGATTGCCAGCTTTTTTATTACCCCGATGTCCTTATTATTATCAAATCTTGCACGACAGCAAGTCATTAGTAATCTTTTAAACTATCGATTAGTCGGGATTGTGTTAGGTAGTTTACTTGGTTTTGCCGGCGCTTATGTTTTCACAACTGCGCTACGTTTCTATAATCGGGCCTACTCAATTGATGAAACCTTTGAAAATCAACAAGAAGAAAGAGGCGTTTTATGAAAATAACTTATCCCTTGCCACCAAATCTGCCAGAACAACTTCCTCTATTAACGAACTGTCAATTAGAAGATGAGGCAATCTTAGAAAATCATTTGTATCAGCAGATTGATTTATCGAATCAAGAAGTTCGTAACTTAGTCTTTCGGGATGCTGTTTTCGATCATCTTTCATTAGCAAATGGCCAGTTTGCTTCTTTTGATTGTAGTAATGTGCGTTTTGAAGCTTGCGATTTTTCTAACGTCGAATGGCTGTCTGGCAGTTTTCATCGAGTGACTTTCCTTCGTTGCAATTTGACAGGAACGAATTTTGCAGATAGCTATTTAAAAGATTGTCTATTTGAGGATTGCAAAGCCGATTATGCTTCTTTTCGTTTTGCAAATTTTAATCTTGTTCACTTTAATCAGACTCGTTTAGTCGAAAGTGAATTTTTCGAGGTCACCTGGAAGAAACTCCTTCTAGAAGCTTGCGATTTAACCGAAAGTAATTGGCTAAATACTTCTTTAAAAGGATTGGATTTTTCCCAAAACACCTTTGAACGCTTGACTTTCTCACCAAACTATTTATCAGGTCTTAAAGTCACCCCTGAACAAGCCATTTATTTGGCAAGTGCCCTTGGTTTGGTGATTACCTAAGAAAATTTTAAAAAAATAGCCGAATAACTGGTTCTGTCGGTTCTTTCTTATTAAATTGTTATTAATTTTTTGGAAAAACCAACGGAACCATTTTACTTGTGCCTTATTTTTAGGTAAACTATCTTAGGTTAAGCAATCTCTTTTTTTGGAACAAGAGAAACTTTTGGAATCATTTCCTATAAATCATGAAGAGATTATGACAAACGTTCTTCTAATCCAAGAACGTCTTTTGTCCTATACTCGATTCTACTCAAAAGGAATGTCAGTGAATGAATATAAAAAAACAAGGCCTCGGTCAAGCGACGGGAAAAATCATTTTAATGGGGGAACACGCCGTTGTTTACGGCGAACCAGCAATCGCCTTTCCTTTTCAAGCGACAGAAATCACAGCCGTCTTTACCCCGGCAAAAACTATGCAGATAGATTGTGCATATTTTACAGGATTGCTTGAAGACGTGCCCCAAGAGCTAGCAAATATCAAGGAAGTTGTTCAGCAAACCTTACATTTTTTAAAGGAAGATACGTTTAAAGGCACTTTGACCTTAACAAGTACGATTCCCGCTGAACGAGGAATGGGCTCAAGCGCAGCAACCGCTGTGGCCATCGTTCGAAGCCTTTTTGATTATTTTGATTACGCTTATACATATCAAGAATTGTTTGAGCTTGTTTCCTTAAGTGAGAAAATTGCTCATGGCAATCCTAGTGGTATCGATGCCGCAGCAACAAGCGGCGCTGATCCCTTATTTTTTACTAGAGGATTTCCGCCCACACATTTCTCGATGAATTTATCTAATGCCTACTTAGTAGTAGCTGATACGGGAATTAAAGGTCAAACACGTGAAGCAGTGAAAGACATTGCGCAGCTAGCTCAAAATAATCCCACAGCAATCGCTGAAACAATGAAACAATTAGGTTCTTTTACTAAAGAAGCGAAGCAGGCAATTTTACAAGATGATAAACAAAAATTAGGTCAGCTAATGACGTTAGCGCAAGAGCAACTCCAGCAATTAACCGTCAGCAACGATATGCTGGATCGACTAGTGGCTCTCTCTCTAGAACATGGCGCTCTAGGAGCAAAATTAACCGGCGGCGGTCGCGGTGGCTGTATGATTGCCTTAACAGATAATAAAAAGACCGCACAAACCATTGCACAGACTTTAGAAGAAAATGGAGCTGTTGCTACATGGATTCAATCATTAGAGGTGAAAAAGTAATGCTTTCAGGAAAAGCACGAGCGCATACAAATATTGCTCTGATTAAATATTGGGGAAAAGCCAATGAAGAATACATTTTACCAATGAATAGTAGTTTATCATTAACATTAGATGCCTTTTACACAGAAACAACTGTGACATTTGATGCCCATTATTCAGAAGATGTATTTATTTTAGATGGTACCTTGCAAAACGAAAAACAAACAAAAAAAGTCAAAGAATTTTTGAACCTTGTTCGTCAACAAGCCGATTGTACTTGGTTTGCAAAAGTGGAAAGTCAAAATTTTGTGCCTACTGCAGCTGGTTTGGCTTCTTCAGCGAGTGGTCTAGCTGCTTTAGCTGGGGCCTGTAACGTAGCCTTAGGATTAAATCTTTCAGCAAAAGACTTATCCCGTTTAGCGCGACGTGGTTCAGGTTCTGCTTGTCGCAGCATTTTTGGTGGTTTTGCTCAATGGAACAAAGGCCACTCTGATGAAACTTCGTTTGCTGAAAATATTCCAGCCAATAATTGGGAAAACGAATTGGCCATGCTCTTTATCTTAATTAACGATGGCGAAAAAGATGTTTCCAGCCGTGATGGAATGAAACGAACAGTAGAAACTTCTAGCTTTTATCAAGGTTGGTTGGACAATGTGGAAAAAGATTTATCCCTAGTTCATGAAGCAATTAAAACAAAAGACTTCCCTCGTTTAGGAGAAATCATTGAAGCCAATGGGTTAAGGATGCATGGAACCACCTTAGGCGCTGTCCCTCCATTTACTTACTGGTCCCCAGGCAGCTTACAAGCGATGGCTTTAGTTCGCCAAGCACGGGCCAAAGGAATTCCTTGCTACTTTACAATGGATGCAGGTCCGAATGTCAAGGTCTTAGTCGAAAAGAAAAACTTAGAAGCATTAAAAACATTTTTAAGTGAACATTTTTCAAAAGAGCAGTTAGTCCCAGCTTTTGCTGGTCCCGGAATTGAATTGTTTGAAACGAAAGGAATGGATAAATAAGCATGATTGAAGTTACTACGCCAGGAAAGTTATTTATTGCAGGAGAATATGCCGTTGTTGAACCTGGTCACCCTGCCATTATCGTTGCTGTGGATCAATTCGTAACTGTAACTGTCGAAGAAACAACAGATGAAGGCAGTATTCAATCTGCACAATACAGCTCTTTACCTATTCGTTGGACACGCCGAAATGGTGAGCTTGTATTAGATATTCGCGAAAATCCTTTTCATTATGTTTTAGCGGCGATTCATCTAACTGAAAAATATGCGCAAGAGCAAAACAAAGAATTGTCATTTTATCATTTAAAAGTGACGAGTGAATTAGATAGTTCAAATGGAAGAAAATATGGTCTTGGTTCAAGCGGTGCGGTAACCGTTGGAACTGTCAAAGCCTTGAATATTTTTTATGATTTAGGTTTGGAAAATGAGGAAATTTTCAAATTATCAGCATTAGCTCACTTAGCCGTTCAAGGAAATGGTTCTTGCGGAGATATCGCCGCCAGCTGTTACGGGGGCTGGATTGCCTTTTCAACCTTCGATCATGATTGGGTCAATCAAAAAGTAGCCACTGAAACATTAACTGATTTGTTAGCAATGGACTGGCCTGAATTAATGATTTTTCCGTTAAAAGTACCGAAACAACTACGTTTACTAATTGGTTGGACAGGTAGTCCTGCGTCCACTTCAGACTTAGTTGATCGAGTCCATCAATCAAAAGAAGAAAAACAAGCGGCTTATGAGCAGTTCTTAATGAAAAGTCGGCTTTGTGTCGAAACAATGATTAATGGCTTTAACACAGGAAAAATTTCTGTTATTCAAAAACAAATTACTAAAAATCGCCAATTGCTCGCCGAATTATCTTCACTGACTGGTGTGGTAATCGAAACAGAAGCCTTGAAAAATCTTTGTGATTTGGCTGAATCTTATACAGGAGCTGCGAAATCTTCTGGCGCTGGCGGGGGCGATTGTGGGATTGTAATTTTCCGCCAAAAATCTGGGATTTTACCATTAATGACTGCTTGGGAAAAAGACGGAATTACCCCACTGCCACTTCACGTCTATACCTATGGTCAAAAGGAGTGTAAGGAGAAGCATGAATCGAAAAGATGAACATCTATCATTAGCTAAAGCGTTCCACAAAGAAAAAAGTAATGACTTTGATCGTGTGCGTTTTGTTCACCAATCGTTTGCTGAATCCGCTGTTAACGAAGTGGATATTTCCACTTCGTTTCTTTCTTTTCAGCTTCCCCAACCTTTTTATGTCAATGCAATGACAGGTGGTAGTCAGCGTGCAAAAGAAATTAATCAGCAATTAGGCATTATTGCCAAAGAAACTGGCCTTTTAGTTGCGACAGGATCTGTCTCGGCAGCGTTAAAAGATGCTAGTTTAGCGGATACGTATCAAATTATGCGAAAAGAAAACCCAGATGGACTCATTTTTGCCAATATTGGTGCAGGCTTGGGTGTGGAAGAAGCAAAGCGAGCGCTTGATTTATTTCAAGCGAATGCCTTACAAATCCATGTAAATGTGCCCCAAGAATTGGTCATGCCTGAAGGAGATCGTGATTTCACTAATTGGCTAACCAAAATTGAAGCTATCGTACAGGCCGTAGAAGTGCCTGTCATTGTCAAAGAGGTTGGCTTTGGCATGAGCCAAGAAACCTTAGAAAAACTTACCTCTATCGGCGTTCAAGCAGCGGATGTGAGCGGCCAAGGCGGAACGAGTTTTACACAAATTGAAAATGCCCGGCGGAAAAAACGAGAACTTTCTTTCTTAGATGATTGGGGGCAATCAACGGTCATCTCTCTTCTGGAATCACAAAATTGGCAAAAGAAACTAACTATTCTCGGTTCTGGCGGTGTGCGTAACTCTCTTGATATTGTCAAAGGACTCGCTTTAGGTGCCAAAAGCATGGGAGTTGCTGGGACTATCTTAGCTTCCCTTATGAGTAAAAATGGTTTAGAAAATACCCTAGCCCTTGTACAGCAATGGCAAGAAGAAGTGAAAATGCTTTATACTCTTTTAGGTAAAAGAACCACAGCTGAGATAAGAACAGCTGAATTGGTGCTCGATCCAATCTTAGTCAATTGGTGCCAACAACGAGGAATTAAATAAAAAAATAAGTAAGGTCTAAGTAAGAATACTTAAATCTTGCTTATTTTTTATTTACCAAAAATTTACTTATTTTCTGTCAAATGTATAATTTGATTTGCATATTGAAACAGATTTTCATCATGGGTTACCATAACTACTGACTTATTACTTTGTGTAACTAAATTTTGTAAATAGTTTACTAAAATCATTCCATTTTCTTGATCTAAATTTCCTGTAGGTTCATCTGCGAAAAGAATATCAAAGGGTTTCAACAAACTTCTAATTAAAGCCACTCTTTGTTGTTCACCTCCACTTAAAAAAGAAACTTTTTTCTTTTTTAAGTTAGACAATTCAAATTTTTCTAAATACGCATCGACAGCTGATTCATCTGTTTCTTTATTAAATTTCAATGCTAATTTAAGATTGTCAAGTACACTCATTGACTCGATTAACCCATAATTTTGAAACATATAACTAATACAGTTTCTTCTCAACAATTGAATTCTTTTATTTGTTAATTCACTTTTATTATAGTAATTCAATATGCCAGAATGCTGATTTTCTAACAAACTCAATTCATTGATTAATGTGGTCTTTCCAGAACCACTTTTTCCAGTTATAATAATGAATTCTCCAAAATCTGCTGTAAAAGAAAAATTGGAAACGATTTGTTTATTCCCTCTCTTAATCGATAAATTCTCAGCTTCAATAATCATAAATACTCTCCTTAAAAAATTCCTTTGTCTTTCTTTTTGAAAAAACAGTAAAACAAATAATATTTAATAAAATTAAATATAAAATAAATACTACATTTAATTGATTTATGCCTAGCCAATATTGAGTGACGATTAACGTAAGTAATTCTAACCCTATCGGAAAAAAAATAACATCCATTGCTTGCTCTACGATTGAATAGCCTAACATTTTTTTTACAAACACTTTTTTTAGATATAAAGTATAGATTCCTGATACAAACAAACTATTTAATGCTGTAAGTAAGACAATCAAAAGAGCTAACTGAACACTATTTTCAATAAAACGTTTCTTATTTCGAAAAATAGCATCGCCAACATTTCTGTAAACAGATTCTGTTGAAATGATTACATTTTGTAAATTTTCTCTTCTAATATCTGTTTGCAACAAATTAAACGGTTCATCTACTCCTATATGTTCAAAATCAATAACCAAACCACCATTTTCAGTTAAAATATTCCCCCAGAATAAACCACTCATAAGATGAGGGTTCATAATTATTGCAATCGGGTCTACAATCATATTTTGATTTTCTTCTGTTCCATAATACGTACTATAAGTAAAATATCTCTGATTATTTTTTACTAAAATAGGTGTTACTTTTATTTCTTTCAATATAATCTCTTGATTCGGTGGTTCTTCTTGTAAATAAAAACGTGTTGCTTCTTCATAATTTTCTTTAATTTTACTTATTAAATGTTTGTACTTTTCTGGAATTAACACGTACAATTCATTTGAATGCGTGTTTATCCTATCTACCTCATTATTATTGACAAAAGCAATTGGATTTCTTTCTAAATAATTTTTATCGATAATAATATCAATTCCACCTGGTTCTGTTAAAAATTCTTCAGCAGTTAACCCCCGCATCTCACCTACATAAATAGGCTTGTTTGCTTTGTTTTTTTGGAGTTCTACGTAGTTGTAAGGTGCTACAATAAATGTAGGATATTTTTTGGAAATATTATGATAAAATTTTTGAGCCTTCTCAAGATAAGCCTTTTCCTCCTGTTGATTATTTCTGTTTAATTAGTCAAGTCCAGACTCCTGTGTAAAATGCTATACAATGTTTTTACCATTTCTACTTATCAAAATTGATGTATTTTCTTGAAGAATAAATCCATTCATCATGTAGGTCCATAAGAACGGCTCCAATTAAGCGATTGGCTGATGTTTGATTGGGGAAGATGCGAATAATCTTTTCTCTTCTGCGTACTTCTTGATTCAGTCGTTCAATTAGATTGGTACTCTTTAGTCGATTGTGGGAATTTCCTTGTACGGTATATTGAAAGGCGTCTTCGAATCCATCATCCAATGATGCGCAAGCTTTTGAATATTTTGGTTGATCGATATAATCATGAATCAATCGATTTTTAGCCTCACGCGCTAAGTTAATATCTGTGAACTTAAAAATTCCTTTAACAGCTTCTCTGAAAGATTTTGAATTTTTTTTAGGAATGGTGGTAAAGATATTTCTTAGGAAGTGAACTTGGCATCTTTGCCAACTTACGTTGGTGAAGGATTTTCTAATGGCAGAGACTAATCCTTTGTGCGCATCAGAAATAACGAGTTCCGTACCTTGTAAACCGCGTTCTTTTAGGTATTCAAAAAATGTTGTCCAGGTCTCTTCGCTTTCGCCACTTTGAATCATGAAGCCGATAATTTCACGGTCGCCATCTTTGGTTATTCCAATCGCTATATGACAGCTTTTTGAGAGTACTCGATTTTCTTCTCGTACTTTTATATAGAGTACATCGGTCATTAAGTAAGGATAATTTTTTTCTGATAATAAACGATTCTGCCACTCGTTAACCATAGGTTCTAGCTGTTCTGTTAAGCTAGAAACGAAGGACTTAGAGACGGATTTACCACAAAGTTCTTCCACAATTTTTGATACTTTACGAGTTGAAACGCCTGATACATACATTTCCAACATTGAAGCCATGAGGGCTTTTTCGTTTCGTTGATAACGTTCAAACACTGTGGGTGAAAAATGGCCATCACGTGTTCTGGGTACTTTTAATTCTAGCGTGCCTACACGTGTCGTAAAGCTGCGCTCATAATAGCCATTTCGTTGACTTTGTCGGTTTTCTGTTCGTTCATATTCTTTTGCTTGAATATATTCTGTTCGTTGATTTTCCATTAGTTGATTAAATACCGTTGTTAAAATATTTTTAGAAACGTCATCCTTTACAGAATATTCAATAATGCTTTGAATCTCTTCGCTTTTCAGTGTAAAATGTACTTGGGTCATGTAAAAGTCCTCCTGGGTATGTTTTTGTCGTTAAAAACATTGTACCGTAAAAGGACTGTTATATGGCCTTTTTACTTTTACACAATTATACGGACTTTATCGTTTAATTGATTCGTAATTCTCAAGGTATATAACTTTTTTGTCTGTAGCCAATTTTCTTCTTGTAAATTTAACTTAACTAATTTTTGAAAATTATTTTGTGTAACCATAGATTGTTTAAAAAACAGTGTTAAAGAAAGAACTAACAAAACTGCTAAAACAGCTAATGCTACTCTTCCTCTAAAAAAACCTTTTATTATATTTATAATGTTAATATTTTGTATCAAAATTCCCATTAACAATAAATAAACCAAACTTAACAGCAAAACAGCACTAGTAGTATATAGAATTGTTTTTACTATTAGTGTTCTATCTACGGTCCAAAAACGAATGATACAAAATGTGCTTGCTAACAAAAAACCAGATAGAACCGGTAAAAAATTCCTAAACGAAGCAATTAGCATACTTTTCAAAGGATACCCCAACATTTTTTTTATAGCAACCACTTTTTTTTGGGTAAATACTAACATAACAAGGCTTATACTAAAGAAAAGCACTAAATAAAGTAGAATAGTTAATTGGATATCGTCAGCATTTAATATTGAAGCTTTTATTGATTCTTGCACTGTAACATGTCCATAATTTTTGAATACCTCAATGAATTTCTTTAAATCCCCTTTAACATAAAAAACGCTACCCATGCCTACATTTTTCAATTGGAAAAATGAAAATAAATTAACTTCCATAAGATTATTAGGAATTTTCAACCTTCCTATATTGTTTTTCCCGCTCCTATTTGAAGCAAACTTAGTCGAATTATTTGTAGGATATCCCCCAGATTCTAACTTTAATTGTTTCTGTGGATTTGCCGAAATAATCATTAGTTTATTTATCTCAGTAAAGTTATATTGAGCCACTGTACTTTTTGTTTCTAAAGAAACTTTTTGTAATTCTTCGGCTAACTTATCGGTATCTTTATCTTTATCATAAGTTATATGGAGTTCCTTTACGTCATCATATAACAGATTTTCTAAAAGATTATTTTCTAAAACAATAAATAAAGTAAACATTGATAATGTGAATATCACACTACTCAATAAAAAAATTAACTTTTTTAGCATCTCTTTTCTTCCCTAATCAATAATTATTTTCTTATTATAAAAAATAGCTTGGAATATAAGAACTAATTTATATTCCAAGCTTATTATTTAATAAATATTCCACCAACCTGTATTTCCTCTTAACGTTGCATTACAAGTAGCATAAGCTCGTCTCCCAGCTCTTTGTTTGTCTCGGACAGAGCCTCCCCAACCATTCTTTGCTGTAGCACTGTGAGTTAATCTTCCGTGAGAGTAACTAGCCCATACTTTAAAGCCATTTACTCCACAAGAAAAATCTCCGCCCCCTGCAGCAGCTCTAAATTTAGTTTTGTATTCATCAGGTTCTCCAACAAAAGTTGCATCCATTCCACCACCAGCTATTGCCTCACTGTCCTCATTCCCGTTAGCATAAGCATACCCACGTCCAAAGACTGATACAACAACCAACAAACCTAAAAGAATAATTTTCCTCATAAAAACACCCCTTAATTAAGAATAAATTAATTATACTATAATCAAAAATAAATTAAAAGGGTTTTCAAAAAAAAATTAATAAATATTTTATAAAAATAACGAACTATCGAAAGTAACCTTACTATATAATATTAACACCTACAAAAAAACACATATAAATTATAATTCATCAAAGATACTGAAAATTCAAGTTTCTAAATAAATATGAAGAAATATTTATAATTTTTTAAATCATTTTTTTATAATAAAAATAATTTAAAATTATAATTATAAAAGACCTGGCGTTTTTGCCAGGTCTTTTCCTAAATACTTTTATCCTACATAAGCATCTAAGATAATTTGTTTTAGTTCACTAATTAATGGTTCTTTCGGATTTGCAGTTGTACATTGGTCTTCATATGCAAGTTCTGCCATACGATCAACCGTGGTGTCTAATGTTTCTTGTGAGACACCTTGGGCTTTCAAGTTCATGTCAATTCCGACTGATTTACCTAGGTCTGCTACTGCTGTTGCTAAAGCTTCTACTAATTCTGCGGTAGTATTTCCTTTTAAGCCTAAGAATTTTGCAATGTCTGCATAATCAGTATCGGCGCGGAAGTAATCATATTTAGGGAACATTGCGTGTTTTGATGGATCTTTCGCATTGTAACGAATAATATGTGGTAATAAAATCGCATTTGTACGACCATGTGGAATGCCATATTCCCCACCAATTTTATGAGCAATAGAGTGACAAATACCTAAGAATGCATTGGCAAATGCCATCCCTGCCATGGTTGATGCATTATGCATTTTTTCGCGAGATTCCATATCTGGACGTTTCACTGAATTTTCTAAATGATCGAAAACTAACTTGATTGCTTGTAAACTTAAACCACGTGTGTAATCTGAAGCCATCACGGAAACATAAGATTCAATAGCATGTGTTAAAACATCCATACCTGTATCTGCAGTGACTGAAGCTGGCACAGACATTACGAACTGTGGATCAACAATCGCTACATCTGGTGTTAACGCATAGTCTGCTAACGGATATTTCACGTGTGTTTCACTATCAGTAATAACGGCAAATGGTGTAACTTCTGAACCAGTTCCTGAAGTAGTTGGGATACAAACAAATTGTGTTTTTTCTGGTTTGGCAATTTTATATGTCCGTTTGCGGATATCTAAGAATTTTTGTTTTGCACCAAAGAACTCTGTATCTGGGTGTTCATAGAACATCCACATGCCTTTCGCCGCATCCATTGCAGAACCGCCACCCAAGGCAATCACTGTATCTGGTTGGAAATCAACCATCATTTTGGTACCTGCATAAACAGTATTTGTTGATGGGTTTGGTTCAACATCAGAAAATACTTCGATTTTCACATCATTTTTACGTTTTTGTAGCTCTTTACGTACGATATCTGCATAGCCAAATTGAACCATACCTGGGTCACAAACTAACATGACACGTTCAACATTTTCCATTTTTTGTAGATATTGTAAAGAATTTTTTTCAAAGAAAATTTTTGGAGGTAATTTAAACCATTGCATATTATTTCTCCGTTTCGCTACCGTTTTAATATTAATTAAGTTAATGGCTGATACGTTTTTAGAAACAGAGTTTTTCCCGTATGAACCACAACCAAGTGTTAAGGATGGAATCATTTCGTTATAAATGTTACCGATACCGCCTTCTGCTGATGGAGTATTCACTAAAATACGACAAGCTTTCATACGTAAACCAAAAGCAACTTGTAACTCTTCATCTTCTGTATGAATTACTGCTGTATGTCCTAAACCACCTAAGTTTAACATCGCTTCACATAGTTCAAATGCATGCTCTGCATTGTTTGATTTCATCATTGCTAAAACTGGCGATAATTTTTCTCTTGATAATGGATATTCTGGACCTGCACCTTCTAATTCAGCGACTAAAATTTTTGTGCCTTTTGGTACGCTAATTCCTGCTAATTCAGCAATTTTTTCTGCAGAGTTACCGACAATCGCTGGATTTACTGCGTATTTACCTTCATTCATCACTGCATCTTCTAGTTTTTGTAATTCATTCGGTTTCACGAAGTAAACATTGTGTGCTTCAAACTCAGCTTTGACAGAAGCATAAATTTCTTTATCCACAATGACCGCTTGCTCAGAAGCACAAATCATTCCATTATCAAATGATTTTGAAACAATTAAATCATTAACCGCACGTTTTACTTTAGCCGTTTTTTCAATATAAGCTGGTACGTTCCCAGGACCAACGCCTAGTGCTGGTTTACCTGTTGAGTACGCAGATTTTACCATGCCTGCGCCACCAGTTGCTAAAACAATGGCAATCCCTGGATGATTCATCAAAGCAGATGTTGCATCAATCGATGGTTGTTCAATCCATTGAATACAATTTTCTGGTGCACCTGCTGCAATCGCCGCATCCCGTACAATACGTGCCGCTTCTGCCGAACATTTTTGTGCGCTAGGATGGAAAGCAAAAACAATTGGATTTCTTGTTTTTAAGGCAATTAGTGATTTAAAAATAGTTGTTGACGTTGGGTTTGTTGTTGGTGTGACCCCACATACCACGCCAACTGGCTCAGCAATTTCCATTAAACCGGTTTGTTCGTCTTTGTTAATTACACCCACTGTTTTATCATGTTTAATATTATTCCAAATGTATTCAGATGCATACATATTTTTGATTGCTTTATCTTCATAGATTCCACGGCCAGTTTCTTCGACAGCCATTTTTGCTAAAGGCATATGTTGGTCTAACGCCGCCATCGCCATTTGATGGACAATGTGATCTACTTGTTCTTGTGTAAAATCTTCCATTGCTTTTAAAGCGACATTCGCTTTTGTTGCTAATTCATCAATCATTGATGAAACATCAACCGTTTCTGTCTTTTCTTTTTTTACTGTTTTAACCATGTTCATCCTCCTAAGAGTTTCATTTTAAAAAAACTTTGTTAACTATTTCACATTCACATCATACAACATAAAACGAATCTTGTAAATAGTTTTTGTGATATTTTTCACAACTATTTATAATTTTTTTTATCTCAAAAAAAAAGACCTATTCTTTTTTCTAGAATAAGTCTTCAATATCATGCCAGTCCCTTAAAGGATTTTTTGATGTCTGTGCCAATAATTGTTGATAGTCAAAAAATTCATTTGGCTTAACCTTCTGAATGTCTTTACGACAGTCTTTGACAGATAAATGGGTTTGTTTTTTCCAACGATAGGTGAGTAAATAAGTCAATAAATCTTCTTCGTTGATGGAAGAATAACCTAGTTCACGAAAATTTTGGCACTTCTTTTTAATACTTTTATTGAGCATTTTTTGTTGTAACCAACTTAATTTTTCCTTTGTCATGGGCTCTTCTCCTTCCAACCAAGCGAAAGATTGCTCACTTTTTAACTATCTTCCAACACTATAAAAAGGAACCTTTTTTGTAAACTTAATAGTTAAAAAGGACTTAGGACGTAAGTCCAAATGACCTACCTTCCTAGTCCTACATTTTAAGATAAACGACACGAGCGGAATAGGAATTATCTCTTCTTATTGGCTTTCTCGTGTGACTACTGGTCACAGTTTCGCCTTTGAAAAGCCTGTTCCGCTCTCTCTAACCATTAAATGAATTAGTTGAACCGTTTAGTCTTTCTTTTCTTTTGAAGGATCTGATGTTTCAGGAACTTCAGTTACTTCTTCTGTGACTGTCTCTTCAACTTCTGTGACTGGTACACTAGTTACTGCTGAATCATTTGTAACAGCAGTTCCAGGTGTTACAGTTCGAATTGCTGCACGGTCAAATTCTAAGACAATACCTTCGCAATCGATTAAAACTGTTTTTTCGTTGATTTCACTTAAAACACCATGTAAACCACCAATTGTGACAACACTATCGCCAGTTTTCATTGCGTTTAGTTGTTTTTGACGTTCTTGTTGTTGTTTCTTTTGAGAACGTGTCATGAAAAACATCATTCCTCCTAAAAGGACTAATGTAAAAATCATTGTAAATCCGCCACCCATTTGTTTCACCTCACTCTGCATTATTCACACTACTAACTGTATCAAAAAAATGCTTGAAGAACTAGTTTTTTCCTCTAATTTTTAGAAACTTTTTGCATTCGCTTTATTAAAGCCATATTCTTCAAAAAACGCTTGTCGGAATTCTAATAAATTGTCGTCCATAATTGCTTGACGGACATTTTTCATTAAGTCTAACAAGAAGTATAAATTATGATACGATGTTAAACGGATTCCGAATGTTTCATCACATTTAATCAAATGACGAATATAGGCCCGCGTATAATTACGACAAACATAACAATCACATTTTTCATCAAGCGGACGAAAATCTCTTGCATATTGGGCATTTTTAACAACCAAGCGACCTTGTGAAGTCATACAAGTACCATTGCGCGCAATACGTGTTGGTAGCACACAATCAAACATGTCAATCCCACGAATCACTCCATCAATTAATGAATCAGGGGCACCCACACCCATTAAGTAACGTGGTTTATTTTCAGGAATTAACGGTGTCGTAAAGTCTAAGACTCGGTTCATTTCTTCCTTAGACTCACCAACAGATAAGCCACCAATCGAATAGCCAGGAAAATCCATACTCACTAAATCTTTAGCACTTTGACGACGTAAATCTTCAAATCCCGCACCTTGAACAATACCGAATAATCCCTGTCTATCAGGATTCGCATGGGCTTTTAAGCCACGCTCAGCCCAACGAGAAGTCCGTTCAATCGAACGTTTGACATACTCATAGCTTTCATCAAATGGTGGACATTCATCAAAGCTCATCATAATATCTGATCCTAATTTATTTTGAATATTGATCGCTTTTTCTGGAGAAAGGAACATTTTTGAACCATTTAAATGATTTCTAAAATGCACACCTTCTTCTTCGATTTTCCGCATATCACTTAATGAGAAGACTTGGAAGCCACCTGAATCAGTTAAAATAGGTTGATCCCAGTTCATAAATTTGTGTAAACCGCCTGCTTCTTCGACTAAATCTTCACCTGGGCGTAACCATAAATGGTAAGTATTACTTAAAATAACACCGGCACCCATTTCTTTTAATTCTTCTGGTGACATTGTTTTAACTGTCGCAAGTGTACCTACCGGCATAAACATTGGTGTTGGAAATGTGCCGTGAGGAGTAATTAATTCACCTAAACGCGCACCTGTGTGTTTATCTTTTTTGATTAAACGATAACGAATGGCTGGTTCCGTCATTCATTTCCCTACTTTCTACTATAATTTGTCCTCCCATCATCATACTTTTTTTTTATTGAATTTGCAAGGATTTCTCAAGGTTTCTTTTTTCAAAAAAGGATCCTTAAAAAACATCAACTAGTTCAAATAATTCAAATGAGCTAGTTGCTGTTTGGCACTTATTTTGTCGCTGTATATTTTTCTAAATCTTGCATCGCTGTTTTCACAATTTCAGGGGTAATTTTTTGTTTCATATAATGAATCGTTTCGCCTTCTATACAAGCACGTTCTGCTACTTCTTGATACTCGGCTTCAGTTAAGTCCATCTCCATTTCTTTTAAAGAAATAGGCAAACCTAGTTGGTGATAGAAAGGAATTAATTCATCGATTTCTTGCCATTTCTCTTCAATGGCTAATTGAACAAACACACCATACGCCACTTTGTTTCCATGCAATTGTTGATGGCTAGCTGGCAGCAAAGTTAGTGCATCATGAATGGAATGGGCACCCGCTGTCCGACCATAATCATCGCCAAAGCCACCCACCATTCCACCAATAATTAAATTCGTTTCGATGACATCAATAAACGATTGATTTAATTGCTGCTCTTCCATCGCTTTTAAAGCATTGATACTTTCATTTAACAAAATATCGCGACATTTTTCCGCGGCAAAATGAGAAACTTGAATAGGTAACACTTGGACATCTAACTGCGAAATAATCGCATCTGCTTCGTACCATTTAGCTAATGTATCCCCAATACCTGCCACCATTAAGGACCGAGGCGAATGCAATAACACTCTTGGTTCTACCAACACCAAAGCGTTTGCTTGCGGAAAAACGTCATACCGTTCCATTGCTCCATCTTCTCGATACATTACACTCAATGGCGTGCACGGCGCACAAGTAGCTGCTAAAGTGGGCAAAATAATTACCGGTAACGCCATTTTGTGTGCTAAGGCTTTGCCCAAGTCGGCCACTTTTCCTCCACCAACAGCGACGATGGCCTCTAAATGATTGTCCAGCACTTGCGCTTCTAACTCTTGCACACGTTGATCTGTACAAACACCTCCATAGTTTTCAAAAACAGCTGTTACTTTTTGAAACGTCGGAAAATACGGTTTTGCCGCTTGCCATGACTCAGTCCCGTGTAAAATGAATACACGATGAATATTTCTGCATAATAGTTGTCCTTCTAATAATTCCCACGAACCAATTTCGCAAAGATACTCTTGTGGTGTCCCTCTCACAATTAATGATTGTTCCATCTTGAAAATCCCCTTCATTTTTGACTTTTGAAAATTTTTTTGAAAAAGTTGTATTTTTTCAACTCTACTACTTTTCCTTTTACATATTCTATGATATGATAAACCACATCATAACACAATAAATTTTTATACATTTATTCGCTTTTTTTGAATATTTATAAAAATAATACAAAAAGGAGTTTACGCAAATGACCAAATGTAAAAAATGGCTACAGACGATTTTACCAATTTTATTCTTGTTGCTCTCATTATTACCTATTAAAGAAACTTTTGCAGCCGAAAACGATCCAGTCTATGACAAAATCATCCAAAAAGGAGAACTAGTTGTCGGCTTATCCGCAGACTATGCCCCTTATGAATTTCATGCAAAAGTAGATGGTGAAGATAAAATTGTCGGTTTTGATATTTCTATTGCTCAAAAAATTGCCGACGATTTAGGCGTTAAATTAAAAATCGAAGAACTAGGCTTTGATGCTCTGTTAGGGGCCTTAAAAACTGGCAAGATTGACATGGTCATCTCTGGCATGTCGCCAACGCCTGAACGATTAAAAGAAGTAGCTTTTTCTCAACCATATATGAACGTTCAACAAAGAGTCATTGTTCGGAAAGAAGACAAAGATAAATTTCATTCCACTAAAGATTTCGAAGGCGTTCGTGCAGGTGCCCAAAAGCAAACGACACAAGAAGAATTAATTAAAACCGAATTAACCGGTGCTGTCCCTACTTCTCTTCAAAAAATTCCAGATTTAATTATGAATCTAAAAAATAATAAATTAGATGCAGTCGTTATGGAAGAACCGGTTGGCGAAGCCTATGTTTCTCAAAATGAGGATTTAGCTTTTGCTGATGTTACCTTTGAAAAAGGCTCAAAAGATACTGCCGTTGCTTTTCCTAAAGATGCGCCCGTTTTGACGGAGAAAGTAAATGCCTCTATTAAACAAATTAATGATCAAAAATTAATGGACGGTTATAAAAAAGAAGCCAATCAATTAATGTTCCAAAAAGATCAAAGCTTTTTACAAAAGTATGGAAAGTTCTACCTTAACGGTGCGGGCTATACCATTTTCCTAGCTTTCATTGGTGTTTTGTTTGGTGCCATTTTAGGGGCATTACTTGCCTTAATGAAGTTAGCCAATTCCAAAATTTTACGTGGCATTGCCATTGCTTATATTGAATATGTTCGTGGCACTCCTTTGCTTGTTCAAATTTTTATTGTCTATTTCGGGACAGGCGTTCTTGGTTTAGACTTATCAAAAGTAGCAGCTGGTTGTATTGCCCTTTCTCTAAACAGTGGTGCATATGTAGCAGAAATTATTCGTGCTGGTATTCAGGCAGTTAATAAAGGACAATTGGAAGCTGCTCGTTCTTTGGGAATGAATCAAAACCAAGCAATGCGATACATCATTTTCCCACAAGCTATTAAAAATATTTTACCAGCGTTAGGCAATGAATTTGTTACAGTAATTAAAGAATCTTCCGTTGTTTCAGTCATTGGTGTTTCGGAACTAATTTTCCAAGCTGGCAACGTTCAAGGAGCAAGTTTTAAACCCTTCTTACCTTACTTAATTGTATCGTTGATTTATTTCGTCCTAACCTTTACTATCTCACGTCTATTAGGTGTTGCTGAAAGGAGAATGAGTACTAGTGATTAACATTAAAAACTTACAGAAAACATTCGGAAAAAATGAAGTACTTAAAGGAATTGACTTAGAAATTGAAGCTGGTGAAGTTGTCGTAATTATTGGCCCTTCTGGTAGTGGTAAAAGTACTTTTTTACGTTGCCTGAACTTATTAGAAACACCAACTGGTGGCAGCGTTGAATTTGAAGGAAAAAATTTATTAGATAAAAATACCAACATTGATCAACTTCGTCAAAAAATGGGAATGGTATTCCAAAATTTCAATCTTTTCCCGCATAAAAATGTCTTGGAAAACTTAACGATTAGTCCTGTTAAAGTAAAAAAAGAAGCTGCTGCCGAAGCCACAGAACATGCTCTTTCTTTACTGGAACAAGTTGGTTTATCAGATAAAAAAGAAAATTATCCCGCTCAACTTTCTGGTGGGCAACAACAACGGGTAGCGATTGCTCGTGCTTTAGCCATGCGCCCTGACGTGATGCTGTTCGATGAACCAACTTCTGCCTTAGACCCTGAAATGGTGGGCGAAGTGCTATCCGTTATGAAAAATTTAGCTATTGAAGGGATGACAATGGTAGTGGTTACCCACGAAATGGGTTTCGCAAAAGAAGTCGCGGACCGTGTCATTTTTATGGATGCAGGAATTATTCAAGAAGAAGGCACACCTGAAGAAATTTTTGATGCGCCACAAAACCCAAGAACACAAGATTTTCTAAGAAAAGTTTTATAAAAAGGAGCACCTGGTATGGATCGCAAGAATATCGCAACACGTTACCAACAACCTACTGAAAATTTACTCATGGATATTGCAACATTAGCGAAAAAGACCCCAAATTTAATCGATTTATCGATTGGTGACCCTGACTTAATTACCGATGAGCGGATTATCGAACAAGCAGCTAACGATGCCAAAAATGGGCATACAAAATATACCGCTTCTGATGGTAGCGAGGCATTCATTGAGGCGGTCATTCAGTTTTATCAGTCACATTATCAATTATCTTTTCAACCGAATCAAGTCCGGGCCACAGTTGGCGCTCTGCACGGAATGTACCTTGCCTTACAAGTGATTCTAAATCCTGGAGATGAAGTGATTATTCATGAACCTTATTTCTCTCCTTATAAAGACCAAGTTCTTTTAGCAGATGGCGTTCCGGTCTTTTTGCCAACCTATGAAGAAGATGGTTTCCAAATTGATGTAGCTCTTTTGAAAGAAAAAATCACGCCTAAAACCAAAGCGATTATTCTTAATTCACCGAATAACCCGACAGGCGCTGTTTTCTCTGAAGAAACTTTCAGAGAAATTGCACAGGTAGCGATTGAACACAACTTATACATTCTTTCAGATGAAGTTTATGAAGCCTTTTGTTTCCAAGAAACGTTTACTCCCATGGCTACGTTTGCTCCAGAAAATACTATCACTTTTGGTAGCTTTTCAAAGGCCTTTGCAATGACTGGTTGGCGTATTGGTTATATGATTGCCCCAGACTATATTAACGAAGTAGCCAAATTAATTAATGAAGGCGTTACGTATTCTGCGCCTACGTTGTCACAGCAAGCAGGAATCTATGCGTTACAACATTTTGACGAATTTGTAGACCCAATCGTTGAAGTGTTCCAAACACGTTTAGAGTATGTGGCCCAACGAGTAGCAAAGATCCCTTTCCTTTCGCTTCATCCAGTCAAAGGAAGTATTTACGCCTTCATTAATATTCAAAAAACTGGACTAACTTCCGTCCCTTTTGTGGAAAAGCTTTTAAAAGAGACACAGGTATTAGTGATTCCTGGAAAAGCATTTGGTGAAACAACGGGCGATGAGTACATTCGCTTAGCCGCAACACAAAATTTAGATTTATTAAAGGAAGCGTTCGATCGAATTGAAAGAATGACCTTTGAATAAAAAAGCTTCTGCATTAGCTAATAATCATAGCTAATGCAGAAGCTTTTTAGATTTCTTCTATCAATTCAATCGCTTGCCCACCAACATGCGGTGGAATCGACATAGTCATCGGTGGCAAGCCCACGACTGTGAAACGGACTTTGGTTCCTTTTTTCAAGTGAGACAGTGGGATACTTTCCTCTAACTGTTCAACAAGTATGTTTAAAATTACCCCATGAGAAAATAAGGGAACAATGGATTCTGGATCACTTTCTGCTTGGATATTTTCTAAATGTAATCGCATTGACAATGGCTGCGTCTCATTTAACACACCAGCCTCTGCTAATTTCCCTGTAAAAACAGCAATTTTTTCAGTCATTTGTTTGCCTCCTTTTTAAACATCATATTGAAGAGAATTAATTCCATCCCCTAAAAATTCTGAAGCGTTGTTAAATTCGGCAGGATCATATTTGGTATAGGAAATTTGTAATGTCAAAGTAATATTCCTTAAGGTTTCAGAATGGGCAAATTTCTCTTGAGCTTGTTGTTTGAATTCTTTTCTAGTGGTGTATCCGTCATCCCCATCGCGGAAAATTAATAACGCCCAAGTCGGCGGTGTGCCGTCGATAAAGTATGGTAAGAAGCGATCATCCGTTGTCTCTTTAATCGCCGCTGTCACGATTTGTAGCAATTCATTCTTTTGTTCAGGACTTAATAAGTTACGAATACTTTCCCAATAGGCCACTCGGATCACGACTAAATATAACGGCGCTTCATAACGTGTAGAAATGTCAGAAAATAAATCGAATCCTTCTTCATACATTTTTGCTGTTCTTAAATTAGTTACTGCATCTAACGCATTTAACCGTGAAGTTTCTTTACGTAAGCGAATATTTTCTTCTTCAATCGTACGAATTTGATAAGTCACTGCATAGATTGTTAAACAGTAGAGCGGCGGCATGATTAGCCAAAATAATGAGCCATAGCTAAACAAATCATGATAGACATACTGATATACAACATAGGTCAATTGTAGAAAAATAAATATAAGCGAAAATGTTAACCCCGCTGTAATTCCTACAAAATAGGTAACAATAATTAAGATAACTGAAATTAATAGACAACTTAAGTCCACAAAGAAATCATTCGTTCCTAAGGCCATAAAGATGGTTGTGCCGACAACCAAAACAATTCCTACCAACAAAGTTAAATCCAAAAGCAAGGTCACTCGTTTTTGATTCACTCTATTCCCCACCTTTCAAATTCTTCTTCACGATGAAGAACGCACTTAATCCAATAATGGTCATACCAATTAAGAAGACAAATAGATAAATCATTAATTTATGATTATTGACAATTCGTTTACCTAATGATTCGTTGCTAACGTTGCTTACACGTTTTTTGAAACGATAATCATAGCGACGATAGTTCGGATCGACCACAATGGCATCTCCTTTGTACATAGAAGTATTCTTCTCTGTGTTCACTTGTGTAGAGGCTAAAAAGACACCTTGTGATTTAGCTCCTGTTAAGATTAACGCCGCGGCTTTCGCATTATATGGAGAAAACATTAACTGCGCCGTACCGATTTGTTTACCATAATCTTTTTCGATACTCAGTTTCTCGTTTGAAACAAAACGTGTGAAGTCCTTATCATAATGGAAATATAACTGATCGTTTAACTTACGAATCATCGGATTATCCTTAGGCGTACCAAAAATAATCAAGTTATGATTTTCTAATGCCGCATTTTTAGGCGCTTTTTTATAATACGTAATCTCACCGACATTACTTTCGGCATAATTACCAATTAAGTTAAATAAATTGGTCAACACTTTAAAATAGTTGTCGTCCATTTTTTCTGGTAATAAAATCGCTAAATCAGCAAAAGAACGGCTTCTGATAAAAATGTTCGGATAGTTGTTAAATAATATGTCATTCAGTTCTTCTGTTTGAATAAACGCATTCGAATTATTTTCAATAAAGGCCCATGGAGTCTGACCATTTCGCAAAACTTCTGGTGATTTAACATTCAAATCAAAAGCAACTTTTAAAACAAAACTATCAGCAATTTCTAAGTTCTTTGGAAATTCGAGATTTAATTCATCACCGTTCGCACGAGCAGCGGTTAATTTCTTGCTGCCAATTGGTTTATCATTGGCATAGACCGTCACTAAAGAAGAATCAAAATCTAAGTTTTCAGCGTATTTAAAATGTAAATGCACGCGACTTCCATTGGCATTGTTTCGATCCACTGGTAAATTGACAAAGTACGTTTGTTCTTGGTGATAGGCCCCTTCTAGTTTGTCCCCCGTTGAGGTTAATGGATAATTTCCATCAAATTCTAAAGTTGAACTAAACGTATCGGTATTCTCATCAACTGTTGTCTCTTCTTTATCTGTTTGGGTCATTAATTCATAATTGGCTAAATAACGTCCCGCACGAACAAGTAAGTCCTCATCTTTAGAAGTAGCTACTAAAACATGCTTATCTGGTTGATTGAAAAATTTTAAGACAGCCTGGTCCTCCACGCGTTTGCTATCAATTTGACTTTTATACTGATCTGGTAATTTATCATAGCTGGCAATAATCAACTGATAGGGTGCTGACTGTTCTTTGTTCAAAGAAGCCATTGGCAACAATTCTTCTGAGGTAGTAATCAAACGAGCAGCACCAGCTAACGCATGGGTCGCTGCAGCTAATTCTTTTTCCGATGCATTTTCTGGTGTCAAAATAACACTGTGTTTATTCGCAATCGTGTCTGCTCCCACAAAATGATTATAAAAAGAATGAATCGTATTCTCTGGTAATTGTAAATCGTATTGGAAGTTTACGTTAGATCCTTCATACATCGTTAACCAATTTGCTGGAGTTTCAATTAAATTATACATGTCGTTTCCTGCCTGATTAATAATTTGGCCTTCAACAGTCAATGTATTTGTCTCTTTAATCAGTTCCAAAGGGATTTCAATCGTCTTTTGTTGAATACCAGTCGTATTTTCAGGACGTCAAGAATAAAACTTCACACCATTAACTGCCACAGTTAAATCTGAGGTCTGATTATTTTTTAATTGTGTGATTTGGTAGGTCATATTGAATGATGCTTTTTTTACGTCCCAATAATCAATTTTTGTAAAATACATGGTGCTACGGACAGAAGTACCTGTTAAAGAGATTGTTTTATTTTGAAAAGGTTGTGTAAAGGTATGGTTGTCTTGTTCTTTGTTTTCGGCGTATACGGTCGGACTTGCGACACCAATCAGAATTGCCAGAAAGAACAACCCTATTAAAGTGACTGTTTTTTGTTTCATTGCACGTTTCCTCCTTATTTAAATCGTTCAGTTTTGTACCATTTTGTTTGTGTTTGTTTATGAAAAACATTTTCTTTAATATACATCACCATGCCATAAGCGGCGACTACTAGCCACATCTGACTGTATGTAATATACATCAAGGCAATAATTAAGATATTCTCTAAAGTCATTTCGCCTTTTTCGGTCGTAATACTGACAAAAGTACTGAAAATAAATAACAAAATCGCTAACAACCATAAGGAATTGCTAAATCCTTGCAGGGTCGTTGTTAAGTAACCAGACATTGATAAAACTAACATGATGTCTGACAAAACGAGCGATGTCATTAAGAGAAAATAAATGGACAAGAAATATAAAATATCAAAACGGATCCGACTCGCTTTAGGATTAAACAATAATTTAGCATTTTTAACAATGACATAAATATTGCCTTTGACCCATCGCGTCCGTTGTCGGAACCAAACTGACAAAGTTTGTGGCTCTTGCTCCCACGTCACTGCTTTTGGTTGAAACTTAATTTTATAGCCCATCATATAGATGCGGAAACTGATTTCTGTATCTTCGGCTAACGCTTTGTCATCCCAGCCGCCAATGGCTTCAATAATACTACGACGAACAATGAAATTTGTGCCAGGAATCGTGCATAACTTAAATAATTGAAAACGACCGGCTTGTGCCATCCATTGAAAGGCCAGTGTCTCGATATTAATAAAGCGTGTCAACAAGCTTGCATTGCGATTTCTCGTTCTAAATTTACCAATAACCGCGCCGTATTCCTCACTAGCGATTAACTCTCCAACTAAATAACGGAGTGCATTCGGTTCAGGTGTATTGTCCGCATCATAAATGGCAATCACGTCCCCCTTGGCTTGCTTGAAACCAATGTTTAAGGCATTAGACTTACCTTTCCCACCTGTTATATTGTCTGTATTAATAATCTGCAAATTTCGATTAACCGCCTTTTTTTGGACGTTAGCTAAAAGCTCAGCACTATTATCACTTGAGTTGTCATTAATCACAATAATTTCATAGCGATCTTGCGGATAATTAAAATTCAATAACGCTTCAACTGTCCGCACAATGACAATTCCTTCATTATGGGCCGGCACCATAATTGAAACAAACGGCGCGTCTTCGTCCTCTACAGGTGGTGGTGCGACAGGATCTGTTTTTAAATAATAAACATAGCCAAAAATAACTAAGAGAATATTTACAATTAGTAGACTCCAAATAATGATAGTTGCTGTTAACATTACAATGTCAGCAATGGTCATTTGTCTTCCTCCTTATTAATATATTTCGACCGATAATTCTTTCGTCCAATCATAAACAAAATAATCAGGATGATTAAAGTCAGTGTCACAACGCCAATCAAAATATTGTTTGTGATACTGAAAAAGAATGAAAATAACCCTGTAAATCGTTGTTTTTCAACTGTTGAGCCCCCTGTATCAGCCAAACCATTGACAATTTGATTGTTTAAGAAGAACCGATTATTCCGAAATTCGATTTTCTGCGTTTGTGTTTGAACAGTGAAATGTTGATCCGCTTCTGAAACACTAAACACTATTGGTGCTTCCTTGACTTCTTGAATTAGATGATCCACTTCTTTTTTAGAATTTGGAAATGAAAAACTAATGGTGGTCGGCATTGGAAATCGATAGTCATTCGGATTATCTTTATCCGTCCATTCAATCCCCGATAAATAATCATACGGTAAATCAAACAAAGCATTCTTATAAGTGATTGATTCTCCCGTTTGGTTCCGATAAAAAACGCGTTCAATCGGCGGATTTTCTCTTAGAATCACTGTATCACTAATTGCTAGACCATCCTCTTGGTATTGAAGGTCTTGATTCCAGTATCCTGGAGCAGAAATGCCTACTGGATAGACATGTCTGTCGACCAATAAACTAATCTGCTGCTCCATCAATTGTTTCAAGGCACGTTGGTCATTTAAATCAACATTGTTAACGACCGGTGTTTCTAAGAAAATAACCCCCGTCGAAGCAAACGCACGTAACGCATTCGTAAATAGTTTATAAGGTAAAATCGTATTGTTTTGTGAAACGCTCGTACTGGATAAAATATAAGGATACGTGGTTTTAACTAATTCTTCTTGCAAATAGGTTGCCACAGACATATCTCTTAACGGGTTAAAATCAGAAATCGTCAAAAACGGCCGTGACATTTTTTCACTTTCCAGCCATTGACTAATTACGTCCAAGCTTTCTAAAAAAACAGCGCCTTTGCGTTCAAACATTGGGAGAAAAGCATGCCCATTCTCAATTACACCAAATGGATATTCTTCTGGTGCTAATTCTTGTGTTTTTAATCGACCAACTGTCTGACCTTGCGTATTTTCCAGCACAACTGATTGATCTTGAAAAGGCAATACTTGAGAAAAGCGGTTTTTTTCATCTTCTAACCGATATTGACGATGACTTAATTCTTTCCATGTACCGCTAAAATATTGTTTTTCATCGTCACGCATGTTTCGACCAATGTGTAATTGTTTACCTTTAAAATGAACTCGATCTGCTAGAAAATCAGAGGCAATAACGCCGGCTTGTTCAGGCCAATTCACCATAGAAATCAAACTGTCATAGCCATCATTTAGCAATTCGCCAGGTACATAATCTGATACCGCCACACTCTGAACTTCTACTCCAAAACTCGTCAACACTCGTTGTAAAGCATCCACATCATTTTCTTTTTTTCCAGCAATATTCAAGCTGTCATAGACAAGTAAGACATGTTTACTTGGTGCAGCCAGCGCCGGTTTAGCAAAGCCGCAAAAAACGAAAAAGAGTAAGAAACACACCCAGCCAATAAGATATTGTTTATTTTTCAATTCCCTCTACCTCCCCAATGACTTGTGGTGTTGTATCTTGCCACATTCGTTTACCAATAATATCAGAAACAATTTGTAACAAGAGAAAATCTAAAAATACTGAGACTAAAAACAAATGACGTACTAAGTCACTATCCCCATCAATAATAATTGTTGAAATGAAAACAACTAATAAATTTAGATAAATTCCTGTCATTAAAAAGAAGCGAAAAACTAATCTGGGTTCGTTTCTCTTGAGTCCTCTGTATAAACCAACGCCATATAAACCAAACAGAATCACGCCTAATAATAGATAGAAAGCAAAGTTTTTAGGGAAAAAACTGGCTTTAATACGGTTATACACCATAAAAAATTTAGATTGTTCCAGCGGTGCACGCCCCGTTGTTTTCTCAAAATTCCCCACATTATTAGGCTTTACTAAGTAAACATTTGGGACCGCTGAATTCAGTCCTTGCCATAATTCAGATGGATAATTTAAATAATTCAATAACACCCATCCAAAACTCGTTTTATCAAAAAAATCTTTTTTCATTTGTTCAGAAGTTGGTGATACAGGACTGTATTCTTCAAAGTAGGAACGTCCCTTTTGCAACCCATATTGCGGGTTGATTCCGCCCTCTGACATCCGTTTATCTGGAACCTTACTATCCTTCATTACACCGCGCGTCATACTGTGGTAGACATCACGTTCATAGATATCGTTAGGAACGATAAAAGCTGCTAACGTTGTAAAACCAATCAACGCAATTAAAAAGGCCGTCATTGACAATCGTTGGTAACGTTGTGACAAGTAGACAAAAAATCCTAATCCAGCAATAATTACGCCAATAATCAGCAAATATTCTTGGCGTGTTGTTCCTATTAAAAGTACTACTGCTTGTGCCAAGATAACCAAAACTATTCTTCTGAGCCAAGTTCGTGGTTTCGTCACCCGATAAAAATAGACTGAAAATGCTAAGACACTCACAGAAAGTAAAAAACTCGTCGCTTCTGTATAAAAGGAATTAAAATAAATCGTATAGGAGGTATCCCCCAAGATGAAAATAACCAACAAGGAGATAAGATAACTTTTTTTCAAAGATACGCCTTCGGTTAAGCCTCGTACCAGAATATAAATTGACACTAAAAAACAACTAAGATAAACGAAACCTAAGAAACGAATATCGAAAAGTGTTTGACTATAAAAAAGTTTATTAAGCCAAATGGCAACGGTAATGAAAAATTGTTGAGTGGAAACAAAGTGCGTCGTTGTTTCATTAAAATAACGCATAATTGAAAAGTCCTTAACAAAATAGGCCACATTGTCGTAGCTATCACCATTGACACGATAAAGACTATTTGAATTTAACACACGAAAATACTCGCCATTATCTCCCAAGCCATTAATCGGATAAACAAATAACAAAATGCTTGTCACTAACCCAATCCCTAAAACGGCCAAAAGACTTGGAGAAATATAACGACTCAACCATTTAAAAGCCGAGTTCATGTGTTTTTTGATCTTTTCCATGCTTTCACCTCATCTAGAAATCATAGGCCAAAAGAGCCATTAAGTTATTATAGGAATAGACTTGTTTCGTAACTTTATCACCAAATCCTCCATAAATCGGACTGCTTGAATCCATAATTTGAAAATTATTAAGTACTGTAATTGCCGCACGATACAACTCTTTGTCATTTTCGGCAACACCAATTAAAGCCGCTATCGCATAACTAGCTGCAGATTGATTTTTATCCACGGGCGATCCATTTAAATCATACGAGTTAAAAAGCGTCCCTTGCTGAACTTGTTTTCGCACAAAATCAATACTAGTCTGCTTCGCCATACCCACTTCACTTAAATGAACAATCGTTAATAAAGATTCAATAATATTAAGTGTTCCGTTGTTTTCGTATTTATTTGTTTGATGATTAAACTTCGTTTGATAAAGAGGTAAATCATCAGAAATATAGCCATCGTCTATTAATTGGTAATGATACTTCAAGTAGTCTGCTGAAATCCCAAATTCTTTGTATAAATAACCCAGCGTAATTAAGTCAATATAAAACAAAGAAGTTTCTGAAGACTGTTGTTTTGATTTACTATCGTAAAAATCAATTAGAATATTATCTTTCATAGAGGTTTCCATAAAACTCTTGCCTAATTTTTTAATTTCTTGATCGTACTGATCTGTTTTAAAATGCCCCCCTGCTTCAATTAATGAACGAATGATCCGTAAATCATCAATCGAGGCATTGACATTGTATTTATTGCCTTGCTCGTCAATTCGGTAACTAAATTGGACGCCGTCGTAAAAGGTGTCTTTCGTCTGCTTGTAAAAATTATCAAAACGTCCCTGCGTATCAAAAGCTAAATTACGCAAATATAGACCCGAAGACTCACTTAGCAACTCATGTCCTGTGGCGACATCTTTGCGTTCAGCATCTGGTAAATAATTGGTTAAAAAGCCGCCGTCTGTTTTGAGCCGGGTTTCAATAAAAAACTTCAACAAATCTTTGCGCTCAGCTGTTTCTTTTGTGTGAAATTCATGTTTTGTTAAAAAATGTTGTTTGTCTGTCGACATTAAGCGTTGAATTTTTGGATTCACTTTTTCCACCTCTACTTTATAGGATTTTTCTCTAAACAAAAGAAAATATCCTCCCAGAAGCACCACGAATACCCCAATAAAAATCCAAAGTTTTCTCTTCATTGTTACGCCTCTTTTCCTCACTTCTTTATTGTCAGTGTACACAAAAGTACTTGTTTTTGCGAAACTTACGCTACCTCTTCAAGCGCAAGAAAAAAAGCAATCCATAAAAATAAAAGGATTGCTTTAACCGTTTCGTCGATCATTTCCTGTCATCGTAATCTCTTTTGACAGATAACGCACACGTTCCATAATTCGTCTGGCTTTTAGCGGCTCTTGTTCTCCTCGTTGCGTCACGGTTAAATGCTCTTCTAAAGCTTTTAAATCTAGATTGGAAGAGAAAAAAGTAACTAATTGTTCTTGCATTCGGTATTGCAAGATTACGCTTAAAACGTCGTCACGAATCCAACTAGTCATGGATTCCGCACCAATGTCATCAATCATTAATATAGGGGATTTTTTTACTGCATCGAGCTTTTCACCAACTTGATCGCGACCAATGGCTTGCTTCATTTCTACTGTAAATGTTGGAAAATGAACAATTGTCGTAGTAAATCCACGTTCTGCTAAAGCATTAGCCATCGCACCTAATAAGAAAGATTTTCCTACACCGAAGGGGCCTTGTAAATAGAGCCCTTTATGAAATTCTTTTGGTGTCGCAGGATATTCTCTTAAAAATTGCATTGCTTCTGCTAACGCTTTGGCTCGACCTTGAGAAGATGGATCGAAATCTCGTAAATTTGCTTCTCGGACATCTTTTGGCATGTCCATTGCCCTTACTCGATTACGAATTTCTTCTTCCTTCTGACGGGCGATTAAATCAGCCGTTGGGACATATGTTACATCAATGTAATGAAAATTCAACATTAATCTTGGCTCATAGCCGGGGGCAATCATTGCCGGATCGTTTAATTGAAATTTCTTTTTTTCTTGAACAAATTCATACAGCTTAGCATAACTTTTACGAATATCTTCATCGGTTAAACGCTCTCGGTTTGCTTGTATAAAGGCTTGAACATCTTGATCTTTCAATACTTCGTTAACTAGCTCTTCATATCGTTCATTGATGTCACGCTTCTGGATAATTTTTGACATTTCTTTTCCTACGTCTTCCATCATTGGTCACCTCCTTGGTTTAAAAATTCTTGAATTTGTCGATCTAACTCGGCTTGTTCTTCTGGGGAAAGTTTTGTTTCATCGTTTGGCTGATCGGCCCATTCTGGCAATCGCTCTTGTCGAACAGTTTGGCGTTTCCCTGAATAATTTTGTTGTCGCTGTTTTTGTTTGTTTTGGCTTTGTTTAGCCAATTCTCTGACATGTTCAATTGCTTTTTCTGGTGAATGAATGCCACTTTGTCCCCATTCATTCGCAATTCGATTCACATACTCCGCTTTTAAAGTCGGTTGTTGTTGAATATTGTAAACATAGTTAATCAAAATATTAATCACACTAGTCGGTAAGCCTGATTTAGCAACCAAATATTTCACTAATGAACGTTCTTGTGGTGTCGTATAGCCGCCTCGACTATTTTTTAAAGCTTCTAAATATTGAATAGGCGGATTCTTTTCACTATCCATAATCATTTGAATATCCAGTTCAGAAAAACCATTCATTTTTAATGCGTTATATCGATACGTTTGTTGCTCTTCCACCGTCAATTGTACTTGCTTGTTTGTCACTATGTTTGTTGGTTGTGGTTTTTTATCAGGATCAAACGCTTGATGAATCGTTCGCACTAATTCCTTAGGCAAAATTCGACTTGTATAATAGTCAAATGATTTCGAAGCAAAGTCTACCATATCTAACTCATTGATGCCATATAATTGATGAAAAACATAGACTTCTTCTTGAAAACTAGCCTCATCTTCAGGCAATTGTAAACCTAAGCGGTGCAAACCTTCCACAAAATAGTGCCAATCAAAAGAATCTGTTGATACAGAAATTTTCTTCGCTTTTTCTTGTTGAGAAAAAGTTTCTTGAATCGTTGTCAATCGGTTCGCTTCGGAAACAATTTGTTCTTCTTTAAAGGCATAAACCTCTTGAAAGCTAGCGGAAACATTTTGATAGCCCTCTGTTTTGGTAGGATGCGGTTGGAACTTTTGCACTAATTGATCAAATTTCCGTTGTCCAACCCGATTAAATAACACTAAAGCTAACACTTCATCTTTAAAAAAACGAGCGGCTGTTTCAGGTGCTTTTAAATAATATAAATAACAATCTCCTAATTCCCGATCTGTTTTTTTATACGTTTCTAGCAACCCAATGCCTTCTAATTTGTAGCAAGCTTCTTCTAATTGTTGACAACTCAAGTCCAGCAAACTAATTAAATCTGCATGAAACAGCGAGCCATTCTCCTCTGAGTCTGTTGTTTCAGATAACAAAAGCCAATATAAACTAAACGCATTGGCGCCGACAATTGGTTGATATAAAAAGGTTAAAACCTCTTTCTCTTGATCAGAAAGCGGTGAATCAATAACCGCTTGAAAAATATTTTTTGGTTGGATTCTTTGCCGATTTCCTTTCAAAGAAAGACCTCCTTTTTAATTTTCTGAGTCAGGAGAAGAAGATTTTGCTTTGTCGACAATGTCCTGTAACTCTTTCAAAAACACGCTCATATCTTTGAATTGTCGATAAACACTCGCAAAGCGGATGTAGGCAATTTCATCTAGATTGACTAAATCTTCCATCACATATTCACCGATAAGCGTTGTAGAGACTTCATTTTCCCCTAAACTACGCACTCGATTTTCAACATTATCGACAATTTGAACCATTTGTTCCATAGCAACAGGTCTTTTTTCCGCAGAGCGAATGAGCCCACGCAAAATTTTATCACGATTAAATTCTTCACGATCCCCATTTTTCTTGATTACAAGTAATGGCGCCGCTTCAATTCTTTCAAATGTAGTGAACCGATAACTGCAATTTTCACATTCACGACGACGGCGAATTGCACGTCCATCATCTGCTTGACGGCTATCAATAACACGGGAATTATTATGATGACATCTTGGACAACGCATAACGTTCACCTCTTCTATTCTGTATAATTTTTGTTGCCTATATTATAACATGAAATTGCGCTATTACTAGGTCTTTAGAACTGGTTCTTAGTTGAATCTTTGCCATTCTTTAATAAAAACAAAGACTTTCACTGTTTTTTCTGAAATTTTCAAAACATTTTACGCCATTTAAAAAATATTCACTTCTTTCCAGTTTGTTTCTCTAGCCACTTCTTCACTTGCTGTTCCGTTTCTTCTCTAGTTCCTTGGTTATCAAACACGATATCTGCTCGTTCTTTTTTCATTTCAATCGGCCATTGGCTAGCAATTCGTTGTTGCGCTTCTTCTTCTGTTAATTGGTTTCGGGCCATCAGACGCTCTTTTTGAATCTTTTCTGGTACATATACCACAGCAACTTGATCCATGATCGCCTCATAATGAGCTTCATAAAGCAGAGGAATATCAACAATAACCAGGGCGGCTTTCTTTTTAGCTTCTTCAATTTGACGTAAAATTTCTTTTCTTAAAAAAGGTTTCAGCGTTTCATTTAACAGCTCTCTTTTTTGAGGACTAGCGAAAATTAATTGTCCTAACTTTTTCCGATCCAATTCACCAGTTGTTAATACTATTTCTGGTCCGAAAGTTTCAACGATTGCGGCTAAGGCTGGTTGCCCTTTTGCAACAATTTCTCGGGCGATAATGTCGCCGTCAACAATTGGATAACCCGCTTTTTTAAAAAGAGCAACAACCGTACTTTTACCTGTCGCAATCCCTCCTGTAATGCCTAAAACTTTTGTCATTTCAATCGACGACCTTTCAATTGTTGGCATTGTGGACAATAATGCGTACCACGTTGTGCCACTTTTGTTTTAACAATTGGCGTACCACAACGATTGCAAGGTAAGCCTGTTTGCCCATAGACATTCAACGCTACTTGAAAAGTCCCTGCTTCTCCTAACGCGTTTAGATAGGTGCGAATGGTGGTTCCACCTGCTTCAACAGCGCGTGCCAAGACGTCAATGATTGCTTGATACAACGTAGCAACTTCCGCAGGTTTTAAGGAATCTGCTGGTTGTTCTGGATGGATTTGCGCTTGCCAAAGTGCTTCATCTACGTAAATATTCCCCAAGCCCGTCACTAGCTTTTGATCTAACAGTAATGGCTTAATTGCCTTATGATGCTTTTTCAATCCTTGTTGAAAAGCAGCTAATTGAAAAACGTCTGGTGTTGGCTCTGGGCCCAAAGCTAAAATCCCTTTATATTGATGACCTTGATTCTTAGGAACCAATGTCATACGGCCAAATTTCCGTACATCTAAATAACGTAATTGCGTGCCATCTGTAAAAGTAAACATTACATGGGTATGTTTGGCAATTTCATCATCAGCCTGATGAAACTCATATTTTCCTTCCATCCGTAAGTGAGAAATCATATCATTATCAGACAATTTAAAAATCAGAAATTTTCCTCTTCGCTCAATCCCTTCAATCGTTTGACCAGCTAATTGACCTTGAAATACATCAACTTCTGGTGATTCAATAATTCTTGGCCAAAAAACAATGACTTCTTGAATGGTTTTTCCTACAACAAGTTTTTCAAGTCCTTTTCGCACTGTTTCTACTTCTGGTAATTCTGGCATTATTTTTGCTCCTTTATATAAAGAGGTCTGAACGCTTAGATATCAACGTCCAGATCCTACTTATCCTTATTTTATTCATCGTTCTTAATGGGTAAGCTATTATTTTGCTTCATACCATGTTTTTCCCCAACTGCTATCGGTGATAAGTGGCACATGTAAGGAAACTGCGTGCTCCATCACTTCTTTGACGAGTTGATTTAATTGTTCTAATTCTGATTCTGGTACTTCAAAAACTAATTCATCGTGCACTTGTAATAACATTGTCGCTTGTAATTTTTCTTCTTTTAAACGACGCGCCATTTCAATCATCGCAATTTTTAAAATATCTGCGGCACTTCCCTGAATCGGTGTATTAATCGCTGTACGTTCAGCGAACGAACGTAGATTAAAGTTTCTTGAATTAATATCACTTAAATAACGACGGCGATGATACAATGTTTCCACATAGCCTTTGTCTTTGGCATCGCGGACTATCTCTTCCATATACTGCTTCACGCCTGGATATTTTTCAAAATAGGTGTCAATATATTGTTGTGCTTGCTTCCTAGTAATGCCTAAGTTTTGGGACAAGCCATAATCACTGATACCATAGACAATTCCAAAATTCACTGCTTTAGCTTGACGACGCATGTTAGGTGTGACATCTTCTGCTTTTTCAACACCGAAAACTCGCATTGCAGTGCTGGCATGGATATCTTGTCCTTCCACAAACGCTTCTTTTAAATGCTCATCATTAGAAATATGCGCGAGCACACGTAACTCAATTTGAGAGTAATCAGAAGAGAAAATCAACCAATTATCCTCTCTTGGTACGAAGGCTTCTCTAATTTTTCGGCCTTCTTCTAAACGGATAGGAATGTTTTGTAAATTAGGATCTACTGAGCTTAGTCGTCCTGTTTGTGTCAGTGTTTGTACATACCGAGTATGAATTTTATTATCTGGCTGAATTACTTTTAAGAGTCCTTCAACATAGGTTGATTGAATTTTGGCAATTTGACGATAAGTTAAAATATCTGCTACAATTGGTGCTTGTTCTTTTAGTTGTTCTAAAACATCCACCGCTGTTGAATAACCAGTTTTCGTCTTTTTGATCACAGGTAAGCCCATTTTTTCAAATAAAATAACGCCTAATTGTTTAGGTGAATTCAAATTAAATTCTTCGCCAGCTTCTGCATAGATTTTTTCTTCGATTTCTTTCAAGCGTTCTGAAAATTCTACTTGCATTTCTTTTAAGCGCGTGGCATCAACACGGATCCCAGTTATTTCCATATCGCCTAAAATACGAGAAAGTGGTAATTCCATTTTATAGAATAAATCAGCTTGATTCTTTTCTGTTAATTCGCTATCTAATTTGCTTGTTAAAAATTGAATTGCTTTAATCTTACGTGCTAAATGACCAAAGAAAACTTCTTCGTCCTCTGGCAAGCCTTTTTTGGCCCCTTTTCCATAAATCGCTTCATCAGATTGAATCGCATCATATCCGTAATGTTGTGCTACACCTTCAATATCAGCGTTATTGTCATTGGTATCAAGTAAATAAGCAGCCAATAAAACATCAAAGGCAATCCCTGTCATTTTTCCTACATAGCGATTTAGTGCAACGTACGTCCGTTTTGCATCGTAGACATTTTTTTTACGTGTCTCATCCATCAACCAATCGATAAATGGCTGACTTTCAAAAACAGCTAAATTATTCGTGGTATAAATCTTCTTGTTGTTGCCCCAAGCAAGGCCGACAATCGGTGACGTATGATAGTTATCTTCCATCATCTCAACATAAAGAGCCATATCGTCTGTAAACATTTCATTGGTTAACTGATCTTCAACTACTTCAAATAAAATATCTTCCATTTCAACAGGTTCTTCTGTAATGTCCAACTTAGCTAAAAATTGTTTAAAATCCATTTCTTTATAAAAAGGAACCAATTTTTCTAAGTTTTTCCCTTCATATGCCAAGTCTTCCACATTGACTTCGACTGGTGCATTGACTTCAATTGTCGCTAAGCGTTTAGAAAGAAAGGCTTGCTCTTTATCATTAATCAAGTTTTCTTTCATTTTGCTTTTTTTCATTTCATCGATATTCTCATAAACCCCTTCAACTGAGCCATA
Organism: Enterococcus sp. DIV0682; assembly: GCF_051712685.1. Taxonomy (NCBI): domain Bacteria; kingdom Bacillati; phylum Bacillota; class Bacilli; order Lactobacillales; family Enterococcaceae; genus Enterococcus; species Enterococcus sp. DIV0682. The sequence continues at coordinate 2,107,075 of NZ_JBIOPK010000001.1, forward strand.
TTGTTTTAACAGCTTAATCGCAGTTTTCTCACCGATTTTCGTTACACCTGGAATGTTATCCGACGTGTCGCCAGCCAACCCTTTCATATCAATAATTTGCTTAGGCGTTAACCCATCATATTTTTCAGCAATATGCTCAGGCGTATATGATTCAATATCGCTAACTCCTTTAACAGTGATATCTACTTTGACAGTGTCCGTCGCTAATTGCGTCAAATCTCGGTCCCCTGATAACACAACAACATCAAATTCATCTTTATCAACTTTGTTGGCTAATGTACCAATAATATCATCTGCTTCATAGTTAGGTAGTTCATAATATTTTACGCCTAAACCTTCTAAAAGTTCACGAATATACGGCATTTGTTCTTTAAATTCCCCCGGTGTTTTTGAACGTCCGGCTTTATATTCTGAATAAAATTCTGTTCTGAATGTGGTTTTCCCTGCATCAAAAGCGACTAAAACATGAGTAGGCATTTCTTTTTGCATTACATTTTCAAACATATTGTTAAACGCATAAATAGCATTTGTATGCAAGCCGTTCTTATTTTTGAATCGTTCTAATGAGTTATGTAGCGCAAAAAATGCACGAAAGGCTACACTGTTTCCATCAACGAGTAATAATTTTTTTTTGGTCATTTTTTTCCCCTCATCTTTAGCAAACTAGTTTCCTTTCTATTTTAACAAAAAACTACAGAATTTGCAGTAGACGGCGATTGCAGAATGAAAGAAAAAGGTATTTGACATAGTTCCTTAGTGACAACTATATCAAATACCAAAATCAATCAGCAATACAGGCTGGATCTTCACAAGTATGAAAATCTTTTTACGGCAAAACATTTCCCGCTGCACGATAAATATCGTACCAATCTTCGCGACTAATCACAATGTCTGCTGCTTTAGCAATTTCTTCAATTCTACCAAGATTCATACTTCCTGCGATGACCTGCATATTAGCAGGGTGGCGCAGAATCCAGCTGCTGGCTAAACCAGTTGGCGTTGTTTGATATTTTTCAGCCAATTCGCTTAATTTTTGATTTAACTCAGGGAATTTTTCATTTCCAATAAAGACACCTTCAAAATAACCATATTGGTACGGTGACCATGCTTGAATAGTCATTTGTTTCAACCGTGAATAATCTAAAATACCATGATCATAATCAATGCTTCCTGATATTTCCATATTTGTTTGTAAGCCTTGATCCACCATGCCAGTATGCTTGATGCCAAATTGTAATTGATTGGCTAATAATGGTTGTTTAACAGCTGTTTTTAAAAGTTCAATTTGTCCTGGCGTTTGGTTACTTACACCAAAATAGCGAACTTTCCCTTGTTTTTCTAATAAATGAAAAGCCTCAGCTACTTCTTCTGGTTCCACTAAAGTATCTGGACGATGCAATAATAATGCATCGACTGAATCTACACCTAAACGCTGTAAACTCCCTTCGACCGCTTCTAAAATATGAGCTTTTGAAAAGTCAAAAAAGCCTTGACGAATCCCACATTTTGTTTGTATAAAAATATCTTCACGACGAATGGTACTTTCTTTTAAGGCCTTACCAAAAATGGTTTCGCAGTCGCCGCCACCATAAATGTCGGCGTGATCAAAAAATGTAATGCCATGATCATAAGCAGTTTCAATTACCTGTTGAGGATTTTCAGCACCATTTAAGCGCATACATCCTAAGATAACCGAAGAAACTGTTTCGTCACTTGTACCAAATTGCAGTTGTTTCATTTTAATATCCTCCTCATCCATTCCTCTTACTTCTTCATTTTAACACTATTTAGACAAAATTGGACTTCTTACGATAGATTCGCTTCGACTTTTTCAAAAAAAGCAGGAGATAATTCCTCTGGCAAATAAACAACTGTCTCAGAAGAAAGCGCTACGTTCATCTGAAACAAATGATTGACAATTAAGAGATGTGCTTGGTGAAGTTGATGCGTTGGTTTTCCATGAATAATTGTAATATTCTTTTTTTCACTGAAATAGCTTTTTATAGATTGTCCCAACGCTTGTTCCTTTTCTGGAGGAAAGTCCGTCAATAGGCAAATAATATATTTTTTTTCATATAAAATCGGGTTAAATAAATCTAGGATGTGATAAAAATAGCAACTCGTCAATTCCCGTTCTTTTACTGAAGTAAAGACTGGATATAGGCGCTTTAAAAGCCTAATTAGTTTTTGTAATCTGTGCCAAGTTTGATGATAACGTACAGCGAGTGTTTGTTCCTGTTTATGAGCTGGCAACCATGCTTGTCCGTCTAATAAACTATTCATATGCGTACTTAAAAATCGACATAAATGAATTTCTTGATAATTAAAATGATGTTGTGTAAAATTTCTCCTAATTTCTTTCATAATAAAAATAGCTGTTTTTAAGCATAAACTTTCTATTTTCATTTGCTCATGAATAAAATACTTTCGCGCTCTCTTGCCAAAACAACCACCAAAATGTGCTTCAAGAATCACAAATAACGCTTTTTGTTCTTTAAGAGACATAAAAGAAGTGCTCAACACTTCCAGACGAAATAAATAAAAAAAAGCACTTGTTTGTTGAAATAAATTAGCATTTGGCACTGAAATTTCATGCCCGCCTCTATATCGTTTCTCCCAAATATAAATTAGCCAACTAAGATGATTCTGTTGTGCTACATTTAAATCCAACTCAAAAAAGGTAATGATTTTCCGAGTCATTTCTCTGTTTTCTTCCAGACAGCTTTCTTGAAAAAACAAATAAAAACAAAGGATTAACTGTCGAATTTGCCATTCATTGCCAGTTAAATCGTAATGTTTTTGACGTACAATAATATCAAAATTAACTAGCCAACGTCGAATATTAGAAAGTTTCTTCCGAAGAGTTGATTCCTGTAATCCCAATACCTGGGTCAATTGCGCATAATTGATTCGCTCTTCAATTAGACAACGTAAAATATAAAATTCGGGAATAAAATAACAAAATTTTTGTCTAAATCGAGCCAAGCCACAAACGCATAATTCACGATATTTTACAATTCCTTTGGTCGTTGTATAAATCTTACAAAGCCCTTCTATCTTATACGTTTCCTGCTTTTTTTCAAAACGTTGAATGTAACAATGGATGGTTTTGTCGCTCACCTTTAGTTTTTCTGCAGCCATCAAAACAGAAAATGTCTGCTCTTGTTGCAGTAAATCCAACAATTCCAACATATTTTTATGTTCAAAAGACAATAATTCCTTGAAATCCATATATCGTCCCCTTTCACTCCCTTGTTATAAGAATACGTCAAATAAGGCAAAAATTTTTTTAAGAAGAAAAAAATAGAGAACAAAAAGTATTGATTACTTTCCGCTCTCTACAATTATATCGAATTATTTTTTTGAAATATGCAGTGTCATAGCATTTGCTGCTACAATAATTGTACTTAATGACATCAAGACAGCACCTACAGCTGGATTTAAAACAATCCCAATTGGTGCAAGAACCCCAGCCGCTAAAGGAATGGCGACAATATTGTACCCAGCTCCCCACCAAAGATTTTGGATCATTTTACGTCGTGTTTGTTTGGCTAAATCTAAGAACCTTAAAATATCTTTAGGATCACTATCCGTCAGTACAACATCTGCCGAATCAATCGCTACATCTGTACCAGCGCCTATCGCAATGCCGATTGAAGCACGGGCTAAACTTGGTGCATCGTTAATACCGTCTCCTACCATCATGACCTGATGCCCCTCAGTAAGATACTGTTGCACAATTTTTTCTTTATCTTCTGGTAAGAGCTCTGCGTAGTATTCCTTCATTCCTAAATAATTAGCAACTGCACTGGCAGCTGTTTGATTATCCCCTGTTAACATGACTGGCGTAATTCCTTGCGCTTGTAACTCTGCAATAAATGTTTTAGCTTCTGGTTTGACTTTATCTCCTAAAGCAAGCAGTGCGACTAATTGACCAGCGATGATTAAATAGCTCAAGGTATTTCCTTGCTCTTGATAGTTTGTTTTAATTGTTTCATCGAAGGTTAACTGTAACCGTGCAACTTCTTTTTCATTGACTATTTTGACTTCTTGGTTTTGAACAGTAGCAACCAGTCCTACGCCTGATAAAGCTTGCAGATTATGGGCTTCATAAGGTTGAACGGCTTGTTTATTTAAATAGTTCATGATTCCAATTGCCAACGGATGATTTGCATTTTTTTCCAATGCCCCAATATATTTAAGTGCTTCTTCTCTAGTAAACTGCTTACTCATTAATTCTAAGCCAGTAACTGTAAATTGTCCTTCTGTTAAAGTTCCAGTTTTATCCAGCAACACATATTCAACCTTATTGGCTTGTTCTAATGCATTCCGATTTTTTAAAAGTAAGCCATTTTTAGCAGCAATGGAGGTACTTCTAGCAATCACTAAAGGAATTGCTAAGCCTAACGCATGGGGACAGGCAATAATAAAAACTGTAACCATTCGTTCAAATGCTAGAGACAAATCTTTCGTTACGAGTAACCAACCGATAAATGCTAACACACCTACGAATAAGGCAATATAGAATAACCACTTGGCTACACGGTCTGAAATGGATTCTAGTTTTGATTTTTCCGACTGCGCTTGTTTAACCATCTCCATAACTTTTGACAGGTAACTATTTTCACCCGTGCCAGTTACCGAAATTTCAATCATTCCGTTGCCATTGACAGCTCCACCAATCACGGAGTCGCCAATGTTTTTTTCTACTGTTTTTGATTCCCCTGTAACCATCGATTCGTCGACTGTTGTGCTTCCTTTCAAAATTTTACCGTCTGTCGGAATTTTATCTCCCGAACGAACAATCAAGCGATCGCCTTCTTGAACATCTTGCAAAGGAATTTCTTCTTCCCCATGTTCAGTCATTCGCTTGACTGTGTCAGGCAACAGTTCAGCCATTTTTTTCAAGGCATCACCAGCATTAGAAATAGCATTCATTTCAATCCAATGGCCTAAAAGCATAATAACAATCAGAGTGGCTAATTCCCAGAAAAAGTCCATCACGTGGGCCTGATTCGTAAAATGATTCATGTAAAACGCATATAGGCTGTAAAAATATGATACCGAAATCCCCATCGCAATTAACGTCATCATTGCTGGACTCTTTTGCTGTAATTCCATTTTAGCGCCACTTAAAAATGGTTGTCCACCATAAAAAAATAGCACAGTTGCTAAAATTAAGACCAACCAATCAGAACCTGGAAAAGTAAATTGAAAAGGTAATTGAAAACCCATCATTGGTGAAAGAACAATAATCGGAATAGCTAAAATCAATGACAGCCAGAATTTTTGTTTAAAATTCCCCATATGCATTGAATGGTCCATTCCCTTCATTCCTTCATGTTGGTGTGACATAGCCATTTGTTCATGCGCCATATCATGATTCATGTGATTCATTTTATCGTGGGACATTGTTGGCTGTTTTTCCTGATGTTGTTCATGATTATGTTTTGCTGACATATGATCCCTTCTCTTCTTAAGTATTTTCATCTTAAGCATAGCACAAGATGAAAATTGTTAGAAATAATTACTTTTTTTAGTTTAGAAAAAAAAAGAGCCGAATTTTGCGTATGTATATTTTAAGAACACCTTATCCTCATATTTATTACAAAAGGAGTGTTTCAATGAAAATTACTACAAAGCAAGTCGGGGCGCGCATGCGTGAAGCTCGAAAAAAGAAGAAGTACACTTTACGTTATTTAGCCAATAAAATTGGTCTATCTAGTGGAAGTACAATTAGTAACTGGGAATTAGGTTTGAATTTACCCAATAAACGATACTTAAAAAAAATCGCTAAAGCCTGTGACACAACAGTAGATTGGCTACTTTATGGTGATTTCGATCGATTTGTGCGCCAGCTATTAAAAGAAAATTTTCAAAATAAACAACTACTAAAACCACCTTTTTTTACTCAGTTGATGGTACGTTTATCTGAAGAACAGCTATCCTATCACGATTCATTAAAAATTATGATTCAAGCGCAAAAGTTACAGCAGTCCTTTTATGCTTTTCCTTTAACAGTAGAAGCCCCCTCTCATTCCCAAGAGAGTATTTCTATTTATGAACCAACAACTGCAGAAGAACAGTCTGACCAATCTTATTATCATCCGTTTATTTTGTCAGAACTCCATGAATTATTTACACATTCTCAAAATCCAGAATTGGATTATTCTCTGATTATCGCTTTTCTTCCTTTGTTAAAAGTAGATCAATTAACTGAACCTCAAAAAGAAGTCTTACTGGCCATCTTTAAGCGGATGAATTCCTTTAAAGACCAAACGCTTTTAAATGAATTCTTTGTGGAATTACAGTATTTACTCTGATTCTACAAAAAAGATTGAGCCATGTATCTCAAGGACTTAGGCTCAATCTTTTAGTTAAATTTCTTCTATTTATGAACGATTCTTTCGTTCGACTAAGTGCGTTTTCCGTTGTGGGCCAATGATTAAAGGAACGGATTCATATTTGACTTCACTGTATTCCAAGCCAAACCAACTTTCAGGAGAGGTAGTTAAGTTTTTGATAGCTAATTTTGCCTGCATAATTTGTCGATCCCATTTTTTCAGTTCAGAAACGTTAGATAATTCTTCTTGAATTAATACAAATTGGAAATCGCCAACTTCTCTCCCTGGCGTTAATGAATAACGTTGTGGCTGTTTTGGCAAGCGGCCTGTTTTCATCAAGTCATGAACAATTTGTCTTAAATATACATTCACTTCTTGAGAAATATGGAAGCCTAAATATAGCTGAACTTGCACAATAAAATCAGTCCCTAACATATCAACAGAATACTCTTGAGTAAAGGGTTCATCTGTTACCTGAACATTAACAAACCAATAAACATTCGCTCGTTTTGGCTGTTTGTCCAAAATCGAATAAATAATATTACGATTAATTTCGCCGTCCACTCGATCGGAGGTTAAAAAGACCACGTTGGTTTGATACATTGGTACAGATGTATCTTCTTTCAAAGCTTTAAGTTGTGGTACATATTTTTCCAACGACACTTGTTCCGCCGTTGCTTCTTTAATCTCGTTGCCGCGTTCCCAAATAATCATGATGCATAACAAGAAGACTGCCATTCCCACAGCAACATATCCACCATGGAAAAACTTCGCAGCACTTGAAAAGAAAAAGACAACTTCAATGGCAGCAAAGAACAAGGAAATTAGATACGCAGACCAAGCTGGAATTTTATCCAAAAGATAAAACAACAATAAAATGGTTGTCATCAACATCGTAATCGTAATCGATAGACCATACGCAGCTTCCATGTGTGTCGATGTTCTAAAAGCCAGCACGATTGCTGAACAAGCTAACCATAAAATTAAATTCACCGCTGGAATATACATTTGACCGATATTACTCCCAGGATAAATAATTTTAAGTCTTGGTAATAACTTCAATTTAATCGCTTCAGAAACTAAAGTATACGAACCTGATATTAACGCTTGCGAAGCAATCACTGCGGCGATTGTTGCAAAAACAACGCCAAATACAAGAATACCTCGTGGAATCATTTGGAAAAATGGGTTAATTTCAGCTAATGCCTGCATTTCAGGGTTTTCTTTGACCGTTAACAACCACGCAGCTTGCCCTAAATAATTAAGAATCAAACAAATCTTAATATACGGCCAGCTAATGCGGATATTCATTTTTCCTACATGCCCTAAATCAGAATATAAAGCTTCAGCACCAGTTGTAGCCAAGAAAATATTCCCTAAAATAAATAGACCTAATTTATTTTCTGGACTGACTAGTAATTGCAAAGCATAATATGGATTTAATGCACGAATAACCGTCCAATCTTGGCTAAAATTCATTAAACCAATGATGCCTAAAAAAGTAAACCACAAGAACATAATCGGCCCAAAAGCTTTCCCGACCAATTCTGTTCCAAATCGTTGAACAGAAAAAAGAATTAAAATAATCGTCAACGTAATAACCACTATAATCGTTTGGTCATTGCCAAAACGTTCAAAAAATGCTGGAATCCCCCGTAAGCCTTCAATCGCTGTCGTCACTGTCACAGCCGGGGTCAAAACGCCATCAGCCAGTAAAGCGGCGCCGCCAATCATTGCGGGAATAATCAAATACTTACTTTTTTTACGAACCAATGTATAAAGAGAGAAAATCCCACCTTCTCCATGGTTATCAGCATTTAAAGCAATAACAACATATTTAATCGTGGTTAAGATAGTCAATGTCCAAAAAATTAACGAGACCGAACCTAAAATAAACGATTCAGAAACCCGTGCCAAGCCACCATTATCTCCTACAATGGCTTTCATTACATATAAAGGGCTCGTTCCAATATCTCCATAGACAACGCCCATGGCAACTAAGATCCCTGCCATCGTAAATTTCCGACGATCAAACCCCTCTGCTTTGTGTAACACAATACTTTCCTCCTACAAAAGAAATGACTTCGTTTAGTTTAACCAACAGCTCCATAAAAACTTTTAAAACTCTTTATTATATAACGTTTTATATATCTTTTTCATTAGTCAAAAAGCGCTTTTTGACTAACGATGCTACTCACTATAATACGTTTTAAATCGTTTAGCAAGTCTTTTTATTAGAGAATGTTCATCTTAGATAAGAAACCCACCTATTTTGAAAAAAGGAAAATCAAAAATAAGTGGGGCAGCAGTCGAAACGACTGCTGCCCCACTTGCTAACTATTAAGATAATTTTCTGAACAAAAGTAGCTTCTTTTATTCCTGTTAAATTTAAATCACTTCTTCTTCCTCTTCAACTTCAGAGAAATGGAACTTAATCATTTCATTGACGAAAATTGGCACAAAGGATAGGAAAATTGCTAACATCCAATGATTTAAACTAATATGCACTAATCCAAATAGTTCTTGTGTGAATGGTAATAAAGCAATGGTTGTGGTAATTAGTAATGCTAAAACGACCATTTCAAAGAGCGACTTGTTGCTTGATAATTTTACACGGAAAACAGAGTTCGCACTACGAACATTAAAGACATGTAAGATAGAGGAATAAGCTAAGATTAAAAATGCCACTGTTTGTCCAACTTCATAGCTGTTTGAAACATAGGCTGAAACACCTGGTACAAAAGCACCTAGGTAAAAACCAAACAAAGTAATGACTGTGAACACTGCTGCATTAATCCCAATCTTTTGCCATAAGCCTCGTGCAAAAATCCCTTCGTTTTTAGGGATTGGTGCCTCATCCATAATTCCTTTTTCCGCTGGTTCTTTTCCTAATGCAAAACCAGGTAACCCATCTGCGACCACGTTAACAAACAACAGTTGAACTGCAGTAAATGGTGCACCCCAACCAAGTAACATGGCAATTAAAACAATAAAAATCTCAGAAATATTACAGCTTAACAAGAAGTTAATGGCTTTACGAATATTTCGGTACACGGCACGTCCTTGTGCAACCGCATCAACAATAGTTGCAAAGTTATCGTCCGTCAAAATCATATCTGAAGCGCCTTGGGCCACATCTGTTCCAGTAATCCCCATTGCGCAACCGACATCACTAGCTTTCAAGGCTGGCGCATCATTCACGCCATCTCCGGTCATTGCTACAACAGCGCCAGAACGTTGCCATGATTGAACAATTCGAATTTTATCTTCAGGGGTTACACGTGCATAAACGGATAAATCTTTAACACGTTTATCTAATTCTTCATCACTCATTTTTTTCAGTTCTGAACCAGATAAGGCTTCACTTTTATCTTTTAAAATTCCTAATTCTTTAGCAATTGCACTGGCTGTTACCACGTGATCACCAGTAATCATGACTGTTTTAATTCCAGCTTTTTTCGCACGAGCAATGGCGCCCTTACTTTCTGGACGTGGTGGATCAATCATGCCAATTAAGCCTAACAAGCGAAGATTTTTTTCTAAAGCCTCTGATGTAATTTCCTTGGGTGGTTCATCATATACGGCATAACCGACAGCAATAACTCGTAACGCTCGTTTTCCGAAACGATCATTAACAATAGCCGCTTGATCGACATCTCCGAAACCAAAACGTGGTAGTAACACATCAAAGGCTCCTTTAGTAATTGAGATGTACTTTTTCCCCCATTGATGGACCGTAGTCATCATTTTTCGTTCTGAATCAAAGGGAATTTCACCAATACGAGGATATTTTTCTTCAAGTTCTTCTTTAGTATGATAATTTTCTTCGACAGCACGAACAATTGCCGCTTCTGTCGGATTCCCTGTAACAGTTAGTTCATCGCCTTCTTTTTCCACAATGACATCTGTACATAAAGCAGCCATTTTCAATACTTCCATGGCTTCATCGGTCATGGCATCTTCCGTATCCGTTACTTCATCACCACGATGCCATACTCGGCGGACGCGCATTTTATTTTGTGTCAGTGTTCCTGTCTTATCAGAACAGATAACATTCGCAGTTCCTAGCGTTTCTACTGCTGGCAATCGACGAATAATCGCATGTTTCTTAGCCATTTTTTGAACACCATATGCTAAGGTTAACGTTACAATCACGGTTAGTGTTTCTGGTACAGCTGCCACCGCTAAGGAAACGGCTGTCATAAACATTTCAAGAAGCGGTTCTCCTTGCAGTTCACCAATAATGAAAACAATTGCCGCAGCCCCTAAGGCTAACAAACTAATACGTTTGCCTAATTGATTCAAGCGTTTTTGTAATGGTGTTTTTTGCTGATCGCTGTTATTCAGTAACCCAGCAATTTTACCCATTTCCGTATTCATTCCTGTTGCAGTTACTACTGCTCGTCCGCGGCCATTCACAACGGTACAGCCTTTGAAAATCATATTTATTTGATCTCCTAAGCCATCATCGTCATGCCCCACGTATGTAGGATCTTTTTCAACAGGTTCACTTTCACCTGTTAGTGCTGACTCTTCTACGCGCATTTGAGAAGCTTGAATAAGTCGTGCATCGGCTGTAATCATTGAACCAGCTTCAAGAACTAGAACATCTCCTACTACTAGTTCTTCAGCATCGACTTCGATTACCTTGCCATCTCGTAAGACTGCACTACTTTGCTTGTTCATGTCTTGTAAAGCCGCCAGAGATTTTTCAGCATTTCCTTCTTGAACAATGGCCAAAACAGCATTGATAATCACAATTGCAATAATTAAGATTCCTTCAAAATATTCGCCATGTTCTGTTACGATTGCTGTATAAAACGAAATTGCCGCAGCAACTAATAAAATAATCGTCGTAAAATCAGATAAACTGTGAATGAATTTCTTTAACACAGAATCCTTCTTAGCCTCTTCAAATTGATTGCGGCCATTTTCTTTCAGCCGTTGTTGGGCCTCTTGTTGTGTTAAACCAGTTTCAGTATTGACTGAAACTTCTTTTGTGACAGTATCGACAGTTTGCTTGTAAGCTTCCATCCTATTCCCCCTCTAATTTTTTCTTCCTATATAATAGTGTCTCTATTAAATATAACATGATTTTTTTTGAACACGCAACTTTTTTCATCTTTGGCTTAGCGTTCTCTCATATGTCCAGAAAAAACTGGTATTTTCGTTGTTGCTACAGCAATGTTTCTATTTGATTATGGGAATTTTATGAAAAAAGAAACGAATTCAGCCAAAAAGCAATGGACATTTTTTTCATTTTGTCTGATAAAAAATAGTTTATTTCTATATATTCAACACAAAAACAACAAAAAATACAATGTTATTTAGTTCGCACAATTATTTATTTTACATGTTATAAAATAACCAGAAAAATATTATATTTAATCTTATTAATAAGTGTTATAACTTGCAAACGCTTCCAAAAGGTGCTATTCTTTAAGTGTAAGGAGGACATGCAAATCAATTGGTTGAAGATTTTCTCAGTAGATAAAAATCGGTAAACTCAAAGTTGTTAGAATTGCAAGATTCACCTGTAAACAATACGTGTAGAGTAATTGTTAGTGATAACTCGTATCGGAAAATAGGGAAAGGTTATAGAAGGATGGAGTTTCTATAAAGCATTTACCCTATCTGTTATCACCTAACGCAAGTTATCCACCATCCAAGCGTCGAAACTGTATGAAAACAAGGTTTTAGTTTCACCACATCACGTTCACCTTTTGCTTTACATGTATCGCGAAATGTAAACACTTATTCAACCAATTGATGTCTTCCCGTTAACAAGGCCGAGCTTAAATTTAAGCTCGGTTTTTTCTTTTAGGCAATAAAATATATTTGTATCAAATAATCATATGTGTTATATTCAAGGTGCACATTCTATTTTATCTTCTTTTAAAGGAGGGAATGCTATGCGAAAAAAGAAAAAATCTTCGTTTGAAAGTTCAATTCATGTTTATCGTGCTATGGCTCGTATGACCCAGCAAGATTTGGCCAATCGAGTCGGTGTCTCTCGACAAACAATTATTCAACTGGAACGAAACAAGTACAATCCTTCATTACTTCTTGCGCATGACATCGCGAACGTCTTTGGCGTAACCATTGATGATGTGTTCACCTTCAAAGAAACACTGAATGACGATGTAGAACAAGAAGCCTAAACAGTATAAGCTGTACTTAACAAGACAATTTTTCTGATTGTACTTGGAGTTGCCGAGGTACAACTTAGTACCGGCAATACGAAGAAAGCACTTCTTCGTATTGTTGTTTCAATAATTAATCTTTTCTTACATAAAAAAAGAACGGCGCAACCTTGGTTGCGTCGTTCTTTTTATTCTAAGATTGTCTACTAAGCATTTTTGCTCTAGTAGCGTTTTGGTTTCTAACTTTATTATTTACAGGGGAAGAAAAAATAAAGCACACCTTTACTGTGATTCCAAAAATCACGTGTTTATCATAATATATTTTTGTTTCAATCCCAAGTATTCTGCTCACAAAGTGTCGCTTATTTAATAAACATTGCATCGCCAAAACTAAAGAAACGATATTTTTCCTCAATTGCATGTTGGTAAGCAGCCAATGTTAAGTCTTTTCCTGCAAAGGCACTCACAAGCATCACTAACGTAGATTTTGGCAAATGAAAGTTCGTTGAAAAAGCCTCTACGACTTTAAATTGATACCCTGGTGTGATAAAAATATCGGTCCAGCCACTGTCAGCCTGGATTTCACCATTAAATTTTGTGCCAATTGTTTCCAACGTACGAATAGAAGTTGTTCCAACCGCAACAATCCGACCGCCTGCTTGGCGTACTTCATTTAGTTGCTTAGCCGCTTCTTCAGTTAAACGATAGAATTCGCTATGCATATGATGTTCTTCTATATTATCAACGCTCACGGGACGGAATGTTCCTAAACCGACATGTAAAGTTAAATAAACGAGATGAACACCTTTTGCTTTGATCTCTTCTAATAGTTCTTTTGTAAAATGCAAACCCGCTGTTGGTGCTGCAGCTGAACCATTTTCTTCAGCATAAACCGTTTGATAACGATCTGGGTCATCTAGACGTTCTTTGATATATGGCGGCAATGGCATTTCTCCTAACGATTCTAAAATTTCTAAGAAAATACCATCATATTTAAATTCAATGATTCGACCACCATGTTCCAACTCTTCTTTAACCACCGCTTTTAGGCGACCATCGCCAAATTGAATTTCCGTGCCGACTTTTGCACGTTTCGCGGGTTTAATCAAGGTTTCCCATGTATCGCCTTCTGTATTTGTTAAAAGTAAAACTTCCAAATGACCGCCTGTTTCAGGTTTTTCTCCATATAAACGGGCCGGCAGTACCCGGGTATTATTCATGACTAATGCATCCCCAGGCTGTAATTCATCAAGAATATCATGGAAATGTTTATCCTCCATGTCCCCTGTTTCTTTATTTACAACTAATAATCGTGAACTAGCGCGATCTTTTAGTGGGGTTTGAGCAATTAATTCTTCTGGTAAATCAAAATCAAAATCTTCTGTACTTAGCATTTCCGTCACTCTTTCTACTAGTTTTTATCTTGGTTATTCTAACACTTTTTCTTGTTTCTGGCTATGTCAGCCTTCTGAATCAAACTAAATAGTTGTCAAAAAATGTCAGAAGCACTATACTTACTTTAAGTAAGTATACATAGTTATTTAGAGGAGGAACTCAAAATGCATGCTCAATTTCATCATGTTTCACTATTAGCGCGTCATGGTCAAGAAAACCAATCATTCTATACAAAATTGTTAGGCTTACGCTTTGTCAAAAATACCGTAAATCAAGACAACAATCGCATGCCTCATTATTTTTATGGCGATTATCAAGGCACACCGGGAAGCTTAGTAACTTTTTTTATCGTGCCCTTATTAGGCAACCGCTATGAAGAAAAAAATTATTTAGCCACGATTGGCTTAAAAATTCCCCAAAACAGCCTTTCCTTTTGGGAACAACGTTTAACAGAAAACAAAATTCCATTTAACAAAAAAGAAAAGAGCCTACATTTCAGTGATCCAGATGATACGCATATTATCCTGACAGAAGTTCCTGAAAATCCATTAAAAGAAACACTCGTTGTTTCTAACGACATTCCAGCAGCGGTTCAAATTATCGGTTTGGCCTCTACTGAATTTCATGTGCCAGATTCTGAAAAAACCTTGGCCTTTTTTGAAACATTTCTTGGTTGGCAAGCAGTTGGCAATACGATTATTTTAAGTGAGACGGAAAGCTTTTCTGTTCATCAAACAACGTCGGATAAAACAAGCCGAATGGGGCGTGGCAGTATGGATCATATTGCTTTTTCTGTGGCTGATGATGAAGCATTACAAGAACTACACACTCGCGCTTTAGCACAAGGCTGGGAGATTGAAATGTATGTAAGTCGTGGATATTTTAAAAGTTTATACATTCGTGAACCAGGCGGGAATCGGGTTGAATTTGCTACTTTGACTCCTGGTTTTACATTGGATGAGCCTCTGGAACATTTAGGGGAAACGTTGGCTTTACCGCCTTTTTTAGAACCAAAACGGACTGCAATCGAAGCCAACCTCTACAAAGACATGTAACCAACGCTTTAGAAAACAACGGAAGACGGACGTAATAATCGGTGACAAAATTACGTCCGTCTCTCTTCCCCTATGTTTGAATGTTTGAACAAGAGAATAAAAAATGACCTTCAGATTTTTCTGAACGTCATTGCACATTCCATAAAAAGCATCCTTCGTTCTTCCACTTCTTACTTCTTAAAAAAACTGGTAATTTTTTCAAAAATTCAGTAAAATAAAAGTGATCAATGGTTTCCATTGATTGAACGGGCAACTTGATGGTCCACTTGCACAGGTGACTATTCAAGGCTTCGTGATTTAGTTGCCGCTAAATCATGAAGCGCCTTTTTTTATTTTATTCCCTTGTTCTCTTTCCATTCTAATGAAAAACTCAGCTCCCGTCAACTTGCTACAAAGGACACTTTTCTTTGTTATAGCGGCTTTTTCCCCTTCTCAGAACACTCTTTTTAACATCTTGTTTCGTTCAGACAACTTTTACTAAACAATAGTTGTCTTTTCTTTTTTTTAGAACGAATTAAAAAATTTTTACCGCCTTCTTTTTCCCATTAAAAATAGATTACATTTGTCGAAATCGCATTTTTATAGCATACTAGTAATAAGATACATTTTCAAAATATTTAGTTGAGGTGAGTAAGTTGATAGAATTTCAGCATGTATCAAAATTTTATAAAGGCGGAAAAGTCGCCGTTGATGACATTAATTTGTCTTTCGATAAAGGTGAATTTATCTGCTTCATCGGAACAAGTGGTAGTGGAAAAACAACATCAATGCGGATGCTTAACCGCATGACCGACCCTTCAAAAGGAAAAATTTTAATTGATGGCCAAGATATTCAAAAAATCAATCCTGTAGAGCTACGTCGCCAAATTGGCTATGTCATTCAAAATATCGGCTTGATGCCTCACATGACCATTCGTGAAAATATCGTTTTAGTGCCTAAATTATTAAAAGTACCTGTGGAAGAACGCAATAAGATAGCCGAAAAAATGATTGATTTGGTTGAGTTACCACGAGAAATGTTGGACCGCTATCCCAATGAACTTTCTGGGGGACAACAACAAAGAATCGGCGTTGTGCGGGCTTTAGCTGCCAATCAAGATATTATTCTAATGGATGAACCTTTTGGTGCTTTAGATCCTATCACCCGTGATTCATTACAAGATTTAGTGAAAGATTTGCAAGAACGTTTAGGAAAAACTATCGTCTTTGTTACTCATGATATGGATGAAGCGTTGAAATTAGCAAATAAAATTGCCATTATGAGCGAAGGCAAAGTAATTCAATTTGACACACCAGATAATATTTTACGTCATCCAGCCAATGAATTTGTAGAAGAACTCATCGGAGAAGATCGCTTATTACAAGCCAAACCTGATTTCACCACTGTTGATGAAGTCATGTTAAATTCAGCTATTACTATCACGCCGGAAAAATCTTTACAAGAAGCGATTAAATTGATGCGTGAAAAACGGGTTGATACCTTATTAGTTGTTGATAATTCCCATGTGCTTAAAGGCTTTATCGATGTTGAAACATTAGATCAGCAACGTGGCAAAGCTTCTAGTGTTGGTGATATCTTGAATAAAGATGTCTTCTTTGTTCAAAAAACCGCTCTTTTACGTGATGCTTTACAAAGAATCTTAAAACGTGGCTTAAAATATGTACCAGTCGTTGATGAACAAAAACGAGTGGTGGGCATCTTAACACGTGCTTCCCTTGTTGACATTGTTTATGATGTTATCTGGGGCGATGAAACAACGATTAGTGAAGCTGTAGAAGCAAAACAAAGCGAGTCCGAAACTGATAAAGAGGAGGCGTAAGCAATGAGTAGCTTCTTTCAAGAATATGGATCAGAAATGATTTCAAAAAGTATTGAACATATTTATATTTCATTCTTTGCACTTTTATTAGGGGTCGCTATCGCTGTGCCCGTTGGCGTTTGGTTAACACGTTTGCCCAAAGTAGCCAATATTGTCATTGGTTTAACAAGTGCCTTACAAACGGTTCCTTCGTTAGCTTTATTAGCTTTGATGATTCCAATTTTTGGTGTCGGTAAAACACCCGCTATTATCGCGCTATTCATCTATTCCCTTTTACCTATTTTAAGAAACACGTATATCGGAATGAAAAATGTCGATGAAAATTACCGAGATGTTGCTAAAGGCATGGGCATGACCAATTTACAGTCTATTTTTAGTGTTGAATTACCCATTGCCATGCCAACAATTATGGCCGGCATTCGTTTAGCCGCTGTCTATGTCATTGCTTGGGCTACACTGGCTTCTTATATTGGTGCAGGTGGTCTTGGTGATATGATTTTCAGTGGATTAAATAACTATCAGCCAGAATTAATCTTTGGCGGGACTATTCCAGTAACTATTTTAGCACTTTTAGCAGATGTTCTTCTTGGATTATTAGAAAATCGTTTAACGCCAAAAGCTTTAAGGGAGGGCGAATAATGATGAAAAAGAAACTCAAGTTAAGCTTACTCTTCTTAAGCAGTTTACTTTTATTGGCAGGTTGTTCTTTACCTGGTCTCGCTTCAACTTCTGATGATAACACTGTTGCCATTACAGGTGGGATTACTTCAGAAGCGCAGATTTTAGGGAGCATTGTAGCGGATATGGTTGAGCATTACACAGATAAAAAAACAAATGTGATTAACAACTTAGCCACTACTACCATCAATCACCAAGCAATGATAAACGGAGATGCCTCAATTTCTGCTGCTCGTTATACTGGTACTGACGTGACTACTACGCTTGGTTTGCCAGCGGAAAAAGACCCTAAAAAAGCATTCAATCTAGTTCAATCAGAATTTGAAAAACGTTATCAACAAACTTGGTTCCCTTCATATGGATTTGAAAATACTTATGTATTCTTAGTTACAAAAGAAACGGCTGAGAAATACAATTTAAAAACAGTCAGTGATTTAGGGAAAGTCGCAGACAAATTAGTTGCTGGTGTCGATACTGCGTGGATCACACGTGAAGGCGACGGTTATGAAGGCTTTAAAAAGGAATACAACTTCCAATTTAAATCTATTTTACCAATGCAAATTGGCTTGGTGTACGATGCAGTCAACGCTGGAAAAATGGACGTCATCTTAGGTTACTCAACAGATGGCCGGATTGGTAGTTACGATTTAGTCATGTTAAAAGATGACAAGCGCTTCTTCCCGCCTTATGATGCCGCTCCTGTGGTTAGTGACAAATTATTAAAAGAAACGCCGGAAATTAAAGATGTCTTAAATCGCTTAGATGGTAAAATTTCTACCAAAAAAATGCAAGAATTGAACTATCAAGCAGATAATGATTTAATTGAACCTGCAGTCGTAGCCGAACGTTTCTTAAAAGAAAATAACTATTTTGAGGGGGAGTAACAGATGAATAATATGAATTTATTCCAACAATTTATCTACTATTTCCAACAAAATGGCGGCTACGTCTTTCAACAATTTTTACGTCACTTTTTAATTTCGATTTATGGCGTAATCTTTGCTGCAATTGTCGGGATTCCTATCGGGATTATGATTTCACGTAAACGTAGCTTAGCCAACTGGATTATCCGTTTAGCGAACATTATCCAAACAGTACCAGCTTTGGCAATGCTTTCGATTTTAATGTTGGGGATGGGCTTAGGTGTCAACACGGTGGTTGTAACAGTCTTCCTTTATTCTCTCCTACCAATTATCAAGAATACGTACACTGGCATGATTCAAGTGGATCGCAATATTTTAGATGTTGGTAAAGGAATGGGTATGACAAAAGTACAACTTCTTTATATGGTCGAGTTACCTTTATCTGTTTCAGTAATCATGGCAGGTATTCGAAATGCGTTAGTCGTCGCAATCGGGATTACTGCGATTGGTGCTTTCGTTGGTGCTGGTGGTTTAGGGGATATTATTATTCGTGGAACCAATGCCACAGATGGTGCTTCTATCATTTTAGTCGGTGCCTTACCAACGGCCTTTATGGCGATTATCACAGATTGGGTTCTAGGGATTATTGAACGGCGTTTAGACCCAGCTAGCAAACATTCCAATTAATAAAAAATGCAGAGCAGATCCAACATTGTTTCTTTTCAATGGGATCTGTTCTTTTATCTAGGAGATTAATAATGTCTAACTATACTATTATCGATTTAAACCAACAACCACACTTAATTCCGTCAGCTGCTCAATGGTTTAGCCAAAAGTGGCAAATCCCCGCTGAAGCGTATCAAGCAAGTATGCAGGAAATGCTAACTAGCGAAAACCACGTACCACATTGGTGGGTCTGCTTGAATAAACAGCAGGACATCGTTGCAGGCGTGGGCGTAATTGATAATGACTTCCACAATCGTGCAGACCTTACGCCAAACCTTTGTGCATTGTATGTCGAACCAACATTTCGTCACCAAGGCTTAGCAGGAATTCTTTTAACAACAGTTGGTGATTTTCTTGCTAATTCTGGATTTAAAAAGCTTTATTTGCTCACAGACCATACTACTTTTTATGAAAGATATAACTGGGAATTTTTGACAATGGTAACCACTGAAGAGCAGTCTTGCGCTAGAATTTATCAAAAACAATTACGTCAATAAAAAAATCTGCCATCAAAAGTGAACTGACCCAATAAACTGAGACAAAATAAAAAAGCACCTCTTGTTGAATTCACGTTAAAATGAATTTAACTAGGAGGTGCTTTTTCAATGGGAAATCGAGTTTCTTATCCGATTCACATCAAAGAAATGGCTATACAGATGAAAAAAGAGAATATTCCTGTAAAAATAATTATGGCAGAATTAGGAATTAAAAACAAAACACAAATTGAAACATGGTGGCGTTGGTACCGTAATGGCGAGAATCATCGTCTGGTTCAACCCGTTGGAAAACAATATGCTTATGGAAAAGGTCCAGAAATTCTATCAAATGAACAACAGCTTAGAAATGAAAATAACTATTTAAAAATGCATATTGAGGTGCTAAAAAAGTACAAAGAATTGGAAAGGACGTGGAGCCAGAAATATTTGTAGAATTAGTTAAAAGAATGAAAGGAAAAATAACCATTACTGCATTGTGTCAACTTTTCGGCGTTTCGCGAGCTACTTATTATCGTTGGACTCATCGAAAAGACTTGGGAAAGTTAACACCTCTTGAAGAAGCTGTTCGTCGACTTTGCTTCCAACATAAGTTTCGATATGGCTATCGAAAGATTACTGCGTTGATTAATCAGGAATACAAAGTAAACAAAAACACCGTACAAAAGATTATGCAGAAATATCATTGGAATTGTCGCGTGAAAATGAAGAAACGCAGTAAAGTGGGACAACCTTACACGGTTGTCGAGAACAAGCTAAATAGACAATTTTCTTCAGACGCTCCTTTAAAGAAATTGGTAACAGATATTACTTATCTGCCTTTTGGTCAAAAGCAATTGTATTTGTCTTCAATTATGGATTTATACAATGGTGAAATTATTGCCTATACCATCGGTGATAAGCAAGATACGGCTTTTGTTCTGGATACACTTGATCAATTGCCCCAAACAACGGATTGTCTATTGCATAGTGATCAGGGCTCTGTTTATACTTCTTTTGACTACCAGAATCAAATAAAAACAAAAGGCATTACCATGAGTATGTCCCGCAAAGGGACACCTTCAGATAATGCCTGCATCGAATCGTTTCATGCCTCACTAAAGTCTGAAACGTTCTACTTAGATGGGCTCACAAATGAACCTACATCTATTGTAATAGAAATTGTAAAAAAATACATTACTTATTATAATGAAAGTCGAATTCAACAAAAACTAGACTACCAATCGCCGATAGATTATCGGAAATCAGCAGTCTAGGAAAATGCTTTTTTATTCCTGTCTCACAATCTTAGGTCAGTTCCAAAGATGGCAGACTTTTTTATTTATTTTTTCAAGTGATAACTATAGGTAGCCACAATAATATTTTCCCGCCACGCTAAACGAATCCGCAAGCGTAAACTTGTTTGGTTATGCAAAATATTTTGCCAACGTTTATTTGGTACAAATTGTGGTACTAAAACTGTTGTACTGTAGTTATGCTTCGTGGCATTTTTACTAACCAAATCAACATAACGTAAGATAGGGTTTTGCAGTGAACGATACGAAGAGTGGACAATTGATAGACGAACGTCTGGGAAGTGTTTTTTAAACTCTTCCTGAATTTCTTTTTCCTTCTCAACGTTTTCATCCATTGAGACATGCATGGCAACAACATAATCACCAATGGAACGCGCATAGTTCAAGGCGCCGACATTTGCCTTGGTTACGTTCCCTACTAAAACAATAACTGTATTCCCGTCAAACTCATGCAACTGTGCCCCATCTTCTAAACGTAGCTGTTCCGCCACATTTTTATAGTGAGTGTTGACCCGATAAAATGCATAAATCAACACTGGCATAATAATAAAGAACGGCCAGATGTCCCCTAATCGATAAATAAACAAAATGGCGATAATCGCGAAAGAGATAAAGGCGCCGACAATATTAGCAATTGATTTTGGCAACCAATTTTTAGTTTCTTTTCGCCATTTTACAACCATCCCCGATTGAGACAAAGCAAACGGAATAAACACACCAATTGAATACAATGGGATTAAACGTTCTGTGGAACCTTGGAAAATCAATAATAAAACAATGGAACCAGCAGCTAAAGTTAAAATACCGTTTGAATAGCCTAAACGGTCGCCACGATCCATATACATATGCGGCATAAACTTATCTTTGGCTAAGTTATAAGCCAAAACTGGAAAGGCTGAGAATCCTGTGTTAGCGGCAACCGCTAAAATTAAGGCTGTCGCAAACTGTAATAAATAATATAAAATATTTTGACCAAAGACCGCTTTCCCAATTTGTGAAAGAACTGTCACTTCTTCTTTTGGCACAATCCCATACCAATAGTTAATAAACGTAATCCCCACGAAGAAGAACCCTAAAATCGTTGCCATTAACGCTAACGTCCCAGCAGCATTTTTTGCTCGTGGTTTCTTAAAGAATGGCACTGCATTACTGATTGCTTCAACCCCTGTTAAGGAAGAAGAACCAGATGAAAACGCCCGTAAAACTAAGGCAATAGAAATTCCTGGAACCACGGCTCCTGGTAAAGCTGTCGCATTCAATGGCTGTGCGCCAGTCACAATTTTAAATAGCCCAACAACAATCAGTAAGGTAATAATTGCGATAAAACTATACACTGGCAACATTAAGAACGAAGCAGATTCTCGCAGGCCTCTCAAGTTCATTAAGGTAATCAATATCACAATCCCAATAGAAATTGCTACTTGATGACCATATAACGCCGGAATCGCCGATATAATCGCCTCTGCGCCCGCTGAAACTGAAACGGCTACTGTTAGCATATAATCGACTAACAACGAACCACCAGCCAATAAACCGGCATTTCTGCCGAGGTTTTCACTACTAACAACGTATGCGCCGCCGCCATGCGGATACGCATGAATAATTTGTCGGTACGACAATGTTAAAGAAATAAGTAAAATAATAACAAATGCAGCAATTGGCAATGAATACCAAATCGCAGCCGCCGACAAAGTAACCAGAACCACCACTATTTGTTCTGTACCATACGCAATGGATGAAAGTGCATCAGAAGATAACAACGCAAGCGCTGCAAATCTGCTTAATTTATGTTCATCATTTTCGGCTGATTTCAATGGTTTCCCAATGAACAGTCGTTTTAAATCCGCCATTTTTTTCTACTCCTTTTCTCTAGAGTGACCCGCTCACTTTTTTCATTATTTTTTATCAAACAAATCCATATGCTACGCTTCTCACAATGAAAAGTCAATTGATTTTTGTTACTGAAAAAGATAAAAAAATCACCATCTTTTTTTAATCAGACACTCATTTAAAGTCCCCCGCTTCCTTTATCTTATCAAGAGAATCCAGATAACAAAAGGATTTGCATTCTCTAAACAAAAAAGCGAGAGCTAAAAGTCTATTTGACCTTTTGGCTCTCGCTTAAAAACTTAGTTAATTATTCCCTTTTATTGTAACAAGTACGTATGATCGAAGGTAATTTCCACTTTATAACGACCAATTTTTTCATAAACTTGCCGCTGAATTTCCACACCCAGTTCAAATTCAGATAATTTTGATTCTGTAGGCAAAACCAAGTCGAACAAAATCTTCGGCTCTTCGCCATGGGTAACTAAACGGATATCATGAACTTTTAAAGACGCATCAAAAGAACGAATAATCTTTTTGATTGTTTGATGAACAAATTGTTGTGTTGGGTCATACAAATTCACTGGATCAATATGACAAACAAGATTAACATCCAATTCTTCTTTAAACTTCTCTTCAATCGCATCGATTGTCTGATGGGCTTTATTTAAATCCCAGCGATCATCAATTTCAATGTGAACAGACGCAAACGTTTGGCTAGGACCATAATTATGAATCAGTAAATCGTGATACCCTACAATTGTTTCCATTTTTGATAAGACATTCTTCATTTCATCAATTTCTGTTTGGCTCGGACGCATGCCCATCAACTCATTAATAAATTCGCGAATTAACTGCAAGCCACTATAAATAATATATGCAGCAATTAAAAAACCAATATATCCATCAATTCGCAAACCAGTGATGCCTTCAATAAATGCAGAAACCAAAACAGCTAATGTAGTATAAACATCATTAAAGCTATCCTTAGCAGAAGCAACTAATGCTTGAGAATCAATTTTTGCTGATACTTTTTTGTAAAACAGCCCTTGCCAAATTTTAATCCCAATTGATAAAGCTAAAACAGCAAATAAAATGGGTGTCACCTTGATTGATTCTGGATGCAGGATGCGATCCACGGAGGTCGTTAGAAACTCAAACCCAATAAACGTAATCACTAATGATACAAGCATTCCACTAATATATTCAAAACGTTCATGGCCATAGGGATGTTCTTTATCCGCTGGCTTACCAGCAATATAAAAACCGACTAATGTTAAAACTGAAGAAATAGTATCGGACAAACTATTAATGGCATCTGCCATGATTGAAACACTACCTGAAAGCAAGCCAATCATAAATTTACTAACGAATAAAAATAAATTAGAAACAAGCCCAATCCGACCGGCAAAAGCACCGAATGCTGTTCGTTTTTCCAATTTACGACGTTCAATTTTTTTCTCATATCGTTGAAGCAATGCTTGAATCATTTTACAACCCCTACCCACTTTTTATTTCTTAAAAAAATACTATAAAACCTTTTTATACATTTGTACACAAAAAACCTCACTTTCTGAGGGAGATTTTATTATTTAGCATTGCCAAAAAGTCAAAAGCAAGAGCCCCCAAAACTTCTTTGTTAGGGTTGCCTTGAAAATAAAGAAAAACAAAAAGCCGAAAACGCTAGAGACGTTTTCAGCTTTTTGTTTTTTTAATGGAATAAATGGCTCTTTTGTGCTAAAGCCGCAAATTTTTTCGATCTGTGTTCCAGATGTGGATAAAGAATTGCACCGCCAATACTAAAGACGACTGAAATCCCCACCATAATCCAAATGGCAAACCAAGCATTTGGCCAGTAAATGCCTCCTGCTGATTCCCTTAGCAAGTTCACGGCATGCGTAAACGGCAAGAACGGATTAATCATTTGGAAGAATTTACCTGAGACTTGAATTGGGTAGTTCCCACCCCCACCAGAGATGGATAGTACCAAGATTATTATCGCAATTCCTTTCCCTACATTGCCAAAGAGAGCAACAAGCACATAAACCATTATCATAAACGTAATGGCAATCAATACCGCAAACCAGACGCTATACGCTGGATTACGAACATCTACGCCTAACGCAAAGTAATTACCTAAGGTTACAATCAGTGCTTGACCAATCCCCATGACAATGAAAGTAAACATCCGTGCTGAAAATTGTTCCCGTTTAGAGAAGCGTTTTTTATCTTTTCCTTCAAGATAAACATCCGTTGTCGCAACACTTGAGAATAACACAGCGCCAACCCATAAACACAAAGCTGTATAGAATGGGGTACTTGCCGAACCATTATTAGCAATCGGATAAACAGCATGTTCTTTGACTTCAACTGGTTGTGTAAAGAAGTCACTTTCTTTATTGGCATCTAATTTTAGTAATTTAAGAATTTCGCCTAAGTCAACTTCTTTTTCACCTTTACGGATTGCATTCGCTGCTTTGTGTAATCCTGTTTTGATATTTGGCCAATCATTAATAATTAGTTCGTTGGCTTTGTCTAAGGCCGCTTCAACATCTGGCATTTTCTCATTGACTGTTTTCAAGGTATTCGTTAAATCTTTTCGGATACCTGGATAGTCATTTTGCATAAAGGCTGCCGCTTTGCTGACTTTTTCTTGAATGACTGGTAAATCGTTTTTATACAAATCAGCACCACGATTAATGCCATTGACAATGGTTTCCATATTGCCATTCAACATCGTATTCGCATCATGAATTTCTTGTTTAATTGCTGGCATTTCAGCTTGATATTTTTCTAATAAAGAAATCGCATTAGTGACCGTTTGACTTGTTGAGCTCAATAACCCTTCAAAGTCAATTTGTTGCGCTTTGTTTAGTTGACCTTGAGCGTTTTGGATGGTACTAGTTAGTTTGTTTAAAATGGTTGAAACGGTATTACTAATTTCATCTGGATGAATCTTTGCTGCAGTATCCTGTACTTGTTTCGCTTGATCTTGAATTATTGTTAAGTCATCATTTGTTACTGCGTTGACGTCAATACCATCAACTACCGTTTTCAAGTCTGAAATAATTTGATTTAGCTCATTCAATTTATCAATTGAATCTTGCAATGCAGTACTTCCAGTTGCTTCTTGTAGTTGCGTAAACAATTGAATTAATTGCAGAATATTCTCATGCTGTCTCGCTAAATTTTCAGATATTTGTTGTTTAATTTGCTCTCTTTCTTCCACTGGCAAACGTTTATCCTTCAGTTGCTCTAATCCGATATTTATACCAGAACTAATTGTTTCAATTGCCTTGACAATCGTCGCAACACTCCGCGTAATGTCAGGTAAAGCCTTTTCCAATTTATTAGCGCCATCTAATGTGACATTCCCTAAATCATTGGCTTGATTACCTAGTTTACGAATATCTGGTAACGCCGTTTGAACTTGTTGAATGATTTCTAATCCTTGTTTTGCTTCTTGGATTCCTTCGCTCATTGTTTGTTCCACAGAAGCAAAGTCTTCATCAATCATAGCAATTTGTCGGCCAGCGTTTTGAATTTCTGGAATTTTTTCTTGTAACGTCAAAATAACACTAGCTTGTTCTTTGATGCTTGGCATTTTGCCATTTAGCTCAACAATCTTCTCTCCTAAAGCATCAACTTCAGGTAAATATTTCATCGCATCGTTGGCTTTCGCTAATTTTTCTTTTAGCTCAGGCATCTTACCATGTAAGTCAGTGACTTGTTTCGCGTACGTGTCAATGGTTCCAATGTTGGCATCTGTATCTAAAATCATGCTCTTAACTTTTTGAATGCTGACCATGTTTTTATCAATATCATAGCCAATATCATTGAATGTTTTGATTAACGTACTACTTGCCGTTTTAATGAATTCTTCCGAAATTTGTGACTGAATGGAAGAAGCGCCTTTTGACGTAATTTTCGGTGCAATTGCATTAATTTTTTCGTTAATTGAGTATTCAATTTTAGGTTTATTGATATCACCAGAAGTAAAACTTAGCAAATCTTTGGAAAAATCTTTAGGTAAATAAATCCCGGCAAAATATTTTCCTGATTGGACTCCTTTGTCTAATTCCTTTTTCGAATCAACAAAACGCCAACCTAATTGCTTGTTTTTCTTCAAGTTTTTCAAGACTTCATCACCAATATTGACCGATTTATCTTGAAAAGTTGCTGTTTGGTCATCACTATAGACCGCTATTGGTAACTCTCCTGTATTTGAATACGGATCCCATAGTGCTTTAATGTTAAACCATGCATATAATGATGGAATAATCATTAAGGCAACAATCAAAAATGTTGCTACTGGGTTTTTAAAAATTCTTTTCCAATCTAAAATAAATAGTTCCCATGTATTTTTTATATGTTTCATAAAATCACCTGCTTTTTTTTGTGCCTGAATAACTTTAGCATAAAATACAAGAGAATAACAAACAAAAGCTTGAATGTTACGACACATTTTTAAAATGTCGTAAGTTCAAGCTAAGATTGTTTATTTCATATTTTTAGAAAATTCCGAAACGACTTGTTTAACTTCATCAATGGCTTCTGGTTTTAAATAAGCCAAAAGTTTTGGTGCTTTTGTCATCAAGTACATTTTATCTAATTTGCCTGTTTGTTGGCGTTCAAACATTTCTGCAAGTAGCGCTTGCATTTTTTCTTTTTTATCTTCTTTTGTTCGATCTAGTATGAACGTTAAGAATTGTTCTTGTCCTTCTTTCATTCCCTATCCCTCCTTACAAACAGATTCTTTTCTATTATAAAACTTCTTTTTTAGAAAGGATAGTCCTTTTTTTAGGATCTATGATTTTGTGTACAGACTTAGCATGTCTTTTTTGGCGGATAAAGGTAAGCCGAGTCCCTCTTTTAAATAGCCCTCTACCGAACCAAATTCTTTTTCAATCGCCTGTAAAGCGGTCGCTAAGTACTCTTTTTTCACATAAAGCAGCGTTTCTAATTGTTGAATTTCTGCTGGAGGCGTTCCATTTGCTTGATATTGCGCAATAATTTGCTCGTTAGCAGCTTTTCTTTGCTCGTTCGTCTTTAAATAATCTTCTAAAATATAAGAATGTTCCACACCTAAAGCACTTAATATCAAGGCTGCGCCGATTCCTGTTCGATCTTTTCCTGCGAAACAATGAAATAAAATAGCTTCCTGTGGATAACTTAAAAAGTTTTCAAAAAATGTTTGGTAACCTTTGCGCCCCGAATTGGAAAGAACCATTTCTTTATAAGCCATGTCCATTGCTGCATCGGGTGAACCAACCGTTTTAAGCATTCCTTCTAATGAAGCGGTCTGCGCCTGAATATCGGCCAAAATGTCTATATGTAAATAGTTGGTTCCTTGAATTGAATCATCTGGTCGTTCTTGCGTTTCTGCTGCACTTCTAAAATCATAGATTCGTTTAATTTGATAGTCCTCTACCAGTTTCTGTTGATCCGCTTGTGCAATATTGACGAGTTCACCACTCCGAAAAAAATGCCCTGTCTTGACGGATGTGCCTTGTTGCGTTGGAAATCCTCCGATATCTCTAAAATTCACTACGCTGTTCATATTCTGTCGCTCCTTCATTTTAATTATTTTGTTGTCATTTAAATACTTTGTTTTTTCTTTTTATTTCTTTTTCTCAATGATAATAAAAAACACTTCAAAAAACAATCTTTTTATCAGTTGTTTATTGCCATTTTATCATAGATGCAGTATTCTTAAAAGAGAGGTGAGCAACGATGTTAAAACGAGATTTTTTAGAAAAACCGTATGATTATATGAATGATATTCTATTGTTCCTATATAATAATAAAGGCCAAGCGACACGAAATGAATTAGTAGATTTTTTCAATATTAGTTTACCAACATTGAATGAATATCTTTCTTTTTTAGAACAATTTTTGAAAGAAGAGCAACTCCAAGAAAGCCTCACCATGACTGTACTAGGTGATACCCTTTATCTAAATAAAGCGCCAAACTTTTCCATGAAAGCAATGATCATGTTGTTCTTGAATAAATCTATTAAGTTTCACATGGTTCAGCAACTCTTTCATAAAAATAAAATAAATGGCGGGTATTTTCAACAGAATTATGCCATCAGCTCTGCTACCTATTATCGAAAAATTGTTGAATTAAATGACTTACTCAATGAGTTTAATTTATGTATCAAACGAGGAAAACTTATCGGCGAAGAA
This sequence comes from Enterococcus sp. DIV0682, assembly GCF_051712685.1. Classification (NCBI taxonomy): domain Bacteria; kingdom Bacillati; phylum Bacillota; class Bacilli; order Lactobacillales; family Enterococcaceae; genus Enterococcus; species Enterococcus sp. DIV0682. The sequence continues at coordinate 2,135,904 of NZ_JBIOPK010000001.1, forward strand.
AAACAAATTCGCTTTTTCTTTTTTAATTTTTTCTGGTTTATCTTTGAAGAAAAAACAGATTTAGAAAAAGAACTGGCCAATCAATACCTAGGATTAATCGAGATATTACAAGAAATCCCCAGAATTACCTTTGACCATACAGAAATTCTTCAAATTAAGCTTTGGATGAAAATTTCTTTTCGTCGTATGGTTTTAGAACCTCTGCCAACGATTAGTCCGCATGATGCGCAACTCGATCGACCTTTATTTGAAGAAATTAATTTATCTATACATACATATATGAAAAGAATCGACCGTCCATATACAATCAACGAAGCCTATATGTTTTATGACTTTTTCTGTTCCATGCATAATTATTCTGCGAATGCTGCTTTCGCCTTTCGTTTAGCAAAACAACAACGAATCGAAAAAACGTATCTTAACGAAATGAACCGAGTTATTTTAACGTATCTTAAAGCACATGGTTATCTATCTCATTACGTACTGCCTATTCGATTACTTTATATTGAAAATTTACTTTTTCAATTACATGCGCAACTCTACTATTTTTCTGGATTTATTTTACCCTTTGATTATTGGACAATTCAGTCACTTTTGAAAGTCTTACGTCATCCTTTTAGTGAAAGTGAAGTTTACGAATTAGTGGAAATCGCTACAACGAACTTTGCCACAGAAGCCACTATTTCTAAATACCAAAATCAATTTACTGAAATTAATTATACGCTTATTTTGAATCACATTGCTGAATTAAATGAAAAAAAAATAACGATTGGTGTTTATCACTCACTGAGCAGTGCCTATAGCGAGTTGGTAGCACAAAAAATACAACAGAGTATCGCTGGAAAATATCCGCTGAAAATTGAGCCTTACAACGCAGAAAACCATTATGATTTGCTTTTAATGAATACCAATAATGAACAGCTCGTTGCCCAGTATGACCATTACTATATTTTTTCGGATATTAGTAATCGTTATGACCTGCAATCAATTGAAAAAATCATTCAATTGTTATTGGGCAAATAATCTCTAAAAAGAAAAGCTTAAGTGCCCTACTCTTAAATGGCTGACTTAAGCTTTTTATTTTACTTTCCCTATTTCCTTAAACGGCGCCATTTTAAACACCACGATTCCTTCAATCGCTTGTATCTCGACAAAGCCGAACGTACGACTATCACTTGAATGCGTACGATTGTCCCCTAAGACAAAGTAATGACCAGCTGGAATCTTCTGAAACAGGCGAAGTTGGGCTGCCGCTTCTTCTGATAAGTCAAAACGACTGGCATTCTCAGGCAGTGCCTCATTATCACTTGCTGTAGGTCCTTCCGAAAGATAAAGTTTTGTCTCGTTTACCCAAATTTGATCACCAGGAACCCCGATAATTCGCTTGACGTACGTACCTGTGCTAGCCAACGGTGCTTTAAATGCAATCACATCGTACCTTGTTACTTGCTTCGTCCGTTGTACTAAGACTCGTTCCCCTGCGTTAAGTGTCGGCTTCATGGATTGCCCAGCAATTGGGTAGCTAGATGTCTTTAACACAAAAAAGAACACAAAAATGGCGAAAAGAATAGCTGGCATAAAAAATTTAACGACTTGGATGCGTTGTTTCTTTTGGTAGGCTTGCCGCTTTTTTTTAATCTCTTCAGCAGTCATTTTTCTTTTCGGTCCTCTTATTGATTGATGGTTATCTGTTTGCTCAAGCAAATATTCCGTTGCTTTGTTAGTCTTTTGCTTTTTTAGCTGATATGTCGCAGGCAACTTTTGCTTCAAGAAGGCGCGCTTAATGTGGCGAATTGTTCGCATAACGGGCTTTATCCATTCTTTCATCGTTTTCTTAAAAGGAAAAGCTTCTTAAATAAACTTTTCCTTTCTTGCTCCTTTTTTCTATTTAACTAATTGCGTTCCTTTTTTAATATAGCTACTACGTAACTGGTTTTCCTTCATAAACTGATTCAATGGTTTCTGCGCATCTTGTGCCAGCTCCCAAATACTTTGATTTACTTCTACAAGATATTCGCTCTTCTCTGTTACTATGTTTTTCCTGATAAGCGGTTGCCTTAGCGACTGCTCTTCCTTTGAGACAGCAGCAGCCTGTAATCGTTCTGCAGAGCCACTTAGTGTAACAGCTAAAAAAAGGACCCCAAGACAATGTAGTTTCCTTGCTCCCGTTAACTTTTTACTGACCATTTTATTAATAGTTATCTTGTTCAAGACGTGTCAGTTTAGTTAAGCGTTCCTCTAATTCGCGATAAATCTCAAGTACTTCTACTTTTGATGCTTCGACTTCATTCGAAATACTTTTCGCTCGATTACCAATATTTAACATTTCTAATTCTGCAGAATTGATTAGGTGTTTTGCTTCTACTTTCGCTTCATTAACAATCCGATTGGCTTCTTTTTTGGCAGAAACCATCACTTCGCCAATTTCTTGTTGCGATTTTAAAGCCTCTTCTTGTAATTGCTGATTTTTCATTAATAAATCGTTAATTTGCTGTTTTGCGCGTAGCAGTTCTGTTAACTGCTCACTACTCGGTTCAATATTTTTTGAAACGGCTTGTAGTGTCTTCAATTCTTTTTGAACTTGTTCTAAATTGTCTTCTTTGGCCTCTACTTCTTTTCTTAGAGCAGCTAATTCTCCTTGGTAAACTTGCTTTTCAGCAAGATGTTTGTCATTGACACCTTGTAGTCGACCTAGTTTTACTTCTGCTTCATTTTTTTGTTGTAAACTATTTTGAAGCTCATTCTTTAGCTCCTCCATGCGCTGTTTCACAATCACTTCTTGTTGGGCAGCCTCTTGTAAGGCTTGTTTTTCGGCTTCTACTTTTTGTAATTGTACAGTTAGTTTTTCAATTTGTTCCTGCAATGCTTGTTGAGTCGTTGTACTTTCTTCTAATTCTGTCGTTAACGTTTCTACTTGCTTTTCCATTCCTGTAATATCCCCTTTTTTCTCCAACTTTCCTTTTTCTTCTGCTAACTGGTTGTGTAATGTCTGGATATGTTGTTGCTGTTCAGCCGATTCTTTTTCTAATTCTGCCACTTGCTGCGTTAATTCACTTTCTAAACGTTCCATTTGATTATGTACAGTGGTTAATTGTTTTTCTGCATTTTGCAGATTTGTTTGAAGAGCAGTAGCCTCTGTCGTGGTTTCACTGTTCGTTTCCAGTTGCTCTTCCAATTCAAAAATTTCATGTTCTTTTTGATTTAGTGTTTCAAGTAATGCCTGATTTTTTTCTTCTAATGCTTGTTTTTCCGTTTCTTGTTGGTTCTTTAATTGCTCATTTTCTTCTTGAAGTTTTTTAAAGGCTGTTTCTTTTTTCTGATAGTAGGCGAGCCTTTCTCTTAACGTCGCCATTTCTTTTTCCTGTTGTTCTGGTTTGATTCCGCTAATTATTTTTTCTGGTTCGAATCCTGGCTGAAAAAAGACTTCTTTTTCAAGCGTATCATCCGAAATATCTTTAATTTTTTTGATTAAACGTCTTTTTGTCATATATATGTCCTTTCTCTCGTCCTTTTAACTAATCACGACAGGCTCCAAATTTGTTTCAAGCGTCTCACGAGCATACGTATCAATGGATTTGACAAGGGTTTGCTCTTGATCTCGATAAGTAAAATTAAAATCAATCATGGTAATTTCTTTGACTGAATTCAATGCTGAAATAAGTGCTACAATATTGTCTTGGCCTGTTTGAAATTCATGGTAACTTAAGCCAACTGAAAAAACAGACAGTGTCAAGGTTTGTGTTTTTTCACTTCTAATCATTGTGATACTCGTCTCTCCGAGGTAAGGACGCCATTCACGCGCTAATTGTAATTCATAATTCGTCAAGACAGCGGCCGATTCTGCCGAAACAGCTTGCTTCCAGGGAAACTGATTTAAGGCTGTTTTTTTAATCGCTTGTTTTTTTATTTTGTCACCTTGAGTAGCTTGGCCCTGTGCCAAACGCTCGATCCGTTGTTCCATGCGGATATTTCGTTGATTTAATTGATAATATGTATAAACAATTCCTAACAATAATACGCTAAGTAGACAAACACTAAACAATAAATAAATCATTAAACGACTATTTTTCTGATACTTATAGAAATTTATTTTCCTCTTTAATATCCGGTCCTCTGAATCCAGTTTTTCGACAAGTAATCGCAAATACAATTGATAGCTTACAAATAAAAATAAGCAACTACTCATTAAAAGTACAACAATCATCATACAAATATAATCTCCTTTATGTCATCGCTCGACAATCAAAACTTGTAAAATCACCTGTTACGCTCTTTAAAAACTCTATATAGTATTGATTGTAACATTCCGTTTGAGCCTTGCCAACAACTTTATTTAAAATAAGATGATAAAAATTTGAATTTTATATTTATATTTTAATTTTTTAAATACAAAACAAAAAAACAAGAGAGATGCCACTTGGCTATCTCTCTCGCTTTTACTCAAACTATGTTTAACGAACCGAACTAGATCAGTCGCTTTTAAAAAAATCCAATTAGTCTTTGTTGATTTCATAGTAGCTATCGTTCTTTATGTAGCTGAATTTGCTTTTGCTGGGGCTGAATCGCTACTAAGTCCAACACTGATGCCTAAGGCACGATCAACTTCTTCCATAATATCAAGTCTCAAATGACAAACTTTTTCTTTCAAGCGACCCTTATCGATTGTTCGAATCTGCTCTAAAAGAATCACTGAATCTTTTTCAATGCCCGTTTCATCAGAATTAATCCCGATATGTGTTGGCAATTTTGGCTTTGCCATTTTGGCTGTGATCGCCGCAACGATAATCGTTGGGCTAAAATGATTACCTAAGTTATTTTGGACAACAAGGACAGGTCTGACGCCACCTTGTTCCGAGCCCACTACTGGGGAAAGGTCTGCAAAATAAATATCTCCGCGTTTGACCATAGTGGAACCTCCTATCTAGTTATATTCTCTGGGGATTCTTTGTGAGAAAGTACATGCAACTTCATAATGAATGGTTTCTAATTTTTCGGCTACCATTTGTAACGTATTTTCTTCATTGCCATCTTTTCCAACTAATGTAACGACTGAGCCGACAGGAACTTCTTCTGCTAAACGAATCATACATTGATCCATACACACTCGTCCGACGATTTCGCAACGCTTACCATTCACGAGCACTGTAAATCCTTGGAGATGACGCAACCAGCCATCTGCATAGCCGATTGGCACTGTCCCAATCCATTCTTCAGCTTCAGTTACGTAGGTTTCGCCATAGCCAATCCCTTCACCAGTCGCTAAGCGTTTTACATGGATGAGTTCACTGGTCAACCGTAAGGCCGGCTTTAACGCATAGCTTGGGGCCAGCTTATTACCTGAAGGGTTCAATCCATACATGGCTACTCCATAGCGAATCATGTTTCCTGGCACATCAGGATGCCATAACGCTGTCGCACTATTGCTAACATGGACATACCGTGGTAACTCTTCTAAAACTGCTAGAACAGCCTTAAAACGCCCTGCTTGTTTTTCAAAATAGCTTGTATCGATTTCATCAGCTGTTGAAAAATGAGTAAAAATCCCTTCCCATAAAAATTCTTTGTGGGATTGAACAAACCGCACTGCTTGCTTAGTCTCTTCTGGGGTTAAAAAGCCAATCCGTCCCATGCCAGTATCGACTTTTAAGTGAACACGTAATGGCGTGTTACTCTCAGGCGTTAGTTGTTGAAGAGCAGCTTCTAACCATTCTTGTGTAGCTACCGTTACAGATAAATCATATTGAATCAACAAAGGCACATAAGCTAAGTCTACCACACTCAAAATTAAAATGGGGTCCTGAACACCTGCTTCTCTCAATTCAATTGCTTCATCCAATAAGGCGACACAAAAACCTGTCGCGCCACCTTTTTTCGCCGCTTTAGCGGATTCCACGGCGCCATGCCCATAGCCGTTCGCTTTCACAACCGCAAATAAAGCAGTTCCTTCTGGCAAACGTTGACATTCATTTTGGACATTTTCAGTAATTGCTTGCGTATCGATATGTAACCGTGTAGGACGATGCCATCCAACGACCATTGTACATCCTTCTTTCTTCGTTGCTTCTATTATTCGCTTTCTAAAACAATTTGTGCAATCGCCATAGTATCTGTGTGCGTAATCGAGACAAACACTTTACCATTATGGGGCGAGTTTGCTACGTACGGTGCACCTGTTTTTTCAGTCAGTACCTCAATATCTTGTAAACCAACCTTGCCAATCCCTGTGCCCCATGCTTTAGAAAACGCTTCTTTACAAGCAAAACGACCAGCTAAAAATTCTATTTGACGTTTTGTAGATAACTTTTCAAAAAGGGTCAATTCGTTAGGTGTTAAAACCCGTTGAATAAACGATCCTTGTTTTTCAACAATCGGTTTTATCCGACTTAATTCTACTGCGTCAATACCAATTCCCTTTATCATTTTCCGCCTTACTTCCTATTTAATATAGTTACTCCGAATTACCTTTCATTTTAACAAAATTTCAAAATTTTTCCACTGATTCGCTAAAAAAATAAAGAATGTTTTACAAGATCCTCACACAAATTGAAGTACCATACGTTTTCTTCCTATTTACATTTTTATAAAATTTTTCTGAATTTTTATAAAAGTAAGACAACAACTAAGAAGTATCGGAAAAAAATCAGGAAACTAAGCGGATGTTCTAATATTTTATAGCAAATTTTGGCTACTTATGGGAGAATAAAAAGAAAAAGGAGAAAAACGTATGACTTTAACTTCTCGGCAAAAAAAGTTACTTCGTTGCGCCCTGTTTATTTTTACTTTGTTGCTCTACATATTTCCAATCTTCTTTAAAAATCCCAGCCTATTTTTTCTCTTGCAACTGGTTTGGATTATAACCATTCATTTGCTACAACAAAAACTGAAACTCTTCAATCTAACTTCCTCGTTGAAAACTTGGATAATTTTGGCGTTTTTCTTTTTCTATATCATTTTGATGCCTTTTTTACTTTTTTTAAGTTTTTCTATTTAACGATTATCTACCAAAAAAGAGCGAGTGTTCCGTTCATAGACGGAACACTCGCTCTTTTGATTATTTAGCGTTTTCGCGAATGACGAAACCACGTTTTTTATCGTTATGACGTTTGCCGCCACGTTGATCTTTATTTTTGCGGTCGCTATTTTTGTAATTACGGTCGCCATCTTTATGGTTTTTGTTGCCACGATAGCTGCCACCTTTACCATTGCCACCACGGTTGCGATTACGGTTGTTCCCACCGCCACCACCACGGCCATTTTTGTTAAAGCCTTTTTTATTTGAAGGCAATGGACGTTCTGGGGTAATTTTTACAGGAACCGCATCTGCTGGATCTTTCGCTACTGTTTTTAATAATAACGCAGCTAAGTCTGTCGCTGAATATTTTTCTAATAACGCTTCAGCAGATTCTAGATATTTGTCTAAACCATTTTCTTCTAGATCACTTTCGATGGTTTCAACAGCTGCACTTAATTGTCCTTTAAATGCTTCTTTTTCGGTTGGTGGACGTAATGGTGTCATCCGTTTTTTCGTTAGGTTTTCGATGACATGTAAGTAACCCATTTCGTTTGGTGTTACAAACGTCACAGACATACCGCCTTTACCAGCACGACCTGTCCGACCAATACGGTGAACATAACTTTCTGGATCTTGTGGAATATCGTAGTTATAGACATGGGTGACACCTGAAATATCTAACCCACGTGCTGCTACATCTGTTGCCACTAAGATATCTAAGTTACCATTTTTGAATGAACGTAAAACGCTCATCCGTTTTTGTTGTGATAGGTCGCCATGGATGCCTTCTGCTTTGTAACCACGCGCTTCTAACCCGCGGGCAAGTTCATCAACACGGCGTTTTGTCCGACCAAAGACAATGGTCAATTCTGGGGTTTGCACGTCTAGTAAACGTGTCATAATGTCAAATTTTTCAAAGTCTTTTGAACGTACATAATATTGATCAATTAAATCAGCCGTCATTTCTTTGGCTTTAATCTTCACATGTTCTGGTTGTTTCATGAATTTCACGCCAATATTCTTGATTGCTGGCGGCATAGTTGCTGAAAATAGAAGTGTTTGACGTTGTTCTGGCACTTGTGAGATGATTTTTTCAATGTCTTCCAAGAAGCCCATATTTAACATTTCATCTGCTTCGTCTAAAACTAATGTTTCAACAGTTTCTAATTTCAAGGTACGACGGTTAATATGGTCTAGTAAACGTCCTGGTGTACCTACAACGATATGTGGACGATCTTTTAGTCCACGGATTTGGCGACCGATATCAGCCCCACCGTAAACGGCTTGGACGCGAATCTTTTTATCGCGGCCTAAACGGAATAACTCTTCTTGTGTTTGGATAGCCAACTCACGGGTTGGTGCAATGACTAATCCTTGAATAACGCGGTTGTCTGCGTCAATTTTGTTAAGCATTGGTAAGCCAAAAGCAGCGGTTTTCCCTGTTCCTGTTTGTGCTTGTCCGATTACGTCTTTTCCTGCTAACGCTAACGGAATTGTTTCTGATTGAATAGGGGTTGCTTCCTCGAAGCCTGCGCGTTCTACCGCTGATAATAATTCTGGCGCTAAACCAAGTTCTTTAAATTTCAAATGATATCCTCCTAGATTTTGTTTCGGAAAGAACGATTTCTTCCTAGTTTCAGGTGTCTTCACTTTCAGTTGTTAAAAAGAAATCCATTATAGTGTGCCAACTATTTCTTCTTTCCTGATTTCACCGAAAAATTCACCTTATGGCATTAGAAAAGCCAAACGTGGTCGTTCAGCTTCACATTTATTATTAAACATAGAAATAGATCTATTTTATTTACTACGATTCAATTTTTCTCGTCATCTTCCGGCAATAGGTCATTCTATCATAGAATCCCATTTTCAGCAAGTTTTATGAAACTTATTTACTTTTCCAAAAGTGCATCGATGACTTCACGAAGTCCCATCCCGTTACTTCCCTTTAAAACCACCATGTCTTCTGGCTGTAAAACTTTTTTGACAGCTTCAATCAACTCATTTTTTTCTTCTTTTTTAAAAGAATGAATGTTAGCTGGTGCATAGGTTTCTTGCAATTTATCAGCTAAATAAGCCATTTCAGAACCATATAAAAAGACTTCTTCAATCGCATCTGGGGCTAAATGCTGCGCCATTGCTTGATGCATGGCAGCAGAATCAGGACCTAATTCCAGCATGTCTCCTAAAACAGCAATTCGTTTTCCTACTTTGGACATTTTGCTAAAACTGTCCAGAACAAGACCCATAGCTGTCGGATTGGCATTGTACACGTCACTTAAAATTTCGGCACCATTCGCTGCTTTCAGCCATTCTGTCCGATTCTTTGTTAGTTCCGCTGTAGCCAACCCTTTTTGAATCTCACTATCCGTTAATTGGAAATACCGACCAATGCCAATTGCGATTAATGCATTGGTGACATTATAGGTTCCTGGCACTGGAATCGTAAACGTCATTTGTGTATCACTGATTTTGAATGAGGTTTGCTCTTTGGCTTCATTTGTGACGATTCCTTGAAGTTGACTTTCCTGGCTAAAACCAAAAGTAATCACTTGTTGCGTGACTTTTTCCACCAATGGTTCTAGCAAAGGTTCATCGCTTGGCACAAATAAACTACCGTCTTTGGCTAAACCATCTACGATTTCCATTTTTGCTTGTGCAATGCCTGCTCGTGAGCCTAAATTTTCCACATGGGCTTCGCCAATCATTGTGATGGCGGCAACTTCTGGCTGAGCCAGATTGGAAAGGAAAGAAATTTCCTGAGCGTGATCCATACCCATTTCTAAAATCAGTTTTTCTGTTTCATCAGGCATGTGTAAAATAGTATAGGGTAAGCCAATTTGATTATTGTAATTGCCTTGCGTTTTGTAAGTCACAAACTTTTCAGATAACACAGCAGCAATCAAATCTTTAGTGGTGGTTTTTCCATTACTGCCAGTCACAGCGATGACATTCGGTTGCATTTTATTTAAATAATAGGTAGCTAATTTTTGCATAGCAACCAGTGGATCAGTAACATGCAAAACAGGCAATTGTTGCGGTGCATCGACTAAATCCTGTCCCCAAAAAGCGGCTTGACAGCCATTAGCCATGGCACTCTCAATAAAACGATGACCATCATTTTCACCTTGTAAAGGAACAAAGAGATTTCCTTTCACAATTTTACGACTATCAAATTCAATGCCTGTTAAAGGAAAATCAGGCCATTGTTGCCAATCATTACTGGCTTCAACCGCTTGCGCTACTTCCCAGAAGGTTAATTTCATTATGTTTTGCTCCTCTGACACAGGGACTGGGACATGCCAAAGTCTTGTCATGTCCCAGTCTTGTGTGATTTTTTCTTCTTAGTTATTATAAAATTCTTGGCGTTGTTTAAAACGATTCAAAGCTAACTGAATCAGTTCCTCAATTAAATCACTGTATTTCAAGCCCATATTTTCCCACAGTAAAGGATACATACTAAAGTCAGTAAAACCAGGCATGGTGTTCAATTCATTCAGGAATAATTCGTTTTTGCTTGTTAAGAAGAAATCACAGCGACTTAAGCCACTTCCATCTAACATAATATACGCTTTTTTAGCGTATTCTTGCGCTTGATGGGCTACTTCTTCTGGAACATGCGCTGGGATTTGCATTTCAATCGTGTTATTGATGTATTTTGCATCATAATCATAGAAAGCGACATCTTTCACCACTTCACCAGGTAAAGTCGTACGGACATCTTCATTTCCTAAAATGGCTACTTCAATTTCACGTGCTTCAATCCCTTGTTCAACAATTGCTCGGGCATCATAACGGAAAGCTTCTTCCAATGCTTCTTGCAATTCTTCACGATTTTCCGCTTTGCTAATTCCGACACTAGAACCCATATTGGCAGGTTTAACAAAGACCGGATAGATTAAAGAACCTTCACATTTTTCAAAGACTTCTTTTGGATTTCCTTTCCAGTCACTTCTTAAAACTGGCACGAATGGTACTTGTGGAATGCCAACAGTTTGTAAAAGATATTTCGTCATGATTTTGTCCATTGCGTTAGCACTAGCTAAGACACCTGCGCCCACATAAGGCATATTAATGGTTTCCATGAATCCTTGAATTGTTCCATCTTCGCCATTTGGCCCATGTAAAACAGGGAAAACAATCGCTTCTTCTTCATAAATTTCCGAAGGACTGATTCGTTTTCCTGAAAATTCGCCTGTTTCTTCAGGTGTTTGTGCCCAAGTTAAATGTAAAACTTCTTTATTTTGTGGTCGTTCAGATAAAAGAGGGCCTTTTACCCATTGACCGTCTTTACTAATAAAGACTAACTGTACTTGATAATATTTATAATAGATTGCATTTAAAACGGAATATGCAGACAAAACAGACACATCGTGCTCTTCACTTCTGCCGCCATACAACAAAATAATCTTCAAATGCTTGTCCTCCTAGTTTCTTTCCTGTCTTTTAGAAAAAATTATTTTTCAAATTATCCTTACTTATTTTAGCATAAAACCCAGTTTCATAATAGAAGCAAATTTAGTGAAGGCAAAATTCTTTGCTTGCCTTTTCCTTGCTAAAGACTCCGTTCCACCAGCTCAATAAGGGCTTGTTTAAACGTTATTCTATCTTGGTCTGTAAAAGGTTTAGGTCCTTTCGTTCGGCCACCTTTTCGCCGAATTTGGCCACTAAAATAGCGTTGTTCTAACAATCCATCAATATTTTCTTTCGTATATTGATAACCCAGTTGATGTAAAACTGACACTCCCTTTGGCAAGACCAAGGAAGCTAAGCCATAATCTTGTGTAATTAAAAGATCCCCTTTTTTTGTTAACTGCACAATTTTAAAATCAGCAGCATCCGCTCCTTTATCAACATACACAAAAGAGACATTTTCTGGATAATCTTTTAAGGAATAATGATCTACACTAGTAACAATCACCACATCCAAAGCTTTCTCTACAGCGACTTCAATAACCGTCTCTTTCACAGGTGAACCATCGCCATCGACAAAAATTTTCATTCATTTCCCTCGATTCTTCCTTGCTCTAACCATTTGGGATGACGTTGAAAGTAGTGTTGTAATTCGTCAAAAACGACTTCTTTAACCACTTCATATAACTCTGTATTTCTTAAAATGGTTTTCGTTGCATCCGTGTAGCGGGGCTTTGGTATCGTAATGGCTAAAACAAAATCAAATTCTGCTAAAAAACTATCTGCTGTCACAGATAATGAGTAATGTTGCTCCTCTAAAAATTGATTAAAGGCGGCCACTACGCCAGCAAGAAAACCCTCATAGTGGGTTCCACCAAGACTGGGATAATGCCCATTAACAAATGTTTTTTGCACTTGCGGCGCATGATTTTTACTCAAAATAAATTGAACAAGGGCCAATTCTGTTTGCTTGGCTTGAATAATCGGTGCAGTTTTTCTAGTTAATGGGTTATCTTTTTCAAATAAATAATTACTTAAACCTTTAGGGTAATAACAAAGATTTTTTTGTTCCTCTTCTTGTGTTAAGAGAATCTTTAAGCCTGGATTCAACATGGCAATCTGTTGACATTGTTGTAAAACACGCATATAAGAAAGTGATTCTGTACCAAAAATTTGCGTATCTGGCCAAAACAAGACTTCAATTCGTTCCTGGGTTTCTTCAATAGGTAATAATAATCGTTTTTTCAATTGCCCTTGATGATAAATAAAAATAGTCCGCTGTTTTTCTTGATCGATACTGATTCCTACTTGTTTTGAGAAGGCTTGTAAAACAGATAAATACAGAAAAGGTGGTTCTAAATCGACTTGCTTTTGTTCAAAAACAAGCGGTCGTGTGGAAGATACCTGAAAAGAGATTTGTTGACGCGATAACTGTATAGCAATTTTCCCTTGATTCTTTTCAATGAAAAACTCTAATAAACCGTTAATTGTCTGAACAAGTAAATTCTCTAAGCCGACTAAGCCAGTCGTTCCAATGAACGCTTCTGGTCGTTTTTGAATCCGTTCAATAAATTCATCATTTTCTAAAACTGTTAAAAGATGTGCAACACTCATCCTGCTGCCTCCTTTGCAATCTGTTTCTTTTAATTATAATGAAAAAAAGACCAGAAGAAAAGCCACACACGACTTTTCTTCTGGTTTTCTTCTTTAACGAATTAAATCAATATTCGGATGCTCAAGAACGTGATTCACTTGTTTGACCGTTGTCAAAGGAATATCTCCTTGAATCGTATGTGCAAGGACCCCATTGACTGTGGCAAAGGTAACTGCCTTTTCTAACGACCAATTTTGGCTATAGCCATATAAAATCCCCGCCGCATAAGCATCACCAGCACCAATTCGATCAAGATTAAGAAGCGGTCTTTTTTCACTCTGTTGGTACTCATTTTGGGTATATAAATACCCACTTAAGTAGTTTTGATTTTGGGAATGACTTCTCGTTGTCCCAGCAAACCATTCCAAATTGTATTGAGACATGAAACGCTGAATCAGTTCAGTTTCTTGTGCCTCACCTTCTAAATCTTCTCGCGGAATGAAACCCAATAGCTCGACCAAATCACGTCGACTGCCAAAAACAATATCACAATAAGGTAAAATACGTTCGTACTGTTGACGCATAAAGAGTGCGCTATTTGCTGTATTCAAACTAGGTCGATAATTAAAGTCAAAACAAACTTTCTTTTGACAGGCATGCGCCTTTTGAGCAAGTATCAAAGCAGCATCACGAGTTTTTTCAGTTAAACTTAACGAAATACCACAAATATGCACCATATCTACTTCCGCTAAAAAGGCCTCAAAATCGTAGTCCTTCGCCTCGCTGATGCCAAAAGCACTCTGATGGCGATTTTGATAAGTTACTTGTGTGGGTCGGATTCCATAACCCATTTCTGCAAAAAAACTACCAATATGATCGCCCTTTTCTCCTACCCATTGATCTGAAATTCCTAACTTCCTTAGCGCTGCTTTGCCAGCTTCACCAAGACGATTGGCAGGTAATTTCGTAATCAATGCTGTTTCTAGTTGAAAATGAGCCAAATTTGCTAAGAGATTTACGCCAGTCCCTACAAAGTTCATTCTTAACTGCTCTGTTTGTTCTAACATTAGATACTCTGGCGGAGTGAAACGAAGCATGACTTCACCAAACGCAGCAATTTTCATCTTTGCCACCTACTTATTCAATGTGTTTTTCATCATGGTTAGTAACGTTTTCACGTCTTCTGTTCTAGTGTCCCCTGTTTCTTGATCAATAATTGAGCTGTAGACATGAGGAATGATTTTTTTAACGCCGGCATCCACCGCAATTTGAACAATTTCTTCAAAGTTTTCTAAATCAATGCCCCCTGTTGGCTCTAAATAAAAGTCATACTTGGCACAAGCTGCTGCTACTGCTTGGTATTCTTCTTTGTGAGCCAAGCCTTTTATCGGGAAATATTTAATGGAACTGCCCCCCATGTCTTTCAACAATTTGATGGCGGTTTCGATAGGCACTTCCGCCGCTGGCGCACCAGAGCTTAACGGACCTGTCGCAATGTTGACATAGCCAACTTTGCCTGTGGGTGAAACCAAGCCATTAATCACTGTTTCGTCTTGACGAAGTAAGGCCCGCGAAGCGCCGACACCTGTGAAGACTTGGTTCACGTGTTGCGGTTGTAAAACTTCTGATAAGCGAGCCACCATTTGACTTTGATTTGGATCACCAGCTCCTAAACCGACAGATAAAGCGTTGTTGGTTGCTGCTTGGTATTTTTTCATATCGTCAATGGCTGCTTCATCGGTTTCATAGTTTTTTGAAAGGACGCCTAACACAACATGCCCTTCTGCTGCTTCATAACAGGCTTGGGCATTTTCTACTGAATTGGCTAAGACGTTTAAACAAATGCGTTCTTCTAAATAATTAGGTTTTAATGACATGGCTTATTTCTCCTTTGTCTCCATAATTTCTTGTAATCGTTGCACGATTTTGTTCATTTCTTCTTGATTGACAGAACGAATGTCAAATTCAATGATGCCATTGTTGGCTTGATATTCTCGCGTATAAATGGCTGGACTTTCTGCTTTTAATGCTTGGATGACTTCCTTAGCGGTTTTTCTGCCGTCCACTTTGACACTGGCGCGATAAATGTCTCGTCCGGCGCCATCCTGGACGATTTTAGCGGTTAAATCTGACAGGTTGTTGATGGCTTCAACAAACGGTTTTAAGCGCTCTTGCATCGAAGCCCCTGATTCACTGCCATGTGCCAAGTATTCTTCCACTGCTTGCGTAAAGCCTAGGATATTGTCTTTGCCAATTTTCATTGCTCGACCAATGCCTTTGCCTTGCAGGCGCACCCAGTCAATGTATTCTTTTTTCCCGACCACTAAACCAGCACTTGGCCCTTCAATGGCTTTGGCGCCGCTGTAAATCACCAAATCAGCGCCTGCTTCGGTGTATTTGAAAAGATCTTCTTCTGCTGCCGCGTCAACAATTAGCGGCACCTTGTGGCGTTGCGCCACTTTGGCCGCTTCGGCCACCGTCAGCATACTTTTTTGCACGGTATGGTGGCTTTTGATGTATAGAATGGCCGCTGTTTTTTCAGAAATCATCATTTCCACGTGTTCTGGACTGCACATGTTGGCGTAGCCAGCTTCCACCACTTGGCCGCCACCTTGCGCTATCATAACTTCTACAGGCGTGCCGTAGTCCACGTTGTGCCCTTTAGGTAAAACAATCTCTCGCTGTTCGATCTTTTCTGTATAGGGATGATACGCGTGGTACAAGCTGCCTTTTCCAATCAAGGCAGCCACCGATTGGGCAATCCCCGCCGAAGCCGAGGAAACGATTTGGGCATCTTCTACCTTCAACAAGTTGGCTAAAAAGGCCCCTGTTTGCACACTAAGTTCACTCATTTCAAAGAAATGTTCGCCGCCGAATCGTTGAGCCGCGAGGACTGCCTCCGAAACTTTGGAGACACCTAGAATGGTCATTTTGCCAGAAGCATTAATGACTTCTTTTAAGTGGAATTTTTCGTAACTAATTGTCATAGATTTGTCCTCCAATAATTGTTTTGATTGGGCGAATTTGCTCTTTGGCTACTCGTGTCAATCCATTAGAATCAGTCAATGTTTTTTCTTCTGCTTGAATCGTGAAAATCGTTAAATCAGCATCTTTACCTATTTCCAACGTGCCTTTTTGCGTTAAATGGAAATTCTCAGCAGGAGCCTTGGTTACCTTTTCAATAATTTCTGGCCAATCATAGCCGACCACACGGAGTTTTTCCATCGTTGTGGCTAAATCATAAACAGGACCATTTTCTCGGTTACGGATGTAGATATCTGTGCTAATTGATGCAGCTTTCATTCCCTCGCGCAACGCTGTTTCAGCTACGTGAAAATTGAAACTATCCGTACCATGCCCGATATCAAATACGACCCCTTTGTTGTACGCTTGCCAAGCGAAGTCTTTTATTTTATCCGTTGCTTGGTCTAAGATGCCATTTTCTTTCCCATTAAAACAATGGGTTAGGACATCCCCTTTTTCCATCAAGGCTAAAATTTCATCTAAATGAGGCGGTGCTGATCCAATGTGAACCATTAAGGGAATTTCTTGGTTCTCTTGCTGAATCTGTTTGGCCAATTCTAAAGGCGTAATGCCGTTATCGCCAATAACGGTCCTACTCATACGGGCTTTAATCCCTACAACAAAATCTGGTAATTCTTGAATCGCTTTTTTGACCAAACTCGCTTGTACTTTACTTAAATCTGCGAGTTCGTCCTGAGCAACGATGCCCCATTTAGAAATATTGACTAATCCAAAAACATTTGTTTTTGCTTGTTGCGCTAAGTCATAAAATTCATGAATGTTTTCAGCACCTGTTGTCCCAGCATCAATCACTGTCGTAACACCCTTTTTGACCCCAATTTCATCTGGATAATCATAATAAAGAGCCATTTTTTCAAAACAATGAACGTGATCATCTATCCAGCCTGCGGATACATAAGTACCTGGTTCTAAGTGGATAGTTTCTTTTGCAGAACCTGAAATAGTTGCTGCAACAGCAGCTATTTTTTTCTCTTTAATTGCAATTTCAACAGGCATACCATCTACTGTCTGTCCATTTTTTATAAGTAAATCGTAGTCCATATTCTTCCCTACTTTTCTATAAATCTAAATTTTGTCCAAGGCTTAATGAATTCTAATAATACAAGTTCTTCTTCTATAATACGCCCTACTCGATTTTTGCGTGAGTCTTGATGTGGTTCTAAAACGACTTGTAATTCATTTTTGTATTTTCCAAATGCATCATTTCCCACAACAACATCTCCAGGTTGTAGCATTGCTTGATTATCATGTGGGGGATTAGCTTCATTTTTATATTTTTTACGCACTTCTGTGGAACGAATCATCTGCTGAGTGATATCTCCACGGCGAAAATGTTGATTTTTTGTTACGATTTCTTTTTCAATTTCAGAAGTCGCTTCTTCAAAAACAATGGTCAATTCTGTTTGATAACGATTCAACTGACCCAATGCTTCTAATTCTTCGTTGGAAGCATAAGCATTTCCAATAACAACATCATCAATTAAATTTGTTGCAAATAAATGTTTAGCTTGAACAGTGACTGGCAACTGTCTATGCATTTCTAAAGTAGGTAGCCCATCATTCACATCCCAAGGACCAATTTCACCTACCTGTGATGAAATAAAAGCAGCTGTCCGAATACCTTCCTTTTTAAAACGGATGCTACATTTTTCAAAGAAATCATACGGCAATGCAGTTCCCGCTTGTGGATAAAAGTTATGACAACCATATAAGAAAGGTCGATTCGCTTCATACGTCAAAATGTTATCAAGATAAGCGACATCATTACTCATATTCAACTCAATAGCCACGCCGAATGGATTAAACGTCAACATGGCTTCTTTATTTCCATCAAAACCTGTATCCAACCGAATCCCATCAGCTCCTAATTCGCTGAAAAAAGTCAAATCATCATATGAAATTTCCAATTCATCAAAGATACTTGGAACGACATCTAAAATTGTTTCAAATCCTAAATTTTTCGCATAACTAATTAATTCTTTAAATTTTTTCTGAACCGCTTCTTTGCCATCGGTCACTTCTAACATACTCATAAAAATTCGAGTAAACCCACATTCGCTGGCTTTTTTTAAATACGCTTTATCTTGATTGATATCACTATGATCTGGATAAACTGATACACCTAATGCTCTTTTCATCTTCGTTCTCACACTCCGCTATTTTCAAATTTATTTCGAAATTTCCAAGCAATCACCGAGCTACACAGGATTGTTGTAGAGCCAACGAGCAATACTGGTTGATTTAGAAATCCGCCAATTATCATGGAAAGAGTAATACAAACTGCCGTAAAAACCAACGTCTTTACCAAACCAAATTGATAAACAACAGTAGGCAACTGCCCTTTTTCTATAATAATTTGACTAACGATAAAAAAGAAAATGAACCAAATAATCATCTTATACGCTCCTGACTTTCTTCTCTGACTTAGAAGGGGCAGGATATTCATATCAGAACACCCGCCCTAACATTTTTTAATTTTTCGCTGCTTGTTCAGCTGCTAATTCTTCTGCTTCTTTATCCAATTGTTGTTTTTCATAAACTTTGAAAAATGGATAGTAGATAGCCATTGTAATTAAGAAGTTAACAATCACTAATACTGCGGCCGAGAAACTCCAATTGGTACTCATCCAAGCAGCAATTGGTGCTGGAATTGCAAACGCTAAACGTGCAGCCATCATCGGAATTATATTAGCGACTGTTAAGAAATAAGATAACGTTGTGGTAATTAACGGTGCCACGATAAACGGAATACCTAAAATAGGATTCATTACGATCGGCGTTCCGAAAATAACTGGTTCATTAATATTAAACAAGCCTGGTAAGAACGATAAACGGCCAAGACTTTTCAGATACGTTGATTTAGAAAACATCATTAAAACAACTAAAGAAAGCGTAGTTCCAGCGCCACCAATCCAGATAAACCATTGTAAAAACTGTTCTGTAAAAATATTAGGTAACTGATGAACGTTTGCGCCATTGGTAAAAGCTTCAAGGTTTTCTGCAATCGACATATCCCAGAAAGGACGAATAACCGGGCCCATAATCGCTGGACCATGAATCCCTAAAACCCAGAAGAAACAGATTAAGAAGACTGTTAGTAAGCCGCCAAATAAACTGTTACCAGCAAGGATACCTTTAAGTGGCATTAATAACGTACTCAAGAAACCATTCAAATCAAAACCAATTACGTGGCGAATAACCCAGAATAATAAAAGAATAACTGCTCCTGGAATTAACGCAATAAATGAATTTGACACTTCAGGCGGTACGCCATCTGGCATCTTAATCATAATATCTTTTTCAATAAAGAAGCGATAAATTTCAACAGATAACAGCGCTGTTACAATCGCACCAAATAAAGAAGCTGAACCTAAATTTGCTAAATTAATATAGCGCCCTGCTGTAATGACGTTGTCAACATCTTCAAAGACACGTGTTGGTGGTGCCGCTGTTACTAAAAAGGCCATTAATGCTAAAATTCCGCACGTCAAAGAGTCAAGCTTATAACTTTTGGCCAATGATGAAGCAATCCCAAATGTTGCATAAAGTGCAAGTAATCCCATCGTATAGCGGGAAGGAATATCTAAAATTGCTTGATAAGGTTCAATCAATTTTGTGTATGCCTCAATTGGAATATTTTGAAAAATTGTAAAGAATGAGCCCACAATTGTTAAAGGCATCGTTGCAATTAATCCTTTTCTAATCGCTGTCATATGGCGTTGCGAACCAAATTTATTCGCAATCGGCATTAACTTAACTTCCATCCACTGTACAAAACCATTCATTTGTTAATTCCTCCGTTCAACTAATAAAAATAATAATTATTTCGCATTTATAATAACATAGTAACATTATAATGTAAACGCTTATTCTTATTCATGACAGAGAAAGTGCAAAACAAAAGGCTTTTTCTTATTATAAAGAAACTGGGAATATTGCACCAAAAATCATTGCGCCTAAAATTGCGCCCCCAGCGATTGGTTTTTTCCAAATGTAAAAACCTAAAGCTCCTAATGTAGCACCAATCCCAATAGGAATCGAAGCACCCGCCGCACTCAAAATAATTAACGGGCCTAAGAAACGTCCTGAGGCATTACCAGCCCCCATCATCACATCCGCACCAAAAGTGGAATTTCCTTGATTGATAGTAAATTTCCGAATCAACACAATTACGCCACCAACTGCTAATCCTAGTAGCGCACCTGTTAAAAGTGCTAAGCCAAAGTTTTCTACAGGTGCTTTAATACCCATGCTGAGGAAAATTGCAGGTACGCCAATCCCGATCCCCGTTAAAATTGAGCCACCTAAATCTAAAATTCCGACTAAAGAACCTTCTAAAATTCGTGCAAACAGGAAACTTGCACCAAATGCTGCGGCAGCGCCATAAGAACCACCATCTAAACCAGCTTTTAGCATAGCGACAATTGAAACTTCATTAAAGGCGCCTACACCATAAACTACATACATATGTGTTCCTGCAAAAATTGCCGCTGACATAATCCCGACTAAAATGGGAAAGCCCCAATCAGCATACCAAAAACTTTTGCCTTTTAAACCTTCTTGAATTTCTTGTTCTTGTTGTGCCCATTCATTTTTTTCTTGCTGTTCCATCTATGAGACCTCCTTTTTTCTATTTAACGGTGAAGACATTGTGTAAATTATTTAACCATTGAGGAATAGACAAGCGGAAACTTTCGATCATTTCTAAGTCGAACCCTCGGAAGAAGCCACTTAAAATAAATAATAAGATAATGGCACCAAGCATGCCGCGTGTCATTCGGGTCCATCCTAAATCATCGACACCTTTACCGATTAAGATCCCTAATACAACTCCTGGGACAGCATTGCCCATGACTAATTGAGATAATCCGCCAAATAACGTTCCCCAAAAACCCGTCCGTTTTCCTGCATCTAAAGCCGCTAGCCAGAATAAAACGGGCATCACAGTATTGATTAAAATCGTTGCTGCAGGTACCAACACCGCAACTGCTGTTACTTGTAGCGATTCTGGAATTGCTGCAGCTGTACTATTTAAGAAAGCCACAGTCGCCATTCCTACAAAGGCCCCGACAATCCCCATTTTTTTGGGATTATGCATCGTTTTAGTGACATCTTTATCCTTTACCAATAAAATTGCTGCAGCCCAGTTAGGCACAATCCGGTGGGTCACATCTTGTGTAAAGGCCCCTGCTCCCACGGCCGAAGCCCAAGCATTAAAGAAAAAACCTAAACCAAAAGAAAAGTGTGATGCTGGATCTCCTTGTGCCGCGTTCATTTCTCCTAATGTTCTAAATGCCCCTAACCCTTGCGTTTGTGGTGCATGAAACATCCGAGCAGCGCCTGCGCCAGCTGCAAAACCTAGTAAACCACCAATAAGCAATGACTTCAGCAAAATGATTACAAATTCCATTCCTTCTTCCTCCCTTTATACGCCTCTTTTTGAAAGAAACGGAACTACTACTGCGTTCGGTTCTTTAATTGTTTCCGTTAAAAAATCAACTTCTTCGACTGCAATGGCTTGGATTTCCACTTCTACAGCTAGTTCGACATGATAAATCACTCTCTTTCTAGGAAAGAAGAAGAACAGAAATTTTTCTGTATAAACTTGTTCTTTTGCCTGACGAATAGTTACTTCTTTCGGTTCAATCCGGATGAGGACCTCTGTTGTTTCTTTTAATACTTTTTTTGAAACATCATTCAACGCACTTGCAAAAGCTTCATTCTTCTTATTACCTTTTCCAGAAACAATCACGGTTTGTGTTGACCGTTTTGTGGCATCCATAATTACCGCTCCTTTCTAAGTTACTACTTTCTATGCTCCGTGTTTCTTAATAAATGCTTCAGTTACTCGTTTACCAAGTTCTTCCTGATCCATAAAACCAAATCCAAGAACAGTTTTCCCATCGTTAATTGCTGTTACCCCTTCTTCGATTGATCGCATGCCATGTCTTTCGGGATACCCGTATTTAGTAGCAGCCGTTAACGCCCCTGCACCACCACTGCCACAGAAAGAAATGCCTAAATCTGCCTTTTCTTGTTGCATCACATCTCCTAAACGCATATCAGCGCCCATTCCTGGAACAACAACCGCGCGACCACCGGCTTGCTCCACTCCTTTTGCAACATTTTGTCCTTTTCCTAAACGATCTGCGATAACTACTGTAATCATAACTTTTCCTCCTATTAATTGTTTTGTTTAGCAACTTCAAAATGAACAGCTAAAACATACCATTCATCTTCTGATAACTGACCAATTGCTTCTGTTGTTTCTTGTGCAATTTTCAACGTTTCTGGTGTTAGTTCCGTAAATAACGTCCGATCAACACCAGCTAATGTCGTTCCTTCTCTTGAACGATTCAGCATCTCATTGAGATGGTTAATCAAAATCGTCCACTGTAATTCCGTTGGTTCAATTTGTGCTTCTGCTAATCGCGCACTGGTTTGTTTGATAATCGATTGTAGCTTTTCTGGTTCAGCACTTTGTCGAATGATCTCCTGTGCTTCCATTGCTAGTTCCATCCTCTTCCTCCTTTGGTTGTTCTAAATAATTAAGTAATGCTGAAATTTCAGCATGATTGACAGGTAACTCATTTTTAGCAAATAAACATTCAATTTGCCGAATTTCTTCTTGCCTTTCATGAGATACTTCTCTATTACAAGGAATCTCTTCGTATTGTTTATTAAACGTAATCCGATGTGTCATTAATAAAACGTGAAGTAAAAAGGCTTCTTGATATTCGCTCAGTAACTTTGTTTGAAACATTCGTTTTAACTCTTCATAAATAATATACGCTTTTACTAATAAATCTTGGCTTTGTATCCGTTCATTTTTTTCAATTACATCAGATTTCGTGGAGCGAGCGGTACCTTTTCCTTGACGTTTCCCTAATAAAATTTTATCGACCTCTTCCCGAATCAAACTTAAATCTGTGTCCGTCAACAATGGACTAACTTTAATAAATGGGTATGTCATTTCTTCAATTGGGAAAATACTCAATACCAAATCGGGCTTTTCTGCTTGAATCACTTCAGTTGCATTTAAAACAGAAGCAAATCCTGCGAGTTCAACGTTTGGTACTTCCTCTAAAATTTTTTGTTCAATTAAACTGGTCACACCTAAGCCCGTCGAGCAAACATACACAATCCTAACAACTTTAGCTTCCTGCTGTTGTCGTTCCTGAGCTGCCAAAAAATGCAACGCAATATATGCGCAGAAAGAATCGTTGACTAACAAAACAGAACGTTGAATTAATTGTTTACAGGCACTTTGAATAGCTAAAAATAACGCTGGGTGTTTTCCTTTGATTTCTTCAGAAAACGGATTGTATTCATTAATAAATAAATGTTTTTTTGTAAAACGTAAGGACAGGTGTGCAAACAAGTTCGTAAATAATTGGCGATCATTTACAAAAGGATAATTCAGCTCTTTTGAAACGCTTTCAATCACTTGCTTTGTTAATTGAACCATATCTTGCCGTTGATGGGTTCCGAATAAATCACTATAAATATAAAAATATTCATCCGCTAATAAAGGCAAGTCATACCGTTCAAACACCTCTTGTAAAAGTAAAAGTGGTACTTCGTTCCGTTGTTCAAAGCGTGTTTTTTGCGATAACACTCGGTAAGTCCCAATTGTATGTGCCATCTGCATACGTGCTGCGGCAATTGCCACTCTCAACGTAATAGATAATATTTCGGCATAATCAAATTGATTTTGATCGAGTGGATTAATTAAATTTCGCATTTTTTTCAATGCACTACGATAACAACCTTGAAACAATGTCCCTGACCCAAATTTAATTTTAGGGATTTTTTCAGCCCCTTTTGTCTTTGTCACATAGTTCATAATTTGGTAAATATCGTATTCTGTAAGTTCTTTTTGAGTGATAAATTCCATCAGTAATCGTACATTGCTTTCTTCACCACTAATTGTAAACCCTTGCCGTGCTTGGCGAATTAAGGTTAAATCATATGCTTGCAGCAACCGTTCGACCTGTTCCAAATCACTGACAATTGTGTTTCGACTCACTAATAATTCATCTGCTAGCTGCTGTGCCGTTAAGTACCCTTTGACTGACAATAGCTGAAAAATCAATACATTGACTCGTCTTTTTTGATCAGGATAGGTTTCAAATCGATCGACATCGATAATTTCATTTTTTAACAGTAAGCGTTTAGAGTCAGGTAAATCTAGCCAGATTCCCTTATTTCGTTTTGAATAAAGTGTCTCATCGTGCTGTTCAAACCAAGCACGAATATCTTCTAAATCATACTTAATTGTTCGAACGCTGACAGTAAAGTTCTCAGCTAATTCTTGCGTGGTAATACTCCCTTCCAAATCCAAAAGCATCAATAAAATATTTATCGCTCTTTTGGACAACAACACGGTCATGCCTTGTCACCTCTTTTCTTTTCCCTTTACACTTAAAACTATAGCGTTATTTTATCTGTTCCACAACACAAAAAAGTTGCACTTATAAAAGTGCAACACTTCTCTTTTCATACAAAAAAAATCCCTTAACAGTAGTAACTGTTAAGGGATACCACACTATTTATTTGCATAAATAGACAGAAACCTTCTCCACAAAAGTATTCTGTCCGACACGTTACAAATCCGGTAACTGATAGCCGTACTATCTGGTGTCGTTGTGTTTGACAATCACTAGCCGTCAAAACGGAATAGCCGAAGCTATCTGATTGAGTCAACTCGTCGCATAAAACACACTTTAACACAGAATAGTTTGGATAGCAAGTGGGGGTAATTATTCGTTATCAAACCATTCTTGATAAAAACTTTCAACAATTTTAACGGTTGCTATCGTTAATTCTTTCGTCATTACGGGGCTAGTTAACTTTTTGTCTTGTAAACATTGATTCACATGATTGATTTCATAGGTAAATTCACTAGTGAATTGTTCAGACCATTTGACAGTGTTGCCGTGAGCATCTGTATAATAAGCACAATCTGTTTTCCAGAAATTAGGAATAACGATTTGCCCTTTTGTCCCACAAATGGTCATTTCACTAGGTATCTTTAAACCAACATTAATAAAAATATTGCCCAGCGTCCCTTCAGCAAATTTCAAAGCTAAATTACATTGACTATCCGTCGCCCCTTGCTGATACGTTGCGGTTCCCGTAACCTCTTGAATCTCTTTCCCTAGTACGTATTGTAAGTATTGTAATGGATAACTTCCTGAGCCATGAAGCGCTCCACCACCCGCTTCTCTCGAGTAAAACCAGGGAATATGATCCACATTGGGATAGGCAGTAACTGACTGAACCCATAAAATCTCTCCCAATCCCCCTTCTTGAATCGTCGCCTTTACTTTTTGGGTAATTGGTAAAAAGGCAGACTTCTGAGCTTCCATTAGAAAAACCCCTTGCTCCTGTGCGATTGCGAAGAGTTCTTCTGCTTCAGCAGCATTTAATGTAAATGGTTTTTCCAGTAGGACGGGTTTTCCTTGTGATAACGCAAGCTTAGCTGCTGAGTAATGTCCTTGATTGTAGGTGGGAATATAAATAATATCAATTGTTTCATCCTTACATAACTCTTCATAACTGCCATAAGCTACCGGAATCGCTAATTCTTTAGCCATTTTTTGAGCATTCTCTAAACGCCTTGATGCAATCCCGCGCACTTCAGCTTGCGCGCTTTCTCGAAGCCCTGCTACAAATCTTGGGACAATTTGGGCAGTACTCATAATTCCATAACGAATTTTATCCATGTGATCGCCTCCTCTTTCACTATACGAGAAAAACGAATATTTGGAAATCATTTCAACAAAAAAAGAAACCGTTTCCCCAAAACGATTTCTTTATATGTAAATTAACGGATACCAACGCTAACTTTTAAAGCTTGATTGACCTGTTCCATCTCTTCACGAGAAAGTTGACAAACCTTGTGTAGCATTCGTTCTTTATCCAATGTTCGAATTTGTTCTAACAAAATAAGTGATGGCGTCCTGCACTCGTTATGGGGAATTTCGATGAGGACTTGCGTTGGTTGCAGCCGCTTGCTTACGTTACGGGTAATCGGTGCAACAATCAACGTTGGACTAAATAAGTTACCTTTGTTATTTTGAATAATCAGGACAGGTCGAATCCCACCTTGTTCAGAACCAACAACTGGTGAGAGATTCGCATAAAAAACCTCACCTCTTTTTATCATTCAGATTCCCTTCCCTCCTTTTCCTTTAAAAAATTATAGCATATTGTTTCTTGCAATATTTTCAACTTTTTAGCTATCCCTTAAAATATTTGATAAAACCACCCTTTAAAAGTCAAAAAAAGCTTAAACAGTCGACTCTGATATAGAGACGGCTATTTAAGCTAACTATTACATTTTTGTTAAAATACTATCCACTTTTGTATTAATTAAATCAATAGCAACGTGGTTTTCGCCACCTTCTGGCACAATGATATCTGCATAACGTTTCGTAGGTTCAATAAATTGGTGATACATGGGCTTGACGACTGTCAAATATTGTTCAATCACAGAATCCAAAGTACGGCCACGTTCTTCCATATCACGCTTGATTCGACGAATAATGCGGATGTCATCATCTGTATCCACATACACTTTAATATCCATTAAATCCCTTAAGCGGCGATCTTCTAAAATTAAAATCCCTTCAAGAATAATTACTTCTTTCGGTTCTTGGATCACCGTTTCTGTACTTCTTGTATGCGCAACGTAGTCATAAACTGGCTTTTCAATGGCTTGATAGTTTAACAGTTGTTCAACATGTTGAATCAATAAATCTGTATCAAACGCAAAAGGATGATCATAATTGGTATTTAAACGTTCTTCAAAACTCAAATGGCTCTGATCTTTATAATAAGAATCCTGTTCTAACATCATAATTGAATGATCGGGAAAATTATTAAAAATCGCACGGCTAACACTGGTTTTTCCGCTTCCTGATCCGCCAGTAACACCAATGATAATTGGCTGACTATCTTTCATGTATAAACCTCTTTCTTTTCAAAAACTTCATTGTCTTTTACTATTATAATGAAAACTCTGAAGAATGCCAGACCTTTTCCAAGACTTTTCATGTGATTTTTATCTTCTTATGAAAAATCTGCCCACACTTCTTTCAATTACAGTATACTTATCAATAAAAGGAGAATCCTACCTATGATTAAAAAAGTCAAAAAAGAAGCACTTACAACGGCGCATTACGCTCTTCTTTATGAGGCAGATCCCTCAAAAAAAATGGTGGCAGATTACATTACCCGCGGCATTTGCTTTGACTATCAGACTGAAGAACTTCAAGGAATTTTAGTCCTGTTGCCGACTCACCCACGGACATTGGAAATCGTAAACATCGCTGTCTCAGAAGAAAGCCGAGGGCGGGGCATCGGGCAAGAATTATTACATTTTGCCATTGATTTTGCCAAAAAAGAAAAGTATGATTCCTTGGAGATTGGGACTGGGAGCACAGGCTTTCAACAGCTATATCTCTACCAAAAAGTCGGTTTTCGAATGACACATATTGAACCAGATTTTTTTATCCATCATTATGATGAGCCTATTATAGAAAACGGCTTGCCTTTAAAGGATATGGTTCGCTTACGGTTACATTTAAGTTAAAAAGAGGTCGGGACAGAACCGTTTAGCTCCGAGAAATAAGAAGAAATTTCCGAAAATTGCTCTTTAATTTTTGGAGAATTTCGGCTTATTTCCGAAGGAGTTGGTTCTGTTCCCGCCGTTTATCAGTTTTTGAGCGTGGAGCAAAAATCCAAAGTGATTTTTGTCCCACGCTCTTTTTAATGCCCAAGAATTGGTAACAACTCATCTAGCTGTTGAATCGTATAATTGGGTTGAATGGTTGGTGTTGCTGGAGCGGAGGTCGGATTGAGCCAAACAGTTTGAATTTTCGCTTGTTGGCCTCCTTGAATATCTGAATGCAAAGAATCGCCAATAATCATTGTTTTTTCTCGACTAAAATTAGGAATCCGTTCAAAAACAAAATCAAAATACTCTTTCATTGGTTTTTGATAACCCACTTCTTCTGAAACAAAAATATCTTTAAAATAAGGCATTAATTTCGAATCTTCCAACCGACGATACTGTGTTTTTGCCACTCCATTTGTCACAATATATAAATCATAATGGGGTGCTAATTTTTCCAAGATACGTTGACTATTGCCAAGCAAGTCATGTCCTTGACTTAAATATTCTCGGTAGTTTTCTCCCATTTTAACGCTATCAACTTCTCGATTAAACGCGTCAAATAATAAACCAAACCGTGTATCAAGGAGAACATCTTTTGTTATTTTTCCTTCTTCAAATGAACGCCATAATCCTTGATTAATTCGGTGGTATGTTGACTCGACTTCAGATGTAAATGGTACATTTTCTTCTTCAAATAAGGCATGGAGCGCCTTCTTTTCAGCCAATTTAAAATCTAACAATGTATCATCAACATCAAAAAGCAATGTTTTCATTTCCGTTCCTCTTCTCTTTTCAAATTACTCGGTAACGCTTTGCTTGTTTGTTGTTTTTCAATAAAAAAATAAGGCAATAGCAATTGTAACTCTTCTCTTGTTAATGAACGATAAGCACCTAAAGGTAATTGCGGATCTAGCCGCAACGGCCCCATAGTTTGGCGTTTTAAAGCAGTCACTTTTTTCCCCACAGATAAAAACATTTTTTTCACTTGGTGAAATTTTCCTTCTTGAATAGTCAGGAAAACATGACTCTCCGTTTCAGTCGCTGCAAGAACAGTTATTTTTGCTGGCTTACATTGAATGCCTCCTTGCAAAACAATCCCATCTTTAAATTTAGCACAATCTTCTGCAGAGACCAAACCATTGACTTTCACTTCATAACATTTCGCTACTTCTTTATTTGGCCGAATTAATTGATACCCTAATTGTCCATTATCTGTTAATAGAAGTAACCCTTCCGTATCGCCATCGAGTCTGCCCACTGGATAAAGACCAGGGCGTCTGTCTTGTGGCGCAATCAAATCAATGACTGTTTTTTTAGATGCATCTGAAACAGCGCTAACCACACCTTTTGGCTTATTCAACATATAGTACACATGTGTCTTATGCGAAATTAATTGTCCTTTTACTTTAATCATTTGTAATTGTGCATCGACGTTTTGGCTTTCATTTAATGTCACGATGCCATCCACAGTGACCTGCTTGCCTCTGATTATTCGTTTCACCGTTTTGCGTGATCCAAACTGAAGTTCTTCTAGTAATTTATCTAATCGCATTGTTCCGCTCCATTCTGGTATTAGTATAGTGGAATCCGTTAAAGATGAAAAGTAGAAAAAGGTAATTCCTTGACGTATAAAAATATAAGTGTTACGGTTAATAAGTAAAGTAAATAAAGGTTTCTCAAAAACAGCGTAATGACCTGGGAGAGAACAACGATAACAATGAACCATTCCCATGAGTGTTGCCTGGCAATATTTGTGGGGATTTTTTGATTATTGTTAGCATTTTTCTAGACAAGAACAACTGAAAAAAGAGTTTCTTTTTTCCATTATGTTTTGTTTCTGAGTTTAACCAAATCACTCATTATTTCAAGGAGGAATTAGGTTATGTCAGTACAATTAGAAGTTAAAGAAAGAGCTATCCGTCCACGTTCACTAAGAAATCAGCTACGTCACGAAGGGAAAGTACCTGCCATTGTTTACGGTTACCAAATTGAAAGTACACCAATCTATTTTGAAGAAAAAGACTTATCAAAAATTTTACGCGAACATGGTGCTAACACCGTTATTAAAATGACAGTTGATGGCAAAAACATCAACACATTAATGTCAAAAGCACAATTAGATACCTTTACTGGTCAAATGCTTCATGTTGAATTCTTATCTGTAAATATGAAAGAAACAACAGAAGTCGAAGCAGAAGTTCAATTAATTGGTGAATCTGCAGGTGTGAAAGCTGGGGGTACCTTAGCTCAAAACTTGTACACTGTTTTAGTGGCAGCCACACCAGATAAATTGCCAGAATCAATTGAAGTAGATATTACAAACTTAGAAATTGGTGATGCTCTTACAATCGCTGATTTACCTGAACACAAAGACTATGAAATTTTAACTGATCCAGAAGAACAACTAGTTGCTATTGTTGAAGCACAAACTGCTCCTGAAGAAGAAGAAGGAACAGCTGCTGAAACGACTGAACCAGAATTAGCCGAATAAAGAAAACACTTTTGTTCAGCTGATTCTCTTAAGTTTTAGAAATGGGACGTACGTTGAAACAACGTACGTCCCATTTTCTTTTTACTGCATGTCTTGATTTCTTTATATAAATGATGACACCTGCAAAGCTAGGAAGCTACAGAGGAATATTAAATTTTTGCTAATCTACGCAATATTTTCAAACGAAACAATTTCTTTTTTTAAAATTTGCAGTATACTAAAAGTAAGTAAACAAAAAGGAGGTCATCCATATGTTTGAACGTTTTGATAGTGACCGTAGCCGCTATGCTTCATTAGGTGTTGTTTCCAGCTTACCTAGTGGCTTAATTGATAGTATTTGGTTGATTATTGACTTAAATCTAAAAGGGGTTATCCCTTTAAACGACTTACTTCACTTTGATTTGTTGAACAATAATGGCAAAGTGACTGTCCATTTTTCTCAAGAAAATAGTTCAGTAGAAATGGCCATCGACTTACCATTTAGTTATTCTACGGCATATCCGTCGCGAATTTTTGCTTTTGATGATGGCCATCGTGAAACGATTTTATTACCTGCAGAAATGTTAGAATCTTAAATAATTTCAACAAAGTAGCCTCAAATTCCGATTAAAACTGGAATTTGAGGCTACTTTAATTTCTTTTAGTTATTCTACAATAATTTGTTTACTACTTCCTGCAGCATTTTCAAAATTAATAGTAAAGGTTTCTGTTGCATCATCATAAGTGATTCCGTCACTTTGACTAATTACTCTGCTGTAATCTTTTGGTATTTTTAAAGTCAGTGTCTTAGTTGTTTGTGTGGGATCAGAGAAAGTATACGTTTTTTGGTGTTGTTGTGTCTTTCTCATTAAAGAAATAGCTTTATTTGAGGTAATCCCTGCTATTGTACCGCCAGTTTCTGACCAAATGTTAACCCCAAGATAGCCTTCTTCTTCTTGCTTAACTGCTTGAATTTCTTCTGTATTTGAGAGAACTTCTACTGTTTTTTTGGCAGCATATGTTTTTAAATCAGTTTCATCGATTCCTGGTAAAACTACATAAGCATAATGCTCGTTCGTTGGGTGTTGACCATGTTGAATCGTAAATGTTCGATAATCACCTACATATTCTTTATCACTTGGAAATGCTTCATTAATTGCTTTATAGGTTCCTTTTCTAGTTTCACTTTTAACATTTACCGTTGTTTCTTCTGGAAAATAATAACCCATATTAGCATTGGAATGATCCGACTTTAGTAATAACCATTGTTTTTTACTCGTTTCATTTTTCTCATGAATCTCCCCAATATTTGATAGCACTTGATACTGATAGGCATCATTTAACAAACGATTATCAACAACTGTCTCAATCGAAGCTTCTGTATCCCCTTTAATTCTTGCGCCTAATGCGATAATTTGCCCATTTAATACAAACCAAGATTTTTTAGCTTGTAGGTTCATAGGTAAAAGTTTCCCATTATTTTTGGTCCCGTCTTTATTAAGAGCCATCCCTACTACTGCCTGATTTTCTGACGTTACTCCACCAACCCATTGCTCTTTCGATGTGATTGTTGTAAATGCTGAAACTTCATCTGCCAAAGAAATGGTATCTACAGTTGTTCCTGGTAGTCGATAGGGATCTACAGTTGGCCAATAGCTGGAATTAAATTGAACCTCGTCATCATTATATACGTACATCATTCCGTCACCAGTGTGCCAGCCACGTTTATTTTCTTTATTCCCTGCTTCAAAAGATGCAGTGCGCTTTGAATACAAGCCTAGCCCAAACATATAACTAGGTGTGCGTTGGACAAATCGATCCATCGAAGCATAAAGTTTCGTGCCTGTAAAAGGAAGTTGCCCTCCCGTAATTTCTGGATTAGTTAAAAGTTGCATAGTCATCTGTAAATCATTAAAATCACGAGCATTTGTCAAATAATAATCTGGGTTCTCCTTCATCCAATATTTAACGGCTTCTTGAAATTTCTTTTGATAATTATTAGGAGCAAATTTAGCCACAATTAATAAATTATACATGGTAGTTGAGCCATAGCCTGTTTTTCCAACTGCTGGGGCTCTTGAGATGGAACGGCCATTCACAGTTGGTAGCATTTCACCTTTATAAATCAAAGGAAGAAAGGCACGATCAACATTTTCAACAAATTCTGTCACAAGAGTTGCATCCATTTGAAAAGATGAATCTGCTGTAATGGCCAAAATTTGTCCAACCCCTTTCACCAAAACATTGCCATACGAACCTGTATAAGGAATGTTATTGTGCTGGATAAAAGAACCATCTTGGTAAAAACCATCACCTTTTGTGACTAATTTAAATACATCGACGATACTACTGGATGCTTGGTTAATTTTCCCGCTATCCTTTTGTAAAATTCCTAACCCCAAAACAGTTAAAGCTAAGTCCGTGCGGTTCGCTCCTGATGTCACAAAATTTGGGATAAAAGCTAAATCCACAAACGTTCCTTGTGGTTTTGTATACAACTGTTTAAACGGATCTGGGACATAACTGCTCAGCGCATTTGTATAGATTTGTTGCTTTTCCGGAGAAACTTTATCCTCTAAAATCATTAGAATATTAAGAAACTTCTGTGGCACACCAATTTGCCAGTCCCACCAATTTCCGTGGTACTTTTTCCCATCATACCCTTTTTGCGTCACCATAAAATCTAAGCCATCAATAATGGTTGTTGCCAATTTGTCATCTTGGTAAAGCGTACTCCCCTTCGTTCCATAGGCTAACGCTAATTTTTGCAATTTGGTAAATTGAGTCGTTAAATCAGCCGATGGCGTATTGCCAGGCTCTAGTGGCCATAAATAGCTGCGGTTCGGCTCTTTATTCATCGTTTGATCGAGTTCTGTTGCTTCATTGGAGATTTTTTGGACGTAGTCTACAAGCGCTTGGTTAGTTGAATCATATTCTTTTGAAACAAGCTGATTTCGCCATTTTTCTTTTAATTCTCGGTATTCTGCAGATGAATCGATAACAGGAATGCTACCAACGGAGCCACTTTTCATAGAAATGATATTCAGCTTTGATAGATTACCAAATAGTCTAATTCCTACAGCCCCCGTCCAGTCATCATTAATGGACGTACCATCAGGATAATGAACCTCTTCATTTTCATAAAATAATTGATCATTCAGGAATGTTTGAATTTTTTTCCCATCATAGCGAACCAGCAGTTTATATTGTTGGCCACTTAGTAATGTTGGTCCCGGAATATTAGTTAGCCATTTACCGCCTGGTTGTCCTAATTGCCAGCGGCCGTCACGATTATAAGCAAAAGATTGCCATTGACTCGTCTTTTGTTTATCTCCGCGAAAAACCAATCCGAAGTTACTTTGTCCTTCATATAAAAAGGTTAGTTCAAGATCTCCTGAAGATTGTTCGCGTGCATCAAGATTGATAGAGACAGATTCGAGGTTTGTCCCTTGCTTCGTGTTTGCGATCCATAAACCAGTAGAATCATTCTTTTTTTCTGCTGTTCCCACCAAATCTTGCCAATGCCCAACTTGATTGGGGAAATCTGAAATGTAAGAGGGTTGCTCAATCGTTTGGCTTGCTTCGTTTTCTTCTGCAAAAGTAAGGGTGGTTCCCATAAATCCACTCGTCAAAGCAGTAAACAGTCCGACCAGCATTACCCATATTTTCCTGTTTTTCATTCTTTCTCCTCCTAAAAAATTATCGTAAAACGCTTACATCCGAATTAGAGAAAAAGAGTGAAGAAAAATACTTTCTACACTCTCCGACTCTCTGAAAATCACTTAATATACTTTTTACGCCAAAATACCAAAGGCACTCAAAACAATCGATAAAATTAAAATAATCCAAATCACTCGTGTGGAATTTAATTTCTTTTGACCTAACATCCAATAAGTTAAAAGAACAAGTAAGATTGGAACTAAGGAAGGTAAAATTGCATCTAACGTATCTTGAATAACTAATTCGACCCCGTTCTTTTTATAAACAAAAGGAACTGTCGCCTTGATAACTGAAGGAATTAAGGCACCAATCACAGTCACACCAAGAACAGTTGCTGCATTCGTAAAGGCAGATAACTTGTCTTTTAAGGTCGTCACTAGTTTGACCCCTTGCTTATAACCAAGTGGTAAGAGCGCGGCCCGACCAAACAATAGTGCAATATTTGCAATAATCCAAATAACACAGCCCACCACCGAACCATTTTGAGCCAGTGTCCCTGCAACAGAGCCGAAAATCGTCCCCCAAATAACGTGGAATAAAGAGTCACCCACGCCTGCCAAAGAACCCATCAGAGCTGTTTTTAGCGCAATAATTGTTTCTTTCGCTTTATAGCCATCTTGCTCTTCAATCGCAACATCAATCCCCATAATTAAATTCCCAAAAATAGCATTGGTGTTAAAAAATTGATTGTGTGTGCGCATCATATCTTGAAATTGTGCTTCATCATGACCATAGAATTTTTTTAAAACAGGTAAGATGCCGTATAAATATCCTGAACTCATCATACGTTCATAGTTCCAGTTTAATTGGCTTCCTAAAATATAACGCCAGCTAATTGCATTTAATTCTTTTTTTGTCAGTTTATGCTTACTCATCGCCGTCATATCCTCCTTCAAAATCACCATTTCCTGTTGTTGCTTGTGTCGTGCTTTTTGCCCCATCACGTTTAAATACAAGCATCGCTGCTACCATCCCAACTATCGAAACACCTAACATTGGAACTTTTAAATAAGCCGCTAAGAAAAAGCCTAATAGTAAATAGGGGATATATTGCTTCGTTGGCAAGTAACGTAATAAAATCCCTACACCGACAACAGGTAATACTCCTCCAGCTGTTTTTAAGCCCGTCATTAGCCATTCTGGCATGTTATCGGTAATCGTTGTTACTACAGCATCCCCCGCTAATAACATTAATAAAATCGGAATGGCACGAGACAGTCCCCATAGAACAGAACCAGATAAAACTAAACGTGGAATCCGTTTTACTTGCATCTTATCAATCGCTTTATCGACACTATGAAGTAAAAAGACATTACAAAAACGGGCCACTACATCTAGTTGCAACATCAACAGAGAAACAGGAACAGCTAAACCAATGCCATACTCCGCTCCTTTTCCAGAGATTACAGCGAAAGCGGTTCCTAAAACAGCCCCTGTGAAATAATCAGGTACCGATGCTCCACCAAAAGCAGCAATTCCTAAACGCATTAATTGAAGAGTGCCGCCAACCATTAAACCAGTTTTTAAATCTCCCATAATCATTCCAGAAATCATTCCAGCAATAGCTGGTTGCGTCAACGTATTTGAAATAAGTGAGTCATTAATAGCAATAAACGCATAAATAGTAATTAAAATAATTTGATACGCTGCTAAATGCATTGAAATTTCCTCCTAAATTTAAAAATATTCTTTCTTAGTCTGACTGTTTTAGCCGCGTAATTTTTTCATAAAATCAACGACTGGATCGTTTGGAACTAATTGGGCTGTCACAGTGACGCCTTTTGAAGCGATTGTTTCAAAAATTTGTTCTTCTTCTGGTAAAACTTGAATACTTTTTGTTACTTCGCGTGCTCCTTCTTTGTAACTCATATTCCCAACATTTACAGTTTTGATAGGTCCTTGCGCTTCGATAAAGCGGAGCACATCTTTCGGATTTTTAAATAATAAAAATAAACGCTGTTTACCATATTTTCCTGATTGAATATTTTTAGCGGCAGCCTCTACTCCAAGAACAGATAAACGCATCGAAGAAGGCGCTGCCATTCTCAAAGATGATTTTTGTAAAGGATCTGTAGCCGCCTCATCATTGGCTACAATTATTCGCTGTGTACTAAGACTTGTCGACCAAATTCCCGCTACTTGTCCATGAATTAACCGTTCATCAATCCGTGTGTTTACAATATTTTCTTTTCCAACATATTGACTATAGTTACTTAATTCTTTTTCTTTGCTGGCTTCTGAAATCTCTTGTTCTGCTTGATTCATTCCAGCCTTTACATCAACAATATTTTCTTGTGCTAAACAAACTAATTCTTTAATCGAAGCCTGTTGATTAACCACTGCTTCAATCACAACAGAGAGCGTCATCCCTGCAATAATTTCCACTCCGTCAACGTTCAAATAATTCTTTGTTGCCACGTTACATGGCGTTCCTCCTAGTAAATCAGCAATAATCAGTGTCGTACCGTTAAGGGCTTTCATTTTTTCATTTAGCTCTTTCTCAAATTGAAGATTGTCACTATCTGGTCGTAATGAGACTGTATGCACGTGTTCTTGCCGACCAACAATCATTTCTAAGCTAACTTTGACGCCTTCAGCCATGCTACCATGACTAATTAGTACAATGTTTTCCACGAGTTTCCCTCCCTAGATGTAGGTGACCCTACTTAACATGTTATGTTCTCTACGAACTTACTATAACACATACTAAGTTATCCGTAAACCTAATATCTTAATATATTGAATTTATTTTTTTGAATTCTTTAAATAAAAATTGTCTTTCCTCTTTTTCAAAGTGTTTGCTAAAGGCTAGTTAACATGTTATGCTTAATTCATTCGATTACTAGAATGGAGGCAATCGCATGTTACCTAAATATGAACAAATTAAACAAGACCTTTTACGTGAAATAAAAAATCATACCTTTATTCCTGGTGATAAATTTTATTCTGAAGCCGATATTAAACGAAAATATGCTGTTAGTTCTATCACAGCTGTCAAAGCACTGAATGAGCTAACCAGTGCAGGTTACTTGTATCGTATCCAAGGAAAAGGGACCTTTGTTTCGAAATCAAAAGTTTCTCAAAATGTAAAATTTTCTGATATCGAGTTGCATTCTTTAGACTCTGAAAAAGTTAAAGTCCTTTCAATTGAAGAAGAAAATCAAGCCGAAATTTTAAAGGAATTAGGCTTACCAGCTAATGCTTCTTATTATAGAATCAAGCGTGTACGCTATTCTGAAGATACACCCTTTCTCGTACATATCACACATCTTCCCAAAAAGCTTGTTAAAGAGCCGCTCTCAAAGGACCTTACAGCTTATGCAAGTGTGTATGAACGAGTCCGTAAAGATTTTTCAGTAGACCTCTTCTCGTTGGCTTCTGTAGAAACAAATGAAATTGTCTTTCCCGAAGATGCTGAGTTATTGAATTTACTTCAATTAAGTTTTCGTGAACCCGCTGTTAAACAAGTTAAACATTCCTATCTCGCAGATGGTAGTGTTGCTGAATATATTATTAGTTATAAACATTGGAAATATTTCAAAACCAAAATAGAAGTAGAAGCCGAATAAATTTCAGCTTCTACTTCTATTTTTTTAGTCTATGATTACTTGATTCGTAAATTTCAAGTACTCAATGTTAATTCCCTCTGTTTCAAAAATTACTACTTCATTTTGTCCTTGCTGTAAAAATTCTTTGGGACAATACAGCGAATGAATGGGTCCTATTTCCCAATAACGACCTAGATGATGGCCATTGACCACAACGAATCCTTTGCCGTAGCCTCGACAGTCAATATACGTGTCTGCTAGCTGTTCTAATTCAAATGTTACTTGATAAAACGAAGGCTGCAATGGATTTTTTCCAGCTGTGTAATCAATCTTGGCTAATTGCTCTTGTGAAAAAGTTAAGGGATAGTGTTGATAGCCTTGGTGAAAATGAATGTCTTGCATCACTCCACCTCGAATTCCTTTACTTTGTGTGGGATTATTTAATTTAAAGCCATAATTAACGCGACCTAAGTTTTCCACTAAGATATCTAACGCAAGTGTGTCTTTTTCAGTTTGCCCTGAAATGAGTAGCTCTTCTCCCACTGTCTCTTGATATTGGGTAGCAGCTAAATCTCCATCTACATAAATGTGTAAACGATCACTGGCCTCGACCACTTTTAGTTTATTTTCATGATGATAATTTTTTAAATCAAACGAATAAAGCAAGTAGCCATAGCCTGAGCCAGCTTCTTCCATACTTAATGGATACGTGGTGGTCTTCGGTGTCATCATTTGATCTTTTACTGCGAATAAAGATACGCTAGCAGTTACTGGAAAGCTTCCCAAATTTCCCAGTTTTTTCGTGCGTGGTTGTGCTTGCCAAACTTCTGGACATACTTCTTTAATTGCTTTTTGAACGGCATAATATTTTTCTGTTGGTTCTCCTGCTTCTGTTAATAAAGCATCATAATCATAGCTAGTGACTTGAGGTAAATCTTTTGCACCTCGCGCCGAACACCCGTTATAAAAGCCGAAATTTGTTCCTCCATGAAACATATAGAGATTTAAAGAACCCACTGCCAGCATATCTTTTACTTCCTTCGCCAAGTCGGTACCTTCTCGCTGAATCACTGGTTCGCCCCAACGATTGAACCACCCATCCCAGTATTCCATGCACATCAATGGCCATTTTTTACCATGACGAGTCATAAATTTTTTCAAAACGGCAGCATTTTCTTTCGAATGACTACCAAAATTTCCTGTCACAAAAACATCCTCTTCAATTAACGTCCCCGCATCCAAAACCTCTTCCCAAGCGCCATCAGATGTAAAAAGAGGAACCTCAATCCCCAGTTCTTCCATTATCTGCTTGGTTTGTCGCAAGTACGCTTTCTCCATGCCATAGGACCCATATTCATTTTCAACCTGCATCATGATCACTGGTCCACCTTGTGTTATCTGCAGTGGTGCTAGTTTAGGCAATAATACTTGAAAATAGTTACGAACTTTAGTCATAAAAATAGGATCTGTCGAACGTAATCGCACGCCTTTTTCTTTCAAAAGCCATGCGGGTAAGCCACCAAACTCCCATTCTGCACAAATATAAGCCGAAGGACGCAGAATAACTAGTAAATTCAGTTTTTCTGCCAAGCGGACAAATGCTTCAATGTTTTTCATTCCTTCAAAATCGTATACGCCTTCTTCTGGTTCATGAATATTCCAAGGAATGTAGGTTTCTACTGTATTAGCTCCTAAAGCTTTCAGATTATAGAGGCTATCTTCCCATTGTCTAGGTGTCATTCGAAAGTAATGAATCGCCCCGCTAATAATTTTTATTGGTTGTCCATTTAATAAAAAGTCTTCTTTAATCTCAAACGTTTGCATCATTTTTCCCCTTTACCAGTATCTTTGCCATGATGGTTTTGCTAAACGCATTAAGGCTTCCATGTAAAAATAATCGCCCCATAAGTTGGGTTCATCAATCCCTTTTCCTTCTGCATGTGCGTAAACACCATGGAGTAGCAGTCCTTCATTTTCGGAATCATTTT
The DNA here is from genome assembly GCF_051712685.1 of Enterococcus sp. DIV0682. Lineage (NCBI taxonomy): Bacteria > Bacillati > Bacillota > Bacilli > Lactobacillales > Enterococcaceae > Enterococcus > Enterococcus sp. DIV0682. The sequence goes on from NZ_JBIOPK010000001.1 coordinate 2,175,374, forward strand.
GCGTACGATAATATTCTCCTAATTGATAAATCATTCCTTTGGCAAGCTCTTTCGCTTGAGGAAAAGCCTGTAGTTTGTCTGCTTCCAATAAACCACATGCCGCAATTGCCAGTGCCGAGCTATCTTTGTCAGATGGCATTTGGTCATTAAAATCAAAATCCCAATAGGGAATTAAATCTGCTGGCAAATGAGCTAGAAAAACCTCCACTATTTGTGGATAAATTTCCGGAAATGGTTGGGAATGGAGAAATGTTTCGTTTAGGGGAATCCCTAAAATTGCCCAACTTTGGCCTCGTGCCCAAATGGAAGTATCACTATGTCCTTGATGCGTAGCTCCATGTTTTGGTTTGCCTGTTTCTGGATCAAAATAATAGGTATGATAAGTTGTCGCATCGGATTTAATCACCGTTTTCATTAACGTATGATAGTGACGTGAGGCAATTTCCTCATAAACCCTATTTCCAGATAATTTAGTTGCTTCAAATAAAAGCGGTAAATTCATTAATGAGTCGATAATTAATCGATATTCTTTGGGATCACCATAATGGCCCCACGCTTGAATGAAGGAGCCATTTTCTTGGAATCGTGCTGACAATACTTCAGCGGCAGCTAGCACTTCTTGTTTACAGCGCTCATCACCGGTAATTTTATACCCAGCACCCGCCGATAGACTATATAAAAAACCAATGTCATGGTGGTCCAAAACAAAATGCTCCTCTAATCGTTGTTGAAAGCTGTCAATATTTTCCATTGCCAGTAAACGAAATTTTTCTTGGTGAGACCACTCATATGCCAGCCAAAGCATGCCTGTCCAAAAGCCATTGGTCCAATCATCGTTAGCTTTGAGACGATATCGACCATTCGTAGCACAAGCTGAAGGAAACTGTGTTCCGAAACGCTGCATATTTTTAGCAATTTTTGAAACGCATTCATTTAATTGCGTTTGAATCCATTCATCTGTGACATTTTCTCCTAGAGAGATCAGTCTTTGTTTATTTTCTTGACTACACATCTCCACCACTCCTTAACTTGTTAACATATTAACTTATTGTATTATAACGTAAAAGAAAATAAAAAGCGACCTTTCTTGATTATTTCTCTTAAAAACAAGAGCGTGGGACAAAAATCACTTTGGATTTTTGCTCCACGCTCAAAAACTGATAAACGGCGGGAACAGAACCAACTCCTTCGGAAATAAGCCGAAATTCTCCAAAAATCAAAGAGAAATTTTCGGAAATTTCTTCTTATTTCTCAGAGCTAAACGGTTCTGTCCCGACCTCTTGTTATTTATTCCGACCGAATACTTCAATTTGGGTCAACGCTGGAAACGGAGAAGAGTCCAGCGCTTTTCGTAAGCATTTTAATGTCAAAGTTTGTGTTGTTTTCATTGGGAACTTTATTTCTTGAAAACAGGCGGTATTCGTTGTGGCAACTACTCGTTCCTCTCCATCTGAAAAGGCTAAAGTGACTTCCTCCCAATAGCTATCATGTGGGTAATCCGCCCGAAATAGCAAGCGGATCCAGTCCGTTTCTACAGGTCTGCCAAAGTCAATCGTTAACTGCGCCTCCTTTTGTTGGTTAATTCCCCAAGAAGCAAATGGATACGAGCCATGAGAAAAGTTACCAAACTTAGAATCAATAGCATTTTTCGCAAAGAAAACAGCATCGTCTCTCGTTTCAACGTTTGCATACGCATGAGGATAGGCTCCTGAATATTCTTTTTGGTCATGTGTATTCATAGAAAGATTTTGATAATTGTCTTTTTCAAACGTGTGCGCTTGTCGAACCATTATTTGGTGCCTTGCTGAATGAAAGGCCGTCTCAACAAAAGCTTTTCGAGCAGATTCTTCTAATGGAATTTGATATTCCCAAACTTTTTCTTTCAAATAAATCAATGAAGGAGCCAAAGTTTCATCTAATTGAACCATCAAATAAGGGGTAGCCCCTGTATAAGTCACTACAATTTTATCGCCAACTTGATAAAGGTACTGTTTAATTGCTAATACCGCTAACGTGTCTCCCTCCGCCATGAATGGCGCTTCTGGCTTCTCGTGATCGATTCGGCCAGTAATAATCTGATTGTCTTTATTTTTCAATTCGATTTTTATCATTTTTTATTCCTCCCTTGTCACACCACCTACCAAACAAATCAGGCGATGCGTTCCTATTGGTAGCTCTTTTTGCAAATAAGGTAAACTTGTTCTTGGGAAAAACAACGATGTATTGGGTTCAGGTTGAAGAATACCTGCGTGGTCATACCCTTCAATTGCAACTATTTGCGAACACAATTCTCCTGAATCGACTCTAGCCCACTCTTTACCAAGTTCTTTTTCTGAAAATTTTCCAAGTAACGGTAGACTGAATCCTCCTTCGCGCACTTTTAATGGAACCGATGTCACTATTTCATGTACTCTAACATGCCATTCTCCAAAAGGATAAATGGTTGTTTCAATTTCTACTTCTTGAAAAGGTAGCCATTTATAATAAACTTGCTCCTCTGTTAAATAAAAATCATGAATTTTCCCTTTAACACGAAAATATTCACCATCACGAGAAACAGCCAATACGTTATCAAAAGCTCCCTCCTCATAACACGCGCCAGCTTTGGGAACGCTAAAACCAAAGCGGCTAGAATAGACAAATTTACTATATTTAGCCGCAGCATGTGCTTGATTTTCAAGCCATAGTCCTGCAGGATAGCCGAGGACATGCGTTTTCATTTTAGGATGGATTAATAACATGTTTCCCTTTTCTATCAAACGCTTTTCTTCTCGTTTTATAGCCAGCGGTTCAGCACGCCAAAACGGATGGTCTTGATCCACTGCGAGCAACAAAAATGTTTTAAAAGCCCAATACGGAGAGCCTGGTGCGTTATAACCTTCTGCCATTACTAAATTTTCGTAATGATAGCCAATGGACAACCGACCATCATAAGTGAAAATAGTCTGTTGCATCCAACAGTGTAAATGTTTTGCTAACAGCGTTTTTATTTGTCCCCAAGGTAACGCCTCTACTTCTGCAAATATCAAAGCTGCGAAAAACGCTCCTTGAGCAAACCGATACGTTTGACTACGTCCGTAAGGTAACGCTTCGCCCTCCTCATCAAAATAGTACAGATAGTCCTGAGCAAACATAACGGCTCGTTCTGTAAAACGTTTCGCACGAATAGGATCTCTTTCTCGCATAAATTTGACACAAATCAAACTATAATAATGAAAAGCAAACGAAATATAATAATCTCTTTGCGTAGTTTTACCATCCATATACCAACCATCACCTAAATACATGCGTTCAATCAACGCCAATTCTTCCTCTAGTTCCGCTTGGTTAATCACTTGTCCACATCCCTCGAGTGCCAAACGAATGAGCACTTTGAAAAACGTCCAATTATTTTTAGGAATTTTACACCCAAGTGCTTTATTTAACCAAACCATGATATTTTCTTGCTGTTTCTCAGAAAAACAGGACCAAAAATATGTCTTATGAAGCAATAAAGTTAAAGATAATGCTGCTGCTTCCACAATATATTGATCATAATCAACAATATCGCCCCAATAATCTGGGGATGACGGATCAGTTCCTGCGATTAATTTTTCCACATAAGCATCTCTTAAAACATCATCTTTACAAGCAACCCAATACGGTCCAATTCCCCATAATGGTCGAATGAGCGCTTCCATTTCAGCATGTTGCTGATCATAGACAGCACCACTGGACCCAAAATTTACACCAGGTTTTTCTGATGTTAAAATAGCCGTTTTTAAAGGTGTCATGATTGTTTCAAAAGCTTCCAAATATGCTTCTCTGGTCAAAAAAAGATTACTTTTTAACGATTCCATGCTTTTCGCCTCCATTAGTTTAATTCAAAGAATAACAAGGGCACTTATTTTTTTCAACTATCGTTTAATGAATAAAACGGCATATTATGAGAGCAGCATTTCATCTTCCCCAAACTTAACATATTAATTTTTTCTTTATTTTTGTTGAGCCTTGAGCTATTCACTTTATCCAACAAAACTTCCTTTATCAAAAATGAATAATAAATGAAAAATAAGCAGTCTAACGCAGGAAATTCTCATAATAAATATTTTAAAAAAAAGAGTCTATGACAAAAATCCAAAGAGATTTTTGTCATAGACTTAAAATATGAGAGAAAAGACATCAAAAGTAATGGTCTGATTAACCTTCACAAGTTTTATGATGCTTTTCAAGATATCATTTTGATACAATTTTACGCCTTGCGGTTTACAACAAAAGAGTAAATAGCGATACAGATAATCGCTCCTAGCAACGCTGAGATAATTGGAAAACCGCCGATGACTGGTCCTAAAGAAGGCAACAAGAGTGATGCTACCCAACTTCCTAAAAAGCCCACGATAATATTTCCAATAATGCCACCTGGCACGTCTTTTCCTAAAATTGCGCCAGCAATTGCGCCAATAATTCCTCCGACAATTAATGCCCATAGAAAGCTAAACATTTGAAAAACCTACCTTTCATAGTTGATTTTTTTAGTTAATTTTCCTACTTTAAGGATAAAACAGAAAGCAGACTTTTTCAAAAGATAGGACTTTTCAGAAGTCAATTTATTCTTCTACATAAGCTAAACGATAGGATACTGTGCGACCAAAAGAAAATACTTGCAAACCTTGTAGGCGATCTGATTTCAAGTAACCAATGGCTCCTTGGAATAGTGGTAAAACACCAGCATCTTTTTCAATTAATGTTTTTTCTAAACTTAGTAATTCATTCCAGCGTTTTTCAGGTTCATTAGCGTAATCTTTTCTAACTTTTTGGAGACCCGCATCATACGCTGAATCGTTATAACCAGAAGTATTTAAGCCACTTTTTGAGTCATAAAATTCTAAAAAATTAATGGGATCAGCATAGTCAGGTGTCCATGTTCCAAAGGCTAAATCGTAATTACCTGCTGTTTGTAAATCCAAACGATTTTGCAAAGGCAATGATTTTAATTTGATTGTTAAACCTGGTAAATTTTGTTGCAATTGCCCTTGAACAAATTCAATGGTTTTCTTGGCAATCGCTGAGTCCGCTGAGATTAGTTCCAATTCAATTTTATCTTTGCCCAACTCTTCTTTCGCTTTGGTCCAGTTAGCTTGGGCTTCTTTAATATTATATGGCAATAAATCACCATTTTCTTTACGGAAATCTTCACCTGTATCTGGATTTTTTGCAAAATTAGCTGGTACAAAACCATTTAAAGCTGTCGAGCCATCTCCTAAAATTTCTTTTGCAAAAGTTTCTTTATCAATCGCTTGTAAAAAAGCTTTTCGAACATGTTCGTTGCCGGTGATTTCACGGCGATGATTAGGGCTTAAATAACCTACCATAGCTTTAGGTACAAAATGCGCTTGTTTTGACTCTTTATACTGAAGTGCATAAGTATCTGCTAAAACAGTGTAATCTAAGTCGCCATTATCAAAAAGATTGGCTCCTGTGCCAATTTCTTTCACTACTTGAACATCAATTTCATTCAATTTTACGTGTTCTTTATCCCAATAATGATCATTCTTCTTCAATTTCCAAGTTTCGGAATTGCCATCCCAACCTGAAATTACAAATGGTCCATTGCCAACAAAATTATCTGCAGAAGTCCCATAGGCAGTACCTTTTTCTTTGGCAAAGGCTTCATTTTTAGGCATAAAAGGTGTTCCAACTAAGACTTGGGCTAAATAAGGAATTGGATTTTCCAATGTTAGTTCTAGTGTCTGGTCATCGATTGCTTTGACACCAAATTCTTCCATCGTGGCTTGTCCTTCCCGCACCGCACGCCCATTTTTAAAAATATCCATTTGATTACTGCTACTTGAACCATACGCTGGATCGACCACGTTTCTAAACGCAACTACAAAATCCCCTGCTTTAACTGGATCCCCGTTTGTCCATTTTGCTTCTCGTAACTTGAATGTATAGACTAACCCGTCTTCACTAACTTGTGGCTCTGCTTTCGCCATAGCTAGCTCAGGATCTCCGTTTTTATCTTGTCGATACAAGCCTTCAACTACTTGACCAATCATATCGGAACTATAGACATCTGTATAATGAGCGCTGTCTAATGTCGAGAGTTCACCACCAGATGCGACGTTAATTTTCTGTGTAATTGGTTCGTTCGAGGTTGTTTTCGAACCGCCACTTCCACATGCTGCTAAAACCAAGCCCAGTGCAACAAGTCCGATTAACCACTTTTTCTGTTTCATACCAAAACTCCTCCTTCTGTTCAAACAACTTACCTACATTTTACATGATTTTCCATACATTTGTCCTTTTTCAGCACTTACTTTTTGAAAGAAAAATATTTTTTTAAGAATAAGAGTTGACAGATATTTTTTCTGGTGGTACAGTATTGAAAAACAGAGAACAGAAGAGTAACTGTTTCCTTTAGTGAAGAGAGTCTTTGGTTGGTGGAAAAAGACGTAAAGAAACAGCGAACCACATCTGGGAGTTGACTTTTTGAACCCTTAGTAGGAAAGTCCGGGACCACTCGTTAACAGGCGAAGTTATGAACTTCATAAGGTTCGTGTTGCGAAACACGAATAAACTAAGGTGGAACCACGATAATTTGATTATTCGTCCTTTGGCTATTCAGCCAAAGGACTTTTTTGTTTTTTTAGATGCGCTTTTCAACCTGAGAGAGTGCCTCAACTGCTCAAGTCTGTTGTCCTCTTTTCCATATGCTTAATGGGATAATCTAGAAAAGCAACAGGTTTTCTGTTCCGTTCGAACAATTTCATACTTACAAATCAAGGCTTAGGACATAGTAATTTAGCTCTTCCTTTACAGAGACTTTTTCATTGGCTGAAAGAAAAAGATGGATTCTTCTTTACTCACACCTAAAAGATGTTTTTCTGAATCCTTTAGTAAGAAAAACCGGTGACTCTATCGTTAACAGAGAGTAGTTGTCAACGCAACTACATAAGGCTTATCTTGTGAAAGATAAGTAAATTGAGGTGGCACCACGAATGCGATTCGTCCTCTTGGCTCACAGCCAAGAGGCTTTTTTGTTTTTTAATAAAAATTGTTGGAGGAAAAAATGATGGATTATATTTTAGAAATTTTACCTGCTTTAGTTAGCGGAGCTGGCATGACACTGAAAGTCTTTTTCTTTACACTCCTTGGCTCGATTCCACTGGGGATTATCATTGCCTTTATTTTACAAAGTTCGTTTAAACCTTTACGTTACTTAATTAACCTCTACATTTGGTTAATGCGCGGCACTCCGCTATTGTTACAATTAATTTTTGTTTTTTACGGCTTACCATTAATTGGTATTGTCTTTGAACGTTACGATGCGGCCTTATTCGCATTTATTTTAAATTATGCTGCGTACTTTGCTGAAATTTTCCGCGGGGGGATTCAAGCAATTCCCCAAGGTCAATATGAAGCTGCTAAGGTTTTACGTTTAACACGTTTTCAAACAGTCACGCGGATTATTTTGCCACAAGTTGTTAAAATCGTGCTGCCTTCCGTAGGAAATGAAATTATCAATTTGGTCAAGGATACTTCTCTTATTTATGTACTTGGCTTAGGCGATCTTTTACGTGCTGGTAAAATTGCGATGAGCCGCGATGTTACATTAGTGCCATTAGCTTTAGTGGGAGTGATTTATTTACTCTTTACGGCAATTTTGACTGTTGCTTCTAAGAAAATTGAAAAATTCTATCAATATTATAAATAGGAGGACTCTACCATGTTAACTATTAAAAATTTAACCAAACATTTTGACAACCGGACTATTATTGATCACTTAAATTTAGAAATTCCAGAGGGTAAAATTTTAACGATTGTTGGTCCTTCAGGCGGCGGAAAAACCACTTTACTTCGTTGTTTAGCTGGTTTAGAAACCATTGATTCTGGTGAGCTTTTGTTGGATGGTGTTCCTTTCAATCCTGCTGAAATGGACAATGCCGATCAAGTGGTTGGGGTCGTTTTCCAGGATTTCCAACTTTTCCCTCACTTATCAGTTTTAGAAAACATTACCTTAGCACCTACATTAGTACTAAAAGAAGAAAAAGCAAAAAGTCAGCAAGAAGCTTTAGAATTACTGGAAAAATTGGGCTTGGCTGGTAAAGAAAAACTCTATCCATATCAACTTTCCGGTGGACAAAAACAACGAGTTGCACTTGCTCGTGCCTTAGCAATGAAGCCAAAAGTTCTTGGGTACGATGAACCAACGAGCGCGCTAGATCCAGCTTTACGTCAACAAGTGGAAGAAGTTATTTTAGATTTACGGAAACAAGGCATGACACAGATTGTCGTGACCCACGATATGGCTTTCGCTGAAAAAATTGCAGACAATCTTTTGACGGTTGCCCCCGTCCAATAGAAAGGAGTTTATGATGAAAAAGAAATATTCTTTAGCCTTGCTGGTTATCTGTTGTAGTTTACTCCTATTTGCAGGTTGTGGTAAAAGAAAAAGCAACGAAGATCAATGGACACGGATTAACGAAGAAAAACGGATTATTATTGGCTTAGATGACTCCTTTGTGCCCATGGGTTTTCAAGATAAATCAGGCCAAATTGTCGGCTTTGATGTCGACTTAGCCAAAGCGGTTTTTAAACTTTATGGCATTTCCGTTGACTTCCAACCGATTGATTGGTCTATGAAAGAAACAGAATTACAAAATCAAACCATTGATCTTATTTGGAATGGCTACACTAAAACGAGCGAACGGGCCGAAAAAGTTCAATTCACACAACCTTACATGACGAACGACCAAGTACTTGTTTCTTTAAAAGAAAAAAACATTGCAACAGCGAGCGACATGCAAGGCAAAATTTTAGGGGTTCAAAATGGCTCTTCTGGCTATGATGGCTTCGAAAGTCAGCCTGACGTTTTGAAAAAATTTGTTAAAGACCAAACGCCTATTTTATATGACGGGTTTAATGAAGCTTTCTTAGATTTAAAATCTGGCCGAATTGATGGGCTCCTAATTGATCGCGTCTACGCCAACTACTATCTTTCCCACGAAGATAATTTAAAAAACTATACTATTTCTCATGTCGGCTATGACAATGAGGATTTTGCTGTGGGCGTCCGAAAATCAGACAATCAATTAGTCCAAAAAATCAATACTGCCTTTGAAACGTTACGAAAAGATGGCACCCTTAGTAAAATTTCTCAAAAATGGTTTGGAGAGGACGTTACAAATAACACAAAAATAAACTAAATAACGAATAAAAAGGTGTACTGCTGACGGAACTGACCTAAGATTGTGAGACAGGAATAAAAAAGCATTTTCCTAGACTGCTGATTTCCGATAATCTATCGGCGATTGGTAGTCTAGTTTTTGTTGAATTCGACTTTCATTATAATAAGTAATGTATTTTTTTACAATTTCTATTACAATAGATGTAGGTTCATTTGTGAGCCCATCTAAGTAGAACGTTTCAGACTTTAGTGAGGCATGAAACGATTCGATGCAGGCATTATCTGAAGGTGTCCCTTTGCGGGACATACTCATGGTAATGCCTTTTGTTTTTATTTGATTCTGGTAGTCAAAAGAAGTATAAACAGAGCCCTGATCACTATGCAATAGACAATCCGTTGTTTGGGGCAATTGATCAAGTGTATCCAGAACAAAAGCCGTATCTTGCTTATCACCGATGGTATAGGCAATAATTTCACCATTGTATAAATCCATAATTGAAGACAAATACAATTGCTTTTGACCAAAAGGCAGATAAGTAATATCTGTTACCAATTTCTTTAAAGGAGCGTCTGAAGAAAATTGTCTATTTAGCTTGTTCTCGACAACCGTGTAAGGTTGTCCCACTTTACTGCGTTTCTTCATTTTCACGCGACAATTCCAATGATATTTCTGCATAATCTTTTGTACGGTGTTTTTGTTTACTTTGTATTCCTGATTAATCAACGCAGTAATCTTTCGATAGCCATATCGAAACTTATGTTGGAAGCAAAGTCGACGAACAGCTTCTTCAAGAGGTGTTAACTTTCCCAAGTCTTTTCGATGAGTCCAACGATAATAAGTAGCTCGCGAAACGCCGAAAAGTTGACACAATGCAGTAATGGTTATTTTTCCTTTCATTCTTTTAACTAATTCTACAAATATTTCTGGCTCCACGTCCTTTCCAATTCTTTGTACTTTTTTAGCACCTCAATATGCATTTTTAAATAGTTATTTTCATTTCTAAGCTGTTGTTCATTTGATAGAATTTCTGGACCTTTTCCATAAGCATATTGTTTTCCAACGGGTTGAACCAGACGATGATTCTCGCCATTACGGTACCAACGCCACCATGTTTCAATTTGTGTTTTGTTTTTAATTCCTAATTCTGCCATAATTATTTTTACAGGAATATTCTCTTTTTTCATCTGTATAGCCATTTCTTTGATGTGAATCGGATAAGAAACTCGATTTCCCATTGAAAAAGCACCTCCTAGTTAAATTCATTTTAACGTGAATTCAACAAGAGGTGCTTTTTTATTTTGTCTCAGTTTATTGGGTCAGTTCATGACTTAGTACACCTTTTTATTTGAATCAAATTCTTAGCAAATTCTAACTTATGAAGAACTTTTATTTTTGCTACACTAGTAAAAGTCGAGAGAATTTGTCCTTTTCTGCCTAGAACAATCATTACTCTCAATAAATGAAAGGAGAAAAAAATGCCTACTAATAAAAAAGAAGGAATGCTTTTTACTACGTTAATGTGCTTTCTGATGGTTTTCGGAATGAGCACCTATAATTTATTATTGCATGGAGAATTTTCATTGTACGCCTTATCAAAAGGTTTGCTTCCTGGATTTATCGTTGCTTTTATTTTAGACGTTTTCATCGTTGGTGTCTTAGCTAAGAAAATCGCTTTTTCTTTACCCTTTAATAAAGAAAAACGGCTATTACTTATTCTGACCATTTCGAGTCTCATGATTATCGGCATGGTGACTTGTATGTCTTTATTTGGCTTATTAATGGAAGGCCAGACGTTGTCACTAAGTGCGTATTTCCAAGCTTGGGGCCTGAACTTTATTGTTGCCCTTCCTTATCAATTGCTGATTGTCGGTCCCTTTTCACGTATGATCTTAACCAATTACCAACAACGACAAACTTAGAAAATAGATTTTCATTATTTATTAACTTTTACTATACAAAAAAGAAATGAAAAAATGTATTACGCCTCCAAAATTAGAACAAAAATCTAACTTTGGAGGCGTATTTAAACTAGCAAAATATGATTATGCATTCAAGAACAAAGTAGTAAAAGCTTATCAAAATGGAGAAAAGATGCTATCAAACACTGGACAAAGCAATTTAATATCTCTTCATATTCCACTGTACAAGAATGAGTCAAAATAGTAGAAAAATTTAATTTTAAGGTCCTTCATCAAAAAACTGCCAACGGATACACCTGAATTTAAGCATTCGAAACATAATCAAAACGGAACATCCTAATTAAGAATGATGCTCTAGCTGAATCCTTTTCTTGATTTGTTTAATGATAAAGTTTTGTCCTTTCCATATTGCTAAACACTCGAATATAAAAGCGATTCTTGACAAAAGAAATTAATAAATTGATTTCCTCTAATTATCAGCGAAGCAAAACGAAACTTCGGTTCAGTGTTCAATACTGTAAACGGTTCATTTCATAAAAATACCGGCCAGATTTCTCCAGCCGGTATTCGAGCTCAATTTTGTATTTTACTAAAAAATTCTATTTTTTAATTTAGACTTCTTCTTCAATAATAAAACGTGGTCGCCCCTTAACTTCGGAATAAATTTTACCAATATATTCGCCCACAATAGACAGACTGATTAATTGAATTCCCCCTAAAAACCAGATACTGATGATAAGAGAAGACCAACCAGCTTCAACATTTCCTGTAAAATGTTGTATTAAACTATAAATCATATAAAAGATACCAATTAATAAAGTAATAAACCCTATGTTTCTAACCATTTTTATTGGTACAATTGAAAAGGAAGTAATGCCTTCCATAGCAAAATTAAGCATTTTTTTTAGCGGATATTTTGACTCACCAGCTACTCGAATATTTCTTGAATAATAAACTTTTGTACTAGGAAATCCAACTAATGGAACCATCCCTCTTAAAAATAAGTTTTCTTCTTTAAAAGTTAGTAATACCTTAGTCGCTCGATTGCTCATCAAACGAAAATCTGCATGGTTTGGTACGGTATTCACACCTAGTTTATTCATAAATGAATAAAACATTTCTGCAGTTTTTCTTTTGAACGCGGTATCTGTATCACGGTTACTACGAACGCCATAAACAACATCGTTTCCATCATGATAAGCATCAATCATTCCCTCAATTGCCTCGACATCATCTTGTAAATCTGCATCAATCGTAACAATCATATCTGCAAATTGAACCGCTGTCGTCATACCAGCTAAAAGTGCATTTTGGTGACCAAAGTTGCGACTAAATTTAAGACCTTTAAAATGTTCTTCTTGTTCAGATAGTCTTTTAATAATAGCCCATGTTTTATCTTTACTACCATCATCCACAAACAAAATGGAACTTTCTGTACTTACTTTATTCTTAGCAATCATTCGTTTTAAAAAATCCAACAATACCTTGCTGGAAATAGGTAGTACTTCCTCTTCATTATAACATGGTACTACTATAAAAAGTTTTGACATTTTCTTTTTTCCTCCTATTAGTTGCTGTTAACACACTTTCCCATCCAATTGCTGAAAGTAAATAGAAAAATGGTAAAAATTGAATTAAATAGCGTGAGCGACCACCTTCAAATAATAGTAGAAACATCATAGCTCCAATAATAGTAAGCTTTATGATTAATTCTTTTTCATCTATTTTTTTCATATTAAATGAACATCCAGTAATAAACATACCTATTATGGTTATTAGCCACATAATCTGCATATAAAGTTTCATGAATGACGTCCATTTACCTACTTGAAAATAATTGTCTTGTAAAAATATTTTAAACCTTGATCTATTAGAATCGCGGTCGAGTTCCATAGGTCGTGGTCCATAATCTTTCCAATCAAAATCTCCAGCGGCTGTATTATAATATTGCTTATTCAATAAAAACTTTGTATATCCTATCGGTCCATAATCTTTTAGTCTTTTTTTTATGACTTTAATATTGTAGTCCTTTTTATCCTGATATTTTTTTTGACTACTAGTCGCATTAGAATCGGATAAGTTATATCCTCCGTTGCCTTTTAATCCCATCATCATCCAATGAGTCATTGGATACTGTTCATTTTTATTGAATTCAATCGTTGTTTGTGTACTTCTATAAATAGAGAAACTACTGATTGTACCAAACATAAAAATAAAAGCAATAAGAATATTCAATACCTTCGCTAAATTTATTGGTTGTATTTTCTTCTGTAAACAATCAATAAATTTAACAATACTCCAAGCAATGATAAATATGATTGCAGATGGCTTAATTAGATATAATATTGCACAACAAATGCCTAACATCATACTAAAAAGTAAGCTATTTTGTTTTTTTGTGTTAATAAACGAATACAAAAACATACTAAAAGACACAATTGTGAATGCTCCTATATCTGTGTACGGAACAATAATTAACGGAGATAACGCTAAACTAAGAATCGACAAATAAAATACTAAATAAGCAATCATATGAGAAAATAACCGTTTGGTAGCGGTATATAAGAAAAAGAAACCTAAATCAATAAACACCGTACTACATAATTGCCAAAATAGCCACGTATTACCTATACCATCTACAAAAATATTAGCTATTTTTGTTATTCCTAACATCACAAAAAAGAAAAATGCATTATTAGGATATCTCGAAAGATACGCATCCATGGGTTGATTTTTTGTTACTCCCAAAAATATCACTTTGACATCCCAACCAATGGGGGCTGATATAGTACTCACAAGAATGAATTGTAATAATATAGTAATCGCAACAATTAAAATTGTAATAACTTTTATATTCTTTCTAATATAATCCTTAATTTGTTTCAAAAAAAATAAAAAATAATTTCTAACGTTACTTGATATGATAATACAGACAATAAAACAAACTAATGCTAATCCTAAAACAAGTGATGCACCCTTTAAGTTTGCTATATTGAAATACGGATGTCGTATAACTCCAAAAAGTGTAATTAAGATTGCTAAAGTAAAAATAAAGTTAATAGACTTGTATAGAAAATTCTTAATATTCATCTCTTCTTCCTTCCAAAAAAATTACTGTATATTTTAACATAAGCAAAAACAGACAGCTTAAAATATAAAATCTCAGCTGTCTGTTAATTATATCATATTTATTTTGCAAAAAAATTTAATATGGGTAAATTTAAACTTATAAAAAATTAATTATTTTAGAACGCTTTTTATTTAATAATCTTCTCATAAAATACAGACAATAGAATTTAACACTTTATTTGATAGTTGAAACAGAAGCATTTCATTTTGATAAAACAAAGATAGAATCTCTATTCACTTATCAAGTTTCTAACATTTCTTAACTTAAACTTTAGTTTCTAATCCTTGTTATAATTTTTCAACCAAAGCTTCTAATTCCGTTAAACGTTCTTCAAAAACTTTCATTGCATCTTCGATATACGCGGCTTGTGTCATATCCACGCCCGCTTTTTTCATCACTTCAATTGGGAAGTCACTACTTCCTGCTTTCAAGTAGTTAAGGTAGTTCTCTAAAGCTCCCTCTTCTCCAGCTAAAATATGTTTAGACAATGCCGAAGCGGCTGAGAAGCCAGTTGCATATTGATAAACATAGTAATTGTAATAAAAATGTGGAATTCTCGCCCATTCGTAACTGATTTCTTCGTCTCTAACTACTTCTGGTCCATAATATTTAGCATTGAGCTCGCCATAATACTCACTCAAATATTCACTTGTTAATGGCGTGCCTTTAGCATCTTCCGTGTGAATAAAATGTTCAAATTCCGCAAATTGGGTTTGACGGAAAATGGTTCCCTTAAAGCCGTCTAAATAGTGATTTAAGACATACGCACGTACTTTAGGATCTGTTTCTGTTTGTAATAAATATTCTGTTAAAATATTTTCATTTGTGGTTGAAGCAATCTCAGCTAAGAAAATTGAATAGTCGCCATAAACATACGGCTGATTATTTCTTGTATAGTAACTATGAACACTATGGCCCATCTCATGGACTAATGTAAATAGTTGATCCAAACTATCATGCCAATTCATTAAAATGTATGGGGCTGTGTCATAAGCTCCTGAAGAATATGCGCCGCTTCGTTTTCCTTGATTTTCAATCACATCAATCCAGCGACTTGAAAAAGCTTCTTTAACAATAGATAAATAGTCTTCACCTAGTGGTTTTAAAGCCTCAATTGCTTTTTCTTTTGCTTCTTCATAGCTGTAACGAATTGGTGCTTCACCTAGCAAAGGCGCATACAAGTCGTACATGTGTAATTCTTCTACGTTTAATAATTTTTTTCTTAATTTTACATAACGATGTAGCAAAGGTAAATGTTTATTTACTACAGCTACTAATGTTTCGTGAACACTTTCAGGAATATGATTACTTGCTAAAGAAGCTGCCCGAGCAGAATCATAATTTCTAATTTTTGCTTTATAGTTATGTGTTTTAACATGTGCACCTAAAGTTGAGGCTAATGTATTTCTAAATTGTTTGTATACTTTGTACAACCCTTTAAATGCTGCTTCACGAACAGATGGATCGACACTTTCCATTAATTGACCATAAACGCCATGAGAAAGTTGAATCGTTTCGCCTTCAGCATTTTGCACAGTTGGAAATTCTAAATCTGCATTATTTAAAATTGAAAATGTATTACTTGAAGCACCAAAAATTTCACTAGCCCCCGCCAGTAAAGCTTCTTGTTCCATCGATAAAACATGGGGACGTTCATCTAAAATATTTTGAATATAGTGACGATAAACAGCTAATTTCGGCTGCTCTTCAAAATATCCCCAAATTTTTTCATCACTTAATGTTAAGACTTCTGGATCAAACCAAGAAACAGCTTCACTAACTTGTGCATATAAAGAACTAGCTCTGGCATATAAAGCTTGGTAAGCTGTATTTGTAGTGTCTTGATCATTTTTTAAATGAGAATAGACATATAATGTTTCCACTTTTCGATAGACATCTAAAACGTATTCTAACGCAGCTAGAAAAGCTTCTGCACCATTCCCTAAGGTACCTTTAAATGATTCTGCTTGATTTAGCTCTTCTGTCAACTGATTATACGCAACATCAAAAGCAGCATCATCTTTAAAAATTTTGGTTAAATCCCAAGTCAATGGAGTTGGAACTTCATCACGTGTTGGTAATTGTTTAATTTCGCTCATAGTTTACTCTCCTTTAAGAAACGTTTTACTCATTATACTATCATAATTTAACACGTGTGACTAAAAAAATGTTGTTTTTTCACTTTTTTTAGCCAATGAATGAGCTTTTCAGGATCTTCTCTTAGGAAAATACTAGTTATTAGGTACTTATTGTTTACTTTAATTAACACATAACATTCTTGTAACCATCTCAATAAGTTATTTCCCACAATTTTAAAAAGCTTTTTTAAGCCAATATTCGGCAGTGGCTGCCAAACAAAGTTCCCTTCTTCCAAAAAAATAGCTTCCAAGATACGCCATAGTTCCTGTTTGGTCACTAAACGCTCTTCTTCGGTTTTTAGTGCTTCCCAAACAAGCATTTTTAAATGAATATCTTCTTCAGAAGAAGGTAATAGCTTCAATCCAGGATAGTAAAACCAAGGAGGTAACTGGAGAAGATGACAACCTTTCGTATATAAAAAGCTCTGTGTTCTAAGCAACTGAGCATTTCTGTAACCAAGTTGTTGCGTCAATTTTTGATAATAATCATGCATCAATTGACCAGTGTGCCGTCTATTTGGCAGTAAATTTAAATTAGCGGTCGGTAGTCGGAAGATTTCTAGTAATTTTTTTTCGTAAAAATCCCATGATTGTTTTCTTCTATAAAATTGTTGACATTGACTCTCTTCAATATGACAAAGTAATTCTATTCGTTCTTGCTTCTTATTGGCCGTCCATAAATAAAATCCCAAGGACTCCGAAAAGTAAAGGAATTGTTTCGTTAATTGCGTGAGCTTGTCTTTAGGCACTAATCGTTCACCTAAAATCCAAACAACTTGATAGCCATGAGCTTGATAAGTCTCCGTCCGTTCCACCAAACGTTTAATTGGCAATGGACTACATTGAATTTCAATGGCTATCTTGCCAATGAGTAAATCTGGGCGTTGCTTCAAGGTGGGTAAGTATGCCTCAACTTGAAAGGACAGCTTTTCGCGTAAACACTTTTCCGCAAAAAGCTGCTTCAAGCGGAGGTGTTCTTCTGTTTCAGCTTCTGCTTCGTACCAACAACTATTCTTTTTACGATGAGCAAAATGGGGTATTTTAATGGGGCCTGCCTTCAAAATGACCGATTGATGACACATTGGACACACAAAAGCTTGTTCGCTTCGTATCTGTGTTAATTCATCAATCGAGCAATCGATTAAAGAAAATAATTCTTGGTTGTCTGCCGTTAAAGCTGTTAACATGATTTTCACCTCTCATAAATAAACTACGCAAAGTTTCTTAATTTTCATCAAAAAAAAAGCAAAAACTCGAAAGTTTTTGCTTTTTTGCTTAATCATTAAAGTAATAACGTGTTAATTCCAACGCACTGCGTTCCATAATACAAGTGCCATATTCGACTAAAGTATCCTGAGTGACAGTTGTTTTATGAGCAAATTCTAAAATCTGTGCAATTTCATTGTCAACATTTGTCTTTTCTAATTCATCGGTTAAGAACAAAACTTGTAAGTAATAACGATCGTTGTACGTGTATAAGTTAGTCAAAACAGATTGCATGAAGACTTCTTTGGATAATTGGATCATCGCTTCAAAATTATCTAATTCAAAGATTACATTTCTGTTTGTTTCATCTGTGGTTTCCATCTCATCAAGTTCATCGGCGGCTGCCTTGTCTGCTTCAATTTGTTTGCGAATTAATTCGCTAACATCTGCATTGACTTCGCTCAGACCTTCTAAGGAAGACAAGTCGTCCATAGCGACATTTTTACTAATAAACAGTTCTAAACCATCATTTTTAGGCAAGACTTGGAAAGTGACTGCTTCACTACCTTGGAATTCATCTTCGACATCAACTTCTTCTAAAATACTATAAAAGAAATTTTCAACATCTTTGTGGTTTCCTAGTAAGTCAAGAAAAGTAATCCCTCTATCCGCCAGGTCTTCGTTGCCAATTAACACACGAATCGTATTTTCATTAATATGTTCCATTTCCATAGCGCTACACCTCTCTTTGCTTCAATCAGGAAACTTCTTACGTTCATTGTAGCGAAAACTACACAAAAGTAAAGTGGAAAGTCTATAAATCCTCGAAAACTAGCGAACGTTTTATAAACTTTGAACTTTTTTAACGATTGGTTTTTCGCTCCTTCTACCTCTTCATCTTAACGCAGTCTCTCCAAAAAAGATACTATTTTTCCTTGACCACGTTCTGCCAAATCAAATGAATACAAGTTCTAAATATGTATTAAAAAGCCAGAGATAAAAATCCCTGGCCCTAAATTCATATGAATCGTTCTTTATTACAATTAACAAATACAGAACAAAATTTTATATTTTTTATAAACCTGCCATTAATTGTGCTTGGCGCAATTCCAGTTGTCGAACATCTCTTGGTAAGAATCGGCGAATTTCATCTTCGTTAAAACCGACTTGTAATCTTTTCTCATCAATCATAATTGGCCGACGCAACAATCCAGGGTTTTCTTGAACCAACTCTAATAAATCTTGAAGTGGAAGCTCGTCCAAATCCATATTTAATTTTTGGAAAACTTTAGAGCGAGTAGAGATAATCTCTTCTGTTCCATCTTCTGTCATGATTAAAATTGCTTTTAATTCCTCAATATTTAAAGGTTCAGAAAAAATATTTCTTTCTTTAAAAGGAATTTCGTGCTCTTGCAACCAGGCTCTAGCCTTACGACATGACGTGCAACTTGGGGAAGTATAAAGTGTCAACATTGTGCATCACTCCTTTTCGCGAATCATCGCGTTTCTGAAACAGGGAACTGTACTGTTCCTCTATTTAAAACCAGTATACCTAATTTCTAATAAAAATACTAGGGGTTTTTAAACATTTTTTATTAACTTTGTTTATTTTTCCTTCATTACATCCGTGTAAAATTAGGGTTAATTTTTATGAAATTTTATGGATATTCGTTATAATTCTGTAAAAAAGTAATACAGTTTTCTATTTTCATGGTTGCTGTTATAATTTACTTCTCTTGGTGATTTTTCAAGAAGTTCCCATGTATTTTTTTCTAATAAAATGTATAATAGAACTATTCACTATCTTAAGTCTAAAGTCAGGTGGTTATTTAATGAAAACAATTTTTTCTGGTATTCAGCCCAGTGGTACTCCGACAATCGGAAATTACATTGGTGCAATGAAACAATTTATCGAATTACAAAATGAATACAATTGTTATTTTTGTATTGTGGATGAACATGCCATTACCGTTCCCCAAGAACCGCAAAAGCTACGCCAACAAATTCGTAGTTTAGCAGCTCTTTACCTAGCGGTTGGTTTAGACCCACAAAAAGCAACAATTTTCATACAGTCTGAAGTGAGTGCGCATGCAGAAGCTGGTTGGATCATTCAGTGCAATACTTCTATTGGTGAGTTAGAGCGAATGACACAATTTAAAGATAAATCGCAAAAAAATGGTCGTGCTGGCGTAAGCGCTGGTCTTTTAACATACCCTCCATTAATGGTTGGTGATATCGTGTTGTACAACGCTGACTTAGTGCCAGTCGGAGATGATCAAAAACAACACTTAGAATTAACACGTGATTTTGTGGAACGCTTCAATAAACGTTATGCCCAAAAAAATCAAGAAATTTTAACGATGCCTGAAGTAAAAATCGCTGAGCAAGGTAGTCGAATTATGAGCTTACAGGAACCAACGAAAAAGATGAGTAAGTCTGATACAAATGTGAAGGGCTTTATTTCAATGCTTGATGAGCCAGCAGTGATTCGCAAAAAAATCCGCTCTGCTGTAACTGATTCAACTGGTGTAATTGAATATAATAAAGAAGAAAAGCCTGGTATTACTAACTTACTAAATATTTATTCTGCTGCGACAGGTCAAACTGTTGAGGAACTTGTTCAAGCATACGAAGGCAAAGGCTATGGAGACTTCAAAGCAGATTTAGCAGAAGCAGTAGTTGCCTTATTAGAACCTATTCAAGTGCGCTACCAAGAGCTTCTAGCTTCAGAAGAATTAGATATGATTTTAGATGAGGGTGCAGAAAACGCTCGCCAGGTAGCCAACAAAACACTTCAACGAATGAAAAATGCTGTTGGTTTGGGAAGAAAAGTTCGGCGCTAACTAAACATAATAAAAACCTGCGAAGTTTTATTCGCGGGTTTTTTATGTTCTAAATTGAGCATCGTACAAGCGACGATAGTGGCCTCTTTGCGCGTACAAAGTTTCATGTGTTCCATCTTCTAAAATTCCTTGGTCACTCACTACGATTATTCGATCAGCATGTTTAATCGTTGCCAGTCTGTGGGCAATAATTAATGTTGTTCGCCCGTCAGCTAACGAGTTTAATGACTCTTGAATCACTTGCTCTGTTTCTGTATCTAATGCAGAAGTCGCTTCATCTAGAATTAAAATCGGCGGGTTCTTCAAGAACATTCGCGCAATTGCCACTCGCTGCTTTTGACCGCCCGATAATTTCACGCCACGTTCGCCAATAATTGTGTCCAAGCCATCTGGCATTAGCTGAATTACATGTTCTAAATGTGCTAATTTCACCGCTTGTTGAATGTCTATTTCTGTAGCATTTAAATTCCCATAAGCAATATTTTCTCGTAATGTTCCAGGGAATAAAAACACATCTTGTTGAACAATTCCAATCTGCTTACGTAATGAAGCCAAGGTCATTTGCTGGATATTTCTACCGTCAATCGTAATTTCACCACTACTGACTTCATAAAAACGAGGCAACAGATTACACAAGGTCGTTTTTCCTGAACCACTTTGTCCAACGAAAGCAACGGTTTCGCCAGGTTGAATTTTTAAATTGATATGGTCTAAAACTTTTGTGCCATCTTCATAAGCAAATGAAACATCTTTATAGGCAATCGTTCCTTCTAAATGTGAAACAGCAACAGCTCCTGGCAAATCTTTGATGGACGGTTGTTTGTCCATTTCTTCCGTAAAACGTTTAAAACCAGCAAATCCTTTGGGATAACTTTCAATCATATTATTGACTTTTTCAATCGGCCGAATAAAAATATTGGCTAATAAAATAAATCCTACAAACTGACCTTCTGTAATTTCTCCTTTAATTGTATAATACGCACCAAAAATTAATGAAAACAAATTTATCAGACGAATTAATAAGTAATTATAGGCGGAACTGACACCCATCACCTTATAAAAATATAATTTCGATTTTCGATACATTTGATTTAAATAATTAAACTGTTTTCGTTCAAATGGTTCATTTGCAAAAGATTGCGTGACACGTATCCCACTTACTGACGCTTCAATCCCAGCATTAAATTCACCTAAATTATCGTAAATATCCGTATTCGCTTTTGTCATTTTCTTATTAAAATAACCTAGCGCAATCGTGATAAATGGCAATAAAATAAACGTAGCGATGGCTAATTTCACGTGAATGGTTAACATTAATAAAAAAGAACCTGCTAACGTCATAACCGTAATAAAGACGTCTTCTGGACCATGATGCGCCACTTCCGAAATTTCAAAAAGATCAGTGGTCAAACGGCTCATTAATTTCCCTGTTTTTTGATTATCATAATACTCAAACGGTTGTGTTTGAAGATGTTGATATAATTCTTCACGCATATCTGTTTCAATATTCACGCCTAACATATGACCAAAATAAACCACAATAAATTGTAAAAACGTATTGATTATATAAAATGCAAATAAGCCCGCACTAGCTAATGCAATGAGGCGAAAATCTCCTTTTGGCATAATCTTATCAATTACTTGGTTGACTGCTACTGGAAAAGCCAACTCTAACAGCCCCGCAAAAACGGCACACCCAAAATCCAAAATAAATAATCCACGATACGGCCGATAATACCCAAAAAAACGCTTTAACATAACTCCCTAACTCTCCCCCTTCATTCTCATTCATTATACGGAAAAAGACTGTCTCTTGCAAAATTCTAACTTCTATCAGAACACGTGTTATTTAAGTAACTTTGACTCAAAATCATTTTCACAAACTTTTCATTATCAGAATATTTTTTCATTTATCGTTTCCATTTTTTCGGTAAAAATAACTATAATTGTCTTTTCCCGCAAGGCTTTGATTTCTGTGCAAAACCTTGAAATACAGTGAAAAATACTCTATTTATTTGTGAAAATATCGGCTACAATATAACATATGAAAAGTTTTGTAAAAAAGTTAAGAGGTGCACTTGTTAAATGAGAACCATTGTTTTTGATGTTGATGACACGCTGTACGATCAGCAACAACCCTTTCGAAATGCGATGACTAAAATTTTCCCGAACGTTGCGACAGAGGATATGCATGAATTGTATCTTCGTTTTAGACACCACAGCGATGAAACGTTTCCGAAAGTTTTAGCCAATGAATGGTCCCTAGATTTCATGCGGTTTTTCCGGATGAATGAAACATTAAAGGATCTAAACTATCCAGGAATTTCACAAGAAGAAGGAAAAATTTTCCAACAAGTTTATGAAGAAGAATTGGATAATATTACGATGCATCCAGAAGTTACTAAGCTTCTTGATACTTTACAAGAAAAGGAAATTCCGATGGGGATTATTACAAATGGTCCAACAGACCATCAATTTAAAAAAGTTAAACAATTGAATCTTGAAAAATGGGTTCCAAGCCAAAATATCATTATTTCTCAAAGTACGGGTTTCCAAAAACCTGAAAAGGAAATTTTTGATTTAGCCTGTAATCAATTTTGTATGGAACCTGAACATACTTTATATGTTGGTGATAGTTATGACAATGATATTGTAGGCGCACGTAATGGTGGCTGGCATTCTCTTTGGTTTAACCACCGCTCTCGTGAACTACCAAGTTGCCAACCTGCATCACACCTTGTAGAAGTCACTTGTTTCACTGAACTTTGTCCGACTGTGGAGAAATTATTTAATCTTTAAAAAAAAGCCGCTCTTCAAATTTGAACTGACCCAATAAACTGAGACAAAATAAAAAAGCACCTCTTGTTGAATTCACGTTAAAATGAATTTAACTAGGAGGTGCTTTTTCAATGGGAAATCGAGTTTCTTATCCGATTCACATCAAAGAAATGGCTATACAGATGAAAAAAGAGAATATTCCTGTAAAAATAATTATGGCAGAATTAGGAATTAAAAACAAAACACAAATTGAAACATGGTGGCGTTGGTACCGTAATGGCGAGAATCATCGTCTGGTTCAACCCGTTGGAAAACAATATGCTTATGGAAAAGGTCCAGAAATTCTATCAAATGAACAACAGCTTAGAAATGAAAATAACTATTTAAAAATGCATATTGAGGTGCTAAAAAAGTACAAAGAATTGGAAAGGACGTGGAGCCAGAAATATTTGTAGAATTAGTTAAAAAAATGAAAGGAAAAATAACCATTACTGCATTGTGTCAACTTTTCGGCGTTTCGCGAGCTACTTATTATCGTTGGACTCATCGAAAAGACTTGGGAAAGTTAACACCTCTTGAAGAAGCTGTTCGTCGACTTTGCTTCCAACATAAGTTTCGATATGGCTATCGAAAGATTACTGCGTTGATTAATCAGGAATACAAAGTAAACAAAAACACCGTACAAAAGATTATGCAGAAATATCATTGGAATTGTCGCGTGAAAATGAAGAAACGCAGTAAAGTGGGACAACCTTACACGGTTGTCGAGAACAAGCTAAATAGACAATTTTCTTCAGACGCTCCTTTAAAGAAATTGGTAACAGATATTACTTATCTGCCTTTTGGTCAAAAGCAATTGTATTTGTCTTCAATTATGGATTTATACAATGGTGAAATTATTGCCTATACCATCGGTGATAAGCAAGATACGGCTTTTGTTCTGGATACACTTGATCAATTGCCCCAAACAACGGATTGTCTATTGCATAGTGATCAGGGCTCTGTTTATACTTCTTTTGACTACCAGAATCAAATAAAAACAAAAGGCATTACCATGAGTATGTCCCGCAAAGGGACACCTTCAGATAATGCCTGCATCGAATCGTTTCATGCCTCACTAAAGTCTGAAACGTTCTACTTAGATGGGCTCACAAATGAACCTACATCTATTGTAATAGAAATTGTAAAAAAATACATTACTTATTATAGTGAAAGTCGAATTCAACAAAAACTAGACTACCAATCGCCGATAGATTATCGGAAATCAGCAGTCTAGGAAAATGCTTTTTTATTCCTGTCTCACAATCTTAGGTCAGTTCCAATTGAAGAACGGCTTTTTTTTATTTATTTTTTTGTTTTTTCAGACGTAAAATGATGAACAGGCAGATTATCAGTAAAAGGATCAATAAACCGATTAAGAGATAAATAAGTTTAGATTCCGTTTTTTTGACGGTTACATCTTTCTCATTAAATGTTTTTGCTTCTTCTTTTGAGATCGTAAATTCTTTCGTAAATTGCCATTTTTTTCCTGAGCCTTCCACAGTCATTGCCAATACATACGTCCCAGCTTCCATTTCATTTTCTTCATAAGGAATAGGGAAATTAAAAATTGAATTGGGCGCCATTTGCATATCTTCTTGTTCTTTCTCTAAAATAACGTTATTTGTTTTCTTATTTTTAACATTTGCCGTTACTTTCATTGATTGAAGATAGGCTGCTTCATGGTTTAACAGTGTTGCAGAAATAACACTGCGCGCATTTCTTTGCGTCGGTTCAACTTTCTCTAAAGACAATTCTGGTTGTACAACTGTTTCATTTTCTCGAAGTAAAACAGCTACTGTATAGGCATAGCGATTTTCAATTGCTAAGCCGTTTGTATTTTCTTTTTGCTTGTCTTTCGTTTCATCGACTTTTTCACTAAACGTGATCCCGCCCGCTAGTTGCCCTGAAAACTCTTCTTTAGGCATCTTCACTCGTAATTCAACTACTTTTTCACTTTTAGCAGGCAATTCAACACTCTCACCGCCGTCTTTCAGTTGAATGATTTCTGATAAATCTGCTGGTGCAGATTTATCTAATGCTGTCAACGACTCACCATATTCAATCACTCCGTTGCTGTTTGTTGTGGCCGACTTCACACTAACATCAATCACTAAATTTTCATCTGTACTATTGGCCGCTCGAACTTTCAAAATTTGTTCTTGGTCTGGTTTCATCATTAAATCAAAATATGTTTTTGTTTTATCTATTTGGTTTTCTGGAATTTCTGTTTCAACACTAAATCGTAATTCTGCTGCTGAGGTTTCAATCCCAAAAGCAAAGAAATAAAAACTTAGGATCATCAGAATAAAATATCTATTTTTCATTTCGCTCTACACTCCATTTCTATGTAAAGGAGAAAGGCTGAGTTCCCCTCTTCCTTTCTCCAAAAAGGTTCTTTTTATACTGGCGTATTAGCTAATGTCCAAGTAATTGTTGTTTTGTAGGCATCATTTAATTTAACTGATTTACCTGGCACTTTTAATTGAACATCTTTCATTACTTGACGGCCGTCAACTTCAGCAATTGAACTAGCATTGCCGTATAAGTATGACCATTTCCCAGCGCCTTGATCTGTTGCGGCTACCATCACGTTATGACTTTCACCCACTGTACCAAAAGTTACGCTCGCTAAACTTGTTGGTGCAGCGCTTTGTCCTGCTGTCACAGCTGAAGCATTTTGAAAGACAATTTCAGTTCCTTCAAGCGTCTGACCTTTTGTAGCAGAAGTAAATGCAGAATTTTGTTTTGCAGATAAAGTCCAGCCTTCTAAAGTTCCACGATTATCTGTAATTTGAGCAAATAATGGGCCCGTTTTTTCAACATTATTTTTATCTTTTAAAACTTGTGCTGATGCAAAATAGGTTTCATCTTTTGTGCTGATGATATTTTCACCAAAGTTTAAACTTGAAGCATAGTCCAAGGTTAAGGGACCTGTAGAACCTTCATCAACTGGTTTGTCAGGATTTACTGGGTCGATAGGTGTCACAGGATCTTTGCCGTCTTTGTCTTCTGGATCCACTACAGGATTTTTGCTGTTGGGGTCTTTTTCATCTGGTGCTTTAAATTTTACAATAGCATCTGTGTCGCGATTAGCCACTTCCTCTGCTTGAACTGGTAGTGTGCCTACCGCGATGGTTGCTAAAATTAAGCTGCTTGCGATGGTCATTTTTTTCATGTTAGTGCTCCTTCTCTTCTATTGTTATAGTTTCAATAATTATACGCTTGGTAAATCAGCGATTGTCCATGTTAAAACAGTTTTGTATTGAACAGCATCTTTTGGTGTTGCTCCTGGTACAGTTAATGTGATCGCTGTATTTTTATCTACGCTTTCACCGTCAACTTCCACTTTTTCAATCCCACCGAACGCACTAAGCCAAGTTCCAGAACCTTGACCTTCAGCGGCAGACATCACATTTGATGAATCGCCAGCTACTAAAGTTACTTCATGCGCAGTTGGTGTGACTGCTTTGGAATTAGACACTGCTTTGTTTTGACTTAATTTAATTTCTGAACCGTCTAAAACTTTATTTAATGTTTCTTTTGTCGCTGTTAATTGTGTTTCTTGTTTAACTGTTAAGGCCCAACCGGCATTCGTTCCGCGTTTGTCGGAAATTTGTACATAATTTGGTTTAGGATTAGTCAAATCAGGACCAGAACCGTCTGCCAAGAAAAAGTATTGTGGATTTGCATAATATTTTTCATCTTTATTTGAAATTTTATTTTTGCCAAAGTCTAAACTAGAAGCATAATCGATACTTAGTGGACCAGTTGTTCCTTCATTTGGCTTATTACCAGTGTCTGGTGTCGTTGGGTCAAAGGGTTCAACAGGTTTTTCGGTATCTGGATTCACTGGATCGACAGGTTTGTTGATAGAGGTATCCGGCGTAAATTCTACGATGGCATTTGATTCATAGTTTTTTTCTTCTGCATTCACTTCTGGTGCAATAGCCACGCCTAAAGTGATAGCTGGGATTGTTGCTAAGATAATTTTTTTCATTTTATTGTTCCTTCTTTCTTTTTTTTAAAATAAAACTAGCCAAAAAGATGACTATTATTCCGAGATAATTAAACATTTGTTGCTGTTTAATACCAGTTCGAGGTAAGAAGCCTGAGCCTTTTTGATCAACCGTTTTACTTGTTGAATGCTTCAATGATTCTCCACTCACTGCTGGTATTGCTTCCGACTGCTTGGGGAAACGCTGTGGTATCTTACCATCTGGTTTTTCTTTGTTGGCTGGTGGCTCATACTCGCCATAAAAAGAAACTTCTGCATTTGTCGGATAGGCATTTGTTTCAGCAAATACATCAACTGATGAAAACAATCCTAATAACAACACGCCGTTAACTATTTTTTTGATAAGACTCACCCCCTATTTTGCACTGCCATCAGGTACGTCCATCAAGTGCCAAGTTAGTTTTGCTTCGTATTCTTCTGCTTTGGCCGTCCCTCCAGGAACAGATAATAACAACTCTTGGTCATTTTCTTTCCATTGATCAGAAATATTTGTTTCTTGATGTCCATTGACTTGGTTGTGAACAAGAATCGATTGGCCTTCTGGAATGTCCTGTAAGCGATGGTTGGTTCTAAATTTTAAAATATTTGGCAACGTAGCACCTGATTCAGATTTGAAATCAGAAGTAACGGTTAGTGCAAGCGACCAATTATTCCCCGTTTGACGAGTATCCCGTATCACTAATGGTTGATCCATGGAAACAATTGGATATTGGGTCGTGCTACTAGCGATTTGCAGCTCATTCCCAAAGGAAATCGCTGTGGGTACCGTTTTGAACCTGACAGAGCCAACCACAGTGACTGTTAGCGCTAATTCATCAATCTTGTAGCCTTTATCATAGACTTCCACGACCAACTGCTGTTTTCCATAAGTTAGTTCTGGTAATAACAAGGCTTTTTCCTTAAATGTTTTAGAATTAGTGGTTGTTTCATCTGCTAATTTCTGGATTTCTTGGCCCTCTTTTTTGACAATAAATTGTAATCTATTCCCAGCATCGACATCTTGCCAATAAAAAGGCAGGGCTGTTTTTTGAAAGTCATCAATATCGATTGTTTTTTCCATCGACTTTTCTATACGCTCTTTTGACCAAGATAGTTTCGTTTCACTTAAGAAAACTTCTTTGACAGGTTGGACGACTGTTCCAGAAAAGTTCCCTAAGTATGCTTTATCTGTTGATTCCCAGATATAAGAAACGCCTTCATGAGCTTTGGGTAAATTCCATTCAAACAGTCCTTTTGTGGCATCGTAACTTCCATAAGGGCTAATCGTCAGCGGTGGAAATAGTTGACCATCACGAGATACCACCTTATTTTTTAATTGCAGGGGCTTCCCAGCAATATAATCGACAGAAGATAAGATAATCATTTGATTAGATACATCTAGCCCTGTAATGGCCGTTAAGCCTTTTAACGGACTGATATCTGAAATTTGATTTTCTCCCACATCTAAAACTGTTAGATTGAGTGTTTTCTCTAACGGTGCCAAGGAAGAAATTTGATTGTTTCTTGCATACAGTACACGCAGATTAGGAACAGTGCTTAAAGCTTCCAGACTAGCAATCGTTTGATTCATAATACTCAACTCTTCTAGACGTGGCTTATTCGCCAAGGGCGCAATTGTTTTTAATTGATTATTTTCCACATAAAGACGGAGTAGGTTATTTGCTTCCGTAAGCCCATCTAAAGTAGCAATCTGATTATTGGCAGCCCAAATGGTTTCTAAATTACGAAGAGAACGAAGCGGGTCGAAGGAAGTCACTCGATTATTCGGCGTGATTTTTGACGGATGATCTGTCGTATTTTGGATACTTAAATTTTTTAAAGCAGCCATTCCTTCAAGTCCATTTAATGTCGTTAATTGATTGTTCTCAACATACAAGCCTTCTAAACTAATTAATCCTGCTTGACCTAACGGACTAAGATCAGCTATTTTATTGTTTCTCATATATAAAAAACGTAATAGCTTAAATTCACCTTTAGCAAAAGGACTCAAATCTGTTACATTGAGCGAATCTTGAAAAGATAATTCTTCTAAGTTTCTTAGGTATTGAACTCCTTCCACATTAGAAACAACGACATTTTCTAAAATAACTTTATTCAGTTTATCCAATTCTGCTTGGGTGACAGTATTAGAGGTCCGAGATTTGCTTAACTGTTTTCTGATATTTTCCGCAAAGGCTGGATCAGGAAATAGTGTACTGATAGGCGTCGCTTTATCTAAGACAGCACCTGCGTATAATTGGGGCATCATCAGTTGTGCTTCCGTTATCGCTAGTGCTTCATTTGGCGGCTCTTCACTTGTTTCAACAGTCGTTAACTCTTCTGATTGGGGAATCTCCGAACTACTGGTTGCTGAATTTTGCTCTTCTGCCGATGAAGTTTCTGGAATCTTTTCTTCTGAAACAGATGAAACATTTTCTTCACTGGAGGATGCGATTGTTTCGGTCGTTTCGGCGAAAGTTGTTACAGGAAGTAGCAAACTATTAGCCAAAAGTAAGGCACTAACTGCGGAGATGCACATTTTTTTCATAAACTTCACCTCCTGATATTTTCTTAATTATAGTGAATATCAACTGAAAATGGGTTCAATTACGACAAACTGTCCAAATTAATTTGTATAGACAAGACAAAGAGCGCCAAATAGGGTTTTCTACCCCTATTTGGCGCTCTTTGTCGCTAAACACAACCAGAATGTATTATGACAAATTCTCAATTATGCCTAGTTTTCTTTTATTTCTTTTAAACTATCCTCTATTTTTTCCAATTGCCCAGCAAAAAATTCTTGTTTGGCTTTTGGTAAAAACAATGTGATAGATAAGAGGATTTGTTCTTTAAAGATTGACCAATCTGCGAATATTTCTTCATTGGTTAAAATCATTTCTATTTTTTCTGCTATTTTTTTCCAGAGGATCATTCGCCAGTTATTTTCACCCACTTCATATTCTTTAAACATGCCTAATACATGAAGAATATGGGGAACATTTTGGCTGACAATCGCCGCAAATAAAAAATCAATAATTACTTGCTCGATAATTTCTAGCGAGCGAATATCAATAATTTCCCGCTCATTGACAGATTGTAGCACACGAAAAAGTAACGAAGTTGGAAACGGCTGCAAGCCAACGTTTTTTTGTAATGCTAAAAATTTCAAATTAAAAATAGTATACACATCGGCATTAATTAATCGTTCCAGAATCTGATTTTCTAATGCAATAATCTCTTCTTTTGTCACAACTGTTTGAGGGTTAAAAAGATATTCCAACGCCAACATCGAATACATTACTTCTTGCTTTCCTAAAGCAAAAGACGATTTATCATAATACGCCCGATAATCTGCAACGATTCGACTACTTTCTTGAAAATTTTTACTAAAGATTGCTTGATTAAACTGCTCCTTAGCTAAAACTGTTTTGGACATTGGCGTTAATTTTTCTGTCATTTCCATCGGCGAAATAGACAAGATTTCGACAATAATGGCTAAATCCGAAATACGCAATTCACTATTTCCTTGGACAAAGCGTTGATAACTTCGACTAGAAACACCATTTTCATCAAAGACACGCAGAGGAATATTTTTCCCTTTACGAATCCGTTCAATTTCTTCACCTAGCGGCCGATATTCCATATATTCTTTTTGTTTCAAACGAATTACTCCATTTCTCTTTAAATAAGATAGCAACTAAGTTGAACGGCTATTCCCCAATGCTTAAAATTGTGCGAATATCTTCTTCCGTCATTTTCGCTAATTGCTCTTCATTTCCTTGAATCACTTTTTGGAACAGCTCGCGTTTTTCTTGCTGTAAGGAATTCATTTTTTCTTCAACCGTTCCTTCTGCAATCATCCGCCACACTTCAACAACCTTTTTCTGTCCCATGCGGTGCGCCCGACCAGCCGCTTGTTCTTCGACTGCGGGATTCCACCATAAATCGTATAAAATAACTGTATCTGCACCAGTTAAATTTAGTCCGGTTCCCCCTGCTTTCAATGAAATTAAGAAGACATCTTTTTCTCCTTCATTGAAGGCATTCGCCATCGTTAACCGATCTTGAGGCTTCGTACTTCCTCGTAAATAAAACGTCTCTAAGCCTAATTCATTTAATTCTTTTTCTAAGATAGAAAGCATGCTTGTGAACTGAGAAAATAATAGGACACGACGATTGTTTTCTTTGGCAGCCACTAAAAAGTCTTTGACTTGTTCCACTTTGCCAGAACCTCCCGTGTAATCCTCAATAAACAAACGCGGATCGCAACAGATTTGTCGTAAACGGGTCAAGCCTGCTAAAATACTCATGCGATTTTTCTTGAAGGTCGCCTGATCCATTTGACTGACATCTGCTTGCATTTGTTTTAGATAGGCCAAATAAACCGTTTTTTGTTCTTCTGTTAAGACACTGTACATATTATTTTCAATTTTTTCTGGTAAATCTGCGAGCACCGTTTTCTTATCTCGTCGCAAAATAAATGGTTGAATCATTTTGGCAATTTCTTCCGGCTTAATTTCTCGAAAGGCTTTTTTGCCTGGGAACAATCCCGGTAAGATCATTTGGAAAATTGACCACAGTTCATCTAAATTATTTTCAATTGGTGTGCCACTTAATGCAAAACGTTGGGGTACTTTTAAACTTTTTAAGGCTTGCGCCGTTTTAGTTCCACTATTTTTAACCATTTGGGCCTCATCTAAAATCAAATAGCCGACACGCATTTCCTGATAAAGCTGAACATCTTGTCGCATACTTGCATAAGAAGTAATCAGAATATCTTCGGTGCTATTTTGTAAAAGCGCTGCTCGTTCTTGGCGATTGCCAGAAACCACTTGAACATTTAAGGTTGGCGCAAAACGTTTGACTTCGGCTAACCAGTTATAGGTTAAACTTGCAGGAGCGACAATCAAAGCTGTCCCTTTCAAGCGCTCTTCTTCTTTTTCCGAAAGTAAATAGGTAATGGTTTGCAGTGTCTTCCCTAAACCCATTTCATCAGCTAAAATACCGCCAAATTGATAATGGCTAAGCATTTTCAGCCATTTATACCCTGTTTCTTGGTAA
The DNA here is from genome assembly GCF_051712685.1 of Enterococcus sp. DIV0682. Classification (NCBI taxonomy): domain Bacteria; kingdom Bacillati; phylum Bacillota; class Bacilli; order Lactobacillales; family Enterococcaceae; genus Enterococcus; species Enterococcus sp. DIV0682. The sequence continues at coordinate 2,207,655 of NZ_JBIOPK010000001.1, forward strand.
TGGCGTAACGTTGCTTGTAAGGTTTTGGGGACTTGCGCTTCAAAGTTTTCTGGATGCGTTAAATCCGTGACCATTTTTTTAAAGGAATCTGAAAAATGTGCTCGCTCATTGTCTTCTAATAAACTTTCGATCATGAGGCCTTGGTTTTTGGGCACATGAATGACATTGTCTTCTTGATGCATATTTTTTCGCAGCTTCGTTAAAATTGCACTTGTATGGAAAAATTCCTCTGAATCAAAAGCAAGAATTTCACCACTTTTTAACGTATAAAAAGCATCATTACGTAGCAGACTAGTCAATACTGCATCGATTTCGGTTTCATCAATGCCAGTGACATCAAACCGAATATCCAACCAAGAATCCCCTTCCGCAACTTCAATCGTTGGTTGATGATGCTGGGCATCTAAATACAATTCCCGTAATTTCCGTCCCATCCGAACTTCTCCTAATTGACGGAAAGCTGGTACTTCGGCTTTAAAGAAATAATACAAGGACTCCCCAGCAGGTAAGACTTTTTCAAAGCCTGTGGTTGTTTGCTGATAGGCAAACTGTTGAAATTGCTGCTTAATTGCTGTTTCTTTTGCTTTATCTCGAACGATTTCTTGATTGACTTCAGGTAATTGAGCATATTTCGGGTTTGTCGAGAAAATGACTTCTCCATAGTGATAGTCAATTCGAGCATTAATCCGACCTTTAATTTTCTTAAAAATAAAGACTGCTTTTAAAGGATGATGGACGACTAGTTCTTCAACTGATTCTTCAACAGACACTCGACCAATTTTTTCCAATAATGGTAACACTTCACTAAATAAATCAGAAACTGTTTCTTTTTCATAAATAATTGACGGCTCTTCCAAGCGTTTCATTAATTGAAGTAACGTGGTGTAGATGGCTTCCTGCTCTTCTGTTAGTAAATAAACCGTTTGATCCGCAATCGCCCAGTGATAGTGGGCTAGAAACGTTGTAATAGGATTCTGAATAGTTAATTTGAAGCTTTGTTCCTCGGTTTTTTGCACTGTAAACGTAAGTGGCAAACTGGTTTCTTTGAACGTTAGATAGCGATACTTATGAGTTTGATTGGTCAATATAAACTGACCCGTTCGATTCATTTTTTCAACTAACGATTGACTGCGATCAATTGGTAATAATAGATAACGTTTGTCGATTTTCCCTTTAACTTGAATACCGTTTGCACCTAATAATTGGCTGGTATGATAAATTGCCGCAAGTTCTGTTAAAATTTCTTGAATCTCCATTGAAAAAGAATCATGTAGCAAGGTAAATTGGTGTTGTTTATTCACCATAAAGGTCATTTCTTTTTCATATGCTTGTAAAAAATCACCAATATTTTTCACAATATATGTTTTAGGTTTGGTGCCTTCCAAACCAATTTTTAAAGAAAGACCAATCGTTGATAATTCTGGATAGTAATTATTCGTTTCGATCACATCTAAATGAAATTCTAAACGTAAAGGCTGCAAGGGAACTTCGGCAGAAGCTTTGCTTAATTTGGCAAAGCCTTTGGTAAACATTTCAGCTGTTGATCGATTTGTTTTCTCAAAACTGACTGTTTGATTCGCTTGAATAATTCTTGACACGCCTCGTTGTTTCAGTGCCAGTTCAACTGCCACTGTATGCTTGCAATAGCCATGTTCCATCCAATATTGACATTCACAAACATCTTGTTCTTTGGCGGTACCATCCAATTCAACAAGATAAAGTTCTTCCCCTAAAACCTCAGACAACCAGATCCTTTTTTCTGGATTTTGAACGATAGATAAGACCCGGCCTTCTTGCATATATTCGCGCCCTTGTTCAACGATTCGCTCTGGAATACTCCATTTCATCGACTCACCTCCTCTTCTACTAAGCTAGCTGATAGTGAACGGTACTTTGACCATTCCCATTGCTTTTTATTTGTAATTGTTGTGGAATTCGTGCTTTTAATTCGCCAATATGACTAATAATCCCAATCATGCGGCCTTCATTTTCAATCGTTTCTAACGCCTCCATTGCCATTTCCAATGCTTCTTCATCTAAGGAACCAAAGCCTTCATCAATAAACAACGCATCAATTAAGACTCCGCCGGCTTGTTCTTGAATCACTTCTGCTAAAGAAAGTGCCAAAGCTAACGCTGCTATAAAACTTTCCCCGCCTGATAACGTGTGAGCACTGCGCACCGTCCCCGAATTGTCATCATAAATATTGATTTCTAGCCCCGTTTGATTCCGATAACTGCCTGCTTCGTGATTCAATTCAAATTGATAACGACTATTGGTCAGGCGGTCTAAACGCTGATTAGCGACTGCCAGCACTCTTTCTAAATACGTTTGTAACATATACCGTTCAAAACTAATTTTTTTAGGATTATTGCCATTCACCGTATCTGCCAACTGCTGTAGTGCAGCAACTTCCGCAAACTTGTCTTCAATTGTTGTTCTTTGCGCATTAATTTCTTGAACCAACTGTTGGTTATTTTGCATTTTTTCATGCAGTTGATAGTATTTTTTTTCTTGTTCTTCAATTTGTTGTGTTATTTGTTCAATTTCTGTGGTGATTAAAGATAATTCTGGGAACGTATCACTAGATAATTTTTTTTCAATTTCAGCGAGTTGGATAGTCAGTTGGGTTTGCTCTTGTTCAAATAAAGCAATTTGTTCTTGCTGACTTTCTAGTGTCGGTACTTCTTTCAACCACTCCGTCAATTGGTCCTCTGTCACGCCTTGTTCCGTTAAAACTGCGTTTAACTGACTCTCAAGTTGCGCGACTGTTTGTTGAAGTGTTTGTTGTTCTTTCTCCAAATGCGTCAACGTACTTTCAAGGATCATTTCTTCTTTCTTCAAGGTTTCTCCTTGTGTCGTCACGTTTTCTTTTTGACGTTCAAATGCAGAGAGTTCTTCTTGAAGCAAAGCTTGTTGTTTGGTCATTTCTTCGTATGTGACGGTTGCATCCAATAATTGGCTAGCAATCATTTGCTGCTGGATAGTGATTCTTTCCAGACTTTGTTGCATTGTTTCTACTTGTTGTCGGAGCACTTCAAAGCGTTGAGAATTTCCAGCTACTTGTTCTTCTAGTTCCGCCAGACGGTCCTTTTCGACTGAAATTTCCGTTAGTTTTTGTGCTATTTGTTGTTTTTCTTTAGCTAATTGCGACTCAACTTCCGCAATTTCTGCAGGTGTTACTTGTGAAAAAGTTAGTCCTGTTAACGGCAACTGCAAGTCAGCAAACTGCGCTGCTAATTGTTCTTGTTCCTCAGTATACGCAGCTTCCTGTTCTTGTAATTGGCTTTCTTTCTGTTGCTTTTCCGCCCCTAATGCAGAGAGCGTTTCAGTAAATCGTTGAACCGTTTTTTCAACTTCCGTTAATTCCCGTTCCGCTTGATCAATCTCTTCTAAGGAAACTTCTTGATGAGTTTGTTGCTTTGGATGTTCTAAAGAGCCACAAACTGGGCAAGGTTCCCCCTCTTCAAGTAACAAGCTTAATCGTTGGATTTGTAAAGAGGCCCATTGACTTTTCTTTGTCTGCAACTTCGCTTCTTCGGCGCTTTTTTGTTGCTGTTCAACAGCAAACCGTTGTGTCAACTCGTGCAATTCCACTTGGTTTTGACTAATTTTTTGCCAAGCTTTTTGATTTTTTTGCCAACGTTCTACAAAATTTTGCCAATGATCTGCTACACTAGAACATTCAAAATTTGCTTTTTCAAGTGTTCCTTCTTGTTCAATAAATTGTTTGGCTGTCGCCACTTTATCCGCTAATGTTATTTTTTCCTGTTGGCAAGATTCATACTCTTTTTGAATGGCTTGATAATTGGCTTGTTCTGCTATTTGTTGTTGGGCTAACTGTTCATATTCTTGGTATTGTGGTAATTGACGTTGAATCGTTTGAAGACGTTCTTGTTTTTCAGCAATCAATGGTTGTTGTTCTTCCAACTCACTCATGATTGCTTGCCAATCTGTCAATGCTTGTTGCGTTTCCATAAGAGCTTGTTGTTTGGACTTTGTTTCTTGCTCTTTTTGTTGTTTTTCGCTTCGTTTTTCAAAGACTTTTTCAGCTAAAGATTGCTGTTTTTGGCTCCATTTTAATTGCTGAATCTGTTCCTTTAGCCGCTCAATGACGGTTTCCTGTTCAGCTTGTTTTGCTTTCTTTTCCAGTAATTCTTCTTTTTGCTGTTGCAAGTTTTGCCGTTCTTCAATGGCATAACGAACTTGCTCTTTTGCTTGTTTGGCTTGTTTTAAGGTTGCAATTTGTTCTCTTTCAACTAATAGTTGTTGCTGAGCCTCTTGTTGTTGGCTTTCTAATAATTGAAGTTTTTCAAAAAGTGTCATTGTCGGTTCAGGTTCTTCTGACCAATGCAACTGTTCTGTTTTCAGTTCAATTTTTTGCTGGGTTTCTTGAATCTCTTGATTGGCAATTTTTAAGCGTTCTTTTAAATTTTCGCTGAACAACTGATACAATTCTGTTCCGAATAAATTACGCAAAACCTTTTCTTTTTCATCACTTTTAGCAATTAAAAAAGTCCGAAACTCTCCTTGTGGTAACAATACAATTTGAGCAAATTGATTGGCATTCAAATGCAATAATTCTTGAATGAGTTCGTCCACTTCGCGTCTTTTAGAATAGGCTCGTAGTTCTTTCCCTTGAGCATCTTTGACAATTAAAGAAATTTTGGCACTTTGTTTACGGACTCCTGTGCCACGTTTTTTAAAAAGTTCTTGTTCGGGAAGGCGGTTCAGTTCATAGAGATACTCGTTATGTTTAAAAAGCAAAGTAACTTCAGTGGCTTCTGAGGGGTCAGCAAATGTGGAACGCATTTCTTTGCCTAAACGTAATTTCCCAGAACTTTCACCAAACAAAGCATAGCTCATTCCATCAAAAATCGTTGTTTTCCCAGACCCTGTTTTTCCACTAATTAGAAAAAGTGAAGAATCTTCAAACTTCGTAAAATCAATGGTTTCATTAATATACGGTCCGAAGTTTTTCAATGTTAAAGATAATGGTTTCATCCTGTTACTTCCCTCTTTCTAATTGATTAAGTGTACTCAGTTCTTCTTGGACCCATTGTGCTTGTTGTTCTGTCAAGGCCTCTCCTGTCACATCGTTAAAAAAGTCATGCAGATGTTCTTCTGGTGAACGTTGTTCTATTTGTACCACTTTTTTCTGATTTCCGTTGCTTGTTTCTCGACCATTCAAACGTTCCAACCCAATAATTTTGGGGTAAATTTTTCGCAATTGATTCATCATGTTGGGAATGATCGCTCGGTCGGTTAATTGGACATGTAAATAATTTTCCCGATTCACTTCTTGATAAAAAGCGGGATCCGTTAACTGCTGAAACGAGCCCGTCAATTGTTGAATGTCTCGCAATGGTTTCAAAGCACGGAATTGAAAATGAACTTCAGTTTCTGTTTCAACAAGCCAAACACCCTTTTCTTGTGTCATTTCTGATAAAGAAAATTTTACAGGCGAGCCACTGTATCGAGCATTAGGTGCCTGCAACGCATTTTTTCCATGTAAGTGGCCCAACGCGACGTAATCAAAAGGCTCTAACAAAGCCGTCGGAACAACATCCAAACCACCCACTGTTAATTTTGTTTCAGAATCAGTTTTTTCACTGCCAGCGACAAAAAAATGACTAACTAACACCTGTTTTTTGTTGGGAAGAAAAGATTCCTGCATTTTCGCGACAACTTTTTCCATCGCCGCCTGAATCGTTCGAATCGTTTCATCTTCAAAATATAAGCGAGCCGCAATCGGTTCAAAATAAGGCAACAAATAAAATTGGGTATTGTCGATTTCAATTGGTTGAAAGGCTTGTTCTAAACGCGTATTCAAATGAAATTGCGTTTGGTTAAACCAAGGGCCTCCTGTTTCTAAACGAGTGCTGCTATCATGGTTTCCCGAAATAGCTAACACGGGGAAATGCTCTTTGAGATTCATTTGAATCATCATTTCATTAAAAATCTCGACTGCTTCAACTGCTGGAACAGAGCGATCATACAAATCTCCAGCGATCACAACAGCATCCACTTGCTCTTCTTTCGCAATTGCTAAGATTTGTTTAAAGGCTTCCCTTTGTTCTGCCAACAAATCAAAACCATGTAATTTTTTGCCAATATGCCAATCTGCTGTATGTAAAAATTTCATTTTTTCACCGCCTAAAAAAGTCCTTCTTATTATTATAACAAATTTCTGGTATTTTTTAAGAAAATCGGACAGAAGAATTAGATTTTTAACAAACTTTTTTCTTAACGCAAGAAAAAAGACAGGGAGCATCATCTTTTGATGAGACTACCTGCCAGTAACATTCCTATTCTATAGCGGTTTGTTTTATTCTTTTTCTGTTGATTCATATTTAAAAGTTGGATCAATTTCTTTATCTAACTGATCAAATGCTTCTTGCATCCGACGTTCCACTTCAGCTAAACCGTCTTTATCCATTTTTTTAATATCGCTAATATCGATTGGCTCCCCAAAACGAACCGTTACTTTTTTACGTTTAAACAACTCTTTTAAAGTTAACGGACCTTGATAAACAGATGGCACGATAGGTACTCGACCCATTTTAGCAATCAAGGCTACCCCACCTTTTAATTCTGAGGAATGACGCGTGCCACTGGGGAACATAATCAAACTTAAATCAGAATTTTTTAAAATTTTGACAGGTGTTTTAATCGCGCTGGGACCGGGCTTCTCACGATCCACCGGAAACGCATTCGCATGTTTTAAAATGAAACGTAAAACAGGATTTTTAAACAACTCTTTTTTTGCCATAAAGCTAAACTTCTTAGGACTGCCAGCAACAGCTAAATACAGCGGTTCCCACCATGTTCGATGCGGCGCAACTAAGATATAGTTTTGGTCTTTTGGTAATTTTTCTTTATTTTCATAATGTGCATTTCCATTAATCACAAATAAAATGACGCGAACCACGCCACGCATAAATGTAAAAAACATAATTTTCTTCCTTTCTTCTCTCCGCTTTCTAGTATGCCGAAAGCTCTACCTTTTGACAAGCTTTTTTTACGTCTATCAATCAGAGAAATAACATGTTCCTACTAATCTAGCGAACAGATTTTGTCATATGGGTTTAAAAGTAGTATAATACATGAACAATCAGATGAAAAGTTGGAGGTTCTTAATCTATGTTATTATCCGGCGAACGGATTGATCAATTATATGCGGATGATATTCAAATTATTCAAAGCAAAGAAGTCTTTTCTTTTTCCATTGATGCAGTCTTATTGGCTAATTTTCCGCAACTACCAAAAAAAGGCAAGATTGTCGATTTGTGTGCTGGCAATGGCGCGGTCGGCCTCTTCGTTAGTCGGAAAACAGCTGCAAAGATCGACCAAATCGAATTACAACCTCGTTTGGCAGATATGGGGCAACGAAGTATTCTATTAAATAAATTGGAAAAACAAGTAACGATGTATGAACGTGATTTAAAACAAGCGACAGAGGTCATCAAAAAAGATTCTGTGGATTTAGTACTATGTAACCCCCCATACTTTAAAGAACGACCAACTAGCCAAAAAAATCCAAACCCGCATTTAGCGATTGCCCGTCATGAAATTCACACGTCTCTTCAAGAAGTGGTCACTGTGTCGGCGGATTTATTAAAAACAAATGGTCGCCTCGCAATGGTTCATCGTCCTGATCGTTTCCTGGATATTTTACATGCCATGGAAAACGCCAATATTGCGCCGAAAAAAGCTCGGTTTGTTTATCCGAAGCCAGGCAAAGAAGCCAATGTTTTACTAATTGAAGGCATTAAACAAGGCAAAAAAGACGGTTTTCGTGTGTTACCACCTCTTTTTACATACAATGAAAAGAACGAATACGAAGCAGAAATGAAGGCTATGCTGTATGGAGAATAAGAAATCCCATTATTTTTATGTTTTACTTTGCCAAGATGGTTCCTTTTACGGTGGCTATACAACTGAGCCAGAACGTCGATTAACCGAACATAATAGCGGAACTGGTGCAAAATATACTCGATTAGCCAAACGACGGCCAGTCGAAATGATTCATACAGAGAAATTTGAAACACGTAGCGCGGCCACCAAAGCCGAAGCCGCCTTTAAAAAATTAACGCGCAAACAAAAAGAACAGTATTTAAAAACTTTCCATTAAGTGACAATAAGCAAAAAGAAACAGCCATCATTTCATTGATGAAATGATGGCTGTTTCTTTCTCTTTTTAAACTAAGTTTTCGACAAAATGAATAACCATTTCGGCTGATTTTTTCCCAGCTTCATCGATGAATTCGTCAAAGCTTTGAGTTGCTTCGCCATCTGCTGTATCACTCATTGCCCGTACAACTAAGAATGGAATATTGAACTGTGAAGCGGCTTGGCCAATTGCTGCGCCTTCCATTTCACAAGCTAAGGCTTCAGGAAACTCTTTCTTAATTTTGGCAATTTTCTCAGCGCTGTCCACAAAAGTATCTCCAGTAACAATCAATCCTTTACGAATAGCTAAACCAGTTTTTTCAGCAGCTTTCGCAATTTCCATCCGTAAGTATTCACTTGTTTCAAAATACAAAGGCACACCACCAGGCAATTGTCCATAGGCATAACCAAAACCAGTGACATCAACATCAAAGTAAGCTAATTTGTCCGCAATGACTAAATCGCCGACTTTTAGTCCTTCACCGATACCACCAGCAGAACCGGTATTAATCACCATATTTACGCCATATTGATGAATCAATAAAGTCGTGGTCACAGCTGAGGCCACTTTACCAATTCCTGAACGAACCACAATCACCTCATGTCTTCCTAACGAACCAGAAACAAATAAAGCGCCTGCTCGTTCCCATGACATCGTGTCTGTCAATTTTTCTTTTAGAATTTTGACCTCTTGATCCATTGCTCCAATAATTCCAATTTTCATAGTGATTCCTCTTTTCTATAAATTCAAAACGATATATGCCACAACGGCTAATAAAATCGCTACAATAATAATTGCCTTGTTTAACCAAGTACTCCGTTCTCGACGCTTCGAGTATTCTCCTACTCGTGACTTGTTGATTGGTTTTTGTTTTTTCTTTTCTTTACGATAAAACGTCGAAATTTCTTTTTCTTTTCGCTTATACGCTTTTTCCGCCAGCTTCTGCTCTTCTTGCTGACGACGTTCCGCTTCTTTTTCTTCTGCTTCTCTGCGTTTGCGAAGCTCTGTCCGAGTGACTAACGGACCTTTGCTCATTGCGTGTCCTCCTTAAACTGTCTCTGCAGTAAATACAATTCCCAGTATTGTATAGCAAAAAGTGTTTTGGCATCACAAATCGTGCCTTTTGCCACTTCTGCTTTGGCTTCAGCTATTGTTAGCTCGTAAAGTTCCAAGATTTCATCTTCATCTTGAGGACGCGGATTTTCGACTTTCTGCAAATCCGTTGCCAAATAGAGAGCCAATTTTTCATTAGCAAATCCTGGTGACAGATACATTGAATTTATGTAGGTGAGCTGACCTGCACGATACCCAGTTTCTTCTTCCAATTCCCGCATAGCCGTCGTTTCCAGTTGATTTTCTTCTCCAGGATCAATTTTTCCCGCCGGAATTTCTAAAATTACTTGTTCCAAGGGTTTTCTAAATTGTTTAACTAAGACGATTTTTCCTTCTGCGGTTAACGGAATCATAGCTACTGCGCCTGAATGAAAAACCAATTCGCGTTTAGCAGTGCCGCCTGTCGGTAAAGCCACGTCATCCAAAAAAACATCAATAATCTTTCCTTTAAAAATTTCTCGACGTTGAAGTGTTTTTTCTTCGAAGTCCTCATAATTTAACATATCTTTCACCAACCTTTCTTGTTTATCATACCCTAAAATGATAAAAATCGCACCCCTTCTTCTCTAGTTAAACCCTTTTCAAAGAAAAAAATTTATTGCTTTAGAAAAAAATTACATTTTCGAAAAAAAATAGACATAAAAAATTCACAACTTCCTTGTATTATTTAAGCATACCAACAAACAACCCTAACAAAACACTTTTTCATTTTTAACTCCTTTCCCGTCCTACCCCCAATTAGGACGGGTCTTTTTTTGCGTTTTATACTTTTTTTCTTAGGATTTCACTAAATCATAAAATACATCTTCCGCTGTATGTCTTTTCTCTCACAGAGTATGCTAAAATAACTATTGTAACGAGAGCTGACTCTTTCGAGGATTAGATAGATAGGAGGAACTATATAAATGAACAAATTAAATACAAAATTACTGATTGGCTATATTCTTTTAGGAGCCTTAATCATTGCTGTCGCTAGAGAATATGGCTTCTTCGCTTTTGTGATTCTGGTAGGCTTTTTAGTATTCGTTCTCTATCGAAAAAAGAAAAATGCCGCCGACAAGAGCGATCAAATGCCTTACTTAACAAAAGATAAAGAAGCCCATTATCGTGAGTTGGGGTTATCTCCACAAGAAATTGATTTTTTCAGAAGTACAATGAGCACAGCCAAAAAACAAATCATACAATTACAAGAAAACATGAATCGTTCAACTAAATTACGGGCGATTGACTTACGTAATGATACTACGAAGGTTTCTAAAGCTCTGTTTAAAGAGTTAGTGAAAGAACCTAAAAAGTTACACTTAGCCAATCACTTTCTCTATACACATTTACCAAATATCGTTGACTTAACAAGTAAACATTTAGAAATCGAACAACATGAAGTAAAAAACAAACAAACGTATGAAAAATTAGAAGAAAGCGCACAAATCATTGACCAATTGTCAAAATTAGTTAAAAATGATTATGAGGAAATCGTTTCCGATGACTTAGACGATTTAGATGTCGAAATGTCGATCGCTAAAAGCAGCTTGTCGCAAAAAGCTGCAACTGAGGAATCACCTCAAGTAAACGAAGACCAGCAATAATCATTAGGGAGGAAAAAAAATGACTGAGCAACAACCCAAAGAAACAACATCTGTAACCAATACATTGGATGATTTATTAAGTAATCCATTTTCATCAATGGATGAACTAACACCAACGCAACAAAATGAACTATCTGAGTTAAAAGAACAGCAAGCAGCTCCTCGTTTAATTGATAAATTACCACAAGAACGTCAAGCCCAAGCAAAAGAGTTAGCTTCAAAAATTGACGTCCAAGATTCACAAGCAGTAATTACCTATGGTTCAAATGCCCAAATCAAACTCGGCGAATTTTCGCAAGCGATGTTAAACCACGTTCAAGCACAAGACATTGGTCCTGTTGGTGATTCACTGACCGATCTAATGTTTCGTTTAAATGAAGCCAATCCCAATGAATTACGTGCTGGCGAAGGCAACTTTATTCAAAAAATGTTAGGTAAAGTCAAACAATCCGTTTACGAAATTACCGCCAAATATCAAAAAATTGGTGCGCAAATTGACAAAATTGCTGTCAAATTAACCCATGAAAAAGATGGTCTTTTAAAAGATAATGCCATGTTAGATCAATTGTATCAAAAAAATAAAGATTATTTTGATGCCTTAAACATCTATATTGCCGCTGGGGAATTAAAAGCAGAAGATCTACGGACGCAAATTATCCCTGAAGCCATGAAAAAAGCGGAAGAATCTGGGGATCAAATGGATGTCCAAATTGTTAATGATTATAACCAATTCCTAGACCGTTTAGAAAAAAGAACCCATGATTTACGCTTGGCTCGTCAAATTACGATTCAACAAGCCCCACAAATTCGTTTAATCCAAAATACTAACCAAGCTTTGGCTGAGAAAATTCAATCATCGGTGAATACAGCGATTCCGTTATGGAAAAACCAAGTAGTCATCGCCTTGACCTTACTCCGTCAAAAAGATGCTGTGACTGCTCAACGTCAAGTCTCTGAAACCACCAATGACTTACTGAAGAAAAATTCAGAAATGCTAAAAATTTCTGCAATTGAAACAGCAAAAGAAAACGAACGTGGCCTAGTCGATATTGAAACATTACAAAAAACACAAAATGATTTAATTGAAACTATCCAAGAAACATTACGTATTCAACAAGAAGGAAAAGAAAAACGCCAAGCTGCCGAAATCGAACTTGGCCATATGGAAGAAGATTTGAAAAATAAATTATTAGAATTAACACAATAAACAACGTTTAGAACAAACTTCTTATAGTACAAGCCTGGGACAAAAATCCAAAGTGATTTTTGTCCCAGGCTTGCTTTTCTTTTTACGCTTGAATATTGTATTTCAGCCACTTAATGATACAATAAAAGAAAACCATGTTTCTTTTTGAAAGGAGGAGCAATTGTGCCACAATTTGCTTCTAAAGCCGAAGAAAAAAATTATTATGAACGCCAAGCTAGCTTAGCAGAGTTTTTAACTTGGTATCATCAACAAGAATTACCTGAATATGAAAAACCCTCTTTAACCGTTGATATGGTTCTTCTTTGTTACAACAAGGAAGCCGATCAATTAAAAGTCTTACTGATTCAACGTAAAGGTCACCCCTTTAGAAACTCATGGGCGCTTCCTGGCGGTTTTGTTAATCGTAACGAATCTACTGAAGATAGTGTTTTAAGAGAAACAAAAGAGGAAACTGGTGTGGTGATTTCTCAAGAAAATATTGAACAATTACACAGCTTTAGTCGCCCAGATCGTGATCCTCGTGGCTGGGTCGTGACAGTCAGCTATTTAGCCTTTATTGGTGAAGAACCTTTAATTGCTGGCGACGATGCCAAAGAAGTCCACTGGTTCAATCTTGAACGGCATGGTCAACATATCACGTTATCTCATGAAGATGTGGAAATTACTTTAGACTTGAAAACAGCGGCCTCTCTTGGTAAAGATACATTAGCCTTCGACCATAGTGAAATTATAATTAAGGCGTTTAATCGTGTTGTTGATAAAATGGAACATGAACCGCAAGTGCTTCAAGTCTTAGGAAAAGATTTCACCATTACGGAAGCCCGTAAAGTTTTTGCGAAGTTCCTCGGCGTTGATTATCGTAGCATTGACCATTCAAATTTTAAAAAAGCCATGACACAATATTTTGAAGAGTTAGGTGAACGTCCCGTTGGCATTGGCCGCCCTTCAAAAATTTACCAATTGAAAACAACAACAGGTTTCTAAGAGGAGGGAATATTTTTTGACTGTTTACTTAAGAAAAGCAGAACCTTCTGATTTGCCAGACATCCTTGCTATCATTGAAGATGGACGCCGCACCTTACAAAAAAGTGGCATTCCCCAATGGCAAAACGGCGATGGCCCGAATCAAGAAATTTTAGCAAAAGATATCGACCAGCAAACTTGCTATATTTTAATGGTTGAGGATACCTTGGCAGGCGTTGGTGTTTTATGTTCGGAGATTGATCCTGCTTATGAAGCGATTTTTAATGGTTCTTGGCAACCTCATTCTCAAGCTACGTATACGGCAATTCATCGTGTTGCTCTAAAAAGTTCCTTTCAAGGTCAAGGACTGGCCTTGGTGCTTTTGCGCTCACTGGTTACAGCCGCTCGTTTGCAAGGCGCTACTGATATTCGAATTGATACACATCCACAAAATCTCGCTATGCAGCACCTGATTAAAAAAGCTGGCTTTGTTTATCAAGGTGACGTGATTTTAGATGTTAACGATGGCGAACGTTATGCTTATCAGATGATATTGAAATAAAAAAGTTAGGGATAACTGCCAGATTGACAGCTATCCCTAACTTTTTACATCTTATGAACACTATGAGCGCTTTGAATGCCCTCACAGGCTTCTTTACAAGCTTGATTAATTAATAAATAAGAGGATTCTTTTTGGCGGATTCCTAATTGATATTTCAATTCATCTGTCACTTGGCAAGATTCACTTAATGCCTCTAACCAGAAAAATACTCCTTCTTTATACGTATCTAATCCTTCTAGCAAGATTTTCGTTGCTTCTTTATCATAATACGGCTCTAAATTTTTACGAAACATCATTTCTTCTGTAAAAAAACGATTCACATTATTTCGGCAAAACATATAAGTGTCACGGCCTCTCCGATGTGCAGCCTGATTACAACCGTATTCTTGAACTTCTTTAGAGATGGCTTTGAAAATTTCGTTGTATACTTCAATTCTTTGCATAATTGACAAAATGGTATCTGTATAACTAAACATAACTCCTTGCTCCCTTCCCCTTCTAAGTAACAAAAATTTGCTTGTTACTTTCATTATAAAGGGAATGTTGGGTTTATATCAAATGATACGCTGTTTCCTTGCTAAAATCCTTCGTTTTTTCCTTAGAAGAATAATAAGTAAGCGGATTATTTAATCTGTTATGTTCGGATTTTCTACACTTGGAAAATAAATTATTTTATAAAGCCATTTTCCGTTTTAACTGATGGCAACGGGCCAGTCTGTGTATTGCCAGGAACACCAATATACGTATTGCCGTTGATGGAAGTCATTTCGTTTTCCTCAGCTGCTTCATCTTGAACGGTATAATCACTTTGATATAAAAATTCACCGTTCGTATGGAAGACATAGCCGTCTTGATCTCGTTCATCTGGCTTTTCTAAATTTAAAGACACACGTAATTGATGACGGACATTTTCAATACTATCTGGATATAGTTCAACCATACTGCGCCCTTCATTACTAAAAGTGCGCCAATCAAAAGAAAGCTGTTGTTTATCATAATTGGTCCAAGTCAAACCTTCTTTGACTAAATGAGTCAATTCATTGGAATCCACATCAGTTTGAATGTTTCCATTTAACGAATCAATAATGTCCATTATTTTCATGATTGATTGACCAGATTTCAACTTGTCTTCAACTGCTTGAATAATTTCTTGTTGTCGGAATCCACGCATAATATCGTTATCGCTATGTCTTTCACGGGCATAAGATAAAGCTTTCGTACCATCTAAATGCTGTTTCCCTGCATCAAAATGAATGGATCCTGGCCCGTCTTTGGTAACACCATCAAACGCCTGCTTGACATTGATATCTATGCCACCAACCGCATCAATTAACTTAATAAAAGATAAAAAGTTAAACACAACGTAATGATTGATTGGAATATTCAATAATTTCTCAACGGTGTTAACAGAAGCTGTTGGTCCATCGTAGGTATAGGCAGCTTCAATTCGCTGCATCCCTTGGTAATTTTTCGCATCAATTTGAACAAAACTATCCCGTGGCAAACTTAAATAGGTTATTTTCTTCGTCTTGTTATTCACGGTAATCACCATCATAGCATCAGTCCTAGTTGTGCCTAATTTCCGTTCAATTGTATTGTCTAGACCCATGACCAAAAACGATTGACTATCTTTATTTTGCGCTTCAGTATAATCATTTTTTATGGGGACATAGCCTTTATCAATCGTTTTCTTTAAATAGCTACCCGCTACAGCAAAGTATGCTGAGCCGACTGTGACAAAAAACAAAATGATGACTAAACTAATTAAGCTGATTTTTCGCTTCCTACTCATTGGCTGTACTTCCTCTCTCTTGAAAAGTCTCCACCATCATTACTACTCCTCTAAGCAGACAAGAGACAAGTCTATCTTACCAGTCCCCTTCAAAACTAAACATAGCAGAATTTATATAGGGGTATAACCTAGAGGAAACAAAAAAGAGGGGCTTGTTTGTTTAAAAGCCTCTCTTTTTTGTTATTTATTTTTGTGTTCTTTTTTGAACAATTCCACCATTTTTTGCTGTGGTTTTGGAAAAACATACTCTGAAAATTGTTGTGCTGCCACCCATCGCTGCGACTCTAGTGTGGCTAATTCGCCTGTATTTCGGCCATAAAAGACTAAGATATGCCATTTTAAATGACTGAAAATATGAACGACTTCGCCTAAGGCACGTTTTTGCCAGACAACTGTTTCATAGTCAGCAAAAACATTGACAGGTTCTTCAGCGACCAAAGGCTCTGTTACAGGCTCTAACTCTAAAGTTAATTGTTTTTCCGTTTCTGCTGGTTGCGCCAGTTTTTGCAATTGTTGAAATTGTTTTTTGCTAATTTCTTCAATCGGAAACAGCCACATATTGGCTAACAAACCGGTTTCAGGGCGTTGTTCTAATAAAAATTCTTGCTTTTTATTTTCAATAATAGTGCCGACATAATACACATCTTTCGGCTTAACTTTTTTTGATTTGACTGGATAAGCGGTCATTTTATCTGCCTGATAGGCCGCACAATATTGCTGAAGCGGACAACTTTCACACTTAGGGGAAGTTGGGGTGCAGACGGCTGAGCCTAGATCCATTAAGGCTTGATTAAAATCCCCTGGACGCTCACGATCGATGATTTTAAGCATCGCCGCTTCAAATACTTTACGACTACTCGCTTTTGCAATATCTGCATCAATTTCAAATAAACGGCTCACTACCCGCATGACGTTACCGTCAATTGCTGGTTCGGGGAGATTAAAGGCAATACTGCCAATCGCACCAGCCGTATAGGGGCCGATTCCTTTTAAACTCCGAATATCTTCGATTGTGTCAGGCATTTTCCCACCAAATTCTGAAACAATCTGTTGCGCTGCCACTTTTAAATTACGCGCTCGTGAATAGTAGCCTAACCCTTCCCAAGCTTTCAACAACTTATCATCTGGCGCTTCCGCTAAATCTTGAATCGTCGGAAACCATTCCATAAATCGATAAAAATAATCAATGACTGTATCTACGCGAGTTTGTTGTAGCATAATTTCAGAAATCCAAATACGATATGCATCTGTATTCGCTCGCCAAGGTAAATTGCGTTTTTCTCGTTCATACCAAGCTAAAAAATCTTCCTGGAATGAACTAACTTTTTCGGGACTCCACGCCTCCCAAGGCTCTTTATTCGTCATGTTCTACTTCCTTTTCGCTAATAAATTGCTGAATCAAATCATAGTCAAACCCTTTTTGGAATAAGCTTTGTTTGACTTTTTGGACTTTTTTAGAAAAATCAAATCGCTGATTGGCACGCCATAAACGTTCGCCTTCCTTGTTTAACGCTTGTTGTTCTTGTTCTTCGTCCTTTTCAAAAGCTAAAGATTCCAAAGCTAGATCAATGATTTCATTTGTAAAGCCCTTTTGCATCAGATGCAGACGCGTTTTCTGTAGTGCATCTTTAAAACTTTTAGTTCGATAGCGTTTCATGGCCTTTTCTGCAGTTGCTATGGCAACATTAAGCTGTTCATCTAACGTATAAAAGGTCAAGCCATGCTGAATATCTTCTTCACTAATGCCTTTTTGCTTTAATTGTTGTGCCACATTTCGTGGTCCCTTATCACTGGTTCGCATAGCTGTCCGTACGTAACTTTCACTAAAAATTGCATCATCCAACAACCGCAGCTCTTCTAAACGTTGAACGATTTTTACTCGATCTTCAGGTACAATTTCTTTCTCTTTTAAATAAGTAAAAATTTCTTTCTTTGAACGTAATTGATAGCTTAAGTAATTCATCGCCATTTGTAACCCGACATCATAAGAACTAGCTTTTTTTATTTCTTCTATTAAAGTATCTGATAACTCTTGGCCTTTTAGCAGACGCTGCCGTACTAAAATATCTTCCGAGACACGCAGTTTTTCGCCTGAAGATAGCCAAAGTAGATAAAATTCACCTTTATCTTTACTAATTCGTATGATTGTTGTCATCTTATTCTCCTGCCCCTCTAAATCAGAACATATATTCTACTATAACATAGAATCCTTGGAAGCCAAATAAATAAAAATGTGCTAAAATGGGAGGAAGTGAAAAATGTGAGATGACTAAAGGATGAAAGAATATGACCCAACAACTAGTAAAAAAAGGCCAACAAATTTCTTTAAAAATTAAACGATTAGGAATTAATGGCGAAGGTATCGGCTATTATAAAAAATTAATTATTTTCGTTCCTGGGGCGCTACCGAAAGAAGAAGTGACTGCCACGATCACAAATGTTACACCAAAATTTGCTGAAGGAACCCTTCAATCTGTCAAAAAAGCTGCTAAAGATCGCGTGGTCCCTCCTTGTCCTGTATATGAAACATGTGGCGGCTGCCAACTACAACATTTAGCCTACAAAGCACAATTAGACTTTAAAAAAGATTTATTAAAGCAGGCGCTTAACAAATTTAAACCAGCCAATTATCAAAACTATGAACTACGAAAAACAATTGGGATGGAGAATCCTTGGAATTATCGAAATAAAGCCCAATTCCAATTACGCCAAATCGATGGCCAAGTAGAAGCTGGTCTCTATCAAGCTGATTCACATCAATTAGTACCGATTGATAACTGTTTGGTCCAACAGCCTGCGACAACCAAGGTGATGAATACATTAGTTGATTTATTGAATGACTTTCAATTACCAATTTATGATGAACGTAAAAATAGTGGTATCTTTCGAACATTAATGGTTCGAGTGGGCATCCAAACTGGCGAAGTCCAAGTAGTGTTCATTACACAATCGCAGAAATTTCCACAAAAAGAAAAAATGGTTCGCGCAATTAATGAACAATTACCAGAAGTTGTTTCTATTATGCAAAATGTCCAAAATAAAAAAACCTCTCTAGTAATGGGTGATGATACCATTCACTTATGGGGCAAAGAAAGCATTGAAGAACACATTAACGACGTTGTCTTTGATTTATCGCCGCGAGCATTTTTCCAATTGAATCCAGAACAAACGGAAATTTTATATAATGAAGGAATCAAGGCCTTAGATTTACAACCAAATGAAACTGTTGTTGATGCTTATTGTGGCGTCGGGACCATTGGCTTAAGTTTAGCGAAACAAGCGTATCAAGTTCGTGGTATGGATACCATTCCCGCCGCAATTGACGATGCTAGATTCAATGCAAAACGACTTGGTGTTACGAACACACATTATGCTGTTGGAACAGCTGAAGACTTATTACCTAAATGGTTCAAAGAAGGCTTTAAACCTGATGCCATTGTAGTTGATCCCCCACGGACTGGTTTGGATCGTAAATTATTAACGGCCCTTTTGAAACAACCACCTAAGAAAATGGTGTATATTTCTTGTAATGTATCCACGTTAGCACGTGATTTAGTTCAATTAGCCAAAGTATATCAAGTAGACTATTTACAATCTGTTGATATGTTTCCACAAACCGCTCGTTGTGAAGTTGTCGTAAAATTAACGAGAAAATAAAAAAAGGCACCAAGTTTCACGAAATTCGTGAGACTTGGTGCCTTTAACTAATTAAACAATTATTTACTTAATTAGCTATTTTTTCGTCCGAAGAAGAATGAAACCACAGCAACTAAAATTACTGCCCCAATAATTGATGGCACAATTGCCATACCTGCTACGTGAGGACCCCAGCTACCTAAGATTTTTTCTCCGATAAATGAACCAACTAAACCGGCAACGATATTCGCAATCCAACCCATTGATTGACCTTTGCTTGTAAGCGCGCCAGCGATAGCACCGATAACAGCACCAACGATTAAAACCCATAAAGTATGCATAAAATAATTCCTCCTAAATGCTTTATCTAGCGAATAATTCGCTATGTTACTATTATGGACTACTTTTATTAGATAACAAAATAGTTTGCTTGTTTCCATGAAAAAAAGCAATAATTTCTGATAATTTCATTAAAAAAACTCAGAACAGGAGACCGAAGTGCACTGTTCTGAGCTTTTATTTAAGAAATTGTTGGTCGTTTTACTCGTTCATGTGCGACATCCGCTGCTTGAATCTCTTTATTATTAAAAGGTGTTAAGCGGAATGCCAATTGGAATTCTTCAAACGTAGTCCGGTATTTTTCTAATTGCCACTGGCCACAAGAGTAGCTACCTAGGGCGTTTTGTTTGTAATCGATATTTAAAACAACATACTCACTTTCTTGTAATTCATTGGTATGCTTAGCAACATCTAGCGCTTGTTCTTCAAAATAAGAAACACTAAAATTATATGAATCAGCCGCTGTTGCTACTACCCCTTGGCCGCGATCATCCGTGAATGCGGACCATTTAGTCGCCATGTGGTTACCATTGGCTTGTGGAACAACATAATTAGTGAACATTTCCGCCACTGTAGCATCATAAACGCCAAGTAAACCAGCTTCTTGTGAATCTACATAGTTTTCTCTCGGCCCTTTACCGAAATATTTTACTTCTGATAGAGACTTGTCTAAATGGAGAGTCACACCCAAACGTGGTAACATATCTGGCGCATTTTCAATTTTACCAGCAGGACTACCTTTTAAGTCGAAGAAAATTTCGCCATTTGGTGCAATTAAATACTGATAGGTACATTGATAATGCCAAGCACTGTTAGTCGTTCCGTTAATTGTTTTTACGATGACTTGGATAAAATCATCAACTTTTTTCCACTCAAAAGAACGGACAATTTCATGCTCTAAATGTAAGAAATATTTCTTCTTCATTTCATCAATAATTTCCATATCATTACTGATCGGTGCCCGCCAAAATGTAAATTTCGGCCCTTTATGCAATAATTTTTTACCATCTCGTGTCACATTCGTTAAGGCACCCTTCACTTTATCAAAATTAATTGAAAAGTTTGGTCCTTCAATGTATAAATGAGGGCCAATTTCCTTTGCCATTAGCGAGCCAACTGGTGTGATCTCAATCCCTGGTGTTGCAATTGGCAATTCAAACTGTGCGGTAGCTAATTCATGACCAGCAGATGCATAGGCAGTCGTTTCTTTCAATTGATATGAAAGAGTTAAATAATAGGCGGCTCCTGCCTTTTTAGGAAAATCTAAATGATAAGGTAAGTGCAGTCTTCCTTCTTCTCTAGCAGCAATTGCTGGCACTGCTACTGTCCCTGATTGAATCACTGTTTGATCTTCAGTAATTGTATAAACCAGCTTAAAGATAGCCAAGTTTTCAAAGTCAAACCGACTCAATAATGAGAATTCACCTGACAGAACGTCAATAGCGCTAGTTGTAATGGGTTCAATGACTTTTTTGTATTCATACAAGCTAGGAGATGGCGTACGGTCAGGCATCAACATCCCATCAATACAAAAATCTTTGTTACTTGGATCATCGCCGAAATCGCCGCCATAACGATAATAAACTTCACCATTATCTGTTACAGATTCAATGCCATGGTCAAACCATTCCCAAATAAAGCCACCTTGTAATTTATCATGAGCATAAAATAGCTCTTGGTATTCTTTTAAATTCCCAGGGCCATTCCCCATCGCATGACAATATTCACATAAAATATGCGGTTTTTTTGAATTTTCAATAATCGTATTCATCAGTAATTCTCTAGTTGGGTGTTCCAACCACGTATACATTGTAGAATAGACATCCGTGACCTCTGCCTCAAAATCACCTTCATAATGAACCAAACGTGTTGGATCCATTTCTTTGGCAATACGGGCCATTTCAATAAAGTTATGACCAAACGCAGATTCATTTCCTAACGACCAAAAGAGAATTGATGGATGGTTTTTATCCCGTTGAATCATCCGTACCATCCGAGAAACATAAGCCGTTTCCCATTCTGGATCGTTGCTAATCCAATCATATTCTCCGGTTAATTCAAAGCCATGACATTCCAAATCAGTTTCATCAATCACATACATTCCATATTCATCGCATAAATCATAGAAATAAGCAGATGCTGGATAATGACTGGTTCGAATGGCATTAATATTAAATTGTTTCATTAAACGAATATCTTTTTCAATTTCTTCACGACTAACCACTCGACCATTTTTCGGATTATAATCATGACGATTCATTCCTTTTAGTTTAATGGCCACACCGTTGACTAAGAAAGTCTCACCAGATACATGAATATTTCTGAAACCAACTTTTTGCGGAATAACTTCGACGACTTCCCCTTCAGAAAAAACAGTGATAAATAGTTGATACAAGTATGGTTTTTCAGCTGACCAAGCAGTGACAGACGGTAAACTTGCTGAAAATTCAACCGTACCTTGATTTCCTGCGACAGTCTCTTTAAGAACCGTTTTTCCCTGCTGATCCATCAACTCCAATTGAACTTGTTGTCCTTTGTCTTGCCAAAATTTACCCGTAATTGCCAAGTGGCCATTTTGATACGAATCATCTAAATCGGAAATAATAAAGAAATCTTCCAGCCCATTTTCTGGTACACCGAGTAATTCAACATCACGAAAAATACCACTTAACCACCACATATCTTGATCCTCTAAATACGTACCATCTGACCATTGATAGACTCGCACCGTTAAATCATTTTTTTCACCAATTTTAGCGTAAGGCGTAATGTCAAATTCTGCTTCATTTCGTGCACCTTTACTGTAGCCAACTTCATGGCCGTTCACCCAAACATGATAAGCTGAATCTACGCCACAAAAACGTAAAATGATTTTTTTATCGTGAAATGTTTCATCTATAGCAAATGTCCGTTTGTAAATACCTGTTGGGTTTTCAGTTGGTACATACGGCGGATTAATGGGAAAATTGTACCATAAATCAGAGTAATGCATTTTGCCATATCCTTGGACTTGCCAATTTCCAGGAACAGCGATTTGATCCATTTGGCTTGTATCAAAGTCCGTCGCAAAAAAGTTTTCTGGGCTGTATTCTGGCGCTTCTAAAAAGATAAAATGCCAGCATCCGTTTAAATTTTTGTATGCTTGTGTATATTTATTTTCATTTAATAACGCTGTTTCTTTCGAAGGAAAGCTCGAAAAATGTGCTCGTCCAGGCAACCGATTGATACTATCTACTTTATAATTTTCCCAAGTCTTCATAATCCATTTCTCCTTTACCAACTTCATTTTTTTCTTTTGTTTCATATCGTTTCCAACAAATCCAAGCAAAGCCCATAAAGACAATTAACCCAATAATGTTATACGCCAACATGCCCAGTGGACTAGCGGTTCCTTTCGGTAACGTGCCATTGATTTCTTCCATGATTAATTTTGGATCCGGCACAGTTGACATAAAGAATACAAAGATAAAAATGGCTAATAAGAAAATTCCCGCAATTAAGCCAAAGGTTCGATTACCAAAGCGGAAACTTCTCGGCATTGTTTCTTTTTTCCAACGAAGCCCAATATAGGCGATTAACAAAAACAAGACAGGCACTAATGACGTAGAAGCTGTCATATTAATTAACGTTTCTAAAAAGCTATCCATATTTCCAATTCCTAATGCTGGAATGGCAACTAAAATCGTCACAATAATTCCTTGAACTAACAAAGCATTGGTTGGATTTCCCTCTTCGTTGGTTTTCACTAGCCACTTACCGAAGACCCCATCAGGAATTTCTGAGAAAAATACTTTAACTGGTGCTGCCGTCCACAGAGCCAAAGAACCAAGACTTCCGACAAATAAGATAATTCCTACTAAGCGCACCATCATTGCTGCGGGAATATGGAAATACGTACCTAAAATTTTAAAGATATCAAAAATACCATTTGAAAAATTTCCTTTTAAGACGTCCGTTGGCACTACCAAACCTACAGCAACGGCACCAAGAATATACATGATACCGACCGCAATCGTTGCACCAATCATCGTGCGGACAAACGTTTTATTGCCGCCTTTAACATCCTTAATATATACACCGATACTTTCACCACCGCCAACAGCTTGTAAAATCCACGCCATCGTCATGAAAAAAGTCCAATTAAAAGTTGGCATAATTGACGTCGTGGTAAACTCTTGTGCTGGCTCATTGCCAAAACCAAACACGACGACAAAGGCTAAAACCACAAAAGCTACGCCCATAAATAAACGAGCACCACCCGCTAAGCTAGTCACTTTCGAAATCCACGAAACCCCTTTAATACAAACCCATGTCATTAACCAAAATAACAGGATAGAAATCACTGCAATTATTTTAGTACTATGGTTTCCTTGAAAAACGTTTTGACCTAAAAAAGCGTATGAACCATAAATCAATGTATTCGGTAGTAATGAACAGAAGAAAAACAAGTTGACAAAGAAATATGACCAAGCGCCTAAAAATGCCCATTTAGGTCCTAACACAGATTCCAACCAACTGTGAACACCTGATTCATTTTCAGAATTAGCAGAAGCAAATTCTGCAATCATTAGAATAAATGGTAAAAAGTAAAAAATAGAGCCGAATAAATAGCCTGGAATAGTTGCTAGGCCAATCTGAATACTGTTGTTAACAATGCTGGGAAAGGCAAAAACCGCTGAAAAAGTCATGAGCATCAATGCGACAGAACCTAATCGTTCCCGTGAATGTGTTGCCATTTTACTACATCCTCTCTTTATCAAATTAATTAGTACTCACACATTGTAAAACGCTTACAGTTTTTTAAAAATAAAAAATGTTGCCTATTTCTTGTAAAGATGTTGACTTTTAGAAAGCCTTTACATACTCTTATAAAGAGGTGATAGCATGCAAAATGTTTTTACAAATAATGTCAGCATCCTGATTAATGATCAACCTATTAGCCAAGAATTTCATCTTTATGAAGCTGGCTATGAAAAATGCCGTCCGACAAAACCAACTGAGTTTGCCCCCATTAATTATTGGGTTTTGCATTATTGTAGCGATGGTGAAGGCTATTTTTCAACACCCTTTATGGAAAAACAACACATTACCGCTGGCGATTTGTTTATGATTCCAGCCAATTGTCGCAATATTTATTATCCTAATCGGCAAAATCCTTGGACCTATCATTGGGTCGGTTTTGTTGGAGATCTTTCGTCTCAGTATTTAGAAAAAATAGGCCTGACTACCGAAAATTGTATTTTAAAAGGAACTGTTGATAAGAAATTAGAAAGTTTATTTAAAAATATTTACCAAGAAGCGAAGAAACATAATCATTTTGGCAGTTTAAGTGAAAGCTTTCAATTGTTGAATTATCTAGAGCATCATTCCGTTACACAGCACGAAAACCAAAGCCAACAATTATTTAACCAAATTAAAATGGCTATTCACGAAAATTTTTCAAACAATCTTTCAATTAGTCAATTAGCTTCCGAGTATAACATTGATCGTAGCTATTTATTTAAGCTGTTTCAGCGTTATGAACAAACAAATCCTAGTATTTATGTACAAAACTTAAAATTGCAAAAAGCCTGTTCTCTGTTAAGAAAAAGTTCCTTAACCATCACGGAAATCAGTTTTGAAGCAGGTTTTTCTTCACCTTCTTATTTTTCAAAATTTTTCTTCCAGAAAAAAGAGATGACACCTCGACAATATCGTCAACAGTTTTTGACTTAAAATAAATTGTCATTATTCTTAAATCTGTATTTTTATCCTTTTAAAAGATTGACAAGTTTTCGTTATGCAGCATACTTGTCAATCTTTTATATAATGACTAATTTACTCGAAACTACCATTAAGCGAATACAGTACTTCTATAACCAACACCTTTGAAATATTTTGACACTAATGTAGTGCTCTCTATGGATCGTTTTTTTGATAGATTAACAGTTTAAAATTTATATTTTTTATCACCTAGTATATATTCTTAAGCTTTTCTTAATATTTAATTGTTACAAAAATATTTCAAAAATGTTACAATAGGTAACGAAAGGAATGATTAAAATGAAAAAAATGTTTTTAGGACTCTTTTGTTTTGTTTCGATTACCACACTATCAGTTTCTAATGTATGGGCAGAAGATTCGGCTAATGAAGCTTCTGTGGAAAAGTCAACAGTTACTTCTTTAACTCAAGAAACTTCAGCAACAACAATTAATGCTTCAACTGATTCAACAGCACTTACAGCTGAAAGCGAGGAACTTCCATCGCTTCGTCAAACACTTCTTAATTACGTAGGTATGTATGGTTTAACAGAAACCTTGATAAATCGTTTATCTGATGACGAACTGGACTACGCAAAAAAAGTTTCGTTTCATTTTGTAAACCAAGACATCAGTGGAACAGCGAGAATGATTACTAAATTATATGGTGAGAAACCTATCCCGGAGGACTCCTACTCTACAGATTACTCAACATTAACGATTGATGACTTAAAAAATTATTTACCTCAAATTCGACTTTCGTTAATTTATGTATATGATTTAAATAGTGATGTTGTAAATAATTTAAGCGATCAAACACTCGTCGATTTAATTAATCAAGTCAAGGTAGACTACGCTAACCAAAATTACCCATCTGATGTCCGTGGTGATTATGGTTTAGCATCAATGGCAGCTAAAATAAAAGCAAACGATTATACGTCAATCAATCAAAGTGCTGAAAGTGTTTCTTCGGATACTACTAATACAGAATCTACATTACAAACAACTACAAGCAGTTCGAAGAAAGCTACTACATCAAGTTCAACCGAGCACAAAAAGGGTATATTTCCCAGTACTGGCGAAAAAAAATCAGTTTTATTTACCATCATTGGAATCATCTTACTATCTTTAGTTAGTATATTCATTATAAAAAATAAAAAGAAATAGACCTACTATTCAATCATTATTTAAATAATTTGCTTTTTATCAAATAATATTGATAACGAGAACTTATAGAAATTATCAAATCCAGAGGTTAAGATCCTCTGGATTTTCTCTTTAGCTATGAATGCTTATCTTTATTAAACAAAAAGATTATTTTGACAATCAATTCACTAACTTTACCACCATTTAAAAGCTTAATAAAAAAGAACCCTTGTAACACAAGGGTTCTCGAACATTCAAAAGTTGAATGAATTATTTTACTGTTACTGAAGCGCCAACTTCTTCTAAAGCAGCTTTTAAAGCTTCTGCTTCTTCTTTAGAAACGCCTTCTTTAACTGGTGCAGGAGCGCCATCAACTACAGCTTTAGCTTCTTTCAAGCCTAAGCCAGTTGCTTCACGAACTGCTTTGATAACTTTAACTTTTTGATCGCCAGCTGCTGTTAATTCAACAGTGAATTCAGTTTGTTCTTCTGCTGCTCCACCTGCTGCTGGTCCAGCTACTGCTACAGGAGCTGCTGCTGATACGTCAAATTTTTCTTCGATAGCTTTAACTAATTCGCTTAGTTCTAAGATAGTTGCTGTTTCTAACTCAGCAACGATGTTTTCAATGTTTAATGCCATTTTGAATTTCCTCCATTTAAATTAAAATTGTTTGTTTTTTATTTGTTTGAATTAGACTGCAATTAAGCAACTTCTTCGTTTTTCTCTGCCACTGCTTTGACAGCGTAAGCCACGTTGCGGACTGGCGCTTGTAATACAGATAATAGCATAGATAGTAAACCTTCGCGGTTTGGTAGTTTTGCCAACGCAGTAATTTGTTCCACTGAAGAAACTTTTCCTTCGATGACGCCACCTTTGATTTCTAATGCTTTTGCATCTTTAGCAAATTCGTCGATGATTTTAGCTGGTGCTACTACATCGTCGTTGCTGAATGCGACAGCAGTTGGGCCTGTAAAGACTTCGTCTAAGCCGTCTAAACCAACTTTTTTAGCTGCACGAGAAAGGATTGAGTTTTTGATGACTTTCATTTCTACGCCTGCATCACGTAATTGTTTACGTAAGTTAGTGACTTCTTCAACTGTTAAACCACGGTAGTCCACGATTACAACTGATGCTGCTGATTCAAATTTCTCAGCGGCTGCTTGAACTAGGGTTTCTTTTTTAGCGATTGCTGCTTCACTCATTTATTTCACCTCCTGATTTTGATGGTGGAGTTGGACTTGGTTTACGTTATGTAAAGTAGAAGAATCAAATGAAACTTCGCTCACTTCGTTCGCCAAGTATTGTTTTACATCGGCTTTTTTTCAAAAAGTCGTGTAAAACAACAAAACTCCATGCCACCGTAGACATAGAGGGACCGAATTGTATATAACTCAACAATTGTCCTCGGTAGGAAATTAAGACTTGCGTCACCTACTGTCTTCGGTACAGT
Source organism: Enterococcus sp. DIV0682 (assembly GCF_051712685.1). Taxonomy (NCBI): domain Bacteria; kingdom Bacillati; phylum Bacillota; class Bacilli; order Lactobacillales; family Enterococcaceae; genus Enterococcus; species Enterococcus sp. DIV0682. Next base: position 2,235,361 of record NZ_JBIOPK010000001.1, read on the forward strand.
TAATTATTAACCTCACTCACTTTACCATAGGGTAAGTGAGTGAGTCAAGAATTTTTTAATTATTTTCTTTCAAATTAGAAAGAAGCTTGGTCAACGTGGATTCCAGGTCCAAATGTTGTTGTTACTGAAATGTTTTTGATGTATTGACCTTTAGCAGTTGATGGTTTAGCTTTCAATAATACGTCGTTAATTGTGTTGAAGTTTTCAACCAATTTTTCGTTATCAAATGAAACTTTACCGATTGGTACGTGGATGTTACCAGCTTTGTCAACGCGGTAAGTTACTTTACCAGCTTTAACTTCTTCAACAGCTTTTGTAACGTCCATTGTTACAGTACCAGTTTTAGGGTTTGGCATTAAACCTTTTGGTCCTAAGACACGGCCTAATTTACCAACTGTAGCCATCATGTCAGGAGTCGCAACAACTACGTCAAAGTCGAACCATCCACCTTGGATTTTTGCAACCATGTCGTCGTCGCCTACGAAATCTGCACCAGCAGCTTCAGCTTCTTTAGCTTTTTCGCCTTTAGCGAATACTAAAACAGTTTGTGTTTTACCAGTTCCGTTTGGAAGCACAACTGCTCCACGGATTTGTTGGTCTGCTTTTTTAGGGTCAACGTTCAATTTGTAAGCAACTTCAACTGTTGCGTCAAATTTCGCGATGTTTGTATCTTTTGCTAAAGCTACTGCTTCTTCAACTGAGTAAGCTTTTGTAGCATCAACTTTTTTCAATGCTTCTTGCATTTTTTTGCTCTTTTTAGCCATTTTGTTTCCTCCTTGATTGTGGTTATAACGGTTGTACCTCCCACGTCTTTCATATCTTTAAATATGAAACGAACTGAGAAGCTACTTCTTTGAGTAAGTGTGGAATAAAAATTATTCTACGATGATACCCATGCTTCGTGCAGTTCCTGCAACCATGCGCATTGCTGCTTCAACGTCAGCGGCGTTTAGGTCTGCCATTTTAAGTTCAGCGATTTCTTTCACTTGATCGCTTGAAACTGTTGCAACTTTAGTTTTGTTTGGTTCACCTGAACCTTTTTCGATTTTTGCAGCTTTTTTCAATAAGACTGCAGCAGGTGGTGTTTTAGTAATGAATGTAAATGAACGATCTTCATATACAGAGATTACTACTGGAATAATTAAGCCTGCTTGGTCAGCTGTACGAGCATTGAATTCTTTAGTGAATCCCATGATGTTGATACCTGCTTGACCTAACGCTGGACCTACTGGTGGAGCTGGTGTTGCTTTCCCCGCAGGAATTTGTAATTTAACGATTTTTTCTACTTTTTTAGCCACGAAAATACCTCCTTAAGTTCTCGTGCGTGGTTAATGGGGTTGAGATTTCCCCTCCCACTCAACGTACATTTAAAACATACCCTATTACTATACAGGATTCCCTTTACTTTTTCAAGATGTTTTTATGATTTCAAGACAATTTTTTTATCCGTTATTTTCTTCATGAAATGCGCATCATGCTCAATCACTAGCATTGCAGGCTTCACAGATAAGATTAGCGCTTCTAATTGTTGATGATTAAACACATCCAAGTAATTAAGGGGTTCATCCCAAATATAAAGCTCTGCTGATTGAGACAATGATTTGGCTACTTCGACTTTTTTCCGTTGCCCCATACTCATTTGTTCAATTCGATTAGTGAAAACGGCACGCTCCATCCCAAGTTTTCGTAAGTTATTTAAAAATTGAGTGTAATCTAACTGATTTTTCTCTGCAAATTCGGATAAAGTTCCTTGATTGTCTTCATAATCTTGGCGCACATAAGAAATGGTTAATTGGTGAGCCAAAGTGGCTTCGCCTTCTGAATCCCCAGAAAAATTATCCAATAAATACTGAATTAAGCTCGATTTTCCTGAGCCATTTTTTCCTGTTATTCCGACAATTTCTCCCGCGTTTATTGAAAAAGAAATTGGCGCAAACAGCCAATTTTTCTCGTAGCCTAGACGAAGCTCTTCCACCGTCAATAATGTTTTGTGATGCGTTGGCTGATAATCCATTGACAAAGAATCAATATACTCAAGATCTTTTAATAGTTTTTCTTTTTCTGCTAATTGTGTTTCGGCGCGTTGTTGAATATGTTTCGAGCGCTTCATTACGCGCGCTGCCCGGGCACCAATGGCTCCTGTATCAAAAATCGCCCCGCTCCCTTTTTCCTTAGCGTTGCCGTACTTATCACCTTCACGGTTCATCGACCATTCCGCTTTTTTACGAGCGGTTTCTTTCAAGCGATTGACTTCTTTTTTGATTTTTTCATTTTCTGCCAGTTCAAAAGCATCTCTTAATTTTTTTTGCTCTTCATAAATAGAAAAATCCCCTTGGTACAGTGTCAATTGACTTTTTTCAATCGCCAAAATATGATCAACCACTTCATCAACAAATGCCCGATCGTGGCTGACTAAAATAAATCCATGTTTCTTTTTCTTCAAATATTCAGCCACTTGTTGTCTGCCAGCTAGATCTAAATGATTTGTTGGCTCGTCAATTAAAGGAAAGGCATTTTCTTCAATAAAAAGAAGACCTAATAAAACTTTCGTCTTTTCGCCGCCTGATAAAGAAGAAAAGGGCCGCCATAAAACTTCAGGATCAACGTTTAAAAGCGTTAATTCTCGTTCTAATTCCCACTGTTCAAAAGAAGTCACCTCTTGTAAGACATAATAAGTGAGCTGTTGTTCTTCTGCAACTGTTTGTGGAAAATAGACGAAATCGACTTGATGAAGAATCTCTCCTTGGTAATCCAACTGCTTTTGTAACAATCTTAATAAGGTTGTTTTCCCACGGCCATTTCGGCCAATCAATCCTAATTTCCAATTGGTATCCATCGTGATATTTGCCTGATCAAAAAGCAACGCTTCTTGATTATCATAGGCAAAAGATAGTTGTTTTAGTTCAATTTTCGACATAAATATACCTCCATAAAGCAAAATTGATGCAGCTTTACGGAAATCAGCGGCATCAATCCAAGGTATACAAAAAGACCCGTGGCTGAATTCTTTAAGCTAATTTCCGAAAATCCGCACACTCCACCCGTTATAATCAGGCAAAGTTATACAGTTTCTCTAAAAAATTAACTTAAATTTTCAACGCACGAATCCCTCTTTTCGTCTTTTATTATCTAGAATTTAGCATCTCTTCACTGATTTGTCAACGAAGGCCCCTTGCTTTCATTCTGATAAAAATTTAAATTATTCGCTAAAACACAAGCGATTGCCTAGTTCCCCGCCATTTTTTGTGTTAGACTTCCAATGAAAACATATTCTAATGAAGAAGGTGCTGAAATGGAAGAGTTACGCTTTAATAGTGTTTTTGATATTATCGGACCCGTTATGATTGGTCCAAGCAGTTCTCATACAGCTGGAGCGGCAAGAATTGGAAAAGTGGTTCGGAGTATTTTTGGACAGCAACCTGATAGCGTTGACATTTATTTATATGAGTCTTTTGCTAAAACTTATCGTGGTCACGGAACAGATATCGCCTTAGTTGGCGGCCTTTTAGGTATGGAACCAGATGATGAGCAACTAGCCAATTCTTTGGAAATTGCTTATGAACAAGGAATGGAAGTTTGTTTTATTCCTAAAAGTGAAAAAGCAGACCACCCTAATTCCGTTAAAATTGTGGTTTCTTCTGGCGACCGAAAACTATCTGTGACAGGAATTTCAATTGGTGGTGGAAACATTCAAATTTCTGAATTAAATGGCTTCAAATTGTCTTTAAGTATGGGCACGCCAACATTTATCGTTGTCCATCAAGATGTTCCTGGCATGATTGCTAAGGTGACCAACATCCTTTCAGCTAGCGATATCAATATTAGTACAATGACCGTTACCCGAGAATCTAAAGGGGAAAAAGCGATTATGATTATTGAAGTTGATCAAGCCGAAGTCGGTGACATTGTCATGCAATTAGCTGAAATCCCTCATATATATAGCGTCAACTATTTTGACTAAATGAACGTAAAGGAGTAATACGATGTTTTATTCAATTGAAGATTTGGTAGCTCAAGCGAAAGAGTACCCTTCTGTGAGCGAATTAATGATTGCAACAGAAATGGCTCATGGCGGGTATTCTCGTGAACGAATTATTGAAACAATGGAAAAAAATCTAGCCGTTATGAAACAATCTGTCGCTGAAGGAATCGCTGGTGTTACCTCAGTAACAGGGCTAACTGGTGGCGATGCAACCCGCTTAAATGATTACATACATTCAGGCAACTTTTTAAGCGGTGAGACCATTTTACAAGCCGTGCGAAATGCGATTGCTGTTAATGAAGTTAATGCAAAAATGGGCTTGATTTGTGCTACACCAACCGCAGGCAGTGCCGGAGTAGTTTCTGGCGTCTTGTTGGCAGTTATTGATCGCTTAAAGTTAACGCATCAGCAACAATTGGATTTTCTATTTACAGCTGGGGCTTTTGGCTTAGTGATTGCCAATAATGCCTCAATCAGTGGTGCCGAAGGTGGTTGTCAAGCTGAAGTCGGCTCTGCTAGTGCAATGGCCAGTGCCGCTTTAGTTGCGGCTTCTGGTGGTACGCCTGATCAATCTGCTCAAGCTGTGGCTATTACGATAAAAAATATGATGGGCCTCATTTGTGATCCTGTTGCAGGACTTGTTGAAGTCCCTTGCGTGAAGCGAAATGCATTAGGTTCTTCTCAAGCCTTCATCTCAGCTGACATGGCTTTAGCGGGGATTCGAAGTGTCATTCCACCAGATGAAGTCATCCACGCAATGTACCAAGTGGGTCGCCAAATGCCACAAATTTTCAAGGAAACCGCTGAAGGCGGTCTTGCGGTGACACCAACTGCACAACGTTTAAGCAAAGAAATTCTATAGAAACAAAAATAGAAATAACTATTGCAAGAAGCTTACAGAAAAAAACGTCCATTCGTTTTTTCCGTAAGCTTCTTCTTTAATAACTTGTTCCGCCTAAACCAACCACAGCGACAATTCCATTCATGACATCTTTCATCGTTTCACCTACAAATGAAACAGTTCTACCATCAATGCGTTTAATCATTGGTAACATTTCAATACGATCTGCTTGTGCTGTCGTCACGCATTGCAATTTTACAGTTGCTGGTGTTTGCAAGGCATATCGGGGTAATTCAGACAACGCAAAGGAAGTTAACACCTGACTTGTAGTTGCTACGATAGCTTCCCGAACTTGTTGCATGGGTCTATTTTTGATTGCATAACGTCCCAGAGATTCTTTGGTGGAAACAAAGGGAACTTTGGACATCATTTTTTCTTGAAAAAGTTGTTCCTCTAAGCCTGATTCACCGATAATTAAACCAACAGGGACACCTAATTCGCTAGCGTAAGCTGCATTAATTGTCGTTTCATTCATCGCTAAGTCGTTTATTTTTAAATCATAAGCAACACTAGCGCTATACCCATGATCCATATTCCCTTTTTGTTTACCAATACCGGCATGATAACCTAAGAAAAAGACCACATCATAGCTACTATCCAAGCCACTCATCATATAATCCATGCGAGGAAAGCCGCTCACTAAGGAAATTCGTTCATCCATTTCTGCCAAGCGCGCATAAGCTAAATTCAATCCACGGCTATGCGAATCGGCAATAGTAATTTCTGTAATTTGTTCATTTTTGGCACTCTTTTGAATCCCTTCAATCAACCAAGCCACATGTTGGTGATATAATTCTCGGAATAAAACGGTGTCTTCTTTTTCCATATCAAATGTCGCAATACCTGCTAATCCTTCAATATCGCATGATACATAAATCTTCATTTGTTCCACTCCTTTGACAATGGCTGAACCAGTGCTTGAATTTTGTCAGCATCTAAATTTTTGATTAATTGAATGACTAATTCTTTCGCCGCTTGGTAATCTTGAAAGTCTACATAGCAATGGGGTGTGTGAGCGTAACGGACAGGAATTCCTACAACAATCGTCGGGGCTCCTTGAACTTGTGTAATCGCCATGCCATTGGTTCCACCACCACTTCGAACAGAAACTTGAACAGGAATTTTGTGTATTTTAGCAATCTCTAGTGCATACTCTTGAAATTCTGGATTCGTAATCATAGAAACATCAAAATAGCGTAACATCGGTCCTTTTCCCATTGCTGATTGAATCATCTCTGGCGTTTCTGCCGTATCATCAGCCGGGCAGCCTTCGAAAACAATAGCTAAATCAGGATTGACTTGCTTTGCGGCAATAAGTGCTCCTCTTTCGCCAACTTCTTCTTGTGCAGTTACTGTCGCAACTAACTTGAATGGAAGTGTCTCTTCTTTCAACTCCTCCATGACATCCACTAAGCAAGCACAGCCAATGCGACAATCAAAAGCTTTTCCTAAAAAAAGATCTGTCTGTTCGTTGTAACAACACGTCACATCTGGAATGACCGGTGCACCAAGATCGATTTTGTACGTTTCAATTACTTCTTCTTTTGAGGTAGCACCAATGTCGATCGTCAAATCAGCAATGGTTAATGGCCGCTGTCGTTCCTCTGGTGTCATAAAATGAGGGGGCCGACTAGTAACTACGCCTGGCAGATAGGTACCTTCCCGGTTACGAATCCGAACTTTTTGTGCAGAAATCGTATTTGGGACCCAGCCACCTAACGGAAGAAAACGCAACAAGCCGTTTTCTTTAATTGCTTGAATCATAAAACCCACTTCGTCACTATGGGCATCAAAAAGCACAACTGGACCTTCACTTAGATTATTTTTCTTCTCAAGATATAAATTTTTAATGGCATCTAGCCGTTGAATAGTAAAATCCGCAGTTGCATGTTGAAGGATTCTAACGACTTCTGTTTCAAAGCCTGAAACACCATTAGCATTTGAAAGTTCCTGAATTAATTGAACAGCTTGACTTTTTTTCATTTTTTCCCAACCTTTACTTGTCACTGATAGAGACTGATTTGTAATAGCCTGAACCTAATGGACCATAGACTAAATTTTGGACAGAATCGGCCACTAAGCGTGCTTCTGTTAATTGATAAAGAGGAACTAGGGGGGCTTCTTCCGCAACCAATTGATCCGCTTTTTGTAATGTTTTCCAACGTTCTTCATATTTATTTGCATAAGTTACGTTTGCTTCTTGAAGCAACTGATCAAAGGTCTTATTAGACCATTTACCAAAATTATTGGAATTTTTTGATTGCAATAAGTTTAAGAAATCGATTGGATCAGCATATACTGGCGTCCAGCCACCAACCACAATGTCGAAATCTCCGCTGCGACTTTTTTCTAAACGATTATTAAAAGGAACTGGCGAAACATTGACTGTTAAATTTTCTAAATTATCTGCTAAAGCTCCTTGAACATACTCACTGATTTTTTTTGCATTTTCTGTATCCGAACTTAAAATGGTTAGCTCCGCTTTTTCAATTCCTAATTCTTTTTTAGCTGTTTGCCATAACTCTTTCGCTTTTTCTGGTTCACTAGGATTTAAATCTCCTAATTCCTCTGCAAAATCTTTTTGCGTTTCTTGATTAGTGAAACCTGTTGGCACGAAGCCAAGTGCTTTTTTTGAGCCATCATTTAAAACATTTTTAGCTAAACGTTCAGAATTTAATGATAATGCTATTGCTCGACGTGCATTCTTATTTGCCAAAAGATCTTTTTGCGTATTTAATTGGATATAATACGTTCCAGGAATTTCACGAATTTTCAAAGCTGCATTGCCTTGTTCTTGTGCAACAATTTCTCCAGAAATTTTTACAACATCTAATTCTTTCCCTTCGAAAAGATTTTTCCCAGTATTGACTTCTTTAACTACTTGGACATCCACCTTATCCAATGAAACATTCGCTTGATCCCAATAATTTTTATTCTTCACATAGGACCAAGTATTATTCGTGCCATCCCAACCTTCTAATGTGAAGGCGCCATTGTAAAGTGTTGACTCAGCTGATGTACCATAGTTTTTGCCCGTTTTTTCGACAAATGCTTCATTTAAAGGATAAAAAGCTGGTACCGCCAATAATTGTTGAAAATAACTCATAGGATAGCTTAGCTCTACTTCCAAGGTATGGTCATCAATGGCTGTTACCCCTAACTCTTCTTTAGATTTGCCACCGTCAACAATAGCACGATAATTTTTTAGCCCTTCAAAGTAATACGCTTGCGGGGAAGCTGTTTTTGGGTCCACTGTGCGCTTCCAAGAGTATTCAAAATCATTGGCTGTGATTGGCTCGCCGTTACTCCATTTTGCATCTTTTCGAATCGTAAAAGTATAGCTTAAACCATCATTGGAGGGCTGTACTTTTTCAGTTGCCAATGCTGGTTTAGCTTCTCCTTTTTCGTCAAAGGAGAAAAGTCCCTCCCCTACTTGACTCATTACATCTGCTGCTGTATTATCCATTGCCAACGACACGTCTGCCGTTGATAATTCCGAATCAATCCCGACCCGTAATACCTGTTGTTCTTGCTTTTTGGTTTCTTTCCCAACACTTCCACAGCCCGAGAGAAGTAGAACCATGATTGCTGCCAAAGACAGCCTTTGCTTTGTTGCCCTTTTCATAAAAACACCTCATTTTTTATTTTTTGATACCTTTTTCCCACAAAATTATTTATAATCTGATAAAGGAGGTTTGCTCATGAACTTAGATTACTTAAAAGAAACGTATCATTTAACAAAAACAGAAAGTCAGATTTTGTATTATTTGGATCAACAAAGTACGAACGCGGCCGATTTGAGTATTCGAGAAGTTGCCAAACACTGCTTTTCTTCGCCTAGTTCCATCATTCGTTTAGCCAAAAAATTAAATTTATCAGGTTATAATGAACTTATTTACAAATTAAAAGAAGCCCATTTTTCTCAGCCAATCCCTTTTGAAACAGCACCTTCATTTGAAACAACCAACGAGTTTTGTCGACTGCTTGCCAAACACAAGAGTCATTTATTTGTTATTTTAGGTCATGACTTTTCACGACATTTGGCGGCTTACATTAGTGAAGTTTTCAATTTTCATGGCATCCCCAGTATCACAACAGCCCATACTCATTCGATAAATAGTCAAAATAATCAGAATTTTCTTTTTATCATCCTTTCACATTCTGGTGAAGAAAAATACTTAAAAGAAACAGCTCTGCTTGCGAAAGAGAAAAAACATCCTATCATTTCTTTTGTTGGTGCCAAAAATTCAACTCTTGGTCGACTGGCAGATCTCGTTTTTTCAACTGACTCTTACAGCCCGTTTTCAACAAGTGTCGCTCAGCCACAAATGTTTTTTGGCCAAACATTAATCATCTTTGAAGCCTTGATTTGTGCTTATTTAAATCATGAGGATTCCATTCCAATATCTCCTAAAAATAAATAATTTTATTTATTATAGCTGAAAAAAGCTATTTCGCTAGCCAAAGTATAGAAAAAGGCACATGTTCCATTTTTTATGGAACATGTGCCTTTTTGCTATTTTTTACTCGGCCATAGAAATTCAATTAGCAATTGATCTACTTCAGGATTTTCATGTAATTGGCTATGTTGTGCATTTTCTCCTTTAATAATCTGGCTAGTGACTTGAGTTCCTCGCTGTCTTAGCAAGGCGTTGACTGCTAAGGCACTAGATAACGGTACCGTTCCATCACTTAAATCTGTTGCACTTAATTGACCACCAATTAATAAAATGGGCAGTTTTTCTGGAACAACATTGATCATCTCTTGATAATCCAAATAGCGGCTACTTTTTTCTGTGGGGCCGTTTTCTAGTTCCGTTTCGATGGTTTGCTGTTGACTCGTATCAATAAAATCATTGAAAGGTGCTCCAATGCTGACGAATTTTTCAATTTTAGGTAACGATGCGTCTTGCCCATAGGTTCCTAAATAACGTAAACCACTAACACCACCCATAGAGTGCCCGACAATATTGGCTTTGTTCACTTGATAATTTTTTTGTAAATAGAGTAATGTGTTTTTTATCCATTCTGTTTGATTCCATTCATTGTTTTTATTATCTTCAAATAGAACTTGAACACTGGGATTCGTCGCTTTGCCACTTAAAGCTCCTCGCTCTTTAACCACGGTCCCATCAGGTTTAACGAGTAGCACTAACTCTTGAGTTGTGGCACCTTGTTTCTCCAAGCGATGAAGTAACGAGCCAAACGAATTTTTAGTTCCCGCGTAACCATGAAAAAAAAGCGTTGGTGTTGTTGTGCGGTTTAACTCAACGGTTGCTTCTTTTGTGGGGGCTTGGTTGTCATTCTTCGTGGTTGCTCCAATTTGGCAAGCACTTAATAATAGAACAAGACCCATTAGCAAAGAAAAATAACGATATTTTTTGGCCTGTTTCATTTTTTCATTCCTTTCTGCGATGAAATAAAAAAGGGCTTGGAAAAGAAGTCAGTTGACTGCTTTTCCAGACCCTACAATCTGTATCAATCAGCTGAACAATAGTTTGTCAGCTTGTTTATTAATCAATGTTATCGACTTGTTCAAAGTCTAATTCTGTACTTGTTTCACGACCAAACATATCGATGTTTACTTTTAATTTTTGTTTTTCTTCATCGATTTCTGTCACAACACCTTCAAGACCAGAAAAGGCACCTTCGATAATTTTCACTGTATCGCCTAGCGCTACTTCTAAGTCTGATTGACGGGTGCTCATGCCAATTGAACGTAAAATGTGGTTAATTTCTTCTTGTAATAAAGGAGCGGGTTTACTACCAGCACCATGTGAGCCTACAAAACCAGTTACGCCTGGCGTGTTACGAACAATATACCAAGAATCATCGGTCATAATCATTTCCACTAACACATAACCAGGGAAAGTTTTATGAACGATTTCTTTTTCTTTACCATTTTTGACTTCTTTTTCTGTTTCTTCTGGTACAACGACACGAAAAATATAATCGCCCATCCCCATGCTTTGTGCACGTGATTCAATGTTTGCTTTTACTTTATTTTCATAGCCTGAATAGGTGTGCAATACGTACCAATTTCTTTCAAAAGTTTCCATTACTGATTCGGCTCCTTTAAATGTTTTAGTTTATTTTTTTCGAGCAAATAAAAAAAGCTCAGTTTCCCGAAGCTTTTTCTCGAATACTATTATAGCACCCCTCGTCGGGAAATACTAGAATTAATTATTTTAAAATCCAGCCAAATGCCGTTTGGATAACAGTATCCATGATAAAGAACAATGCTGCAAATAAAATAGATGTTTCAATTACAACTAATGTATCTTTACGCAATTGTTTTTTTGTTGGCCAAGTTACTTGCTTCATCTCATCAGCAACGCTGCGGAAAAATTTCATGTTGATACCCTCCTCTAAATCTATTTCGTTTCTTTATGTAACGTGTATTGATTACAATATTTACAGAATTTATTGATTTCTAAGCGTTCGCCACGTTTACCTTCACTAACGGATTTAGAATAGTTGCGAGAGCCACAAACGGAACAAGCAAGAGCTGCTTTCTTTGTTGCCATGTTCTTCGACCTCCTCTATTCACAAATTTACTTCTTAACAGTACCATTATTCGAAAAAGTTGTCAAAGTTTAATTTACTTTTTAAAGAAGCGCCGTGCCGATTCTTACGTAATTTTTTACCATTATCGCGAATACGTGCTTGATTTCTTTTATAAAATATCTGATTTTTCTTTATTTTCTATTTATTTTAACAAAATTGCTTTTATTCTGAGGTCTCAGCTATTGTTTTCTGCTAAGTTATGATATGATAAATTTATTAAAAATGAACCCTTAGGAGGCCTGTTTATGTTATTAAAATCTGTAGTTATTAAAAAAGATAATTTAACAACAGTCAATGAATCTTGTACTCTAGAAGAAGCTCTTTCTATTTTAGAAGACTCAGGTTACCGTTGTGTCCCAATTTTAGACGAATCTGGAAAAATTTTCCGAGGAAATATCTATAAAATGCATATTTACCGCCACAAAGCAAACGGTGGCGATATGAGTTTACCTGTTACCTATTTGTTAAAAAATGCCACAAAATTTATTTATGTCAACACTTCATTTTTCAAGGTATTTTTTACTATTAAAGAACTACCTTACATTGCTGTTTTAGATGAAAATAATTATTTTTACGGCATTTTAACACACAGCACCTTATTAAATATTTTAGCGCAATCTTGGAATGTAAAACAAGGGAGCTACGTTTTAACAATTGCTTCAGTTGGTCAACAAGGCGACTTAGCAGCCATTTCAAAAATCATTGCCAAATATAGCAGCATCGCCAGCTGTATTACATTGGATGTTGATAGTGAAGAATTTGTTCGTCGCACACTTATTACTTTACCAGCCGGCACAACTGCCGAAACGTGTACAGCCATTGTAGAACATTTAGAGCGGAAAAACTTTAAAGTTGTAGAATTGGAAAATTTAGAAGACGAGTAAAATTTACGACCTTTATCTTAGGATTTAAAGCTAGGGAGGCAAGTCAAAATGACTTGCCTCCCTAGCTTATTTTTTAGACTTCTTCACCAATAATTCGAACTTCCGTTTGCAATTCAACATCAAATTTTTCTTTAATCACTTCTTGGATATGTGCAATTAATTCCACATAATCTGTTGCGGTTGCATGATCGATGTTAACAATAAATCCCGCATGCTTTTCGGAAATTTGAGCACCGCCCCATTTCAAGCCTTGTAAGCCAGCGTCTTGGATTAATTTCCCTGTAAAATGACCAACAGGGCGTTTAAAGACACTGCCACAAGAGGGATACTCTAGCGGTTGCTTCAGTTCACGAAGTTCCGTTAATTCATCCATTTGGGCTTTAATTTCTGCATGGTTTCCTTTTTCTAAAGCAAACGTTGCTTGCAAGACAATACAATGTAATTCTTGAATTTCACTATGACGATAACGGAAATTCAGGTCTTCTTTCGTCATTGTTTGGATAGTTCCATCTGCCAACAGCACTTCTGCAGATTGGAAAACATCTTTAATTTCCCCGCCGTATGCTCCAGCATTCATATAAACAGCACCACCGACACTTCCCGGAATGCCACAAGCAAATTCAAAACCAGTTAAGTCAGCTGCTAAGGCTTCGTAGGTTGTATCAATCAGCTTGGCACCAGCATCCACAATCATGGTGGTACCGGCTACTTTGATTTCTTTCATTTCTGTTAGCATAATCACGACATCGCGAATACCGCCATCACGAACAATCAAGTTGCTAGCATTGCCTAATACTAACCATGAAAGTCCTTGTTCTCGGCAATACGCCACAATCTCTTCGACTTCTTTTTTTGTTTTGGGTAAGGCCAACACATCAGCTGGGCCGCCTGTTTTGGTAAAGGTTACGTTTTTTAATGGTTCATCTACTAATAAAGTAATTTCGTTTAATGTTTCTAACATAGCTTTAGTGTTCACGAAAGTTAGTCCTTTCTTTTCAAAATATCTGTCTTATTCTAGCATGATAGAAAGAAAGTTGCTAGTCCTCTTTAAAGAACATGCCGTTGTTGTTGGCGTAGCATTTCTTCACATAACGCATGACTTTCATAGACTTTTTCTTGCTTTAACTCTTGCTCTTGCGGTTTTTGAACGGCCTGAATGAAAGCAGTAACCATTTGGTAAAAACCTCTTTTTTCCAATGTCGGCGTCCAATCCCCCATCTCTTTTACTTGGTATTCTTCTTCTGTTTGGATGGTCAAATGCGTTAAATTTTCCAAGCGATAAGTACCTGTGGGGCTGGTGACTTCAAAAGTTTCTGTATTGGCCCCAGAGTGTAAATCCATGGAACAAACAATCGTTGTCTGTTCGGTTTCTAATTGTAAAATTGCTCGTTTTAAATAACCGTTTTCTTCCACTAATTTTGACTGCACCACGTGGAGCGGTCCTTCCGCTAAATAAACTGCGGTATCAACGACATGTAAAAATAAATCATACATCATAAAACTTGTTTCTCTCGTTGTATTGATGCGGTTCTTTTTAATAAAAATAGTTTGTTTTTCAGGAATATTTTTCAATACTTCCGTATAAGGGGCAAAACGACGATTGAAGCCAACCATCAGGCGCAGATTTTTGGCTGCTGCCAATGCTTGTAATTCTTTGACTTCAGCAAGCTCTTCACTTAAAGGTTTGTCCACAAAGACGTGAATACCAGCCTGTAATAATTGGCGAACGACTGCACCATGCACTTTTGTGGCTACATGGACAAAACAAGCATCAATCTTCGCTTCAATCAATTCTTCTACGGTCTCAACGGTTTCTGTAAAGCCATACTGATCAGCGATTTTTTGTCGTGTTTCTGGGTTCCTAGTTGCTAATACAAACTCTGCCAAGTGACGGCATTCACTATAAGTTGGCAAATACGCTTTTTGTGCAATGTTTCCTAAACCAATGACTCCAATTTTCATTCGTTTGTCCTCATTTCTGCTCTTTTTACTATTTTATCATAGACTACTTCTTTCCAAAAATCAGTCATTTTCTCTTTTTCTTTTCAAGTATTTAAAACTTCTTTAAAAAGTATTAGAATAGAAGAAAGCACCAAGCGACCTTTTCTTTGGTTCTGGTTTGCACTGAAACGAGCAAAAGCGTTTCTTATTTGAAAGGAGTTTCAACAATGAAATGTATTTCTTGGAATGTCAACGGCTTACGAGCGGTTGTTAAAAAGAATTTTATGGATGTTTTTAATGAATTAGATGCAGATTTTTTCTGTTTACAAGAAACAAAATTACAGGCTGGGCAAATTGATTTAGAACTTCCTGGCTATCATCAGTATTGGAATTACGCCGAAAAAAAAGGCTATTCTGGCACAGCAATTTTCGCTAAAGAAGAAGCGTTAAGTGTTCGCTATGGCTTAGGTATCGAGACTCACGATCAAGAAGGCCGCGTGATCACTTTAGAATATCCAGAATTTTTCATGGTCACTTGCTACACACCAAACTCACAAGCTGAACTAAAGCGTTTAGCTTATCGAATGACATGGGAAGATGCGTTTCGTGCCTATTTAAACGAATTAAATCAAGAAAAACCCGTAATTCTTTGCGGTGATTTAAACGTAGCTCATCAAAAGATTGATTTAAAAAATTGGAAAACCAATCAAAAAAATGCGGGGTTCACGCCTGAAGAACGGCAAAAATTTACTGAGTTGTTAGACAGTGGCTTCACTGATACATTCCGTTATTTTTATCCAGAAGCTGAAGGCATCTACTCATGGTGGAGTTATCGCTTTAACGCACGAAAAAATAACGCAGGATGGCGGATTGACTATTTCGTTGTGTCAGAATCCTTGAATGAACGTTTAGTCAGTGCTAAAATCCATACAGATATTCTTGGTAGTGATCATTGTCCAGTGGAAGTTGTACTTGATTTTTAAGTGTTACTCAACGCGTTGAAAGGAGTTTTTTTTAATGAACTTTTACGCTTTTGACTTTGAAACAGCTAGTTATGATAAACATAGTGCCTGTTCCATTGCAATTGTTAAAGTAGAAAATAGTCGGATTGTGGATGAATTTTACACGTTAATCAAACCAGAAACACCTTTTTTCTGGCGAAATACGCAAATTCACGGCATTCATGAATCAGATGTTGTCAATGCGCCCAAATTCCCTGAAGTATGGCAACAAATTCAGCATTGTTTTCAACCAAATCGGTTAGTGGTCGCTCACAATGCAAGTTTCGATTGTAGTGTTTTGGCTGGCTGTTTAGATTACTATGGCTTAGAACAACCTAATTACCTTTCTTTATGTACAGTCAAAACGAGTCGCAAACTGTTTCCTGAATTTCCTAATCATAAATTAAATACCGTTTGTGAAAACCTCAATATCACTTTAAATAATCATCATGATGCTTTAGAAGATAGCCGAGCTTGTGCCGAAATTCTTTTACAGCAAGAACAACGATTTGGGGTTGAACCTTTAAAAAAATTAGTATTGGTGAAATAATCCAGTTCTTGTTTCCAGCAAGGGCGTTATCTCTTTCAGTGGCTAGTTGGCAGGAGATAACGTCTTTTCTTTTACATAACTTTTCCGCTAAACCAAAAATTTTTCAGAAAGGACGCGATGATGTATTCGATTCTTTACTTATTCACAGACTCTCTCAAAAATGCGTGGCGCTCAAAAAACCAATTTAGTACGTTGATTCTTATCTTTATTATTAGTTTTCTGACTTTTTCTGCTCTATTATTGACTTTGTTGTTTTCTCGATGGCTTTCACAAATGATTCTTCTTGATAATTATGCAGTGATTCCTCCCTTGAAAATTTTCAGAGGTTTGGCTGGAATCAGCGCTGGAACACTCTTTTTCTTCCTGATTAGTTATATTTGCCGAACTTTCTTCCTAACTTTTTTAGAGCAAAAAAACGACTTACTGATCTTAGCTCTTTTAGGTACGACAAAATTACAAATTTTAATTAGCTATGCCTTACAACCCCTCTATTATTTGATTTTTATTTTGCCTTTAGCTGCTTTTCTAGCCAATAAGCTCATTCAACAGTTTATCCATGATTTTTTCAGCGAGGTACCTGGTTTAATGCATATCGATAGCTACATGCAAGGTATCTTTTTACCACTAACAGGAAGCCTATTGTTCATTTGCTGCTGTGTCTTTTTAATTCTTTTTAGGAAACTCAATCGCCTAATCAAAAGAGATACTTGACTAACTATGCGAAAAAAGTGAGAAATACGTCATCTCGACGTATTTCTCACTTTTTTGAATGACTTAGGTTCTTTAGGCTAATTACTTTTTCCGCCTCTTTTAAGCCAAGGCTTCAATAATTTCGGTCATTGTTTTTGAACCAAAAATCATTTGTTCGCCATCAATTAGCATTGCTGGAACGCTCATAATTTTCTTTTCTTTTTTCAACTCTGGAAACAGACTAATGTCCACCATTTCTGCTTCCACATGAGGATTAATTGATGCAATATGTTGGCAAGCGGCCACGACATCGGGACAGAAATGACATGTTAGTGAAACAAAAATTTCTATTTTTCTTTTTGGCAATGCAAGTATGTTCTTTTGCAGACTTGCTTCTAACGGCTGCCCCTCGCTGCCGACATTATAAACCGCCAAAACCAACGAGTTTACTTCATGACCACTAGGAATACCACTAAATTTAATTCCTGTATAGTTTCCTGCCGCATCTAAGAGCACAACGCTAGGCATTTTTTCAATCCCATACAGCAATTCTTTGGCTGGCTCAGTATCTTTCAAAATCGTTTCTAAAGTAATCTTCTGATCCAGACTTGCAAATTCTGTTAAGAATGATTGAAGTTCCAATGATTTTTCATCACTTGCATCCAAAAACTGAAGCAATGTCACTTTTTTGGTTAGTTTAGCGAAAATACCGCTTAATTGTTGGCGCATACTTTCTGGGAACCACTGATGCTTACCAGTAACTTTCGCTGGCTGTTTTTCTTTTGATTGCTGACTGTTTGTTTCAGGGGCAGATTGATTAGCTAATCGTTCAGTCATTCGCTTCGTTACAATCGGTTGGCCCGCCTGTGTTTTTTGTTCTGTCACGTAACGTTGCGCATGAGTGGCGGCAATTGCACCGTCTGCAACCGCCGTCACAATTTGACGTAATTCTTTTATTCGTAAATCTCCTGCTGCATAAACGCCAGGGATATTGGTTTCCATATTCTCAGTTGTTGGCACATACCCACGGTCTAAGGCAATTTTTCCTTCAAAAATTTCTGTACTTGGTTTATTTCCAGCAAAAACAAACAGACCAAATGTACTGTCTTTTGGTGCTTCATAAACCGTTTCTTCTCCCGTCTGGTTATTGACAAACACAGCTTTTCGGACAAAATCATCTCCCGTAATTTCTTTCACTTCTGTGTTATAAACAATCTTAATTTTCGGGTGATTTTTAGCCGCCTCCGCAGTTAATTTTGCACATGTAAAATCGGGTTCTCGGATAATCATCGTTACTGATTTACCGTAACGTGTCAAATAAACGGCCTCTTCCGCTGCTGCATAACCGCCACCAATCACAAAAATATCTAGGCCTTGGAAAAACTCCCCATCACAAGTAGAACAATAGGCCACGCCGCGTCCTGTAAATTCACTTTCACCAGGGAAACCAATTTTACGAGCAGAGGCCCCTGTCGCAATCAATACTGCATATGCTTGATAGGTTTGACTCGCTGATTGAACAGTTTTTATCGTTTGACTAAAATCAACATCAATAATCTCGTCGTTTGTAAAAGCTACACCGAAGTCTTGTGCTTGAATGCGCATTTCTTCCATTAGTTCTGGACCTGTTGTGTGACGAATCGCTGGATAGTTCACAATTTCAGAAGTCGTCGTTACCTGTCCGCCAATTTTGTCTTTTTCAATAATTAAGGTATCCATCATTGCGCGACCTGCATAGATACCTGCAGATAAAGCAGCTGATCCGCCACCAATAATAATCAAATCGTAGATTTCTTCTGTCACTTGCTTCTCCTCTTTCTTCTGTGTTTCAGAAAAAGAGCTGAACAAAACATTTTCTCTGTTTTATCCAACTCTTTGACCTCTATTTACAAAGCGAATTTAAATTTTACCAACTAAATCTAAGCTTGGTGCAATTGTTTCTTCTCCTGGTTGCCAATTGGCTGGACAAACTTTATCACCATGTTCTGCTACAAATTGAGAAGCTTCTAATTTACGAACAAGTTCTTCAGCATTACGACCAATACCCATGTCGTTGATTTCATAAGATTTGATGTCCCCTTCTGGACTCACAATAAATGAAGCACGGTAAGCCATTCCAGAAGCTTCATCTAAAACGCCAAAGAAACGAGCAAGTTGACCGTTGGGATCGGCTAACATTGGATATTTAATTTTTCCAATCGTTTCTGTAGCGTCAGCCCATGCTTTATGCACATAATGACTATCTTCTGAAACAGAGTAAACCTCACAATTTAATTCCTGTAAATGCGCATAATGCTCTTGCATATCCCCTAATTCCGTAGGACACACGAAAGAAAAATCAGCTGGATAAAAGAAGAAAATACTCCATTTTCCTAAAATATCTTCTGTTGATACTCGTGTAAATTCACCATCGTGATAGGCATCACATTCAAAGTCAAAAAGTTTTTGATTAATTAAATTCATTGTCGTTCCTCCTCTGTTTTTTTACTCTTTAAGGATAACAGTTTATAATTATTCCGTCAATAGAATAATTATAAACAAACGAGGTTCTATTAACGCATAATACTGTCATATTGAGAATTTTACGATTATCATTCTCAATTAGAAATAGCGAGATAACTTTTTAAATAACATAAAAAAGAAAGCGAATCATTAAAAGAACTTGCTTTTTAATGATTCGCTTTCTTTTTGTGAAGACATTCTTTAACTATCTAAAATAATCGTTTCTTTCTCTTTGGTAATTAAAATAACTCCATCACCAAGAGGAACTAAAGTAGAAGTTAAATCAGGGTGCGCCATGACTACATCTAAAAATTGGTTTAATTTACGATGAATCGCTCGATTTTTTTTCGGTACTTCCTCAGCAGGGTCTAAAATTGTCCCAGCTTGAAATACATCATCCACCATCAAAACGCCGCCAACTGGTAGCAACCGTAAACATTCAGGTAAAAATTCAATGTATTTTGATTTGGCACTATCCATAAAAATAAAGTCATAAGGTCCTTCCAACGTTGGTAGAATCTCAGCTGCTTGTCCTTCTAAAAGAGTGACCTTTTCTTCTAAGTCTAGGCGTTGGTAGGTTTTCTTCGCTTTTTTTATCATTACGTCAAAACGATCAATCGTGGTCACGTGACCATCTTCACCGACAAATTGGGCCATCAAGCTTGAAGAAAAACCAATTGCTGCCCCGATTTCTAAAATATTTTTGGGCTTTAGTTGTCCTAGCAAAAATTGTAGAAAAACTACTGTTTCGTGTGGAATAATCGGTACCCCTGCTTCATTGGCTTCTGCCTCCACGGCACCTAATTCTCCGGGAAGTTTCTTTTGTTTTGTACGCATATACTCAACCAATTCTGGTTTAACGACTGGTCGATGCATCATTTCGTTTCTCATCACTTTCGCTCCTTTTCGTCCCTTTATTATACGAAGTCCTTGTTCCTCTGTAAAGGATTGAAATAGGATTCTTAGTATTTGTTTGAAAATAACATGCACATTCTTAACTTCCTAGCTAAGTGCGGATTACTTCTTGTAAGCACATTTTTTCTTTGTTTCTGCTATTTTTTATTAAGTTTTATTCAGAAAACGTCAAAAAGTAGCCCTCAAGAACATACCTATTGATTTTTTCTCGTTATTTCTTATAAAAATATTTCTACATATGTTAATATTTTCCCTTAAATCACTATTAATTCTTGCTATTTCAAGCCCCAAAACAAGCCTGTAACCTTGCCAAAATAAGAAACGTCAAATTTTACTACTTTGTCTGTAAAAATTTGATATCACAAAAGAAAGGAAATCTTGTATACTCTTTACAGATAGTGATTTATAGTGAAGCACATAACCAAATTCCCGGACTTGACTTGGTTCAAGTACATATGCAGGCGAGCTATTTGATAGTTCCCTGATAAAAATCGTTTCGACGATTTTGCACATAGCACTACCTTTCTAAAAGCTAAAAATTATTTTTAGCTAGAAAAAAGACAACCGTTTGAAACGGCTGTCTTTTTTTTTAATAAATTAACCCAAGCAAATCTTCTTTTTCGATATTGCCAAAGTATTTTTTAACGTCAATTTGATCAATGGCTTCTTCTAAAGAAGCTTTATCATATTTCACGCCGGTTAAAATATCTTCAACATCTTTAATTTCACCAAGCCCAAAGAAGTCCCCAAAGATTTTAATTTCTTGAATGGCACCATCCGCCACATTCATTTTCATTTCAATTGAACCAATTGGGAAACGATGACGACGTTCTAAGTTAAATGCAGGTGATTTTCCATAATTCCAATCCCAATTGCGATAGTATTGCTCTGAAATTTTGTTAATAGCCGCCCAGTCTTGATCAGTTAATTCATACGTTTTAACTTGGTCGATCGAATCTACGCCGAAAATTTTCAAAAGAATTTCTTGGCGGAATTCTTCCGTTGTCATCTCTTGTTTATCTTCAGATAAAAATGGTTTAATGTTTGTTACCCGTGAACGAACAGACTTGATACCTTTAGATTCGATTTTATCTTTCCGTACTTTCAATGTATTTACAACTTCATCAATATCACTATCAAACATTAAGGTTCCATGTGCAAACATGCGGCCGTTGGTAGCGTACATCGCATTTCCTGAAAACTTCATATCATTAATCACTAGGTCATTGCGCCCTTTTAATTCGGCACCTTCAACGCCTAAGTCGTGCAATGCTTGAATAATTGGTTGGGTAACTTTCGCAAAATCACGGAAAGAGTTGCCGTCATCTGGCATAATAAAACTAAAATTCAAATTACCATGATCATGATAAACGGCGCCGCCGCCACTTAAGCGACGAACAACATGAATGCCGTGCTCATCTACATATTCTTTGTTAATTTCTTCAATTGTATTTTGGTTACGGCCAATAATGATTGACGGCTCGTTAATGTAAAATAAAAGAATGGGCTCATCTAAAGGCATTTCTGTTAACAAATATGTTTCAATTGCTAAGTTCACTCGTGGGTCATTATTTTCATTCGGTACAAAAATCACAATCGGTTCTCTCCCTTGGTATAGTTACTTTTTTAAATCTCAACTGTTAAATCTGGTTGGGCTAATGTCACTGGAATTTCCGTTCCAGCATAGTTTTGCGCTTCTTCACGTAGTTGTTCCAATGACCCATGTTGTGGTAAATGGGTCAACATCAATTGTTTGACTTGTGCTGCTTTGGCAATTTCACCCGCTTCTCTTGACGTAAAATGTGCATGATGTCGTTCATTACCTTCAAATAAGTACGTATCCGCTAAGAATAAATCAGCGTCTTTTGCAAAGTCTTCAAAACTTGCTAAGTAACCAGAGTCTCCTGTAAAGACAAAGACTTTGCCAGTCGCTTTTTCAACAATCCGCATCGCGTAACAAGTGACAGGATGAATCGTTTCCATGAAAGTAATTAAAAATGGTCCTACTGCCAACTCTTCTGCTTCAAAATACTCTTTCCCTTCGGAAACGTTAGGAAGCGTTAGTTCTTTGAAATGCATTTGATCTTGTGTATGGCCATATATTGGCAAAATAGGCGTCGGTTCCAGCGTTGGATAAAGCTGACGATAATATTGTAAAACACCTAAATCTGCGATATGGTCATGATGGTAATGCGACAGAATGACAGCATCTAATTTCAATGGATCTAGATAGTTTTCTAAACGCACTAATGTCGTACTGCCTGCATCAATAAGCAAATGAAAGCCTTCAGATTCTAACAAATAGGAACTCGTTCCTTCTCCTTTGTATGGATAAGCACCTAAACAGCCTAAGACAGTCAATTTCATGTGTGGACAACCTCCTTCAATACGATACTTCCATGTTACCATAAAATAACGGAAAAACGAGGTTAAAACGCTTAAATTTTCACAAAAAGACCAAAGAAAAAACCTGAACCCTTTGTTGAGATAACGAAGGATTCAAGCTTCTTTTTTATTCTTCGGCTAAACCTTTTTCTTCTAAGGCAGTTTGATAAAAACTAGCTAACGCTACATAGTTATAAGGAATCACCCATAATAGACCGATACCAATAGCTAAAAAGCCCACAATATACCAACCAATAAAAGAAAATTGTAAACATAAATATTGCCAAAAACGATTTTTCATTAAATATAACGCCTGTTTCAATGCCATCATAATTGGCAGTTCTGGATTATCAAAACGTAGCCACACAGCAAATTGAAAAACGCCACTCACAAATAAGCCAATTAAAAAGATTAAGATAGAGGCAACGCCAAACGCTAGGAAAAAGGAAAAATCATTTAAGAAAAAGGTCTGAATTTCCTCTGGTGTAACTGTATTAAACATCAATTTGAAATACAAGGTTGTCCCTGCCCCAAATAAAATTGGTAACAAAAATAACAAACCAATTACACGTTCAAGTACTTTTTGAAGTAGGTTGACCACAAATAGCGGACCATAATATTTTCCTTGAAAAACACTCATTAAAATATTGACCCGCACCTTTTCACCACGCAACACCTTCAAGGCTGCGTAATATAGCGCATAACTTAACGCGAATAAAACAAAAATTTGCAGTAATACTGCGGCAAAACTACTTTGAAAAACTTGATTTTCACCAGAAAATAAATTTTGCACAATCGATGTTAAGAAGCTCTGTAAAACCACTCCTAAGAAAGTTAACCAAGCCATGATCCCCCATTGCCCATCAAGGGCTCTGCGAGCATTGGCACGATGTTGTGAATTTGTTACTAAACTTTTCATTCATTCCATCCTTTCTGAAACTAATAACTAGTCAATTTAGCGACTGTTTCTTTATCTAGACGTTTCACCACTTCTGTGACTAATTTGACTGTGTTGAAATAATCATCTTCATGAATAACTGAGGTATGTGAATGCAGATATCTAACAGGCACCGTGATGGCTAATGATGGAATCCCGTTGCGCGTTAAATGCATGCGACCAGCATCCGTACCTCCCCCTGTAATTACTGTATATTGGAAGGGAATGTTATTTTCTTCCGCCACTTGAATAACAAAATCACGTAATTTTTTATGCGGAATCATTGATGCATCATAAATCAAAATTTGTGGCCCTTCACCTAAAACAGAGTCGGCTTCTTTAGGTGTCATTCCTGGTGTGTCACCAGCTGTTCCTGTGTCTAAAGCAAACGCTATGTCTGGATTCACAAGATGCGTACTTGTTTGCGCACCGCGTAGCCCGACTTCTTCTTGCACATCACTGCCTGCAAATAAAATATTGGGGTGCCCTTCTGTCGCTAAATTTTCTAAAACTTTTAATGAAACGGCCGTACCAATTCGGTTATCCCACGCTTTTGCCAATAAAAATTTTGTATCATTCATGCGACGATAGTCAATATATGGTGTCACCATATCCCCTGGATGAATCCCCCATTCTGCAACTTGTTGATCGCTACTTGCACCAATATCAATAAACATATCTGCAATCTCATAGGGTTTGTTACGAACTTCCGCTGTTAACACATGCGGTGGTTTAGACCCAATGACACCATGGTAAACCTTACCAGTCGTGGTTTTAATCTGAACTTGTTGGGCCAACATCACTTGCCCCCACCAACCGCCAACGGTTTGAAATTTTAAAAAGCCTTTTTCTGTGATTTGGGTAACCATGAAACCGACTTCATCCATATGCCCAGAAATGTAGACTTTTGGTCCTTCTTTATCACCAACATTTTTTGCAATAATACTGCCAAGGCCATCATATAAAAATTTATCCGCATACGGTGCTGCATACTTTTTAAATAACGAACGTACTTCGTCTTCATTCCCAGCAATCCCTTTAGCACTTGTTAAATCAATTAACATTTTTTCTTCTTTTGCATCCATAAAAATAACTCCCCTCAAAAACCAATTTTATCCATTATACCACGAACTAAAAAAATACTTACAAAAAATAAATTGAGCAACGTTCTCCACTAAAAGTAAACGAAAAAACAGCCTGCACGCTCGTTATTCAACGGCAGGTACAGGCTATTTTCATTGTTACGAAGCGTTTCTAGTCCGCTTCAGATAATTGGTACTTGATCCATCTTGCCTTCTTAAAATTGAGGTAAGACCAATGGATTTTGTTGTTGCCAATCTGTCTGATAAAAACGATCATCAATTTGATACGCTAACTTTTTAGACGCAGGTTGTTTCATAAATTCATCTACTTGACGATCAACAGCGAGCCAACCACGCCAACCTAAATGAATCGTGTCCGCCATAAAGTAGCGTTCATTACTACATGTTGAGAAGTCAGCAATGTTAGTAAACCCTTGCTCTTGAAGTTGATATTTCAGCTTGCGTGCTACTTGTTGCAGCATATCTTGTGACAAGCCCGTATAGTCCGACCAACGTTTGTTAACAGGTGGGATTACAAATAAAACATCGACATTTTTTTCTGCTAACTGTTCTAACGCAGCTTGGAAATCACCATATTCTGGAGAAAAACGGTAATCCCATTTCTTTTGTGAATGAGCTAATTTCGGTAAAACTGGTTTAATCCGTTGGCGATAAAAACCGTTACTAATTTCAAATTTATTATTATTAATGGCTTTTGCCGCAATTTTTCCAGCTAGCTGATCTAATTCATTAAAATTATACGTAGAAGGTAATTGTTTCATATCTTTTTCAACAATTGGTTCTCTGCTAACCATGCCAATTTGGCTAAACAATTCATCTTCACGATTCAAGAAACGGAGATTCATTATAAAATAATCTCGTTGAGAGCGTTGGGGAAGTTGCCCTGCCTGCAGATTTGCCAAAGTTTCCATTAAGACTTTGTCTTTTTGAACAACTGGAAATTTGGTCAAACGTTGTGCTAGATATTGGTCACCGCTGGTTAATTCGGTTAAATTAGCTAACCATTGATAGGTTTGTAATTGTGAATAGTGTGCACCAAAACTATCATTAGGTACACCCTTTTTGACAAACCATTGCGGAGATAAAATAAAGACCGCTTTCTTATTGGCAATCGCATCGCCCATCGAATGAATGACCATTGCTTGGGTTAATGACTGTGTGCCCGCTTCTCCTAGTAAAAACGGTCGGTAGTTCCGTTGATACTTTTCAGAGAGCACACTAGGGTGGAAAGCACTAAATCGACTTAATTCAGAAGAGCCAAAAAAAGGAACATATTTACCAGAAGCCACTGCTTTGTTTTTAATCACATTGCCTTTTAAAACGTTCGGTGCCATTGACGTTGATGCTTCCTTCAACGTTTTTTCGGAAGTTAAATTGATTCTGAACGGTGCAAAAAAGAACACTGCAACCAAGACCGCTGAACAAAGCACTGGACCTAAGATTCTGATTAGTCGTTTTTTTCTAGACATTATTGTAAAGCTTCCACTTGTTGAATGATTTGTTTTGGTGTTCCCCATACTTCACGGTCAAAGTCTGATACAGGAACTTGGATTCCTAATTGTCCTTCAATTTCTACTAATAATTGAACCGTTGCTAAAGAGTCCAATAATCCTTCTTCAAATAATTGAATGTCTTGATTGTTCACAACTTCGTCTGTTCCTGTAATATCTTCTAAAATGTTTAATACTGTTTCTTGAATGTTCATTGTAAATTGCCCCTTTATATTTTTATTTTTGTTTATTTAAACCATAGTTTGTCTAAAAATCCTGAGAAAATCAGGAAGCTGACACAAACCGCTTGGAAAGTTAAAAAGACTGCAAATGCATGTGTAAATTTGTTTGATGGTATCTTGTCTTTATGTTTTTTCTTAAAACGTAGCCAAGCATCTGTTACACAAATTAGTGTTGCATGGTAGAGCCCATAAGCGATGTAGAACCACGTTAATCCATGCCAAATGCCCATGATTAAGAACAACGCAAAGTAACCAATATTAGAAGTCACAATCCGACTCTTAAAGACTTTCTTTTTCATTAAGAAAAACATTAAGCGCATGTAAATGTAATCACGGAACCAAAAAGATAAGGTCATGTGCCAACGATTCCAGAATTCTTTAATATTCCAACTTAGGAACGGTTTGTTAAAGTTCATTGGTGTATCATAGCCCATTAAATAACTTGTGCCAACGGCCAGTAAACTATAGCCTGCGAAATCAAAGAATAGATACAAACTGTAATTATACATATAGCCGACTGTCCACCAAGATAAACCACCTTGTGCCAAGGCCATTTTTTCCACATGTGGTAAAAAGACACCACCAAGATAATGACTGATAATAAACTTATATAAAAATCCTAGAAATAAATAAAAAATTCCTTTTTCTAAAAAGTCTAAATATTTCTCCGCACTCGGCGGGTTTTTCAAATCTTTTTCAAAGCGCCGATAACGATCGATGGGTCCTGAAGAAATAGTCGGGAAAAACAAGAGAAACTGAATGTAACGAAACGGATGATATTCTTTCATTACGCCATCCCGTAAATCCATGACCACTTGGACCGCTTTAAAGGTTAAATAAGAAATCCCTAAAAAGCCAAGTAAGGTTGTTTTGCCTGTCATGAAGGGAGAAACTTTCACCCAAACAAGCGGTAATATAGCTAAAAAGACAGCCAGATAAAAGACCCAACCTGCATTTTTATTTTTTCGATAAGCCGCATAGCCCCACGTTAGTAACGTTTGATAAATAACATATACAATCAGAGCGACTCCTTGTTGCCAAAATTCGCCACCAAAACTGATATATAGAAAGACCAGTGTCACGAGCGTTTGATACCAAGGCCAACGTGTCCCTTTAATGGCTAAAGTTAAAATCATCGGCAACAAGGTCGCAATTAGCAGAACAAAGTAATACGGTGCATTATAGGGAATCATATGAGGAAAATTCATCATGTGGCATTCACCTCATTCATCAACCCTTTCCGATCAATTTTGCCATTACTTGTCAAAGGTAATTGTTCAACATATACAAATTTTTGCGGAATCATATAGTCCATTGTCAACGTGGCTAATTCTTGTTTAATTGCCTTAGTTAATTGAAAATCACTTGAAAATTCATGTGCTTGCGGAACGACATAGGCAATTAATTGTTGGACTTTATTTCCTTGATATTTCGGCACAACGACTGCTTGTTTCACGTAGGAAACATTCGTTAAGTGATGATCCACTTCTTCTAACTCAATGCGGTAGCCATGCAATTTAATTTGAAAATCTAAGCGTCCCTCATACTGCAATAGGTTATCGACTAACTTTCCAGCATCGCCTGTGCGATAAGCTGGTACGCCATCTAATTGGAAAAAAGTTTCAGCTGTTTTCGCAGGATTATTTAGATAGCCTTTGGAAACACTTGGTCCAGCAATGACGATTTCACCAATTTCACCTGCAGGTAATTTTGACATGCCTTCCATAATATAAATTTGCGTATCCTCTTTCACATACCCGATTGGTAAACGTTGGACACTTTTTAAAACTTCTTGAGTGATTTCAATGGCACTAATCGCTACAGTCGCTTCTGTCGGCCCATACGTATTATAAATATGCGCAGTTGGGAAACGAGCGGCTAATTTTTCAGCCGTTGGTTTTGGTAATTCTTCTCCACAGAATAAAAACGTGCGCAGTGCTGGTAAATGTTCACCATCAAAGCTTGGTTCCATTAGACACAATTCAATAAAGGACGGTGTTGAAACCCAGACGTCGATTGTTAATTGTGGCAAACGCGTAAATAATTGTTTAAAATCGTTAATGATTTCATTGGGTAACGGAGTTAATGAGCCACCTAACGCCAATGCGGGATAAATAGACATCACCGATAAATCAAACGAATAAGGTGCCTGTGCTAAAAAGCGGGCCCCTTCTTCTAAACCAAAATCTTGCAACAACCAATTCGTAAAGCTAACTAAATTATCATGGCTGATTTGCACACCCTTTGGTACGCCAGTTGTCCCTGAAGTGAAAATGATATAGTAATTACTTGCTCCTGTGACAGGCGTCAACGCAGGCGCATATCGGGGTGCATGCATCATCATTTCTGTTAATTCTTCCGCCGTAATTACTGGCACTTCGGTGGCTAATTCAGGCCATTCATGCACAGCAATCACTGCGGTTGGTTTGGCTACGTTTAGAATTAGTTCAATGCGTTCTTTTGGTGTATGTGCATCAATGGGGATATAGCTAAAACCAGCTTTCGATGCGCCTAGAAAACTCACAATCATTTCAAAATCTAATTCTCCGTATACGACAATCGCTGACTTGTCCGTTTTCAGCTCAGCTAAATAAGCGGCTAGATTGTCTGACTTTTCTTTTAACTCTCCATACGTAGAGACTTTTTCTTCGGTTAAATAAACAGGACGTTGGGGTTCTTTACGTGCCCATTCATCAATCGTTTGAATCATATTAATTACTTTTTCCATATATAGCCGCCTCCTTAAAACTCGTTATAAATGAAGGTTCCTCCATTGATATTCTTGTAATGATAAAGATAAATTAATGCAATGACAATGAAAGAATAAAATAACGTTTTACCGATGAATTTAAGACTTTCGTTATTGAGAATTTTCTGAAAAGTTGTTTTCATTATCATTCACCTCCTAAGGTTAATCGCTATCCATTATTTTATGCTATATTTCAGCAAAGTCCATTGAAATTTCTTACAATTTAATAAAAAAACTAACAATTTCGTCACTTCTTAAATTTTCATGATTTTCATAAACGGAACTCTCATAATTTTTTCGCATAAAGAAACTGTAAAAACCGCTTCACAACGGCTTTTACAGTTTTTTAAAAATGGATGTGTCGAATCATCCGCGCATAAATGGCAGACGTTAAAATATAAAAAATTAGATAAACAATTATTAAGATTCCACAAGAAAGATATACTAACAAATATCCTGGACTCTTAATAAATTGGCTTAGCAAATAAATGGCAAAGGTAGTATGCAAAATCCCAATGACCATCGGCGGAAAGAAAATCAAACTATTCTGTCGATAAATTTGCTTAGTTATCGCTTTACTAGAAACACCCATCCGTTTTAAAGTCACGTAATCTTGACGCTCACTTACAGCTGAAAACAGTTGTCGTAACATCAAAATACTGCCCGTAATAAACAACGCTAAAATTGCCACAAACATGGAGACATATAAAGTCAAGCCGTTAATTTTTCGTTCATAGCGTAAAGAGGCGTAGCGATCATTCATATTTAGCCTCCAAGTTTCTGTGACATCATCTTGCGTATTCTTTGCCTCTTCGTTAGGCATTTGTTTGGCAAAACCACTCAACTGCTGGTTATTTTTTTCATACTTATACAAAATTGGCGCTTGCCATTCTGTGGCAATCTGTTTATTTACGGCTTCATAAAGTTTTTCACGGCTTTTCGTGTCAACATTTACGGCGTTAATCTGATACTGAATGGAGTTTTTTGTCACTTTCTGATAAAGGGTATCGGAAACGACAATCGTTGGTAAGGAATATTGCAATAAAAAATTGCCTAGATAGTTAGGCAGCACTTGTTGCAGTTGTGCCTTCTCTCCTTCAACAAATTGCAGTTTCGATTCATAACGAGACATACCACTTAAAATATTGGTAAAGCTATCCATATAGATAACACTTTGGTCATTTTTTAAATGTAAATCGTTTAAATAAGGATTAATTTTTTGATAGTTGCGGTAATTTGAGAAGGATAAAACATTAACTGCTTCAATCGTTTCTTGTTCCTCTTGCGCTTGACCAATTCGCAAACTGCGTTCAATTCCAGTAATTTTATAAGAAAGTGTCACTTCATTTTTTATTTTGGTGTCCTTCGCTTCATCGAGAACTTTCTTCAATTTAGGATAGCTTTCTTGTGAAACTAAAAAGTCCACGGGGCCATCACTGTTGACCGTGTGCATACTAATCGTATACACAAAAACCATCACGCCAATCCCACTCAAGGCTGTCGCAATTAACAAGGTCAAACCAGTGAGTGTTTTGCTACTTTTAAATAAGTAGCGTTTGGCATTGCCTAAAGTAATCATGCGTAAATCTTGGTAATACCATTTTTTTCTATGATTAAATAAGCGAATGATAAAATACATGGTATAACGGAAAAATAAATACGTTCCCACCACACAGAGACCCAAAATGATAAAAGGCGTCAATGTAATAATCATCGGAATCGAGATATCCAATGAATCATTTAATTGTTTATACACAATACCTGTCGCTAAATTCCGAAAATCAAACGCAATAAAATAACCAGCCAGTAAACAAATAGGTCCTAAAATACCTAGAAACTGCCGCCGTTTCGTTAAACGACTATAATTAATTTGACCAATTTTTTCTTGGTGCATAAGCTGCGACAATGGATAACGATAAATCATCCAAATACTTCTTAAGCAGACAATCAAAATCATAAATGCAAAAGCTACACCGGTTTCAATAACGGAACGCCAAGAAATATAGAAGAAACTGGGGACTTCTAAAAACATAACTTTGGCTAAAATCATTGAAAACAACTTGGTGAAAATCACTCCTAAAATAATCCCATTAATTAGTGAAACAAAGCCTAAAACTAAATTTTCCACTAAAAAAATTAGTGAAACTTGGCTCTTTCTCAAGCCAATTAATCGATACAAGCCAATTTCTTGGCTACGTTTGCCTATAAAAAAGCGATTTGCTGCCAACATAAAGCCCAAAATAATAATCGTGACTAAGGTACTACCGAGTCCTAAAGATCGCTTAATTTCGATATCACGGCCTGCACCTGCGACAAGAGGCTGGTTGTAAGCAATCGCACGGAAACAATAATAAACGACCGCTGCAAAAGTCATACTAATGTAATAAACCAGATAATTAGGTACATGAGCTTTTAAATTTTTTAATGATAGTTTAAAAATCATTTGCGCGCCCGCCTCCACCAATCGTTGCTTGCATATCTATCACACGATTAAAAAATTCCTTACGTGATCCTTGACGAACAACTTCTGAGAAAATCGCACCGTCTTTAATGAATAAGATGCGATTGCAAAAACTGGCCGTGTACGGGTCATGTGTCACCATCAAAATTGTGGCATCATCATGTAGATTAATTTCAGCTAAATATTTCAACAATTCTGTTGCTGATTTTGAATCCAGCGAGCCAGTTGGTTCATCTGCAAAAATAATTTTAGGGTTCGTAATCAAAGCACGAGCAGCTGCTACCCGTTGTTTTTGTCCCACAGATATCTCTGGTGGATAAGCAGATAAAAGCTCCTGAATCCCCAAAATCGAAGTCACATGTAACAAACGTTTATCCATTTCTTCTAATGAAACTTTTTCTACAGCTAAAGGCAACAGAATATTGTCCTTCACATTTAACGTATCAATTAGGTTAAACGATTGAAAAATAAACCCCATTTCGTTTCTCCGAAAATCACTTAATTGATTATCTCGCATTTTTAAAATATCTTGTCCGGCGATGCGCACGATTCCTGCGGTTGGCAAAATAATCGAGGATAAGACATTCAACAGTGTTGATTTCCCAGCACCGCTGGGACCCATAATCCCCACAAATTCGCCTTCATCAACGGTAAACGAAATATTATCTAATACTTCTGTTTTATTATTTAAACGACCATATGTCTTGCTGACATGGTTTACTTCTACAATTTTTTTCATTTTTCTCGCTCCAACGTTTTGTTATTACTCTTATTTTACCAAGAAAAAATCTGAATGAACATCGTTTTATCTTACAATATCGTTCGGTAGTCAAAGAATAATTGGCATTTCGCGAATAAATCCGCAAACAATTATTATTTAATAATTGTTATTTTTTAGTGTTGCTTTTAGCAATTTGGCAAAAAACTCTTTGCTGTTTTTTAATTTGGACAAAGAATTTTTTTCACGCAAAAAAATTTGCTCAATCCTTTTCTTCATTTGTTTTCATATTTTTTCAAAACAACACAAGCACAATATATAGTGTTTGTCTAGTGATATTTTACTAAAAATACGCAATATATCGATTGAATTTAGCCGACCTTTGTATTAGGATAGTTACTAACGAGATATAAGGAGCTGGATAAAATGATGAAGATTACTGATGAAAAAGCCGAGGATGTTAATCTCTCAACAATTAAAGTCGTCAAACGAGATGGTCGTTTAGTGACTTTCGATGATCAAAAAATATACGACGCTTTGATCAAAGCTGAACAAAAAATACATGACCAAGTCACTCCTTTGACACATCAAAAAGTCCAATCGATTGTTGCCGATGTCAATCGAGAAATTGCCGAACGTTTTACCAATAACGTAAAAATTTATGAAATTCAAAATATTGTGGAACATACTCTGCTATCCAACAACGAATATGCCTTAGCCGAAGAATACATTCATTACAGAACCCAACGTGATTTTGAGCGTAGTAAAGCGACTGATATTAATGTATCTATCGGCAAATTAATTAATAAAGATCAGACTGTCGTGAACGAAAATGCCAACAAAGACAGTGACGTTTTTAATACGCAACGTGATCTAACCGCTGGGATTGTTGGAAAATCAATTGGTTTAAAGATGTTGCCTTCACACGTGGCTAATGCCCATCAAAAAGGCGACATTCATTACCACGATTTAGATTATCATCCATATACGCCCATGACAAACTGCTGTTTAATTGATTTTAAAGGCATGCTAAACAATGGCTTTAAAATTGGGAACGCTGATGTCGAATCACCAAAATCAATTCAAACGGCCACTGCACAAATTTCTCAAATTATTGCCAATGTAGCTTCCAGTCAATATGGTGGATGCTCTGCCGATCGGATTGATGAATTATTAGCGCCTTTTGCAGAACGTAATTATGAAAAACATTTAGCAGATGCGCAAGAATGGATTGAAGGAGAAGAACGCCAAAAAGCATTCGCTCAGAAGAAAACGAAAAAAGATATTTTTGATGCCATGCAAAGTCTTGAGTATGAAATTAATACTTTATTTACTTCCAATGGACAAACCCCTTTTACTTCTCTGGGATTTGGTTTAGGTACCAACTGGTTTGAGCGAGAAATTCAACGGGCGATTTTACAAATCCGAATTAATGGTTTAGGGATTGAAAAACGAACAGCTATTTTCCCAAAACTGATTTTCACAATTAAACGCGGCGTCAATGCGCAACCTACTGATCCAAACTACGATATTAAACAACTGGCACTGGAATGCGCAACGAAACGCATGTATCCTGATGTTTTAAACTATGATAAAATCGTTGAACTAACAGGTAGTTTTAAGGTACCAATGGGCTGTCGTTCCTTTTTACAAGGCTGGAAAGACGAACAAGGTGAAGAAGTAAATGTTGGCCGAATGAATTTAGGCGTTGTGACCTTGAACTTACCAAGAATCGCTTTAGAAGCGCAAGGAAGCCAAGAAAAGTTCTGGCAAATTTTAAATGAACGTTTAGCGATCGTTAAAGATGCTTTGGTTTATCGGGTTGAACGTGTTAAAGAAGCTAAACCAGCGAATGCACCGATTTTATACATGTATGGTGCATTTGGAAAACGTTTAGCTACACAGGATGCCGTAGATGAACTGTTTAAAAACAAACGTGCCACGGTTTCGCTTGGCTATATTGGCTTGTATGAAGTGGCTTCTGCCTTTTACGGCGGTGCTTGGGAGGACAATCAAGAGGCCAAAAACTTTACACTGGATATTTTAAAAGAACTGAAAAAAAATGCCGACAACTGGGGCAACGAATACGGCTATCATTTTAGTGTCTACTCTACACCGAGCGAAAGCTTGACTGACCGTTTTTGCCGTTTAGATACTGAAAAATTTGGCATCGTCGAAAATATTACAGATAAAGAATATTACACAAATAGTTTCCATTATGATGTACGCAAAAATCCAACGCCTTTTGAAAAACTTGATTTTGAAAAGGATTATCCAAAATACTGTTCTGGTGGTTTTATCCACTACTGTGAATACCCCATGTTACAGCAAAATTCCAAAGCACTTGAAGCTGTCTGGGATTACGCTTATGACAAAGTTGGCTATTTAGGAACCAATACGCCAATTGATCATTGTTATGCCTGTGGTTTTGAAGGGGACTTCCATCCAACTGAACGTGGCTTTGAATGTCCAGAATGTGGCAATCATGATCCTAAGACTTGTGATGTCGTTAAACGGACTTGTGGTTATTTAGGTAACCCGCAAGCTCGCCCAATGGTACATGGTCGTCACAAAGAAATTTCCTCTCGTGTGAAACATTTAAAAAATTAAACTCGATTATTCTATAGAAAGAAGTTTTGCTGATGCGTAATCCGAAACCACAAGAATGGAAAACCGAAGACTACAGCCAAAAAAAGATTGCCGATTACAAAGCGTTCAACTTTGTTGATGGCGAAGGTGTACGCAATAGTTTATATGTGAGCGGCTGTCTCTTTGCTTGTGAAGGTTGTTTTAACAAAGCTGTCCAAAATTTCAATTACGGTACGCCGTTTACAGAATCTTTAATGAATCAAATTATTGAAGATTTGTCCCATGACTATGTCCAAGGTTTGACTCTTTTGGGTGGTGAACCTTTTCTGAATACAGATGTTTGTCTTAGTGTAGTCAAACGTGTGCGGGAAACATTTGGCTCAGCCAAAGATATCTGGTCTTGGTCTGGGTATACCTTTGAAGAACTACTTTTAGAAACGCCTGATAAGCTTGAACTACTCCATTCAATTGACATTTTAGTTGATGGGCGCTTTGAACTGGCAAAACGTAATTTAAATTTACAATTTCGTGGCAGTAGTAATCAACGGATTATTGATGTACCCAAATCACTTGCTGCTGGCAAAGCTGTTATTTGGGAAAAATGTCATGACGCCGAAACGTCTTATGAACAAATCAAAAAATCAATTTAAAAAAGTTAGCCCTTTAGCCATCTCTTGAGGATGTGTCTAAAGGGCTAACTTTTTTCCCATAAAGGTAAAACAATGTTTTCATACGCTAGTGGATCTAAATTCGTTAAAGTAATGCCTAATAAACGGATTCCTTGTTCTAAACCTAAAATATCTTCCCAAATTAAATTCGCTTGATAGAAAAGTTCTTCTTTTTTAGAAATATATTCAGGTAATGTCACACGTTTCGTAATCGTCGTATAGTCAGTATAACGAACTTTCAGGACTACTGTTTTGCCATGTTTTTGCACTCGTTGCAATGCACGCTCAACACCTGCTGCTAATTGTCTCAATTGAGCCGTAACCTGCTCTTCCGTCGTTAAAGGGGTGCCGTAAGTATGTTCCTTGCCTACCGACTTACGATCTCTAGTCACTTGAACTGGCGCATCATGGATACCGCGGACTTTACGATACAATGAATAACCCATTTTACCGAATAACCGAATCAACGTCATCTCATCTTGCTTGTATAAATCTGCTCCAGTAAAAATCCCTAGTTCATGCATTTTGGGCACTGTTTTTTTGCCGATTCCGTGGAAATCTTCAATCGGTAATGCTTTCAAAAAATCTTCGGCCTCTTCTGGTAAGACAACCGTCAGGCCCTTTGGTTTCTGAAAATCTGATGCTAACTTGGCTAAAAACTTATTGTAACTAACACCTGCCGAGCAAGTTAACTGCAATTCATGCCAAATATCATATTGGATCATTTTCGCAATTTTAATAGCCGACTTACTGTTGACCTTATTTTCAGTTACATCTAAATACGCTTCGTCAATAGATACTGGTTCAATCACATCTGTATAGCGGCGAAAAATTTCACGGATTTCTTGAGAAATTTCACTATATTTCTGATAATTACCTGGCTTAAAAATGGCACTTGGACATAGTTCATACGCCTTTTGAGCACTCATAGCCGAGTGAATACCGTACTGTCGAGCAATATAATTCGCTGTGGTCACCACTCCTTTGCCCCCAGTATCACTTGGATGGCGCGCAATAACTAACGGATGTCCTACTAACTCTGGATGATCTCGTTCTTCAACTGAAGCAAAAAACGCGTCCATATCTATATGTATAATTTTTCTCGACGTATCTTTTTTTAAGGGAAAACGTAATTCGCTCATCATTTTGATTCGCCTCCTCCCTCCATTATATACGAACGTCCGTTCTTTTTCAAATTGAAACTTCTTTATTTCAACCAGAAAAAGCTGAAAATCCGTGAAGTTATAAACACAGATTTCCAGCTTTTTAATTAAACAACCAATTGTTTTTGTTGATTATAGTAGCCTTTATAGGCAAGATAAGTTGCAATCACTGAACCAATACTTGTTGCTGATAGCAACATAAAAGTCACCATAATCTGATATTTTATCGCATGGACCGGATCAACGCCCGCAAAAATCAAGCCTGACATCATCCCAGGCAAACTAACAATTCCGACAGTTTTGGCAGAATCAATCGTCGGCGCCATCCCGGTTTTCACACTTTGTTGGATGATTGGTAAAGAGGCGAGTTTGATAGTTGCACCTAATGCTAGTTTCTCCATTACCGCTTGCCGTTGGTTTTGAAAAAGAGTATCTAAATTGCGATAGCATAAACCAATTGCCACCATCGAATTGCTGGCAATCATCCCACTGATAGGAATGATTTGAGAAGGAATAAATTTAATAGAACCAGAAAAAATCAAAATACCAATGGTAATTCCTGTACTACAACCAATTGCAATGAAAGAAATCAAAAAGCCCTTTTGTAATTGCTGGCTGCGTTTTTTTGCATTAAAGGCTGCGTTGGAAACAATCACCAAAACCATGATGAGCGTTAAAATCAGGTTATTGACTTGAAAAACATATTTTAATAAATAGCCGACTGCGACTAATTGAATGACTGCTCGAATCACACTAATAATAATATCTTTGGTAAAACCTAATTTTTCTTTAGTACTAATAATTAATGCGACCACCACTAGCATGGCTGAAAAAAATAAGGATAAATTATTAACTGCTAAATCCATCTGTCGGCGCCACCTTTCCTGCTACAATACGAATCACTTGCTGTGCTTGCTGAATTTCTTCGGTATCATGCGTGACACGAACCAGCGTGACTCCTTGCTCTTTGTTTAATTGGTTTAACAATTGATTGACAATCTGTTTGCTTTCTTCATCTAATCCCGTTGTAACTTCGTCTAATAATAAAACATCTGGTACAAAAATAATGTTTCGTAGCAAAGCAACCCGTTGTCGCTCACCACCAGAGAGTTCAGCTATTTTCTTTTCAAGATAAGCAGCGGGCAATTTCACTTGTTGGAGCAATGCCACGACTTTTTCCTGATTAAACGCTTCTTGTCTGACGGTAAATGGAAATAATAAATTATCATACACGGTTTCACCAAATAAAGTTGGCTGCTGAAAACAATAAGAAACCTTTTGGCGGTATGTTTCGATTGGCATTGTAGTAATTGGCGCTTCTTGATAAAAAATTTCGCCTTCTGTAGGACTTAATAATGAAGATAAAATTTTTAAAAATGTACTTTTCCCGCTACCTGAAGGACCAACAATTGTTGTATTGCTGCCTGTTTCAAATGACAAATCAATATCAGAAAGAATGCTACGACCATTTACTTGATAAGACACGCCTTCTGCTCGCAATAAATTACTCATGTTTCTCTCCTTTTTTAAATGGAATGATATTCTTTATATACTTCTTGTTTTTTTACATTTCTCAATTTGGCCACTTCTTTGATTGCCTCTTTGGAACTCCGTCCCTCTTCCTCCATTAAAACTTGCACATGTTCCTTGAGGGAAATAGCTGGCATTGCTGCTATTGTCTCTTTCTCACCAGTAAATCCGCTAACTAATAAACAACACTCGCCTTTTAGCGTATTTTCTGCTAAATATTCTGTTAGTTCACCTAAGGTACCACGCAAATACTCTTCATGAAGTTTCGTTAATTCTCGACAAATCACAGCGGGGCGTTCTTGACCATAGACTTCAGCAAACGTTGCTACCGTTTTAGCAATCCGATAGGGGGACTCATAAAAAATCTGTGTCGGCCGTTCTTCTTTTAATGCTGATAACACGTCTTTCTGTTCTTTTTTCTTTCTTGGTAAAAAACCATAAAACGTAAATGGCTGTGGTAAAAGACCCGAGGCAATCAAGGCGGTCATTCCTGCCGTAGGTCCTGGCAAGGCAATCACTGCCAGTTCTTCTTCAAGACATGCTGTAACCAATTCATGACCAGGATCACTAATTGAAGGCATACCTGCATCGCTAACTTGGGCAATCGTTTCACCACTCAGCAATCGTGTAATCAGTTGAGGAATTCGCTCTTTGTAATTATGTTCGTGTAAACTAATTTGTGGTGTTGTAATCTCAAAATGATTTAGCAATTTTTGTGTGTTTCTTGTGTCCTCACTAGCAATCACCGTTGCTTCTTTCAATATGTTTAAACAACGAATACTCATATCTTCTAAATTGCCGATCGGTGTTGGGACAAGATACAATTTTCCTTTTGTTGTTTGCTTATCAAAACTTTTCTGTTTTTGCATAGCGCATCCCTCATTTTCCTTTTTCGTTCTATAAATAGATAAAGGTTTGATTTGACAATCGATTGACTGTCAAACCAAACCTTTCCTTTTTATTTGCAGTGTCCACTAGACTTAACGCGTACGTTCCCCATAAATAACATCAAGACAAAAGGCACATTCTTCATCATTTTCACGTCTTGAACCATATAAAATATTGCAGACATGGAAGCCCTCTTCATAAAGTTTTTCCAAATTCATACGTGATTTTGATAGCTCTTGTTTTTCAGTTTCAGTTGTATTTCCTGCTAACTTATTCAGTTCTTGGAGATGCTCTCGTAAGCGTTGGTTTTCGATTTCCAACGTGGTATTTTTTTCTACCAACTCATGGAGTGCTGCTTTAATTTCTCTTAATTGTGTCACTGAACTGTCTAAATCAGTTTCCAACGAATTTAATCCATCATAGAGCGAACGTTTATCCATTTTGATCACCTTTTTCAGCAGCAACTTTCGCAGTAGCTTCTTTGATTTCTTCGTAATCATAATCCGCTGCGATTTCACGACCATGCAGACGAACTTTGACAATCCGACTTAATAGATTCAACCCGACGACTTTGCCTTTGCCATCTGGTGTTATTACTTCTTTTCCATAATCTGGTAATTCTTTTTTAGCGGCTTCATATTCGTCGTTTTCATATTTCAAACAACACATTAAGCGGCCACATAATCCCGAAATTTTGACAGGATTTAAAGATAACCCTTGATCTTTAGCCATTTTGATTGAAACTGGCATAAAATCTCCTAGAAATGTTGAGCAACACAGTTGTCTGCCACAAGGGCCAATGCCACCTAATATTTTCGCTTCATCTCGGACACCAATTTGACGTAACTCAATTCGCGTCCGGAAAATAGCCGCTAAGTCTTTGACTAATTCACGAAAATCAATTCGCCCATCTGCCGTAAAGTAAAAAATCATTTTGCTACGATCGAAGGTATATTCTACTCGCACTAATTTCATTTTTAAGTCATGAGCTCGAATTTTTTCATTGGCAATGCTTTTGGCAGCTTCTGCATCAGCCAAATTTTTTTGTTCTTTTTCTAAATCATTGGCTGTTGCTTTATTTAAAATGGGTTTTAGGTCCTCTGGTAAATCGTCTGAATCGACTGTTTTTTTAGGAATAGCAACAGTAGCTAATTGTTTTGACTGTTGAGATTCAACGAGTACTTTCTCATTATAAATATACTCAGATTTTCCAGGAGCAAAATAATAGATATGACCGGCTTCACGGAAGCGAACTCCTACTACTTCTACCATTTTATTCCTCCTAATCTAGTTCAAGTGAACGTCGCTTCAATCGGTTAAGGAACTTGTGAAACAACTAAGTTCCTACTATATTATGAAACTGAATGCCACTTGGCACTTTTTTCCTTT
The DNA here is from genome assembly GCF_051712685.1 of Enterococcus sp. DIV0682. Lineage (NCBI taxonomy): Bacteria > Bacillati > Bacillota > Bacilli > Lactobacillales > Enterococcaceae > Enterococcus > Enterococcus sp. DIV0682. The sequence goes on from NZ_JBIOPK010000001.1 coordinate 2,275,606, forward strand.
ATGATTTAGGGTGAATCATTTGGATAACTAATTGTTCACAAACATTTTGCCAACTAACATTGGCAGTCCATTTTTGGCGTGCTTTCAAAATTAGCGCCAACCGTTCCGCCTGCTCTTCCGTTACTTTTTTGGCTTGCTGTGTCGCAACACTTTCTTCCAATAATTGACGGTAATAAACCATGAGCAAGTCAAAGCTAAGCGCTTGTTGTTCTTTTTCCTTAAATACTTTGACCATTTTCTTCTGAACGTAGATAAATGCCTGTAAATCATTACTTTTTAGATAATTAAACCATTGCAAAATGATTTCCCTAGCTTCATTAAACCATTCATCTTGAGAGATTTCAACTGCTTTCTCAAAACTATTTGTCAGCTCAGCTAAAAGGGTTGCAGTCTTTTCACCAATCCCCTGTTTGATTAAGCGATCAATTAATGTTTTTTTGACTAATGGTTGAAAATGTAAGGTTTGGCATCGTGATTGAATCGTTGGTAAAATTCGAGAAAGCGAAGTGGTTTCTAAAATAGCTAAAATTTGTCCTTCTGGTTCTTCTAAAAATTTTAAGAGACTATTGGCTGCGCCGGTACTCATTTTATCTGCTTCTTGAATTAAGAAAACTTTTTTAGCAGTCTCGACCCCACTTTTAGAAAACTCCGCTTTTAATTCACGGATTTGGTTCACTTTGATGGTTTGCCCATCTGGCGCAATTCTTAAAACATCTGGATGTTCATTTTCATTAATCCGCACACAATTATGGCATTCGTTACAAGGCTGTTGATTTACTAAATTCGTACAAAAGACATGTTTCGCCATCCATAAGCCAAATTCTTGTTTTCCAGTTCCTGTATCTCCTTCAAAAAGATAAGCATGGGCAAGACGACCATGCTCAAAACTTTTTTGGAGTTGCTTGTACAGCAAAGGTTGCATTTGCTGTAGCTGTTGTGCTTCATTCATCTTAATATTGATGGAATCCTTCAACTGGTAAGACGAAGCAAGTAGCGCCGCCTACTTCAACTTCCACAGGATAAGGAATTTGGCCATCCATTGTGATATCTAAAGTCACAGGTGTTGAAACATATTGTTTTCTTGATTGACATGTTTCTTTAATTAAAGCTAATGTTTCGTCGACACGTTCATCATCAATCCCAATAATAAATGTGCTGTTTCCCGCTTTTAAGAATCCACCTGTTGAGGATAATTTTGTAGCACGAATATTGGCATCAATAAATTCGTTGGCTAATCGGTTACTATCTTTGTCTTGTACAATGGCTAAAATAATCTTCATGGTCTACACCTTCCTATAATTAAAAGTTTTCTGGATAACGTCCAATAATCGCCTGATACGTTGCTTCTACTACAAGTTCTAAACTCATCCGTGCATCAATCTTTTTGATCCGTTGTGGATTTTCTTCTGCTAATTTCAAATATTCATGACGAACACGTTGATGAAATTCTAATCCTTCTGAATCTAAGCGATCAATTTGCTGTGTTCGATTTTCTTGAATCCGCCGTAAGCCAGTATCTGAGTCAACGTCTAAATAAATTGTAAAATCTGGTGAGACACCTTCTGTCGCAAACGCATTAATTGAAGCAATGGGGGCAATCCCAATTCTACGCCCAGCGCCTTGGTAGGCTAATGAGCTGTCAACAAAACGATCACATAGGACTAAATGACCCGCTTCCAAAGCTGGCAAGATTTTTTCCACTAAATGTTGACGACGAGCAGCTGCGTAAAGTAAAGCTTCTGTTCGCTCATCCATTCTGTCATTTCTTGGATCTAAAATAACTGTTCGAATCTTTTCGGCAATCGGTATGCCGCCTGGTTCTCTTGTGGTGACAATTTTTCGTTTTGACTCTTTAGCTAATCTTTCAGAAACTTCCTTCAAAACACTGGTTTTGCCAGCGCCATCTGGACCTTCAAATGTGATAAAAATACCCTGCACGTGCGAAAACTCCAATCAATTTTTACTTGTATCTATTATACTTCATCTTGCTCTATCAGTCTAATTGAAATCCTTATGTCCTATTTAAAGTGATACATCCGCTGAAAAAAAGAAACTGAAAAAGAAGTACGGAAAAGCTTGAACTGCGACATTTTCTCACAGAAACGACCTACTTCGATTTCAACCTCTTTTTCCAACGATGTTTCTTTTAAATTTCTCGACGTCCTTCGACTGCTTTTAGCAAGGTTATTTCGTCTGCATATTCAATATCGCTGCCGACAGACAAGCCGTGTGCCAAACGAGTAACGGTGATTCCAGCTGGTTTAATGAGCCGTGATAAATACATCGCCGTCGCTTCTCCTTCAGTGGTAGCGTTGGTTGCTATAATGACCTCTTTCACTTCATCATCGTGCAATCGTTTGATCAAAGAGGCAATATTAATATCTTCTGGTCCTGTTCCTTCCATCGGTGAAAGCACCCCGTGGAGTACGTGATACAAACCTTGATATTCACGCATTTTTTCCATTGCCATAACGTCTTTTGGTTCTTCCACTACTAAAATAATACTACGGTCACGATTTTTATCTTGGCAAATTTCACAAGGATCTTCTTCAGTAATATTTCCGCAAATACTACAGAAATGGAGATCTCTCTTGACACTAATTAGCGCTTTTGCAAAAGCATTAGCATCTTCTTCTTTCATATCAATTGTATAAAAAGCAAGCCGTGTCGCTGTTTTTTGACCAATTCCTGGTAATTTCATATAACTTTCAATCAATTTTGCAATCGGTTCTGGATAATTCATGAGGCTTCTACAGTCCTTTCTTAGCAAGGCGTTTCTGTTATTACTAAACGAGTTATAACAGATTTTGCGTCACTGAATATCTTATCACGCCCTGTCAAAAAAGCAACTGACAATTACTGCGTTCTAATGCAAAAACAAGTCGTTAGTTACGAGCACTAAACGACTTGTTTTTGCATTAACCAATCCAGGTTTCGTGTGTATAGGCCATTTCCCAAAAAGCGTATTCCATCTCACTGCTGATAACAAAAGCGGTGATCATAGCTGCTTGTTCTTGTGGTGAACTTTCTTCATATAATTGGTCTAACAGTTGGCGTTCCTCTTGGACGTGTTGGTACGCTTCCTCCCCAGCATAGGTTTCAATCCAACGTTGGTACAGTGGCTCTGGTGAGTGTTGTTTGACTAACTGTGCACCAATTTCTTGATAGAGCCAAGAACAAGGCAACATACTTGCTGCGGCCGTCTTAGGCGTTCCTTCAATAAGTTGGCGATACATATGAGAAACATAGTGATAAGCGGTTGGTGCAATCGGTGTCGCTGCAACTTCTTCTTCCGTAATTGCTAGTTCTTCAAAAAAAGTTTCACGAATAGCTAATTCGCCCAACGCGAGATTTTCCGCATTTGTTAAGAGTAATTTTTTCAATCGAGGTTGTTGCGTTTGTGCCGCAATCAAGCGATAAAGTTGACTAAAGTGTTTTAAATAGTAATGATCTTGAATTAAATAGTAGCGAAAAATCGTTGGACTCAAGGTTCCTTCATGTAACTCTGTGATAAAAGGATGCTGAAAACTTCCTTGCCAAGAAGCTTGCGCTTGATCTTTGGCTTGTTCTGTAAATGTCATAGGTTTCTCCTTTACGTTAGAAAAATAAACAAATTGGTAAAAATGATGATCAAAATAGCAAGCCCCAGACTGACTTTTGCTGACACAAAATGCTCTTTTCGACTTCTGGTGGCTCCTTCTTCATAGCCATGGGCAGACATTGCTTCAGTATATTTATCTCGCCAAGAAACAGCAACGAGCAGTGTTTTAACATAAAGCATCGGCGACCAAAAATGAAACGTTTTGCCACGGAGTAGGCTTGCTTCTTTTAAATCATTAATTTCTCTTTTCACTTCCGGTAAGGCGTGAACCACCACTAAAATTCCATAAACAAAGTTCGGTGCTAGCCCCTTTTGTTCCAATAACAACAATAATTCTTCAAAATCAACGCCTACAGCAAAAGCTAGTCCTAAACCGGCAAAGGCATACGTTCGACTAAACAAAAGCCAGGCTTGTTGACTACTCGTACCATGCAAATAAATAGACCAAAACGTCCCGATTGCTGGTAAAAGTGGCAAGAAAAATAACCAAAGCAGTAAGCGGGATTTTCGCTGGCCTATTAAAAAAATGACACAACCCATAAAAACCGCCAAATTTGCCAAAATTGACTGAGAAAAAGATAATTCAAAGGTCAAAATAAGAATCAAAGAAGCATAAATTGCTGCATTTGTTTGCTTTATTTGCATGTGGTTCCCTCCTGCCAGATAATCAATTGTTGCTGCAGCAATTCTATTCGGTAATTGCTCACGCCAGAGAGAGGTTCTAGCCGATGCGTGACGATTAGAAAATCTTGTTGCGCACTTTTTTCTTTGATCCATTCAACAAAATAATTGCATGCTCGCTCATCTAATCCAGCAAAAGGTTCATCTAAAAGTAAACAGTCCAAATCTAAGCTCAGCAAACTAATTAATTGCACCATCTTTTTTTGCCCTTCACTTAGTTGAAAAACACTGTGCTCTAGTTTTTCTTTTAAACCTAAAAAAGTTAAGGCTTCCTCTTGTTTTCTTCTTTTTTCTGCTGTCATGTTCTGACCAAACAAAAGCTCTTCTCGTAAAGTCAACGTGACAAACTGACGATTGGCTTGTTGCACCGCTAATGTCATGTGTTGATACAATTTTTTTGAAGCCCGCAAGCGACGGCCCGCCAAGAACATTTTTCCTTGATATTTTTGTCTCTGAACGATGGCTTTTAATAAGGTGGATTTCCCCGCCCCATTTGGCCCCGTCAACGTGGTAATTCCTTTAAAAAAAAGCGCTTCTTTTTCTTCAAGTAGCACTCGTTTTCCCTGAGACAAACGAAAATTTTTCAATTGGAGCATTGGTTGTTTTACCACAGAATTTGTCAGTTGAAATGTCTGCGGTTTTGTTTTGATAAACGTCAACGGTTGCTTTTCAAACTGGCCATTTTTCAACGTGACGACTTGGTCCACAACATCAGCGTAATCGCTGAAATCGTGGTCGCACACCAAAATCGTTTTGCCTGCTTGATGGAGTCTTGCTAAAATTTGAATAAATTGTTTTCGAGAGGTTGGATCAATGCTTGCAAAAGGTTCATCTAATAAAAGAATATCTGGGTTCATTGCTAGCAGAACTGTCAACGCCGCTTTTTGTTTTTCACCACCAGATAACGTCGCTAATTCTCGTGTGAATAAGGTTTGAGTCTGAACAAGTTGAAGCGCTGTTTGGATTTTTCGGTTCATTTCTTCAGGCGGGATTCCTAGATTTTCTAAAGCAAAAATCAGTTCTCGTTCCAAGGTTTTCATTGTAAATTGTTGACTGGGGTTTTGAAACAGCATGCCAATTTTTTGCGCCTTTTCACGAGTTGATAATTGTCGGCGCTCCATTCCTTCAATCAAAATTTCTCCTTGGTAATCAAGCGGAGCAAATCCGGCAATCAATCGTAAGAGCGTTGATTTTCCACTACCACTATCGCCAATTAATAAGGAAAAAGTTCCTTGAGGAATTGCTAAATTTGTCTTTTCAAACAAGGGTTGTTCTCGTGAAAAGGACACAGCTTTTAATTGGATACTATTCATTTTGCCTTCACAGCTAACCCTTGCGCAGACTGATACATTCGTAAAATAACTTTCGTTAAGAAAATACCAAAGAAACAAATGGAAACGAACCGAACGCTAATTAAAGCAATGTTCATCCCCAGACCGTAATTGCCATAACCAAACTTAAAGTATTCATACACATAACTAAAAATAGTCGTCCCAATCGCACTATAAAATAACGTTAGTGTATCGTACCGTTTGTAGCGTGTCACAAAAAAGCCACTTTCACTACCTAGGCCTTGAATCACACCAGAAATTAATACACTAGGTCCGAAATACGAACCATAAAGCATTTCTGCCAAAGCGGCTAAAACTTCCGCCAAAACAGCACTTCCCGCTCGTGGAATCAGCATCGCTGCAATTGGTGCCACCATGGTCCACATTCCAAATAAAAGCTCATTGGCAAATGGACTCAGTCCTAATGGTAACAGCGCAGCATTCAATAACGCATAGAGGAACCCTGCCCCCATAAAAACACCGCCAAACAAAAAGGCTAAAAAAGCGAGTAAGACGACTTGTTGCAATGACCATTTTTTCAATAAAAAAACTCCTTTCTCTTAACAAAAAGCAAAAGGAGTGACTTAAATAAACCCTGATAAAAGAAAACACACTCATCCTAGGACAGAATGAGTGCGTGAAAAATCAAAGTAAATCGGCATTTCCCTGCGACAGTACTAACTGCATCAGGTTCAATGGGTATCATCTCAGCCATAACAGCACCCCAAATGTTTTTTATTAAAATGTACTTTTACTATAGCATAGAATAATTATAAAAACTAGTCTTGGCACTTTTTTCTTTCATCAAAAGCTGAAGAAATCAAACAATTTTGTAAGATAACTGTTAGGCAAATAAATGGTTGGTTTTTCTGGACTTTGTTATATTGTTCTTTATGAAAGAGAGGCGTTTATACTATGGGTAAAACATTAACTGGCTTTCATTTGAAAGTCATTGGGGTTATTTCAATGGTCTTTGACCATCTATTGCAATTTTTTAGTTTTTTAGGCGTGCCTGGTTGGTTCGGATGGATTGGACGAATTGCTGCACCTATTTTCTTATTTGAAAGTTCTGAAGGCTTCATTCACACAAGCAATCGGCGAAAATACATGTTCCGGTTATTGTTAGGCTTCTGGATTATGGGGATTCTGAATGGCATTTTAAATGCGTATTTTTCAACAGGTGGCTTAATTATCAATAATATTTTTGGGACGTTATTTTTAGGTACGGTCTACATGCAGTCTATGGACTATTTTAAACAAAAACAAATTGGTAAAGGGCTTCTTTGGTTTATTGTGCCTTTATTAATCAGTGCTCTACCTCTCGTTGTTTTTAGTTCTCCAGACATATTAAGCAACCCTGCTATCTTAATTGGTTTCCAAATTTTCAATCTGATTGTGCCATCACTAATGATGACAGAAGGTGGGTTTTTATTTGTTCTCTTGGCTGTGGCTTTTTATTTATTCCATGGCAAAAAGTGGTTACAAATTTCAGCACTTGGCGTTGTTGCGTTGATTTCAGCAGCCAGCTATAATTTCCAAGAACTATTCGGGGTGAACCACCAATGGATGATGATTTTAGCAGCGATTCCAATTGTTCTTTATAATGGTGAAAAAGGCCGTGGCATGCGGAATTTCTTTTATATTTTCTATCCAGCTCACATTGCTATTTTTGCAATTATTAGTTTCTTCATGCAACGTTAATTATTTTCTGCTTGACGATTGCCTAAAAACTGTTTACAATGCAACATGTAAACAAATCGTACAGATAACACGCAAGTTGCGTGTCGAGAGAGAGGCGGTTTCTATTCTTATAGAAACTGCTTCTATTTTTTTACGAAAAAATGAAAACTATAGAGGTGATTAAATGGAACAAAAAAACGTACGATTATTCCCTGCCGTTTTAGCGACAGGAATTATGTCTTTTGCTGGCGTATTAATTGAAACAGCAATGAATGTAACCTTTCCGACATTAACAAAGGAATTTGGTGTTTCCACCGGTACCGTGCAGTGGGTGACAACGATTTATTTATTAGTTATTTCTATCATGGTGCCCTTATCCAATTATTTATTAAAAACCTATTCGTTAAGACGCTTATTTATCGTTGCGAATCTTTTCTTTTTGATTGGTTTAGCGATTGATGTCTATTCGCCATCTTTCAGTATCTTGTTATTAGGCCGACTCTTCCAAGGGGCTAGCACTGGGATTGCTTTGCCACTGATGTTTCATATTATTTTGAACTTTACCCCGCTGGAAAAACGGGGAACGATGATGGGGGTAGGCACATTGACCACTTCAATTGCTCCAGCCATTGGTCCAACGTATGGTGGAATCTTAACATCTTCCCTGTCTTGGCACGCCATCTTTTTATTCTTAATTCCTATTTTACTACTTTCTTTGTTTATGGGATTATCGGCTATTCCAGAAATACCTGTTAAAAAAACCACCACTCTTGATTTGGTTAGTTTAATTGGTATTGCCCTGTTATTTAGTGGTTTGTTGATGTTTTTAAGTAAAATTGGCACATTGTTTGGCTGGCTTTCACTTCTGGCAGCCGTTATTGGCTTTGTTATTTTTTATAAACGAGCAACGACCGCTGAACAGCCACTAGTTCGTTTGACAATTTTAAAAAATCCCGCCTTCGTTTTATTTTTATGTGGCTTTTTAGTTTGTCAATTCTTATTGTTAGGTATTTCCTTTGTCTTACCAAACTTTGTTCAAATCGTCCTTGGAAAAAATGCGTTTGTAGCTGGGCTAGTCATGCTGCCAGGTGCTACAGTCGGGGCCATTTTGGCACCACTTTCTGGACGAGTGTTGGATCAATACGGCGCTAAAAAACCTATATTATTTGGCTTAAGTTTGGCGACAATCGGTTGGCTAGCTTTAACAATTTTACTAGAGATGCCTGTTTTATTAGGATTCGTCGCTGGACATGTTACCTATATGATTGGTCTAGGTTTTGCATACAGTAATATGATGACGACTGGTATGAGCTTGTTAGAGGAGAAAGATTTTGGCGACGGCAATACGTTATTTAATACACTTCAACAATTTTCTGGCGCTATTGCGACGGCCATCGTAGCGACGATTATTAATATCGCTCAAGACCACGCAGATAATTTTGCTCAGGGGACAACGATGGGCTCCCTCATTTCTCTGATTTTCTTGTTAACCTTATTAGTAATTGTTTTAATTGCTTGCTGGAATTATTTCCGCAAAAAAGCTTAAAAAAAAGCAGCTGGTCAGTTCCATAGTGACCAGCTGCTTTTTTTAGTTTTCTAAAGATAGTTGTTTTTTTATGCTTCTTGCTTCCGAATATAAAGTACGAACAAGACAGCAATTAGCACGATAAAACCACCAAAAATCGGTGTATATGTTACTGATAAATGATCTGTGACCACCCCACCTGTCATTGAGCCAACGGTAATCCCAATATTAAAGGCTGCAATATTAAAAGCTGAGGCCAAAGTGATATCTTCTGGAACATACTTTTCCGCTAATTCTACAACATATAGTTGTAAACCAGGTACATTCATAAAGGCAAATAGACCCAACATCAAACTTGCTAATAAGCCTAGAAGACTGTTATCCATTAAAACAGTAATAAATAAAAAGACTAAGGACAGAATTAATAAGCTAAACATTTTTACTAACGAATCTAAGGGTTTTTTATTTGCCCAGTGACCACCTACTGTATTGCCAATTGCGACCATTACGCCATAAATAACTAAAATAATCACTACTGCGTTGGCTGAAAAGCCTAAATTTTCCAATAACGGTGACAAGTACGTATATGCAGCAAACGTTCCACCATAACCAAAAGCAGTAATTAGAAAAGAGAAAACGAGGGGTTTGTTCGTAAAAATCCGCGTGATTCCTTTTAAGTCAACCTTCCCTGGTATCGGTAAATTTTTGGGAACTAAAAAATAACTAGCAATCAGTCCCACCAAGCCAATACTGGCTATAAAAAGAAAGGACATATGCCAAGCTGTTTGTTGCCCAATAAACGTCCCTAAAGGTACACCAGTCACTGTTGCAACCGTTAAGCCCGTAAACATAATAGCAATAGCGCTAGCACGACGTGATGGCGGCACAACATCTGCGGCGATGACAGTCGAAACAGACATGAAAATACCGTGCGCCAATGCAGAAAGTATCCGCCCTACCAATAAAATAATAAACGTTGGCGCAAACGCAGCAATTAAATTCCCACTAATGAAAAGAAGCATAATCCCCAGCATTAATGAGCGACGATTCCATTTTCCTGTCAAAATTGTTAATAACGGCGCCCCAATCGTCACACCTAAAGCGTATAAAGAAACAGTCAAACCTGCTTGGGAAAGACTAATATGAAAACTTTTAACAATCATTGGTAATAAACCCACACTAATAAATTCTGTTGAACCGATTGCGAAAGCATTGATAGCTAATGCAAAGAGCGTTAAATTTGGTGAAATTTTCTTTTCCATTCTCTTCCTCCTAAAAAACATTTGAATTTCAACAAAAATTACTATATACTAAGATTGAATTTTTGATAAGTACCTACTTTTTTGTATCATAGGTACCTTTTAGTAACTTTTGTTTATTATCAACCTATTAAGGAGGAATGTTTTTTGGAAACTCGTACATATGCGATTGGTGTCGAAGCAACAATGGATGTTATTGGCGGTAAATGGAAACCAATTATTCTGTGTAATTTACGGCACGGCGCCATGCGCCCCAGCGATTTAAAACGCGGTATTACTGGCATTAGTCAAAAAATGCTGACACAACAATTACGGGAACTCGAAGAAGACAACATTATCGAGCGGAAAGTTTACAACCAAGTTCCACCAAAAGTCGAATATTATTTAAGCGATTATGGTCAAAGCCTCTCTGCTGTCTTAGATAACTTATGTAATTGGGGAGAATCCCACGTGGCTCATTTGCAAGAACAAGGCCAAGAAATTTATTTAAAATGTGAAGATTAGTGAACAAAACGTTTATAAACTATATTAAGAGGGAACTTTAAGCTATTTAAAGCCTGGGGAAAAATCATTTTAGATTTTTCCCCAGGCTCTTCTTATGCTTTAATAACTTGAATATCTTGCGTTAATTGGGCCCAATGATTAGTAGGTCCGTGACCATGTCCAACAGAGATTGCTTGGCTAATGGCCCCTTGTATAAACTGTTTGCCAATCACAATCGCCGCTTCTAACGGCGTGCCTTTTGCTAATTCGGCTGCGATACACGCTGAAAAAGTATCTCCTGTTCCATGAGTATTTTTCGTTACAATTCGTGGTGCACTTAGCCAAAAGCTCGAACCGTCTTCCATTAACACATAATCAGCCGCTTGTTGATTTGTGCTATGTCCGCCTTTCATAATAATATTTTTTGTGCCCAATTGCTGTAATTTTTTTGCTGCGGTCTGCATTTCTTGTTCTGTCTTGATGGTCGTCTCTAGTAAAACTTCCGCTTCTGGTAAATTAGGTGTCACGACCGTTGCTAATGGCAACAGTTGCTCTTTAATCGTTTGAACTGCCTCGGCTTCTAACAAATGATGTCCACCTTTAGCCACCATTACAGGATCGACAATCAACGGACCAAAATCAACTTTCTGCAAATTGCGAACAACAGCTTCGACACGCTCACTATCTGCTAACATCCCCGTTTTCGCTGCCCCAATTTTAAAATCAGCCGCCAGTGATTGAAATTGTGCATCAATAAATGAACTAGGAATCGGTAAGCTATCTTGCACGCCATACGTATTTTGTGCCGTCAATGCAATGACAATATTTAAGCCAAATGCCTGCCGCGCTTGAAATGTTTTTAAATCTGCTTGCATGCCAGCTCCCCCACCAGAATCAGAACCAGCAATCGTGACTACTTGTGGGGTCAAATTATATTCGGTCATTTTCTCGCCTCCAACATTCGCTCCGTTACACGCATCAACCCTTGAACTTTCTCGGTTATCTGTTCAGCCAGCATAATTTCACTGACCAGTGAAACACCAGCCACTCCCGTTCCCATAAGTTGTTCTATATTCTCTTCTTTGATTCCACCAATCGCTACAACAGGAATCGTGACTGCTGCGGCAATTTCAGAAAGTGTCTGCAAAGAAGTTAACGGACTGTCCTTAGTCGTTGTGGGGAAAATTGCGCCCACGCCTAAATAATCGGCGCCCTCGTTTTCCGCTTCAACTCCTCGTGCCACCGTTTTGGCTGAAACACCTACGATTTTTGTGGACCCAACCAGTTTTCGCACAAGAGCAACCGGTAATTCATCATCCCCTATATGCACACCTGCCGCATCCACTGCCAAGCAAATATCGACACGATCATTAATAATCAACGGAATCTGATACGCATCTGTTATCGCTTTAACTTTCACTGCTAATTCGTAAAAGCGCCGTGTTGACACTTCCTTTTCGCGCAGTTGGACCAATGTCACTCCACTGCGACAAGCAGTTTCAATTCGTTTTAAAAATTCAGTATCACTAAAATCATACCGACCTGTCACCAAATAAACTTTCAATTGCTCTCTCATAGCACTCGTCCTTTCACCGCCTCAAACCAATCCTTCTCCTTCATTAAAAGAGATAACTGATTTAACGTATTTTGACGAAAATCGGCCAGCCCTTGGCTCTTAGTCTGGGCTTTTTCTCCGCAAAGATTAAAATAGCTCACTGCGGCTACTGCCGCAGTCATTGGCGCGTTGCCTTCACCTAATAAAGCGGCAACTAATGCGCCGACTAAATCGCCCGTGCCAGTGAAACAATCCAACTCAGGAACGCCATTTTGTAAGACAATCACTTGCTCTTGACTAACCAAGACATCTTGAATCCCTGTTGCTAAAAATACCGTCTGGGGAAACTTTTTCGTTTGTTGACGTAAAGCCTGAATCAGTTCCTCAACTGCTTCTTCACTTTGATCCAAAGGGCTGCCATCCACTCCTCGGCCATGACTCACCAACTGGCAAAAAGTTCGCATTTCTGAAAGATTCCCTTTCACAACGGTTGGCTGATTGTGCACCAGCTTTTCCCCGACTTCATTTCGAATATCACTGGCGCCATAACCGACTAAATCGACTACGGTCGGTTTATTCACTTGCCGAGCATAATCACTAGCTGCTAACAAGCATTGCTCTCGTTCTTGTGATAAATGGCCTAAATTCAAAACCAAGGCACTGGTTTGCTGAAACAACTGCGGAAATTCCCGGGGATCATCTGCCATAATGGGTTTAGCATCAATATAAAGTAATGCATTCGCCATAGACTCACACGTAATTTCATTCGTAATGCACTGAATTAATGGTGCCGTTGTTAGTGGAAAAATCGTTTCAAACTTAACGCTTGTTTTCATAAAAGTACCCTCCCAAAAATAATTCCTGTGTTTGTTTAAATACTCGAGTTTCTTTCAGTTTTACTAAGACAAGCCAAGCAATCACTGAACCAATCAGTGTGGCACCAATAAATCGTGGTGTATAAATGAACCAATAAAAATTCTGCTTACTGCCAGTAAACCAAACCATTACAGGATAGGACAATAACGAGCCAATGATGCCTGTACCAAAAATTTCCCCTAGCATCGACCAGCCTAATTTTTGTCCCCATTGATAAAATAAACCAGCAAAAAACGCGCCAAAAACGGCACCTGTTAACGCTAATGGCGGAATACCTAAGAATGTCATACGGATTAAGCCGCAGACAAGTGCCATGAGCGTTCCGTAAAGAGGACCTAATAAAACTCCGGCAATAATGTTCATGACACTGGACATAGGGGCCATTCCCTCAATTCGCATTAACGGCGATAATACAACGTCCATCGCAATCATTAAAGCCAGTAACGTAACTCTGTGGATTCGATTTTTTTCCACGTAAAAAAACTCCTTTCTGCGAGAAGCAAAAGGAGGCGCGACTGAAAAAGACAGAAAAACCCAACCACAAATAAACGTAGTTGGGTGCAATAATCGGTCAAAATTTCAAGACATTTCCCTGCGCCAGTCCTAACTGTTTCAGGTTCCATGGGTATAATCTCAGCTAATAGCACCCCAAATGTTTCTCTTCAATTGGCTTTAGTATAGCATAGTTTTTTGGAAGCGACTACTAAAATTGCCAAAGAGTTTTCCCTCAAAAATAGAAAAAACGTCATGCCCAAAAAGTTCGATTTTTTGGGCATGACGTTTTTCATACTTTCGTTGGTCTTATTATTTAGAATCCTGGCATTCCTTTGGTGTATTTACCTAAAGTTGCTTCGGTTTCTTTTTCAATTTTTACTAACGCATCGTTAACAGCCATAATGACTAAATCTTGTAGCATATCAACGTCTTCAGGATCAACCACGTCTTCTTTAATGATCAAATCTTTCATTGTGCGATCACCAGTAAATGTCGCTGTCACAAGTTGATTGGTGGCTTCACCGATAAATTCTTTTTCATTTAGCGCTTCTTGCGCTTTGGCCATTTCTTTTTGCATTTTTTGTACTTGTTTCATCATGCCTTGCATGTTGCCCATTCCTCGCATCATAATTCCTCGACTCCTTCATATTAATCATCTAGTACTTCGACAAGCTCTTCACCAAACATAGCGATTGCTTCATCTACTACTGGATTTTCTTGTGAATGTTCATTTGTTACAGGCGGTTCGTCCGCTAGACGAGCCATTTCATTTTCAGGTTCAGAATGATTCAAACTGCCCTGATTTTGGTTAATAAAACTTTGTCTTAGTTTTGGCCAGCTTTCTCTAGTAATGCAGACCATCTCTGGTGTATAGTCCATCAAACGGCTTAAATTATTATTGAAAGCTAACTGCATCTCTTCATCGTCTGTTGCACGAGCACAAACAATCTCATAGTCAAATGCCACCACGATGCCCTTAGGACTCGCTGCGACAGGTTCACTAGCTTTGAGCATCGCTCGTTGAGTCACAGATAATGTTTGCAGTAAGTCTTCCCAGACATTTTTCACATTCATTAAATGTGTTCTAGTCGCTTCGTTTAGGACTTGATATACCCGTTCTGTGGGTACGCGGAACGAACTTTTTGGCGCTTGTGGTCGTGCTTGTTGACGTGGCGCATCTGCTTCTTTGACAGCTACACCGTGTTTCTTTAATTCAGCCAGTTCTTTCTTCAGTTGCCCGATTTGATTTTGTAAATCTGCTAATTCTGGATTTCCCTCTGCACTACCATCTTGATTAGCTGTTTCTGGCGTGTTGTGTTTATTGGGTTGCACCGTTTTAGCTAATTTGACAGTGGCTACTTCCAGATAGATATTCGCATTGTTGGTAAAGCGGATCTCATTTTGTGTGTCACTTAAAATTTGGATTAGTTGGTAGATTTTTTCAGCAGGTGTTTGTGTAGCTAGTTCCTTAAATGCTTCTGTCAAAGTTCCTGCTTTTTCTGCTAATAACTTCGGTGCTTGCTGATACATCAGTAAATCTCGACAATATAATAACAAATCTTCTAAGAAACGACGCGCTTCTTTGCCTTCGCCTAAAATACTTTCCAAGCCTTCTAATGCTCGTTCAACATCACCGGCGACACAACACTGAATATAATGATCCATCATTTCATAGGTTAGGCTGCCTGTCACTTGCATTGCATCTTCCAGTGTTACTTTTTCATCACTAAATGAAATCGTTTGATCCAAGATACTCAAGGCATCTCGCATCCCACCTTCCGCAGCACGTCCAATCACATAAAGGGCTTGTTCCTCATAATCGAGAGCCATTTCCTGCATGATATGGGCCATATGATCGACGATATCTTGCGTACTAATTCGCTTAAAATCAAAGCGTTGCGTCCGTGAGATAATCGTTAACGGAATCTTGTGTGGTTCAGTCGTTGCTAAGATAAAAATAACATTTTGTGGCGGTTCTTCCAAGGTTTTTAAAAGTGCATTGAACGCGCCTGTTGATAGCATATGAACTTCATCAATAATATAAACTTTGTACTCGGCTTGTGTCGGTGCATACTTTGCTTTATCACGAATATCACGGATTTCTTCCACGCCATTATTACTCGCCGCATCAATTTCAATGACATCATTTAAACGACCTTCCGTAATGGCTACACAGGTTTCACAAACATTACAAGGTTCACCATCTTGACTATGTTTACAGTTAATCGCTTTAGCGAAAATTTTTGCGGCACTGGTTTTACCTGTACCACGAGGGCCAGTAAATAAATAGGCATGAGATGTTTTCTTTTGCACTATCGCATTTTTCAGTGTCTGAGTAATTGCTTTTTGTCCTACTACGTCATCGAAACGTTGTGAACGCCAGACCCGATAAAGTGCTTGATAAGCCATTTTTTACCCTCCCTTATTTTTCATTCTTATCTATTATACGTGATTTTTAGTCATTCGGCATCTTTTTTCTTTTAATGAGTCACTGGCGCAACCATTGCTAAAAAAGCCGCTTTTCCTTCACTTGTTTCTGCAAACGCACTGGCTTCTTTTAATCGCTGTTGATACGCTGAAGCGACAGTTTCAAGTGCCTGCGTTTTCTGGTTGTTCCAAGTCGTTAAACCTTGGACTTCTGCTAACGTTAACGAAGGCTTTGCTTGAGGTCGACTAAAAATTAAGTCCATGACATATAAAAGTTCTTTTCGTCGGGCAACGATTTGTATCTCATCCGTTGGCAGTTTTAGCATTTGCCATTGCTCAAAAATATCATTTGCGGCTTGGGCAACTTCTGACGCATTCGGTCCCTCTAGGCGAAATGTCGCAACTGGCCAATTCACCATTCCTGCGTTGATTAAAGGATAGTTAGCTAACTCAACATATTCTGAAATGCTCGCTTCGGCTAATGGAAATTGTTGCAAACCCGTTTGATAATAGACATGCTCATCTTGTTCAAAGTCAGCATCAATCCCAGCAAAATAATGAGGAAAGACCTCAACAATTTTCAACAATTGCTGAAAAGTCTTAATTGAACGTTTCGCTGCCTGATGTTTTTCAAACGCAATCACACCTTGTTGCTGATATTGTGCCTGTTTTACAAAGGAAAACCCCCAGCTTTCGCCATCTAAGTTCATTCGAATCACTCGATGGTTCGTAGTCGCAGGAAATTGCTGACTTCCCTGGTAGCCTTCTGTTGCCATGCACCATTCACAGCGGGGATAGCTTTGTGCAGAGAGCGTTGCTTTTGACGCCTCACCGTGGACCTTATTTGCTAAAAAATCACCATAGACTGTTGAAAAAACAACAGGTTCTTCCTGTTCAATGACCGTACCGTTTTTTTGACAAAGTTGGTAAAAATACTCGGTAGCCTCTTGTGGCTCTTTGGCATAATGTTGCGCAAAAAAAGCATTAACCACAGAAGGTGGCGGTGTCAACAAATCCATCAATTGCACCATGAACTGTTCTTTTTGTTGCTCTGTTTTTACAAGTTGATTGGCACTCGCAATTTGACACAATTGTTCCGCCAAATCAGCGGCGGGTGTTGCCACAGGCCGTATGTCTACTTCGCCTAATTCTTGTTCACCAATCATTGATAATAAACGATTCTGAAGATATAAGCGATCCAATTCCATCCAACCACCTGCTTGAATAGCAAGTGTGGTAAAATCGGCAATCATTTGACTCGTGGTCATCGCTTCATTCCTCCTATTACTTTTCTTGATATCCATGTGGATGAGCTTGGTGCCATTGCCAAGCGGTGGCGATAATGTCCTTGACCTCAGTTACTTCTGGTTGCCAGCCTAAAACTCGTTTGGCTTTTTCACTAGAAGCAATTAACGTACTAGGATCCCCTGCTCGGCGTGGCGCGATTGTCGCAGGAATTTCTTGGCCTGTCACTTCGCGAGCAGCATCTAACATTTCTTTAACAGAATAGCCGTTGTTGCTTCCCAGGTTAAAGACGTCACTTTCGCCGCCATTTTTCAAATATTCTAAAGCCAAAATATGTGCTGCAATCAAGTCTTCAATATAAACATAATCTCGAATGCACGTGCCATCTGGTGTATCATAATCATCCCCAAAAATACTTAGCTCTGCTCGTTGGCCTAATGCCACTTGTAAAATAATTGGCACAATATGCGTTTCTGGCGTGTGATCCTCACCAATTGAGGCATCTTTTTTTGCTCCCGCAACATTAAAATAACGCAAAGCAACATATTTCATTCCATAAGCGTTGTCGCACCATTTCATGATTTTTTCCATCATTAATTTACTTTCCCCATACGGGTTTTTAGGATTCGTTGGGGTTTCTTCTGTAATAGGCATTGCTTTTGGTTCGCCATAAGTGGCCGCTGTGGAAGAAAAAACAATGTGTTTCACTCCGAATTCTTGCATGACTTCCAAGGCAATTTGAGTGCCGTGAACATTGTTATTGAAATACATTAACGGTTGCTCCACGGATTCTCCTACTAAAGAATTGGCCGCAAAGTGCAACACCCCTTCAATTGATTCTTTTTCAAAGACACTACGTAAAAAAGCTTTATCACGAATATCGCCTTCATAGAAAGTCGCTTGTTCATGAACTGCTGAACGATGCCCCGTTAATAAATTATCAACAACCACAACGGCATATCCTTTTGAAATTAATTGATCGACGGCATGTGAGCCGATGTAGCCTGCGCCACCTAATACTAAAATAGACATAAATACGCTCCTTTTACTCTCTAATTTCTTTTTCTATTGTACCATTAAATAAGGTCTACTTCTGAATTATTTCATTTTGTAAACAGGATTTAATTTGGCCATTTCTCCTTATTCATTTTTCCTATAAAAATACAGAAAAGACTTGGTAAATTTTAACAAATCTCTAAATTAGTCGTAGAGTTTATGAAAAATCATTGTAACTATTGGATTTTTTTGCTTTTTTCCGTCATAATAGAAACAAATACAATTTGAAAGAAGGAATGAACGATGAAAAAATTTGTATCAGGTATGTTAGTCGGTACTGCTATCACAGTTGCTGCTTTAGCCGGTGTGGCTACAACTATTAAAAAAACAGTCATTGATCCAATTGAAGAAAAAGAAGATATGATTGAAGAAAACCGTAAAAAAGCGATGCGTAAACGTATTGCACGTTAAAAAATAGCTGTGACGTTGAGATAAAAAATCTAACGCCAAGAAATCAACAGAAGCGCTTCTGGCTCGGTTGATTCTCTTAAGCATAACAAGTGGTCATCCATCGCTTTGATGGATGACCACTTGTTATGCTTTCTTTTTTACCAAAGGAGCTGACTATTTTTCTTAACTATTAAAAATAGTGGCAGCAATCCGATCCATATCGCGCATATTCCAAGGATCCACACCAGGACGAGCTGCAGCGGCTGTTAACCAATGAATACCTTCTGTTGGAATACCACAACTAAAAAGGCCTGTCGCCACCTGTCCATCTTTTGTGATGACTTGATTCGTGGCAGGCACAATCAAGAGTGCACCTGTTTTGACTATTTGACCATCGGCTAATGCCAGTTGATGGAGCGTAGCTAGCTTATCGGCTAACAACTGCCTCGTTAAAGGATTCAAACTTTTTTCATTATTGACTTTGGGAATGCGCGCTTCAATTAAAAAGTGACTATTATACCGATTTTCCGGAAACAAATTAGCATAAGTAATAAATTGACCCGCTTTCATTTCGACACGCATTTCTGGCCCCAGAATCGTGACTAATCCCAGTTCAACTAACGCCTGTAGCTCTTCTGTTCTTTCAACAGAAGGTCCCACTGACAAAAAGGTATTCAACGGGGTAAACCAGTGCCACAACCACTTCTGACTCTCGTCATTCGTTAATAACCCTTCATCCAAGACAAAGCGAATCTGATCTCTTAAATCTTTTAAACTGTCTAAAGCAGTGGTCAAAGGACCGCTAAGATTGCCTTTCTCTGCTTCTTGAATATCCCATTTTAAATACTCTAGTAAAAACGAACGAAAACTTTCATGAGTGGTTTTCTTTGTTTCAGGATGTTCTAACGCTTGCCAATCAAACCAATCTTGTTTTTCAAAGTGGGCTAAGCTTTCCGGCGCTCCCTTGGTTTGAATAAACAGCTGTTGAAAGGCCTCTTTAGAAAGATGCGGATATTTTTCTTCGATTAAGCAAGTGTAATACACATATTCCACTTCTTTTTTTAAATACCCAAAAAACTCTGCACCTGTAACCTGTCCTTTTTTACGACATTCAGCTAAATAGGTTTCGGTTAAAAAAACAGGCTGATAGGTTTCCCCGTAACCTTTTTGATTAATCCCTCGAGGATGAGAAGGAAAACCGCGACCAGAACCAGCAATAATAATAGGCTCTCTTCCAGAAGGTTCATAACGTGAGCGGCCATTTTGACGAGAAAAAACACCCCCGCGGCCAATCGTCAAGGCAGATAAATAGTCAAAAAATGCCAAACCTAAGCCTTTTAACACAACGGGTTGTTTTGCAGGTATATTGGCAAGTGCCAATAAAGCATCCGCCGCATTTTTAGGAGAAGAATAAAACAAACGATGCTCCTTGGCGTAGTCCGCAAGCTCTTGTTCAACAGTCGTTAATTCATTTTCTTGGTGACCCAAAGCTAAAATTACTTTGTCTGCCGTAAACTCAATGGATTGAGTATACACATAATAGTTATCCTCTCCTGCCCGCACAGCAGTTACTGGCTCTTTAAAAAACGTCAGCGATGTTTGTTCGTTACATCGCGTGGCTAAATACGTATAAAACCATTTTTGATACATGCCATAAAAAGCCCTCGAGCAGTGATCATTCGGTCCAAGGCGATGACATTCTTTCAACAACTCAAGATAATTATAGGGTTGTTGCTGTTGAATGTACTGCGCAGCTTCTGTTTGGGTCCATTCATAGAGAGTGGGGCCCTTGACAATTGGTCCTTCGCCACTAAAAGATTCATCTGTAAATAAAGTGACTTGACTAATCACGGTGTTCATTAATAAATAATTAGGTTGCTCTGCTCGCCAAATTTTCCCACCTGGACCGTATGGATCAAACAATGTGAGCTGAACATTTATTTCCGTTTTACGAGCCCATTCAATGACTCGTTCTGCAGCTGATAAGCCTCTGGGTCCAGCACCTACAATTGCAATTTTCATCCAATCACCTACTCTATTTTTCTAATAATTCTTTTAAGACAACCGCTTGATTATGCACTGTATCTTTCGCCCCATAGACCAGCGTGACTACTGGCTGATTTTTTACAATCGTCTGTAACTGCTTAAACGCTGTGGCAGTTGGCTCATGTTTCAATTCTTCTTGGTATTTTTGTTTAAACTCGGGATATTTATTTACTTCATGATTAAACCATTTCCGTAGCTCTGTACTTGGGGCCACTTCTTTGAGCCATTCATCTAACTTTTCAGATTCCTTGGATTTTCCTCGTGGCCAAATACGGTCAACTAAAACACGGTAGCCATCTTGC
The DNA here is from genome assembly GCF_051712685.1 of Enterococcus sp. DIV0682. NCBI lineage: Bacteria > Bacillati > Bacillota > Bacilli > Lactobacillales > Enterococcaceae > Enterococcus > Enterococcus sp. DIV0682. The sequence continues at coordinate 2,296,558 of NZ_JBIOPK010000001.1, forward strand.
TCTGTCGGTGCTTCATATGCTCGCTTGATTTGAATCATCTGCCTTCACCTCTTCTCTTTATTGTAGCTCAAAAAGTGAGGACTGACAAAAAGCAGCATCTCTATTAAACTTTCCTATACAAAAAGAGTTGGTCTCAATGAAGACCAACTCTTTTTGTTATTAACTATTTCTCTTTTTCACTTTCCCAGTCCAGCCATCATAGCCGCCTTTTAAAATATAAATATCAGTATAGCCATTTTTGCGTAATAAATTAGCTGCTCGGATACTTAAAGCTTTCTTCTGATCATAAAGATAAACAGGTTGATCCTTACGAAGAGAACCAATTGTTGTTTTTAACATGCTGTATGGCATGCTGCGCGCCCCTAAAATATGCCCAGCATCAAATGTATCTTTCTCACGAACGTCAATCACTTGTGCTTTACGCATTGTTTCTTTAAATTCTTCTTCCGTCAGCATTTTTGCTGAACGTTTCACCATAATTTTCAAATATAATTCATTGAATACCATCGCTAGTACAATAACTAGCAAAATGCCATTGATTACCCATAAAATACTCATTCTAAAAAGCCCTCTCTATTTCTCTTTTGAAAATTGTAATGCTAGTGAAGCGGCACCAATGACGCCGGCCTCATTACCTAGCTCTGCTAATTTGATTTTTGTACTATTTCGAACTTGCGGGAAGGTAAATTCTTGGAAATATTTTTCGACACGACTACGTAAAAATTCTCCTGCTGCAGAAACACCTCCACCGATAACCACGCTATCTGGATTTAACGTGTTACCTAAGTTTCCTGTGGCTAAGCCTAAATAGAAACAAACACGATCCACAACCATTAAAGCAAAATGATCGCCTTTTTCGGCAAATTCAAAAACGTCTTTACTTGAAACATCCTGTCCATCATCAATCGCTTGTTTCAGTTCAGAGTCACCTGCAAACTCTTCTGATAAATGACGTGCAACACGAACGACACCAGTGGCACTAGAAACAGTTTCTAAACAGCCACGTTTCCCACAGGTACAGTCAAAGCCGTTAGGATCAACCGTCACATGCCCAACTTCACCAGCACAGCCAGCAACACCGTGGAGCAATTCTCCCGCTGCAACAATGCCTCCGCCAACACCTGTTCCTAAAGTAATAAAAATCACGTCGGGATTGTTTTCCCCCGCGCCCTTCCAACGCTCACCTAAAGCGGCAACATTGGCATCATTATCTAATGCAAACGGAATTCCTAAAGCAGATTCGATTTGTTCTTTGACAGGCTGTACAGTCGTCCAGTTTAAATTATAGGCACCTACAACAGTTCCTTTTTCAATGTCGACACTTCCTGGTGTTCCCATACCAATTCCCACAAAATCTTCTTTTTTCATATTATAAAGATCTATACGGTGACGAATACTTTCAATAATTGATGGCACAATGTGCTTGCCATCTTCTAAAATATTCGTTTCAATACTCCATTTTTGTTGAACAACGCCATCGGTTGTTAAAATAGCAAATTTGATGGTCGTTCCACCTAAATCAATCCCAATAATCTTCTTATCCATTTAGTCGATTCCTTTCTGCTTCCCTCTAGATTCTTCTATTCGATGCTCTCTTTGCAAAATATGCCGGGCCTGTAAATACGTATCTCGGTCTACCAATTGACCTTCATACAATTTTTTTAATTCAATCATCATTAACTCAATATCATAAATCCGTGCACCGACATAAATATACATCCCAAACTGTTTAAAAAGTTGTTGTACATCATATAACGTTTCCATACGAAAACACTTCCTTATTATACAGGTAAACCGTATTTTTTAAAACCCAATAACAGACAAATTACGACAAGAAAAATAAAAATTAACGTGGCCATAATTCGCTCGTGCTTATTAAATGCTTCTTCACGATTTGGAACAGCAAAAGCCGTCGCTACTAATAGTCCACCGATTAGACCGCCAACATGACCCATCATATCTACAGAGCTACTAAACAAGTTAAATAACAAATTAATCACAATAAACATTGAATAGCGTTGCACCATATACATAATCGCTGGATTGTCTCTAAAATGGCGTCCTAAAATAACAAATGCGCCAAACAAACCAAAAAGCGCTGTACTAGCACCCGCTGAGACACTGTTGGGTGTCCCAAAGGCAAAACTGGCGATATTTCCAGCAATCCCACTCAATAAATAAATGCCCAAATAGCGCCAATGCCCATAAATTGCCTCAACCTGTGCGCCGATATAATAAAGAGTAACCATATTCAAAATAATATGCATAAACCCAATGTGAAGAAACATTGGCGTGATAAACCGCCAGTATTCATGATTTTGAGCTACCAGTGGACGAACCATTGCCCCCCAATTAACTAAGTTTAAAATATTTTCTGATCCTCCAGTTAATTCCAATCCAAGGAAAACAATGATTGAAATACCTAAAAGGGCATACGTAATGAACGGCTGATTTTTTAGCCGTTTCAATTTCATTTCTGTTTGATAATTCATTCCATTCCTCCTATTGTATAAATAATTGTTCGATTGGCTGATCAAACGCTTCTGGTTGCCATTGCTCATGAAGTTGTTCACTAAAAACTAAACTACATGAATGGCCCGAAAAATGTTCCAAATAACGATCATAAAAACCACCGCCGAAGCCTATTCGATAGCCAGCACGATTGAAAACAATCCCTGGCACAATCAATAAATCAATCGCTGTAGCTGTTATTTCTGCCGCTGTTAACGGAGGTTCTTCCACGCCAAATGCACTGGTGTCATAAACCGTCTCTGGAAAGACTTGATAAAAGTGCATTTTGCCTCCTTTAAATGTTCGCGGCACCGCCACTTGCTTGCTCTCTTGCATGGCCCGCTCGAAAATTGGCTGTGTTGATAATTCTAGCGGTAACGACCGAATCATTCCGATTGTTTGTGCTTGTTGCCATTGCTGACTAGCAAACAACTGTTCATAGAGACTTGATTCTTTATGTTGTTTAATTTCTGGATGTTGTTTTAGCCATTCTAGGGCAGTTAAGCCCACTTTTCTCAACTTGTTTTTCTCCATGTACACCTTCAACCCCTTTTCTGTTAAGTTTATAGAAAGTGTTCTTAAAAAACAAGCTGATTCCCCTTTTCTCTTTGAAAAATCCCGTTATTTTTCTAACGTTTTTGACGCTTCTTTAAAAAAGTCAGCAACCAAATCCATTGTTTCTCCTTTCACTAAATGCCGCTCACCGATTTCCGTTATAAATTGCGTATTTCTCGCATACGTTTTCCCAGACACTAATTGTTCAAAATCAGCCATGTCTTCATAGGGAATTTTTTCATCTTCCGTTCCATGCCAAAACAGCATCGGTCGTTCTTGTAGTCTTTCTGGCGTTTGTGATAAATCGTATTGATGTACCCAACTTAGCAACAGTGGCAAGTCTTTAGGTACAAAAATAGCAAATTCTTTCGCCCGTTGAATCACTCGCTGAATATAGCGCGCCGGATAGGGTGTTCCCATTAAGCAAGCAGCAGCTTGAATCTCAGGATGTTGGGTCATAAGAGCGCTAGTAGTAATACCGCCCATGGATACACCACCTACGCCAATCCAATTTTCTTTAATCAACCCTAATTTATGAAAATGATGGATAATTACTGGAAATTCAATTAAATTATATTGAATGCTACTCCAAAATGTAATCGAAGGAATCGTGGAAATAGGTCCTGTTTTTCTTTCTCCATGGTTCATGGCATCTGGTAAAATGACCCGAAACCCCTCGTGTGCTAATTTTCTTGCTTGTGTTAAAGATAATTCTTTAGCTGATTGCCAACCATGATAGTAAACAATTAAAGGTAATGCTTCGTTTTTTTGCTCTTCTGTTGTCACTTCTAATGCTGGAATTTTTGCTATGTAGCGATGTCTAATACTGATTTTCATTCATGATTCCTCCATTATAAAATATCTTCTCTTATTTTACCGTTTTTTGATAAAACCTGCTCTTTATATGATTTATCAAAAAAATCACAAAATATGCGAATTCGCATTTTCCTATTTTATTACTTTCCGTTATAATCATTTTATTAAATACAAAGGGGTGTTTTTATGGTTAAAATTGAGGAAAAAGGCAAAGTAACATTTGGACAAGCTTTTAAAGATTATTTTCGTGGATATGTTGATTTTAAAGGTCGGACCACACGTGCTGGTTATTGGTGGATGACATTGGTATTAAGCATTTTAGCACTTATTTTTTATATTGCCATTGTCGGCAAAGCCGTGTCAGCAATTTTAGCAGCTGAATATTTTGAAACCTATGATTTTGGGAACTTATTACCGTTGATGCTTTTTGCACTTGTTTTATGGTTAGCTTTATTATTACCAACGTGGGCAATGTGTGTCCGTCGGTATCGTGATGCTGGGATGACAGGTTGGGGCGTGCTTGTTTTATATCTACTTTCTATTGCCTGTAGCTATACACAAGTTTTCTCTGTTATGTCAACACTGAAATATGATGTTCAAACAGATACTGTGATAACAGGTGGCAGTCCCGTCTTCTTATTTTTCACTCTTGTGATTAGTCTGTTTTTCTTCTTACTAACAGTCTTACCGACAGATAAACTAACAACAACTAGCCAAAATAGCGTCTTACGCTTCTTCTTCCGTTACAAAGAAGTGAAGTAAGGAAAAGTTTTAAGCCTTTCTTTTAAAAGAAGGGCTTTTTTCTTATTTTAAAATCTTTATGATAAAATAAGAACTAGTCTAGCTAAAAAAATGGAAGGAGAAAATATGGCTACTTTTAAACGGATTCTGAATCTAGAAAATTATATTTTTAGTTTTTTTATTTTATTTGTCTTTTACGGCGCAATTAACTCTCCCTATTCGCTGGTAAAAATTCTTTGGGGAAAGCCTAAGCACTTGCTTGTTTTACTTCCTCTATTAATTATTCTATTGTTGATTATTTATAAAAACAAAAAATTTCTTTACACTAAGATTCAAGCGCTCTGGCACTTAATAAAAACCCATGATCGTGTGGTTATTATTGGTAGTTTGATCAGTTTATTTTTACTGCAACTTTTACTCCTGACGCAGATTACTGTGCCGATTGGTTGGGATGTTTTTGACAACTTTCATAGTATTACCACTGAAAATAAGGATTATTCAAAAATCGTACTTTCTTTAAACCCCAATAACGAATTTTTCTTTTTCATGATGTATTACCTGAATAAATTTTTGCGTTTCATTGATGTAACAGAGAGCTGGAGCAATACTTGGTTTAGTTGGCAAGTGGTTAATTGCTTGTTTATTAATAGCAGTTTATTTCTCTTTTATCATGCCTCTAAACGTGTCTTTAATCCATTAACCGCCTTCGTTGCTTACAGTTTATTTTTTCTTTCTTTCGGATTGTCTCCATGGTTACTCACGCCTTATACAGATACGGCCGTCTTATTGTTCATCAACCTAGTCTTTTTTGCATATAGCCTTTTTGACCAAGTTTCCCCTCCCTTCGTAAAATATTGTTTATTACTGTTTATTGGAATTGGCTTAGCTTGGTGTTTTTTAATGAAACCTTCGTCTATTATCTTTTTTATTGCATTTAGTTGTATCAAAGTGCTGCAACTTCTTTTAGTAAATCGGAACAAACAGTCTATCGTAAAATTAACCGTGGTTGCTCTCTTTTTACTGACTGGTTTCGCCAGCGCATATTATAGTTTTCAATTTTTTGTGGAAAAACAAACGATTACGGAAATCGATAAAGAACAAGCCAAACCTTGGACACTTTTTGTAATGATGGGTTTGACGGGAACTGGCGGTTACAATGATGCAGATACACAAGCAGTAAATCAGTTGCCTACACAAAAAGCCAAAAAAGCTTATACCATAAAAATGATTCAAGACCGTTTAAAAAATAAAGGATTCTTCGGTTATCTCCGTTTTCTGGCTCAAAAAAATCGTCATAATACTGCCAATGGTGATTTTGACTGGGGTTGGGATGGCGGTGATTTAATCCCAGAAACACCTTCTAAAAATCGTTGGCAAGAACACTTGCGGTCACTGTATTATCCGCAAAATCAAAAAAGTAACTATCTACGAATTTATATGCATTTTTTCTATTTACTCACATTACTAGGTCTATTGTTCAGTATCCCTCTAAAAGATTCAAAAAATAACTACGCGATTTTAAAATTAGCTTTCATTGGAGCTATTCTGTATTTATTGCTCTTTGAAGGCGGCCGCTCTCGCTATCTAATCCAGTTTATGCCGTTTTGGTACTTGTTATCAGCGAGTGGTTGGCTGGGGTTGAGAGAGATTCGAAGATACAAAAAAACAGTAAAATAGAAAAGAGGATTGAGTTAAAAATGAAAAAAAGTTTACTGGGGTTGATTGTTTTTTTATCCTTACTGACCCTTACTTCTTGCAGAAATAAAGTGACCACAAAAGAGCTAATGGCAAACGAGTGGGCCGTAAACTCCAACGTTGATGAAGTAGTAATGATTGTATCATTCAGCGAAGATACCGCTACTTTCAAAATCAATACAGATGAACACACATCAACTGCAAAAAATGATTTGGAAAAAGCAGGCGAAGAATTAGGTAAACAAATTGCAAATAAAATAGAATACAAAGTCAAATACCATCTAAAAAACAATCAAATTCGTTGGGAAAATGAAGGAAAAGAAGTAGCTTACAAGATAAAAAAAGAAAAGCAAATTCTACTTTTCACTCCTACTAAGACAAACAATTCTGATAACCAAGCAAAACTAGTTTTGAAACCTTACACAAAGAAAAGTATTGATTCTTCCACTCAAAAAGATAAAACGGAAGAAACCAACTCTAATTATCAAAACGTCTCATCTGAAACAAACCAATCTACCTCTTCATCTACTACTAAAGAACCGCTACCACAAGTTAGCTTAGCTGATTTTATAGGCGGTTGGGGTATTCCTCAAAGTGATAACTTATTTTTTATAAATGCTGACGGAACACTCACTAACATTACTCAATCGAATGTTCCTCTTCAAAAGGTAAGTTTTTCTGTGGATGAGAATGGTAATCAAACAATGACGTTTCTTTTGAATAATACGCCCCGAACAGTAACGAAAAATAATGATGGTACTTTAACTGTTAATGGACAAATATACACTTATCTAGGTAATATTACGTTGGAACAATTAATTGAAAGAAATAATCAAACTCAGCAAGTTTTTGAACAATCTGAACAGCAACCACCTCAAAACTCTGATTCTAGTGAACAAATACAAAATTCTAAATCAGACCAACCTATATACGATACGGTACGAAGTGGTGAAGGTGGGCGACAGTTAGCCGAAAGAAATGGTTTAACCTTAGAAGAATTATTAGCATTAAATCCAGGCATTGAAACTTCTGTTTTTTATCCTGGTCAGTCATTACGAATTAAATAGAAATTTAGGTATACTAATAGATAATAGTCTATAAAAGTAGAACTGGACCATCTACCATTTACTTTGGGATACCAGTTGATGGCAATCAGTTTGACGAAGTGGAACTAGACCTTGTACCGACTGACTCAGCAAAAATTGCGACATTGGATATAGCAGTTGGTCATTGATTAACAGCATGCATATAATTTGATAATATGGAATATAAACAAAAATGTCTAAGGAGCCTAACATTCTTTCAAGAAAGAATGTTAGGCTCCTTTTATTCAGACAATTTCAGCCACTCTTTGCGATTGCAATAGGACATAGTTTTTACAAAGACAAAATGATAAAGCAAACCGTAAGCTAGCCCCAACATATTTAACAAAATTCTTAAGTAAAGACTTGTTTCTAGCCCAAATATCATAGAAGCTGCCATGATAGCACCAACACAATTAAAAATCGTTTTACTTTTATAAGATGTGCATAAGCCCAAACAAAGTCCTCCTAAAATACCAAGTAGGTTCGTTGGTATATAAAATAACAAGATAGCCGATACTAGAGAACCAATAACGACCCCTATTATTCGTTCTTTGGCTCGTTCAGACAATTTAAACGTATCATACCCAGAAAATAATGACGAACTAGCAAATGTTGCCCACATAAAGCGGTCAATCTGAAGGTGCGTTCCTATAAAAAGTAATAAGCTAATGCCTAAAGCGTAATAACCAAACCAAATATTTCTTTGATTAAAAAAACCATTTTCTGTAACCATCTGTATAAAAGTAATCTCTTGATCCAATTTTTTATGTTTCACATGATAAACAAAAGCTAAAAGTAAATAGGCAAACACTAATACAAAGAAAGTTTGTTCTAATTGCTGAAACGATTGATAGTGAACCGTGCCAACTAAATATAAGTAGGAGAACGTATACAAGCCCGGATTACCCATTTTAGGGTTTTTACCAGTTAAGAAAAACAATGCCAGCAAGCAGATAAAATGAAGACCCCATTGTAAAAATGATACAGAAATCAGTGAAATTAGTGGACTAACACCTAGAATTGTTAACACGATTCCTAAACTAAGCAAGGCCTGTTTTTCCCTGTAGCCATATGAGACGAAACGGATACTCAACAGCAAACAAAATAATACAATTGAAAAAGGCGCTACAGCTTTTCCAAAGAAAAAAGTAATCGTCGACACCCATAAAATCGCAAACGAAACTAATAAAATATCCCTTATTAACAAGGCGCGCCAAAAATATCTCCGCTGTTTTTTAGTGTCCGCTTGATGAATTTTTTGTTTTAAAATAAATGGATCTAACTGCAATAATTGATAAAAAGTCACCTAAAATCATCTCCTAAAAATCGACTCTTCTCAATTCATTATTCCAACTTTTCCTTCTATGAAATCATAAGAAAAGTAGTTGTGACGAACATTTTACTACAACTTTTTTTCTGAATCAATACATGCTTTATTTCTTAATTCAATACCTCTCCCGATACGATTTGCTTACTTCATAAAAAATAAGCCTAGAAAAAATCAAAACGATTAATTCTAGACTCAAACTTAAATAACTGTTGAACAAAAGCTAGCGCTTTTTTACATAAACTTTTCCAACAGATCCATTTCTTTTTCTAATTCTTTTTCATCATACTTGTCATACTTACCAGCTTCGTGTGCAATTTTTTTAATCTCATGAATGGCTTTTTTTTCAACAATCCATCTCTTCATACTATGTTTTTTTGTATCCTCATCTAGCGAGCCCAACTCTTCTAAACTTGCATCCAATTTGTTCAAAACGTCAGCAATTTTTACTAATGCTTGCGCTTCTTTTTCTTCATAGTTTGACATAATAGACACCTCTTCTTAAGTATTTTTCTACTTTAAGTGTACGTCTCTGTCGTTTTATTTGCAACTAATAACTCAACTGCTTCTCGGTACGGAGGATAAGGGATTCGAACCCTTGCACGATGTTACTCGCCTAACGGTTTTCGAGACCGTCCCCTTCAGCCAAACTTGGGTAATCCTCCCTCTACATTCCATCTACAAATGAACATGTAATGAATCAATAGATAAAAAGCCTAGACCCTTACACAACAAGGATTCTAGGCTCTATCTAACTAAATTATTTAGTTTCACGGTGTAATTTTTCTACAACACCATATTTAGACAGACTAGAACTCACAAGGGTTTGCGTAATATCATTTTAATTCAAATTAGCAAAATAGACTATAACAACAAGATAAAATCTACATCAAAAAATAAAAAAAGGCAAGCGAATAGACATGTAAAATATACTGAATAAACAAAAAAACCCTACCTCTCACAATGAGAAGTAGGGATTTGCTTATTTCTTAATAATTTAATGTTTGACCAGGATAAATCAAGTTAGGATTTGCTAATCCGTTTAATGTAGCTAAGGCTTGATAATTAGTGCCGAGTTTGGCTGCAATACTAGATAAATTATCGCCGTATTTAACCGTGTAGACATTGCTTGTTGCCGATCCATTGACTTTCAAAACTTGACCAGGATAAATAAGATTTGGATTAGCCAATCCATTTAATGCAGCCAATGTTTGATAATCTGTTCCGTATTGATAAGCAATGCTGGATAACGTTTCACCGTATTGTACCACATGAGTTGCTTCTGGTTGCTTATCAGGAACAACTGTTGCATCTGGTAATAGTTCAATATCGCCTTTACTAATCCACGATAAGATGCCTTCTAGCAACACTCTGCTTCCAGTTACTTCTTGCACTTTATAGCTGTTTCCTTTTACCCAATCTGGAATAGCTTCACCCGTAGCCCAAGCATCAACGCTAAATTTCACTTTAACCGTATCACCGACTTTAACATCGGAACTTGGCGTATTTTCAACTTCTTCCCCTACGTCAATTGCAGGAGTTTCTGTTTCTGGTTTGTCTGTTGCAGTATAACCATTATCAGTAATACCTGTTAAGTCTACGTTGCCATCTAACCCACCAGCAATATAAGTAGAAGTAAATTGCCAAATCCCGATACCATCCATACTTGGGAAATAAGCATACAATGGTTCTGGCGTTACCTCATAACTGGGATAGGCTGCAATCCATAAAGAATTAGGAAACTCTTTAATAATTCGCTGATAGTCCACATACTGCAACGTAAAAGGCTTGTATGAATAATACATTGGTGTATACCCTGCTTGTTTAATACGGCGCATACCATATAGGATTGTTTCCGTATTCGCGTTTACGTCAGAACTAGCGCCATGTTCAAAATCTAATGCGACAATGGAATTTTTAGGCGTTTGAATGCGTGGCAAGAAATAATCCATTGTTGTTTTCGCAATATCCATATTTCCCCAAGTGTCATACCAAATATAGGTATGCGCACGTTTACCTTGAGCAATGGCACTTGCTACTTGCGTTTTATATGTGTATTGTTCATAAATACCACTAGCGTTGTATCCACCAATTTGAGCAATAGCAAATTTGTCGTGCGCATAGCCAAAACGACCTTGTTCGCCTTGATAAATCGCCCAATCAACGCCTTGATCACCTTTTGCAGCAAATACGTTCAACGGTGTAACTGCTGTCAATGCTACAATAATCAACGTCACAATTTTTTTCATAAAGTCACCTTCCTATTTTTTATTTTTTAAATTTTTTATGAAATCTTCAAATAGTTCCGTAACTACTCCCATCTTCTGATAGTTCTCAAATATCGATTTAATTTCCATCATCAGATAGCCAACATACAGAACATATAACAGCCCCACACCAGCGCCACCAGGTACCAACGGTGCTAAGGGAATGAAAAAAAGCAGCAAGACAATACTTGCTACTTTCCTTAATATTCCGTTGATTCCTATTTTACTTTTAAACTCAATTTCTGGATTTATCTTGGCTGCGATAGTACCACTAATAAAATCAATAGTCATTGCAATGCAAATCAACATTAAAACATATACCGCTTTATGCTCTTGATCTACTACGAAACGTTCTAAAAAATCAAATACCGCCAAACCTAATTCCCTACTTTCCGACAATTTCTTTCGCTTCTTTTTCTGTAATGCAAAGTGGGACAAACTCCATTACTTGTTCATCTGTAAAACAGCCCCAGTCATACATCATTTTAATGTCATCAAATGTAAACATTTTATTCCACTCCTTCTGCTAATTTTTCATTAATTTCTTTTACTTGATTGGTTAATTGATTAATCGCAAGCATTGATTTTGCACTAATTTGCGCAAAATTATCTGCTTTCTTCGTTACTTCGGAAAGCTCTTTTTTTAAATTCATGTCATTAATCATAAGTTTTGAATTCAATTGTTTTAATTCCGCATTTTCGGCTTGTAATACCTCAATGTCGGTTGGTGGTGCTGGCTCTGGTTGTGGTGCATTTTCTGGATCATGAATCAATTGTGCGCCGTCATAACGCCAATTCATAAAATCAAACGGTTCTTTTTTTACTTCAAGCTCAATTGTGTTAGGCTGTTCCATTTTATGATACCCAGCTATATAACCAATTTTGTTTTCAATCCAAATTTTCATTGTTACTTAACCTCCTTTAATATTCAAAAATTTCAGTTAAAACTAATTTGTTATTTGGGGAAATAGAGTTCATTTCATGACCAGTAATCTGGTTTTCTCTTACATAAACATATTTCAAACCACGATTTACACCTCGCCAATCACTAATTTGTAAATTAATTCCAGCGCCGTTGTGGTAAGTGGCATGTGATTTAGGAATATGGAAATAGTGGAAAGTAGATTCTGACGCACTTCCACTTTCATACGCTTGGAAAACAAGTATCCATCCTGTTTGACAATCTGTTATTTTCTTTGACGGAGTCGCACTCTGATTAGCATATAACCCTAAAACTCCCGTCCATAGCGGAGTTTTTTGTGCTATTTTCTGATACGTAGCATCCGTATCTGCTTTAGTTGGATACGATTCAAGCCCATCAATAGCTGCAGTATGTGTTTTAAGATAGACTGGTTTTCCTTTTTCTTTTAATTGAACAATATCTGTTGTCATTACACTTCCCCTACCTTTTCAAATGTAATTGCTGGCAATCCATCTAGCTTTGTTTTATCTTCTTTAGACATCAAGCCATTTTTTATTGAGGTTGCAACGTCTGTCGTTGTAGCGTTTTGCCCTGCTGGACCTTGCGGACCAACATCTCCTTTATCTCCTTTTGGACCTTGTGGACCAGGGTCTCCCTTTTCACCTTTTAATACTTCCGGTTTCCCTTCCACGGCATTCCAATGTGTTTGAGGAAATACCTGTATTCCTCCTTGTTTTAATTTAACAATGTCTGTCATTGTACTTCGCCTACTTTCTCAAACGTAATATCAGGTATTCTGTCAATGGCTTCTTGAACTTTTTGGTCGACATATTGTTGATTCACTCCGCCGCCATCGCCGCCACCAGTTGCTGAAATCACACCATCTTCTGAAATAGAGATATTCGCTCCAGCAGTATAATTTTTCAGTTCTTCCAGTTTCAATTTTAGTTCAGTGGTGAAATTTTGATCTGTTTGTTTTACCGCAGACAACGTGCCGTCTTCTGCAATTTCTAACAGTTGGCCAACCTTTATTCCGCCCAGTTCGTCTGTGGTAGCGATTGGAAGAATATACACGCCTCCCTCGCCATTTGACAATCGTTGAAACATTTCAGAAGTGATAATACCGTCTGTTTCTTCTGTCGCATAAGGAAGTTCTGTCAGTGCATTTTCTAAGCCTAAATCTGCTTTAGTGATAATTACTGCCCCAGTATATCCATTAACAGATAATACTTTTGATTGACCCGCAATAATTTTTTCTAATCCTCGAACAGCGGATACATGTGTAATAGGATAAAACTGACGTTCCACGCCATTTTCTTCGGTTTCCATCATTCGTTTTACTTTAACCACTTATTTCACCCACTTTTTCAAACGCATAAGCGTTCTGTTTTGTATCATCAACTGTTGCGATAACCAATGCTCCATCGGACACAGGATAATCAACAGTGCCAACAATTTCTGTTTCATGATTTAGCGAAAAAGCATCATCTTGTAAAATAATCAAGTCACTTATTTCGCCATATTCTAACGTATATAAGCGTTTCTCTAATTTCTGATACAAATATTCCATATCTGCCAATAAACGTTCAGAAATTGAATTATGGCGCACTCCTTGAATGTCTACACGTGCATCCATTAGTTCTGCTAACATTGTTCCGCCTGGATCAACAGTTTTTAAAATATCTTTGATTGATTCGAACCAGGAAGTGAAATCTGTTTTTTGCGCATCTCGCCATGCTTCGAACTCTTCTTTTCTAGCATTCATCCAATCAGTAAAATCGCCCTTATTTTCGTTGATAAAAGCGTTCATGTCCGCGATTAAATCTTCAATGGACTGCCAATAAGAACCCATTTCACCTTCTGTTTTCGAAACAGCATTCACTACAAAGTAAGAAAAGTTTTGCGTTGAACCGATTAAATTGTCGCCTTTGTAAATACTAAAATAAGCTTCTTGTCTGTGTAACGACTGCATAGAATATTCATCAAAGGTATACTGAATAATTCCTTTTTTAGCATCTATAATTTTTGCTGCTCGTTGAATCGGGAATTTATTATTAATAATTGACTCTAAAAAAACTTTGCAGAGACTTAAGTCTAACGGCAAAGCATTTTCTACAATATTTACTTCTAAGACTTCTGTGTTCTTATTCCCTTGACGTACATTAATAATACCGACATAGTTGTATGGTTCGGTTGTACTTAGCGTTGCTTGCCATTTAACCATTTGTGCACTCCTTTCTAAAAATTAATTACATCACGTGGATTGATTCGTTGCCACTGTGCGCCTTTCCACACTTCAAAATGAAGATGAATACCTTTAGCAAGCCCAGTGGAACCCATTATCCCAACACGTGAATTGGTCGTTACTTTATCGCCTATAGCTAAATCAACAGAATTTAAGTGACCGTAATAGGTCCAATAACCATCATCGTGTTTAATTACAACATAATTTCCTCCAGTTCCATCATAAGTAACAGTTTCTACTGTGCCACTACGTGCCACATAAACAGGCGGCGTACTTCCAGCAGGAACTGAAGCAATATCGATTCCGCCATGAATAACGTTCGTTCCCCAGCCAATTTGATCCCACTCTTGCGTAATCGTATAGCTAGATCGTACAGGATTCATCCACGTTGGATTGCTAGGTTGCAACCCATGCAATTTGTTATACCAGTAAATCGCCATATCAATCCGCTCTGGATGTGTAACTGCTGGTCGCTCAAAGTTGGCTTCAAAAGCCATCGTAGCTGTTCCTATATCTGTTAATGCTTTAAATTGTGCAACGGAATATGGATAAGCAGAAGTAGGAATATACTGTCCGTTGTGCATATGCCAGTCCAGTAATTGAAGTTGCGTATTAATGTTTCGATAGTCACCACTAATACCAGCTTGTGCCAATAAACGTTGAACATATGCACGACCACTTTCACCAGCTACAGGTGATGTCCACTGAACTAAACCATAGCCAGGACCGCCACCGCCTTCGTCAATGTCTGGCATAATTCCAGATTCTTGTTCCATATTTCCTAAAATACCTGCAGTTGCTTGTTCGCTATAACCTTTAGATTTTAAGAACTGCCAAACCGCCCAAGCGTTTTTCTCTTTTTCAGTAGTCAATTCTGGAGGTGTACCGCTACCAGTTCCACCAGTACCGCTTCCTGGTATAACTTCTTTACCTCCAACATATAATTTATCGAATTTACCAATAGTTCCTTTTAAAATACCACTAATATCTACTTCATTAGAAACACTGAAATTACCTTTGTGCGACCAGCTAGCATAACTATTCACTTTCCTATTGTCTGGATGAACATCTGCTGGTATTTGAATAATTGGAACTGATTGCCCCTCATTATTTTTACTAATCGTATTGATCGAAAAAATGTAACCATGTTTTTGTCTAACAGCGAAACCATTAGCTTTTTTTCCACTTCCATCATACGTAGCCTTAATGTCACCAAATAATTCACCATGAACATCTTTTAGGCCTGTGCTTACTCTTTTACGTTCAAATGCTACCTTTCCACCTTCAACCACAACTTGGAAATCTTTATCATCTAACGTTTTTAAAGCCACACCTTGTACTAAAATCCCTGTCAAAATTCCTGCTGTAATAAAATTAGCAACAATTGAGCCATCTTGAGTAATTGCCGTTTCAAATGGTCCATTTACACCGCTATTTGAATACCCAAGACCTCCTAGGTTCCAACGCCATACTTTTTTTGCATCATTCGCATTTAGTCTGTCCATAATTAAAATTTCTTCTGGTGCATCTTTAGGACGAAAACGAACATAGCCACCTTTTGTTCCTGTTATCCATTGAGTAGCGTTCACGATAGCATTCTGTAAATCCTCACTCTTTACTTCAAGATTTTTAGTTATTTGATTAACTGCAGTATTTACTGAATCTGTGTAAGATTTTATTTCGTTTCCTAGTACGATATTTTTATACTTACCTAAAGTAGGAAACCAAGTACACTCTGTCACTCTTTCTTTTACCCCAGTTATTCCGTTGTATTCAATATCGCAATACACAGTGTCCCCAAAATTCAATTTCATTATCTTACCGTAAAGTTTTTGATACTCTATAGTATTTTCTAAAGTAACCATATTGATTTCATGTGTTACTTTTGGTTCATGGATTCGTTCTTTGTCAAAAAGTGATTGTCCCCATTTTTTTAATTCCTCTACAGTTTTACATTCGCTATTGGTCCTACTAGTAATACGTCTATTTTCATCGGTTACCCCTTTTGTTTCTAAAAAAGCAAAGGTTATTGGCTCTTGATCTTCGTTATAATTAATATCTTCAGGTGTTCCACCAATTAAATAGAGACTGTTGGATACATTTAAGTCATCCACAGTCTCTTTTATTGATTCTAAATTAACACCTAAATCTATTCTAAAACCATTATCTTCACCAATTCTGTCTTTTAGTATAAGTCTGTAGTTATCCATATCTAGTTCGCCAGAAGTTACACCTGCTAAATTTTCATTACCGTTATTTTGCCCAATAATAGCCGATATTGGATTTACTTCTTTTGCGGTAAATTGATGTTTGGAATTGATATTACTTTCATAGATAAAAGGTTGCTTAAATGCTAAATTCGCTTTTAAGTTTTCCATAATTTGATTACCAGTACCATTAGCAGTATATGCCATTTGAATAAAGTTACGATTTGCCTCATACCCTAAATGTAGAGCTTTGATTGAAACAGAATGTAAATTTTTATCAACTGATTTTATTCTGAAATACTGCCATGAATCATTAGAAACTAAAGCTTTTATATAATAACCTTTCTTTAAATATTCTTTATTTTCACCGACTAATGAATAATTACCGTAAAAAGAATATTCACTATTCAATGAACGAGTTATTTCAGGGTCATCAGCCCAATCTAATAGAGGGATGCCATTTTCGGATAAATCTTTTGGTACTTTTTCATAAATGTAAATTGGATTAATCAAAAATATACACTCCTCACCTTTATTTTTATACTTGAAACACTTCCAGTTACCTTTACTTTGTTAGTTCCTGGTGTCATTCGTATCCAGTTTCCTTTTGTTCGTTGAATTCTTCCCTCATGTAAGCAAACAGCTAGTTCATTATCTAATGATAACAAGCCAGCAGGTGTATTTATTAAAATCAAAGTATTTTTACCACAAGTAATACTGATGTCACCGCCAGTAGATTGAATTTCAAATAAAGGGAAGCAAATTTCATCCCCATGATTGGTAATGTCATTCTCTCCTTTTTTTAGACTGACAAATTCTTCATTTACTTTTCTCTTTAGAGGTTCACAACGAAAATTTATTTCAAAAGTATAAAAAGTTCCCCACTCATTTGTGTATTCAACTTCATTACTAACATTGCATACCGCGTTAACATACAGGTTTTCATTATTATGTGTGATTAATTCTGACTTGCCACTAAGCCATCGTTTCACTTCCGCTAATCGGTCATAACTAACACTGACGTCTTTAATTTTGAAATCAAACGGTTCATAATCACCAAACCATTCATTCAATACCCTGTTACTACCTACAATAGTTATCTCGTTATATCTTGGTTTAGCGACAATTTCAGGCAATTCAGATTCAATAATTAAACCATAATCTATAAGAGCATTCGCTCCTTTCCATACAAAATTAGGCGTATATCTATCCATTTTTACACATCCCCTGTCGCTAAATTATTCCAAACATTCGCTTGAAACATTTTCCTGTTCAAACGATTAATTTCACTCGGATTATTTGCATCTACTTGGCCAATATGAACATGTTGCTCAATAGTGTTGCCACCTTTCAAAGCACCACCAATTCCACGAGCTTTTTCTTCTGGTGACAATGGAGTTACTGTTGTCTTGCCGTTTTTAGCGGTTAATAGTTCAGGACCAGCTTCACCAACAATGGCTTGACCATTTAGAATCGTTCCACCTTCTGCTAAATAAGGAATTTTTCCAATATGAAATCCTTTACCGCCAATTCCTGGCACCCATTTAGGTATTTTTATATTATTTAATCCACCAATAAATCCATTGATTAACGTAATCATGGCATTGATTGGAGCTTTAGCTACTGCAGCGATACCTTCAAAAATACCACCAAAAATGTCAACAACACCTTGCCACGCTCTTGACCAGTCTCCAGTAAATACTCCCGTTACAAAATCAACGATACCGCCAAAAATACGCTTAATTGCATTTACATAATCGCCAATAATTTTTGCAGCCCCATCCATGGCACCACCAATAAATCCTGTGATGAAATCAAAAGTAGATTTTGTCGTATCTTTCAAAACATTAAATACACCAACCACAATATCTTTAATTACTTTAAAGGAGGTATTGATAAAATCCCTAAACCAACCGATTTTATTATATGCAACTACGATTGCAGCTACCCAAGCGGCAACCGCCGCAATTACTAAACCAATTGGCGACGCAATAAAAGCAATAACTGGAATCAAACTACTAATGGAACTAGCAAGTGTTCCTAAAACTACTAATACTGGACCGATAGCAGCCACAACACCAGCTATTTTCAGTATGGTTTGCTTTTGACTATCTGTTAAACTTCCAAACCATTCTGAAACTTTTTTTATTGCATCCGTTGCAGCTTGAAATGCTGGTAATAATGCTATTTGTACTTGTTCTCCAAGTTCACCCATTGCTATTTTAAATTGATTTTGTGCCAACTTTGCTTGGTCAATTGGATCAAGAATATCACTAAACGTCTGATCCACAGTGCCAGCTGCGTTTTTTGCTGAATCTGCTAAACCATCCATTGACAACGCTCCGCTATCAATAGCTTCTACCATTTTTGAAGCAGCTTTAGTTCCAAAAACTTCACTAGCAATAGTGAGTTTTTCTTGTTCAGTTGTGGCCCCTTTAATAGATTCAATAGTTCCGCTAAGCCCTTCTTGCATGGTTTTATTATCTTTCGCATATACGACACTAGCTTTTGCCAAATAGCCAAGAGTTCCTGCTGAATCAATACCAGCTTTTTCCATTTGACCTATTAACATAGTTGATTCAGAAAAACCAAGTCCCATAGCTTTGAGTTGGGGCGCACCTCTATTTACGGCATCAAATAACTGATCTACCCCTACTCCAGTATCTTGGCTAGTTTTAGATACTGAATCTAAAATCATTGGCAAATCCTCAATAGACAACCTAAAAAGGTCCATTGATTTTTTTGCATTAATAGTTGATTGAGAAACATCTGAGCCATTAATTTCTGAAAATTTAAGCATTCGGCCTGTTGTATCTTCCAATTGCTTATCCATTAAGCCAAATTGAGTATTTACTTCACCAATACCAGTTGATATATCTTGCATATCCGCGGGTATTTGACCTGCTACTGTTTTAAAACTGGCTTGTAAAGATTCTAGCTGACTACCAGTAGCCCCTGTTGCTGTTGTTATATTATCCAAACATTCATCTAATTCTTTGAATGCGGCAATAGAAGCAGCACCAATTCCCATAATTGGTGCTGTTAATCCAACAGACAGTTTTTGCCCAACTGATTTAATTTTGTTTCCAGCTTTTTCAATTTTGGCTAGTTTTTCAGCTGTTTTTATTGATAAATTACCTTGCTCTTTCAAAGCTTCATTGGTACTTTGCAATGCAGAACGCAGTTTATTTTCACCTGTTTCGGATTCCAATAAACGCTTATACAGCTTTTGTGATTGCTCTGAATATTCACCAGTTTCTTTTACTGATTTTTCGTATTCCTCACGTAATAATTTTGTTCTTTGTTCAGCTAAAGATAATTGTTTTTCTAATTTTTTCTTTGTAGCTGTTAATTTTTCAGTTTGAGTTGCATTTTTATCCATTGCGGATACCTGGTTTTTGTACTCGGTAGCCGCTAAGTTCATTTCTTTATTAATGTCTTTAATTGTTCGTGAATAGTTTATTTCTCCATTCATCTTAAAATTTAAGACAACATCGGATTCTTGTTTTGACACGTTAGCGCTCCTTCCCTACCACCAAGGACTTTTATCCATTGTCACACTTCTGGGTGGTTCAAACTCCGTATTACTTACTAACCACTGAATATATGACTTAAGCCACAAGTTGGGAGTTGCTTTTAAAAAGAAGTCCTCACTCCATCCCAAAAGAGTGAGAGCTACATATAAATAAAAAGCCCACGGCGTTCCTATTTCCGTTGAGGCTTTTTCTTTTTGTTTTTCCTTTTTTTCGGAGTTTGATAATCTTGTGGCTTCTTGGATTTTTTTAAGTCTTCAACTTGAAAATTCTGCTTTGCAAATATTTCCATACATGCACCATAAATTTCAACAATTGTGGCACTCATACCTAAAAACTTAAAAATGGTTTCTGGCGTTTCTTCCAATCCACCAGTTCTTAGCATGCCGTAAATCAATGCACGCATAATTTTTAAATCAGAAGCTGATAAATCTTTTGATGAAATACGACCACCACTCTTGTTAATCATTTCATTCATATCTGCTTCAAATTTTGAATAGTCATCATCATAAACATCAGCAATATACTCCATTGTTTCCATCGTTAACAAAATGGGAAACTGATGCCCTTGAATAGTAACTGTGGGTGTATCTGAAATAACAATCCCATAATCCGCTAATTTTGCCATTATTCACTGCCACCTCCACGTGAAGGACCTGCTAGTTTCTTCCATTGTTCTTCGTCATAAACAGGTTGTGCGATAAATTTTTCAAATAGTTCTATTGAAGCACTATCCCGATTAGAATCAAAACTTGAATACATAACATTATTGTATGTTAAACCAGTTGAAACAAAGTTAGCAGTTACATCATCAATTTTGGTTTCATCTTCTGCAGTAGTGTATTCTTCATCAATAACATTTGATAACTGCGTTTTAGGATACCAAACAGCTTTTTTTCCACCATTTTCAATATTTCCGATAAACCCAAAGGCAAAATAAGGAAATTCTCGCGCAGTGTTTTTACCAAAAGTCACTCCACTTTGAGCGATTAATCCTTTTATTTCATCCATCACCGCAATAGGAATGCCCACATGATCTAGCGCAATTTCATGTTTCGTTTCACGACTTACGCGTCGGAACATTTTACTTGATGCCCATTTTTCTAAAGCTGTTCCATTTCCTTTAATTCCCAATTTTGTGGCTATTGGCAAACGAACAACCTCGCCAAATGCTGGTTCTGTACCTACTGCATCTTTTGTGGTCATCATGGCAATTAAGATGTCATCTAAGCCTTCAAAATAATACACATCTTGTTTTCCCAATTTACTCATCCTTTCCATAAATCTAATATTTGTTGAGTCATAATTTTTTCAATTTGATCTTTATTTTGTTCAAATGTTCCACTGGCAAAATGTTGCGCTTTTTGATTTACTGTTCCATTTTCAGCGAATCGCCAATAAAAAGCTGTATCTTCAAAAGCTACTTGTACTTCATTATCTTTAATATTTACTTTCACTTGATCAACCATGTGCTTCTTTTTTAGAAGCGATTTAGGTATATTGGGTAGTAATTTTTCCATATAAAAATTAGCTGCAGCGGTTAATGATTCTATTGATAATTTTGTCGCATCTACTTGCGAAAGCTTTCCTAAATAGTCTGCCATATCTGCAAAACCATTATTATTTTCCATCTTCAATACACCTCACATATGTGTAAAAATTTGTCACAGTATCATCATTTTCATCGCCTTGAATGCCTACAAAATCAGTGTAAGGAATACCAGCTTCCTCCAATGCATTTTCTAAAGCAATTAAATCCTTTTCAGTACCTGTTGTATAAAAAGAGATTTGATAGTAGGGCATTCGTCTATGCACTTTAGACGATGCCATTTTTTTACCTTGACTAACATTTGAATAAACAATATATGGATAGTCCGTTCCTTTTTCCGCTTTATCACGTGTCACAGGTACGCCTACTGATTTCAGAGTTATTCTCAATTTTTCAAAACTAATCGACATAAGCCAAACTCAACTCCATTTCTCGTTTATCCATATTTGTGTAAATACGAGTGATTTTATAGGTCACAGAATCGATTCTAACAGCGCTAAACTTTTCTGTGATAGATTTATCCAATCTCACTTTAATCCGTCTGACAACGTCTGTTTTGGCTTGCTGTGAAAGATATTTTTCTTGTGCAGTTACTCCAATATCTTCGTACCATAAAAGCCTATTAAGTTTATAGGTCGTAACTACTTTATCGTTCGAATCTGTTTCTTCTTTTACATTTAGCAAGTCCGCTTTCCATCGAAACCTATTCGTCTGCCTCTTCGGCATGTTGAATCACTCCTTGGATGATAAATGGCGTGATCGCATTCAACGCCTTATCTAATTCATCTTCTGAAACACGATATTCATAAGCAATACCAGCAACCATCAAAATTAAATATTCTTCTTGCCCTCCAGTTGCAGTTTTTACATAATTTTTTGCCATATTTAAATAAAAAGAGAGCATGGAATCATCCATCCCCTCTTCAAAATGAATATGTGCTTTGAATTTTTCTTCTAAAGATAATGTTTCAGCTTCGTTATTCACATTAACCACCTACTGGTTTTGTAATTTCATAACGATAAACAGCTGGCTCGAATGGTGAGTAAACTAATTGGCCATCTAACAAGTTGTAAATTTGGAAACCAACTTGATTTTTTCCAGAGAATTTTTCAACCAATTTTTGAATTTCTAACGCTCCAATAACTTCTTGAATTTTGAAAGCAGAAAAATCACCAAAATATAATACTGGTGTATCTGGTTCACCTTTTTTATCTGCTGCATCGGTCCAATCAACTGGATAACCAACTAATTGATAACCAATACCACCTTCTGCTTGCGTGAATGGTCGTAACAATGGGAATCCATCATCTGTTTTCATTTTTTCAATAGCAGTTAAAGCTGCACGATTAATAATAAAACGACCTTTTTTCATTACTTCTGTTACTGGTGTATTTTTAAATTCAATCAATGCATCATATAATTTTTGACCAGCACCTGCAGCTGTTAAATCTACAGGTTTTTCAAATGCAACAGCTTTTTTAGCTAAAGCTCCTGGGTTTTCATTTCCTGCATCGTCGCCATTAAACATATAATTAATTTCTTTGCGAACATATGCTTTTTTCAATTCTTCTACAACAATATCTTCTACTGGCACACCAGACATTTTTAATAGTTTTTTCGTTACAGTTGCCAATGCATCAAATTCTGCTGGATCAAGTAAAATTTCGTCAAATTGAATCGCTGTTTCAGCAATATCTGTCGTACGTTCTTTTTTGTTTACATTAGCCTCTGCTTTTTTCACAAGAATTGGATATTTCACATCGCCAGCCGTGCGAATCACTGTTCCGTATTTACGCAATAAGTTTTCTTCTTGAGCATAAGAAATCACTTCGGATGCAATTACTTCTGGTACTGTCACTGAACCATTGCCTGTTTCAATACCTAATGCACGTGCTTCACTTTCTGAAATATTACCAATAACAAAATCAGCAAATGCTTTACGAATTTGTTTTTCACGTTGTTCATTAGACATCGCATTTCTAGCCTCCATTCCTTCATGAATTGTGCGTAACAAGCCATCACGCTGTTCTTGGCTAATCATGCCGCCACGATTTTCTTCGTTTTTATCATCGTTGTTTCCGTTCGTATCTTTCTCACGATCTTCTTTATTTTCATCATCAGTATTATCAGATTTAGCGGTTCCGTCATCGCCTTCACCATCACCAGATTCTGAATTATCATCCCCTAATTCAGCTTTAATGGCTTTTAATTCATCGATTAAACCATCAATTTCTTCATTAACTGAATCTAAATCTACTTCACGCACTTCTCCAGATTCAATTTTGCCTTGTAAATCACTTAATCGTTTCTCGTGACGAGCTTGTAATTGACGCAATAATTCTTTGTTCATAATAAATTCCTCCTACGCTTCAAGCGCTGTTTTGATTTTTTCAATTAATTTTTTTCTAGTTTTAATATCTTGCTTCATTTCTTGTTTGTTTCTTGATAGTGCTGCTTCTGTATCTTCATAAGCAGGTAAAGAAACAATAGAAACTTCATACAATTCGACTTCATGGATAGTTCTTAAAACTGGGTCTGAACTATAATCCCAAGTTTCTTCCGTTGGATAAAAACCAAAGCTACACTGATTAATGTCCCCACGTGACATTGATTGAATCAAGTCATTGGCAACGGTTGTATTGGGCAACTCAACTTCAAATCGTAGTCCCTTATCATCTTCTTCAAGTTTCAAAGTTCCACTTCTTGTGCGCCCTAATACTTTGCCCCAGTCATGATCGAATAAACAACGAACATCAGAATTTGACAAAGCACGACTGAAAGCTCCAGGCTTAATCACTTCATTTAGGCCTTCCCATAATTCTGTTGGACTATTAAACACCGCCGCATAGCCAGTAACAATCTGTGTTTGACTATCTTCTTCGCTTCTTGTTTTAAGGTTTGTGATGTCAAATGTCCGAATTTCCTGTTTCTTCATTCTTACCACCTCCCTTCAAGTCATCCTCTGTTGTCAATGAATTATCGGTAGCATTCTTTTTGCCGATTTCCGTTAAATCATTTGAAATATAGACGGCTTGTGTTGCTTCAGTATTTTGTCTAGGAAAACCAAGCATTTCTGCCACATTATCAGGACTGGTAATACCTGTTCGAACAATGTTGTACCCAATATTTGTTTTGGTGGAATAAGGTACAAAGTCCAAAATATTAATTTTCCATTCCACTCGATAACCAGAATTAGGTACAAAAAAAAGAGCCGAGTAATGCTCGCTCTTATTTTTTAATATTGGTTTAATTGCTTTGTTGTGCAGATACATCATTGCTTTTTCAATATCTGTTCTCATTAATGCTTGATAAGTATTTACATCTATTCCTAAAAATTTTCCTAGGTCTTTTTTGTAAACACCCAAATAATTAAGAATAGCTGCATCATCAATTGGGCTTTTTAAAGTATCAATTGAGTATCCTTTGCCCAAAGGAATCATTTTAACTGAATGACTATCATTATCTTGCGTTTCTTCCAACTGATTTAAAATAGCTTTTACTATCTTTTGTTGAGCGCTGTTATTTGGATTGATATGCGCATCCAGCTTTAACAAGAAAGCGAGCAAGCCGCCTTTCTTATATTTTTCTGTCAAAACCTTTTCAGCACTTAAAACGCCTTCTAACGTGCTTTTTGCAAGATCAATAATTCCAGCACCTTTTAAGGAATCCACACCAATATTTTTTATATGACGAATCATACTCCCTGGTATTGGTTGGCCATTCATTGAAAATTTTTCAATCAAACGATCATCTAATTTCGTTTGAACACCATATCCTAAATGTAACTGGTCATTATCTGTAATAGGAAAAGCTTCTCCATTGATTAACAATGTATTTGTTTCAAGCTTTGCAAATTCAAAACCAGTTAAATAATCATTAGGATTTTTCAATATGTTTAGCAAGAAATGGTTTTTGACTTCTTCGCCATCAGGGCCAATCACTACTGGCTCTGCTAGTGCAACTTGATTAGAAATATCTTGTACCAATTCATAAACATCAGACGATTCCATAATAGAAGAATCGTTAACAAAACGTTGTGAATATCTTGTTACATTGCCATAAATATCTTCAATCCAGCCACGCTTTTCCAAAAATCCATATACAGCATTTGAAAGTCTATCTCTTAGCTTCAAAATCTCACCGCCTTTCTATTATCGATAGATAGAATCTAAATATTCATCCATATCATCTTCGTTGACATCAATCATTTGATCCATTGTTTCCTTATGCGCACAAAGGAAAGCAACAAATCCATCGATCTTTCTCTTTGACTGGTTTTTACTTGGTACTTTACGGCCTTGAAAATCCATTTTGACAACCACATTTAAAGCGCAATACAAAAATAAAGGATTATCAAACATAATCCTTTGCTCATAAAATAATCGCTCGGCATCTTCAAGCGGCGAGTTCAATACTCTTGCATACTGATCAACTTGCACACATTCCAAGCCTAAATTTTCCAATTTTTCAACTAATCGGTCACTCATCGCTGGATCATAATTAACTTGTTGAACATCATAAAAATCCATGCAATCTTCAATAAAATGAAATATTTGTTCTTGGTCAATTAACTTACCATCACAAAATTCAACAAATCCTTGTTCTGCTAATTCAGAATACGGCACATTATCTTCCTTTTCTCGAAAATCAATATTTTCACTAGGAATAAAATATAATTGTTTTACTTTGAGTATCGCTTTTCCTTCGGCATCCCATGTAGGAAAATTTAATGATACACAAGTTAAATCTCGGCTTTTAGATAAGTCCAAACCAATCCAACATGGCTCGCCACTTAAGTTTCCTAATTCATTTGTGGGAACCAAACACGGTTCCACTTGATCTTGTTCAAAGAAATTATCTGCACCATTCACAAACACATCTAAATGCTTCGTTAAAAATTCAGCTTTCGAGTGAGCGGAACGTTGCGCAGTTTTAAAGGCTGATTCTAAAGCAGACAAATCAACAGATATTCCCCAGTTAGGATTGCACATTTCCCAAACTTTTTTATCTGTCCAATCGTATCCTTTATTTGGTTCATAAATCAAAACAAAGTTTGAATCATTATCATCACGCTTCAAAACTTCTTTTGCTTCTTTATAAACACGAATACCAACCGAACTACTTCCTTTACCAGCTGTAGAAATATTAAACATTAACGGCTGTGGCAATGAAATTTGTGCAGATTTAAAGTTATCGTACTGCTCCATTTTCTCTTGTTTATGCAGCTCATCATTTAAAACAAAATATGGATTGGAACCTTCTATGTTATCAATGTTTTTTGTCTGAACAATAAACTTATTTGTATAAGCCATATCTCCATGTAAATAGTCATACGTAATACTTGAAACGGTGCCTTTTGGACCTTTAAATATTTTAGTCCCATCTAATAGCACTGGATTATTTAGGATAGTAGCGGCAAAAGGCTTAGCAGCATACTGAGCTTGCGCAAAATCAGAAGCACATGCATAGCAATCGACAGATAAGGCACCTTCGCCATACATAGCATATCCCAACGCCCCTACGGCTATTAATGTTTTCCCATTTTTCTTTGGTATTTGTACGTATGCCTCACGAGTAACACGGACTACTTGCCCTTTTTCATTTTCTTTTACCCAGCCATAAATCCAAGAATAAATGAATTTTTCCCATGGCTCTAAAAGAAATGGTTTACCTACCATATCGCCTTTTGTATGAACAATAAAAGATTCTACCCAGTCCATCATTTCATTTGCACGATCAACATCAAACCAAATATCTTTTCGTTTCTTCCATCGATACCAACGATCTATTGCTAAACGAACCGTTTTCGGATATTTCTTAGGATGTTTTCGAACTTCTTCCGCAAATAAATCAGCATAATTTACACCAGGTTCAATCATGTTTCATTCCCTGCCTTTTTACGCCATTTTTTCCGATGTTCTGCCAATTCATCTACAGGCTTTTCTTCTGGCCGTTTCATTTCTTCATCTGCTCTAGCTGTTGAACCACCAGTAATTTGTCTGCCTGTTTTTGACTTATTGGTCAATCCTAATAAATCCAATGCTTTCATTTTTTTATCGGCCCAAACTTCGACTTGTTGCGCTAGTGGATGCTTGCTATTGTTAGTAGCTCCAGCCTTGTTTGTTGTTTTTTGGGTTTCGGGAAATCCTTTTTCTTTCCACAGCATGTATTTGTATTGGTAAACTTCAAAAATATCCAAGTATGATTCAATCAATGGATCAAGAGTAATAGTGTATAAATCAGACTTGCGCATAATTTCTAAAATTCGCGTTTTTTCGTGATTAACTTTTTCATCAATAATCGCTTTGCGTTGCGCTTTTGTGGTCATTTTTTTATACACCCCCCTTTTATTTTTAAAATTTTTGACCTAACGACACGCGTGACTGCCCCCTACCCTATCCCCCGACAAAAATTTTGAATCAAATTTGATAGGGGGGCTTCATTTTTTAAAATAAGATGCAAAAACTTTTTTCTCATCTGCTTCATTTTCTTCAATCACATGACACTTCGGACATAACAAACGAATATTGTTTGGATCAAGCTTGAGCATTTCGTTCTTCTTGATTGGAATCACATGATGTCGATGTGCTTGCCTTCCAAATACAAAACGGCCACATCTTTGACAGCAACCACCTTCTCTTTCATAGACAAAGTCAGCGACATCTTGCCATTCTTTTGTTCGATAAAATGATTTGTTGTCATGATGATAAACATTGATTGGCTTTTTCTTTTTTCTTGACTTCCTAGCATGTTCTGAACAATAAGCTCCTTTTTCTGTTGTATTAGAACAACCTTCAAACTGACAATAGCGCATTATTCAGATTCTTTAATAATATTGAGAATTTCACCTTTTGCACGTACAGCACTTGGAATCTCAATACCTTTTCGTTTTGCATATTCACGCAATTCTTTTACATTCATTTCTTCTAATACAACAGATTCATCATCAGACGGAACAATCTCATCTTGTTCTTCATCATCAGCAGCACTTGCAGTTGTTAATAATCGTTCGCCTTTTATTCCATCAGTATCAATCGTTACATTCCCAACAGTAATTGGTAAGCCACCAACATATAAATCAGCTTCTTTACTTAGCATTGATTCAGGATTTTCAGTAACTTCAAAATCAGGTTCTTGGCCTTTAGGAACAAACACATTTCTTTTTTCTTCGGTATCCCAATACTCTTTACCAGATGCTGAACTTCTAATTAATACACGCATTGTTTTGTTAATCCCCTTTCAAAATGAAAACTCTACTACACTTAAAACAAAAAAGACTGCATATAAATGCAGCCCTCGTGAAAGGTAGTAGCGCCAATTTGTTTGTCCGAACATTCATTGACGATCTATATTATTTAAGCAGCTTATGCCACTTACTGGAACAATAGGACTCGAACCTATACTAACGGTTTTGGAGACCGCTGCTCTACCGATTAAGCTATGCTCCATTAACTCTCGCAAACCTGTAGAAAAAAGAGAGAGGAAATTCACCTCACTTCTTTAGTTTTATAATTTGTGGTTTGCGAGAGAATCTAAATGAGATCACAAGTGACTAAACGAAGAAAGTAGAATTTTTTTGCTTTCTTGTAATCTCCAATCAAAAAAATAAGTAGGCAATCGTTCCGTTTAAATTTTGTGTAAGTGTGTCGCATTTCTTATTTTTTTGACACTATCATAATAACCTGTTTCAAAGGTATATGAAGTGTAGATAAAGTGTATAAAAGAGGTATAAAAAGTGTAATAAATGGCTACTTAAATGCAACCAGTTCCAGTGCCGAAGCAAATTGAACAATGATCATGTTAGATTCTTGTTTCACTGATTCTTCACTGATACAGTTTCGTTGTGCCGCTAGATAGATTGGATTGCCATTGATATAACGGTCATAGAAAATTCTTTTTCTTCGCTCAGTAACATCTGGTTTGTGCGGATGCTGAATCGCAGAATAACCTCTAACAAAAAGCTTATGAAGGTAATCAAACTCTTCTTGGGCTTCTTCTTTCTGGATTAACATTTGCTCGGCTTCGAAAACGTTATTGGCCGTTGATGGTGGAACCAAAGAGAATGAAGCTGTTACTTTTGGTTCCCTCGGCTGGCCAACACGACATCTAGCAGCAAGATAGGCAGACAGGAACACACTTACGTTATGTTTAGTTTGTTCCATGTCTACATCCTTTGCATCTGGTGTTTCATATTTCTTTACGTCAAAAAGTACCATCCTTTGATTCCCCCGTTTATGGTATAATATTCGTGTCGAGAATATTACCCACGGTCGGAGGAATCCGGCTTTTTTTATTGGCAGCTTTCTTTACTCATGATAAAATATTTTTATTGTGACCAATGTTTGGGGCAAAGTAACCTCACATATCACAAGCTACCACTTTTCTGGTAAAATATTCTTCTTAGTCAGCCAGTGGTCGGCTGGCTTTTTTTATATTTCTCTATCTAAAATATTTTTGTTAAGGTTTCTTTATATTTACATTTTGCAACCGACATTACTAACATTTCGTGTTACTCTTAAATAGTGACAGAAAGTAGGTGTTCGTATGAATACTAATTTTTATCCCGTCAAAGTTTATAGCTTGAACTATCGGCTGTATTCTTCACGTATTAAAGCAAATCTACCGCAAAAAGTTACTCCTCTCAATTTTTTGATTCCACATTTTTACGCCGTATTAAATTTAAAAGAACTAAGAAACATTGAACTATGTTTATCGATATTAGATATTGACATTGAAAAATTCAGTACCCTCGTTCAAGCAAACGACAGGTGCAATGAACTAATGTACAATTGATTTAAACAGCCATTCGTGGCTGTTTTTTTGTTGTAATCGATCTACCATACTTCTATTTTTGGAATCATCTTCTTAACTCGCTTTCTTACAAACTCAGTGGCTCTTTTTGATAACCAGCGTCAATCAAAATTCCCTCAATCACATAAAGATCCGTTTTCTGCTTCAAACTAGCCTTAAATTTCTTGGCAATATTTCTAGCTGTTTCTAAAGAACTAGTTCCATCAAAAGTATTAGAAACATCAATAAAATCATAGTTGTCATCTGGTTCTATTCCATCGATAAAAAATTGATAACAGTCTCTTTTAACGATACCTAGGTAGCTATATTCTCCATCTCGATACTGAACAATATCACCCTCAAAAATTTCAACGCCGTTCTTGTCTTTCAAGCTAGTAGATTGCATCAGTGGCAACTCTTTAACATGTCTGAAAAGATATTCCTCCTTTGACGAATACAATAAATCACAGTGAATTTCATTTTTATTTCTAACGACTAATTCACCTTTATACCAACCGTCAACTTTTTCGATTTTTTCTCTGTAAAAGTCATAAATCATTTTTTCGTTAATATCGTCCCACGCTCTAAACTTTGGAATCATCTTCTTCACTCGCTTTCAACTCTTGTTTGCTTAAATATTCTTGGAATCTCACTTTATCTTGCACATTCCAAACGTGGTTACCATAGTTTTTATACTCAGTTCTAGGCATTTTTTTATAGGGGATTTTTTCACGTTGGCAATGTGCAATTAGAGACGACATCTTAATGTTTAATTTTGTGCATATTTGGCTGAGGTAGTAATCTTCGTCAATCAAACGTCGGATTTCTGTATCTAGTTCTTTAATCTTCTTGTGCTTTGTCAGCCCTAATTTTTTAGCCCTAAACTCAACAGCTCCAACTGTACGATTTAA
This sequence comes from Enterococcus sp. DIV0682, assembly GCF_051712685.1. Taxonomy (NCBI): domain Bacteria; kingdom Bacillati; phylum Bacillota; class Bacilli; order Lactobacillales; family Enterococcaceae; genus Enterococcus; species Enterococcus sp. DIV0682. Next base: position 2,327,713 of record NZ_JBIOPK010000001.1, read on the forward strand.
CCTATTAGCTATATACTTATTTTTCATAGATAAATAGTGCTTTTTTAAGAACTCATCCTCTTTTTCAGACCATAGACGGTGCATGTAGCATCTAAAATCATCTTCTTTTCGCATTTTGCACAATTTTTTTCTAATCGCATTGATGCTCCTGTTCAAGTACTTAGAAGCTTCAATTAGCTGAGTATCGTTTTCAAAAACGAAATACTCTAAATACACTAGTTCGTCTTCTGTCCATTTTCTATACATAAAATCACCACACTAGGAAAGTTGCATCAATGCACCAAGAATCTTTTCGTCGTCTTTACTCTGCAATTCATCAATTATATGCATGTATGTTTCTTGAGTAGTAGTCACGCTTGAATGACCTAGACGTTTAGCTATGCTATGAGTTGACACCCCGTCAGCGAGTAAAATACTTGCATGCGTATGTCTAAGTCCGTGCATTGTGATGACAGTGATTCCTGATTCTTTGCATTTTCTGATCAGGTGGGAATTGTATGTTGAATTAAAAATTCGTTTATACTTGCCTGTCTGTCCATCTCGATTTACAAAAATCAATTCATCTTGAGGCAAGTTTTCAATGAGCGGTTTAAACTGACCAACTATTTGCCAATCAATGCTTATCGTTCTAACAGAACTTTTGTTTTTCGTATCCTGAAAAAACATTGTAGAATTTTTGTAGTTCAATGTTTTATTAATGCTGACGGTATTTCTGGTCCAATCAAAATCAGCTGGTGTTAACGCAATGGCTTCCGCAAAGCGCATTCCTGTTTTTGCAACCAGTAAAATGAACCAATCCATATTTATCCCTTCCCCAAGTTCTAGTGATCTCAACAACTTTTGTAGTTCGCCTTTTTGCAGGAATTTTTTCTTTTTTGGTCTCGGCGGTATTCCTTTGATGATCGCTTTGTAGGTTGGATCACGTTTAATTAATCCTTCGTGATACATATCTCTTACACAGCTGCCAATTTGGTGATGAAAATCCATTGTTGTCTGCCGCTCATGTGTCAGAGCGTATTCATTAAGAATGCTTTGATAAGCCTTTCTATCTAATTTATCTATCGTTAAATCAGGGCAAATTTCAGTAAGGTGTTTGTGGGCTATATAATATTTACTAACTGAGATATCTCTAATTGCACCGACTTTGTAAGTTTCAATCCATTCTAAAAAATAGCCAGTAAAAAGTCTGGGGCGTTTACTCATTCGTTTTCTCCTCCTAACATGCTGGGACTTTCGATGTGGTCGATAGCCTCTTCTAGCCATTCTCTGACTTGAAACTCTCTTGTGACCACATCGCTGTGTGGCATAACATTTACATCGCTAAAAGCCAACGAATCATCTTTTGAATTTTGTAAAAAGTAAATCTGTTTTATTTTTCTGTCTAGCGAATCACCGTGGACTACGGTGGCATTCATCCCACGAATAGCAAGATTGAACAGAAGGAACGGAATGGTTCTATCAGATAACTCCTCTAAATCGTAAAAAGTCATTGATGGTTTATATTCAAAAAAACCAATAGATAGTCTGTCTGTTCGCCATTTTTGTATGATCATTCCACCTGTCCCAGAAGCTACTTCATGTGTCAATCCACTTCCAGGACCTACGATTTTTGCAATCACTTCGCCAATGGAATTTGGCGTAAAATCTTGTTTCTTGACTTTTCGATCAGCGTGTTCGTCTTGAAAATATTCGTGAAACCAATCGAAAGTTAAATCCTTTTCTATTTCTAAAAATTTGTTAAACACGATTTCTCGCTTATCACGACTTAGTAATATATTCATGAGCGCTTCTGGCGCTTTGTAGGCATCATCAACACCTAGCAGTTCATTTATTTTTTCTGTTGTTAATTTCATAATTTCAAAGGAGTAAAGAATTCTTTGTGGTCGACCAAACCTCCACTCCTTTCTCACAAATTCACTGGCTCTTTTTTATAACCAGCATCAATCAAAATTCCCTCAATCACATAAAGGTCCGTTTTCTGCTTTAAACTAGCCTTAAATTTTTTGGCAATATTTCTAGCTGTTTCTAAAGAAACGACTTCATATGTTTTAGCCAGGGCATCCGCAATTATTGCGGATGTTGGCGTGTAATAAATCTCAAGCAAAATGAACACTCACTTTCTACGAGATTATTCTTCGATTTCTTCTTCATCATCTTCAACTGTCTTTTCTGGGAAAATGATGTTCTCTTTATTTTTGCTCCAAGAATCAGCAAACGGCGCAAAATGTTGGCGTGCGATTTCCACTTGATTAATTAGATTCTCAACCGAAACCTCATGATCAGCCGCAATTTCTTCTAGCGCTTCCCCTTCATCGATCCGATGCAACACACCACGAACGTTGATTTTTACTGATTCTGGCCATTCGATAGTCGTTGCTTTCTTGATGAATTCGTCAATGGTTTCTTTCGATACTTGCACAGCAACTTCTTCGACTCCTTGCACATCATCGCCCATTTCTAAAGAAGTTTGTTCTTCTTTTAGAACTTCAACTGTCCCGTCGTTATTTACAACATATTCGACATTCGGCTTATTGGTCTGCTTGTTAACTGGTACCTTGTATTCTACTGTTTCTGGTTCGATGGTCGTTGATACTGTTTTGCCTAAAAATTCGTTTAAACTTTCATATTTTCCTTTTAATGAAGCGTTGCTAACCACTAATAACACTTCTGTATTTCCATTTCCTTTTGATGTAGCTTTCTTTAATTCTGGTCTGAAATTTACTTGTTTTGTCATTTTATTTTCCTACTTTCTTTTAATAATTAGTTGCATCTTTCCATTCGTAATCGAAATTATCGGTTATGAATGGTCTTTTTTCGTTTAAAGGCTTAGTTACACCTTGTGTGATCACTTTAAAATCTCTAGCACGAACAACAATCGCTTCAACTGGATGACCATATCTAAGGGCAAATAGACGAAAACGAAGCTTAACGGATTGGTCAATGCCATACACGCCAAAAGAGTTTTTTATATCAATGACATGTCTCCAACTTCCATCTAAGTTTTTTATGATGAAATCAGGTGAATAAGCTATCGCCGAAATTTTGCCTATACCATCCGCAGTTGGTGTAAGTTCGGTTAGTTTAAAACGCGGATGAACTTCAAAAGGCAACCCACAATTTTTGACAAACTTTGTATAAAAGTTAGCTTCCTTCTGGCTATCAAATGTGTAACCATCAATCGTGACTTTATTTCCTCGCTTATTCAGGGCTGTTGGTGATTGCATTGTTTTAACTCCCTTTCCTTGGTCGCAGTTTCCGCTCGAACTGCTTTTCCATCTTTATTGCATTCAGGACATGGAACGGGCGTTGCATAATTAAATCTATCTTTGCCCCAAATCACACGCTGATCTTGACATCTAACACACTTCATTCTTATTTAGCCCCTTTCATCCAAGCTTGGTTATCTTTTGTTACTTTTTCGATTGGGTCCTTTTTAAAGTCTACTTTGGTAGCTTTTACTGTGTGCCTCTTCGGTTTTTCTGGCATTATGATGGCTTCCTTTACTTCTGAAACGGTTCCGCCAGATACGATTGTTGCGATAGCTGCTGTCTCTTTTTGTTCAAATAGCACAGCATCTTTTAAATTAGCTACTGGCCAACCATCTTTGCCAAGATAGGCTGAAATTTTTACTACATACGGCATTGAATAATTCTCCTTTCTATCGATTTATTTTTAAGGCTTTAAAATGCGTTTTAAGCCTTTTTTCTTTCTTTACACCTATTTATATTCGCTTGATTGTAGAACTGTTCTACGCTGAATATATTCGCTAAAAATAATATTTTAGATGCCTGCTACTCGTTTGTCTGATGTCCCCTCAATTTTCATCACGAATCCTTGTGAATTACTCATGATGCGAGAAAGGATTCTCTCACCATAGGCTTGACTCATTTCTTTACCAGTTAAGTTCGTAGTAAAAATAGTTGCTTTATTCTGCCGAGCTTCTACAATGCGATTCAAGGTGTCGTTATTGAAGTTAGTACTTTTATTCCTATCATTAATTTGTTTAACTCCCAACTCGGCTCCTAAATCGTCCAGAACTACTAAATCTGCGCTTTTGATTTCTGCCATCAAACTACCTGTTATCTCTTTTCTGGCTTGCTCATCATTCATCGCAAATTTTAGCTGTTCTAAGAGTTCCGCATAGCTAATAAATAAGCAGCGTTTATCATAGTTTGATTTCTCCAACACTTCCCAAGCCGTTGACATAGCTAAATGACTTTTACCAACACCACTTTTGCCTGAAAGAATCATATGAATTGGTTTATTCAAAAGAATTTCAGTTGTGGCTCGATTTGCAATTTCAAAAACAAGCTTAGTTTCTGTGTCTACTGTTTTGTAAGTTTTAAAACGACAATTAATTAAATTTTTGTCGGTATAAAGTGAGCTATATTTCAGGTAATTAATTGCTCTGGCTTTCAAACTATCGTTAAACATTTTCTCTGTTTCAAGGTCTTCTGCTTTTTTGCGTGCTTTATAGCCACATTCCATGCAAGTTGGCGGACACCTATCGGACCCATCTTTATTTTTGGCACGCCACGCATAAAGATTTCCTCCGCAATCTGGACATGGATCAGGTGTGATATAAAGCAATGTTTTAATCATTTTTGAAAATCCATCTGATGCCGACTTCATTCTTTCACTTCCTAAAATCCAAGATCATCGTAATCCAAATGACCTGTATTTGATTTCTGTTGCTTGGTTGTTTTCTTTTGCTTCCTTGCCGCTTCTCGTTCATCAACAGATTTGAACCCTCTTTGTTCCCAATCTTTCAATATGGCATTGATATAGTTATAGTTTCTTGCGTTTGCATCAATAGCAATTTCAATAGCTTTAACAATTAATTGTTCAGCATCTTTTTGACTAGCTCCGATTTTTTCAAAATCAGAAATCCAATAATCAAAATCGGTCATAGTTTTAGACGACATCAATCCAAATCCGTTGTTTTCCCAAATTGAACGAATGGACGACCCTTTATTGTTGTTATTAATATTCTTTTCATTCTTATCATTCTTTTCATTCTTGTTTGTGTGCACTTGTTGTTCACTTGTTGTTCGTTTGATGTTCACTTGATGTTCACTTGCTTGATAATCATCCCAGTTATTTATTGATACGACGCTGTATTTCGTAGTTGATTTGATGTTCAACATTCCTTCTTTTTCAAATCGTTTTAACCATCTCCATACAGAACCGCTGTTCACTTGATGTTCACGTTTGACACCTTTATTCATCTCAAACGTTATTGCGTCGCGCCCTGTGACGAATTCTCCGCTGTTCAACCATATTTCTTTTCCATTAAAAAGAAATTTTCTGTTTTCGTGGCTAGCTTTCATCAAACACAAGTTCCACAATTTGTACATGTAAGGATTAGTCCATACGAATGAATCCATTACCTTACGATACAATTTGACGTAACCAGCATTCATTCGTTATGCACCTCCTCCTATAAATCGTCCATACTGGTAAAATTTGTAATTTTGTTGTGTCCTCTACAATATTCACAAATTCCACAACTAACTGGTGCTTCCTCACCATTTTTAACTCGCACAACATGCTCGATGTTTTCTTTTAATTCTTCTAATTCGTAAATCATTTTTTCTTCACTAAGAGTGATGAGTTTTGCTTCACTAGGTGTTTGTTTCGAAACAGCTGCAATGAGAGGAAGAAAATTTTTGTCATATTGTTGTCGAAGCAGTTCGCAATAAACAGCCATTTGTAACACGTAACCGAAGCGTTCAATGAAGTTTGCTTTTCTGTTTAAACGTTCATCCCATTTCTTCTCATGCATATCTTTGGTTGTTTTGATGTCTACAAAATACTTTTCTTCTAAATTCAAACAATCAATTTTCCCTTTCCACATTGCACCACCAATTTCACCTGTGACGATCACTTCTTTTTCACCTTGATAAATATTTAAAAAGGCTTCTTCTTGTTTTAATCTTTCAATCATCTGCTCCGCAATTTGGAAATCTTTCAGTAGGCCAAACGGTTTTCTTGAAGAAAACATCTTGTTTTTATTTTCTTCTTTAAATGCTTCATGAATTTCTGGTGATTCAAAGTAAGAATGAACATAATTACCAACTAGCAATGCTTTTTGATCACTCTCTGGTGTCCATTCGCCTTTTAACTTGGCAAGAGCTGCAGCTTCACATTCAAGAAATTTTTTATATTGAGAGACAGACATATAAGCTAGGTCCGCTTCTTGTGAATAATAATTTTCATCAGAAAGGATAATCGTCTTCTTCAATCGTTGAGACATCAGCTTCACTCTCTTTCTGATTGGTTTCATAACCAGCCATCACATCTAAAGTTTCCTGAACTGGCTCTTCTAAAATTCGGTCCGCCGCTTTCATTAAATCTTCTTTTTCAATTGGTTTGGCTTGTTCGATATCTGGTTGCTCTGTTACATCAGCCACACGTGTAATTCGTTCATTATCTTTTTCTTGATCAACAGCTTTTTTATTGTTGGAAAATAGTTTTTCTTCGAGTACCGCAGTTTGCTCTTCTCGCTCTGGTGTCACATCTTTTCGTTCGAATTCATTTTCGAGTGTGTCTTTAGCGGCTTGCACAAATAAATCATTATCGTTACTAGTATTGATTAAATATTTAGCAGCTCGATTGATGACAGTTCTTTTTGCCATTTCTTCTGGAAAATCATTCTGAACATTTTTTGTTTTTGCTTTGCTCCATGACTTATCAATTTGTTTCTTTGTCATGACGGTTGTTACTTCCTTACCATTTGCTAGCTTAATAACCACATAAGCAGCCTTAATGTCGTTGTCTAGGTTTTCGAAGGACGTTTCATGTTTAGCAACAACTAAGTCGGGACCATCCATAGCAATTTCAAATACATCGCCTTCTCTTACTACAACAGGCGTGATATCTGCCCCTCCAGTTACTCGATCTAATACAGCCATGGTTCCAAAATATGAGCGCATAAGCTGGACTTTATTTCCATATTTAATGAAATAGCATTGTTTCTTCGCAGGTGATAATCCTTGGATAACCATATCAAGCAAGGCGTTAGAAATAGATGTTTTAGTTTCTGGATTGTTAGCTGCCAACTGAAGAAGGTTCCCTCCTGAATTGTTAGTTAATTCAAAGAAAGCACTTTTCAAAGCATTCTGCGGGCTATAGCCTGGTGGCATTTCTAACCCTTGCTCTTGCAATCTATTTAAATTTCCGATGACTTGTTCATCTAAAGAGCGTTGTGTCATTTGTGTTAAATCGTTACTCATATTTATGTTCCTTTCTTGGTATAATATTTTTAAGTGAGCATTGTGCATACATCTAAAATTTACAACAAACTTTGCTATGGATTGATTTCTTGATTCATAGCTTCTTTTTCTATTTCTTTGTACGTCCATAATAAAGTCGCACTTAGTAATCTAAACGCATTATCCTTTCTCATGATGTCCTCATTACCAAAGACATCTAACAAAATGCTGTCGACTTTAGAATCTATCGTTCTTTGTAAATCCATTGCTTCTTTATAAGTTCTTGCATTTTTTTTAATCATATCTTTTGTACTTTCTTGAAATTCATACAAAGCAGGTAAAAACGGTTCAATCACTGCTACTATAATTTGATCTGCTTTTACATCTAAATCGTTACTCATATATTTTTGCTCCTATTCTTTGTTATACTATTCGTAAAAGTGAGGTGATTATGTTGCTGAATTATGATGTTGATAGAGTTGAAAAAATTGATACTAGTGAAACAGAGCTTGTAAATCTTTTGCTTGATCATGGTTGGAAAATATTATCAATTGTTCAAGAATCTATTGATGGTTCTTCGACGGTACAAGGTTTTGCGTCATCATTCTTTATTTTGGGTGCATCTAAAGAAACTGCTGAAAAATATCCCATTAAAAAATCTAAGGATGAACTCGAAAAACTCATTGAGAAAAAGTACGGTTTTTAGTAACCGCATTTTCAAAATAGCGGTCATCAATTACAGTGATGACCCTATTTATTTGTTCATAACTAAGACCATGTTTTTTTATTACCTTTTTTAACTCATCGTACAAGGCTGTTTCCTCAATATCTAAATCAAAACCTAAAATTTCACGTTGATCCATTAAACTCATTCTCATTATCAATTGCTTTCTATTCATATTTGTTTCTCCTCTTCTTCGTCATATTCCCATGTTGGCTCTAATACTTCTTTTTCTTCTGGCATCTCTTGTCTAGCTCCTAATGAATCAAATTCAGGCATTTTCACCACTCCCAGAATATTTTCGTTTTGTTTTCTTCAAGTTCAACGTGATCAAATCCTTCTGTTTCTAATTGAGATAAAAACGTTGATGTAAGACCTTTACTATTCACCACGCAACTTGTATTACCATTTGATGCTGCAGTTCGAATTGATTGAACAATTCTATTTTGAGCATTCGCTAACATTAATTCGTAAACATCATCACTTAAACCTCTTACTTCAATCATTGCAGTTCACCTCGTAAAAATGCAGTTAGTAATTCATCCATAGATTTTTCATTTGCAGCATCTTCGGCTCTTTCTGCTACGCATTCTGGACAATCACAAGATTCGCTTATACTTAATTGCTCTTTTAGATCACCTACAAGTTTTTGCAAGAGTATAGCTAACCCGATAACTGAACCACAAAACGCAGTACTTCCTTGGCCTGTTTCAAAATTTGTAGCACATAGAAGAAGTTCAACATTCTGTGCCTTACATTCTTTTTCAAGTTCAATAATCATTCTTTCAATTTCTTTATTCATGTGGTACACTCTCCTTGAATTTGATATTTGTAATTGACCTACTTTGATGGCCGTCGAAGTGGGTCTTTATTTTTGTTTTTTTACTTCTCGATCTTCCAACGCTAAATCGTAGTAGAGCAACCAAATGATAAAAGCTGCTATATATATGTTTTGGATTAATGGACCAATATTGCCACCTACTAAAAGCCCCAAGCCAAAAACGATTAGCAATGCCGCTATACGTCTTAAGTGATATATTTTTTTCATATTATTTCCTCCCTAAATTTCGCTTGCCCAAGATTTATCTTTTTTGTGATAGAAGCCATCTGCGACACTCTTCTTTGTCGTAGAACTTCCCTTGTTTACTTACTGATCCATGTGGAAGACCTAGCTTCTCCCATTCCCTTATTGTTGTGGTGGATACATTGAAATATTTTGCAATCTCTGTTTGATTTAAGACTCGCTTATCAACTGCGGTATCTCTTCGTGCTTTTTCTATTTCATCAACAATAATTCCGTGTACAAAATCTCTTAGAGAAGCTTCATTTTCTGGAGTTAAAATCACTTCCATTACTATCACCTCCTATACTGATTGTTTTACAATTCACCTCTTGGTAAAATGAATTTGAAAGCGAGGTGAAATATTATGAAATTCGAATTAAATGGATTTGACGAATTACAACATGAGCTAAATCAATTTGCTAAAAATGCCGAGTCTTTAGATGGCGAACATTCTGTACCATTCGATGAACTATTCACTAAAGAATTTATGATTGAAAATACTAAATTCTCTAATATTGATGAGTTTATTGAAAAATCCGGATTTGATTTCTCTGATATGGAATCAATAGATGACAATAAATTAGATAAATTCATTAGCTCAAACACAAACTTCGATTCGTGGGAAGATATGAAGTCTGCCGCTGGGTCAGAATGGGCAGCTAAGAAATTAGGATTTTAGTTTTATTTATCTCATCTAAAGTTTTTTGAAGTTGGTCAGCTTGCTCCTCAGCTTGTTTGATCAACTTCATTAGGTTTTGTAAGTCAACTTTGATAATCGCTTCTTCCACTTTTACCTACACCTCCTATCTAATATCTAATATTTTTTTGATATTCCGAACTTGCTCTTCTGAACGTCTACGACACTTTCTTTTTTTGATATAATTTCCTTATCAGTGAGTGGTCCACTGAAATAATTGATAAGGTGGTAATGTTTTTGATTTCAAAACGTGAACATGAAATGGCTATAGCAATTGCTCAAGCATATATCATTGCTGAAATGAATCATCCAGATTACTTTGATCCAGGAGCTAGCGCTACAGCAGCCGCATTCGCTTCATATTACGAGGAAGCTTTGCAACAATTGAACGGCGATTTTCCTGATGATGAATTAACTTAATTTATTAGACATCATTTCGCTATGAAATTCGGCTTTTACTTCAGTAAGTAATATCATCGCTTGACTGTAAGTAAGGTCGAATTTTTTTATATATTTTTTTAGTTGTTCAACTTCATTTTCTTTTTGACCTTCATCAACATTTGCGCATTCATTACTTACTCCTTTTTTAATTTCAATCCGTGTACATTTTTGATCAATTTCTTGTGAAATCTTAGTCAACAACTTACTCACAGGAATTTCTTCACATGAAGTTTCATTTCCTTCTTCGATGATTAGAGTTGCTTTCTTTTCCATTTTTTATTCCTCCTATCTGATTTTGTAGTATTCAATAATAGCCGTTAGTGTTTCGTGAGCTTTTTTACTTTGATTTTTTCCAGAAAGATAATCGTTTAAGTCCTGTTTTGGAATGTTAAAATATGTTGCTACAGATGTTAATGATATTTTCTTATCATCGAAATACTCACGAATTTTCGTTCTGCCCACTGACGTATCTGGCATGGTCTATACTCCTTTCTTTAGTATTTAGTAAGTTAATTAGATAGAAATATAAAAATATGTTGACAAAAAGTACCCGAACATATACTATAAATACATAGTTAAATAAGCCTATAACAAAGCCTTTATTTTGCACTCGGTCGCCAAACTTAATGCTGTAAGGTGTGTTTTAGCTTGCTTTTTTTCTATCTAATTAACTTACAAACAAATAATAATACGAACTTATACATTTGTCAACAAAAATATATAAGTTCAGGTACTTTTTATTTGTTTTAGAATGGAGAATGCTTTTATGTCACTGTTTGAGAGGATAAAATCTTTAGCAAAAACGAAAAATAAAAATGTTAAACAAGTAGCTCTTGAGCTAGGATTTAGCGAGAATTTATTTTATAAATGGAAAACAAATGATCCTAAAGCAAAAGATTTAGAAAAAGTAGCAGAATATTTCAATGTATCGGTAGATTATCTATTGGGAAGAACTGATAATACTAAAGTAACTTATGAAAAAAATTCTGATGATTTAGATGATGTACTGGATAACGTCATGAGTTTTGACGGTGAACCACTTGATGATCATGACAGAGAAGTTATCCGTGCATATTTAAAGGGTAGATTCGGGAAATAAGTCAAAGGTTGTGCTTATATGAAAAGTATCAAAGAGTTGGTAGAAGAATATAATGTGGAGTTAGTTTTTACTACTTTGAACAAACGCGCATGTTTCGACCCTACCTACGGTATCATATTTGTAAATCAAAATTTAACACCATCAGAACAAGAAGAAGCAATATATCACGAGTTAAAGCATGTAAAAGACCATGTGTATATAATGGCATTGTATAAAATTCCTGTTTTTCGTTCTAAGATGGAAGCTGAAGCAGAACAATATATGTTTAGAAGCTTAATCGAAAAATATGAAGGACAATACAATTACTCAAATGTTATAGCTCATTACAACTTAAAAATGGGACAAGAAATTTATTTGAAATAAAAAAGTCCGTGCTGGAAACACGGACTAAAGAATATTTTTTTCTTTTATAAACTGTATAGCTTCATCATCCAACTGAAAAAAATGTATATACTCACCATCGCTTAAATCAACAATAGGATACCCTGCCAATAAATGAACTAATATTTCTTTTGTGATATTTGGTGTATTATCAAAAACGGAACACATAGTTTCGACATTAGGACTGCCCCAGATATCATTAATTTCTTTTATTGGAACTAATTCGGAAGGAGTTGTCATTTTATCACCTCATGAAAAAAAATTATAGAGTTAACAGATTACCTGAAGAAACTAAACAACAATTAGTCGAAAGTGTAGAAGCCTTAATCTTGGATTCTGAAGCATACGATAACGGAATGTTTAATATGATAAAACGTTCTTCTGCCACTTTGAGAATGTTATTTTACGATTCTCGAACTTCTCATAGCTTGATAAATCAAATAGAAAGTAAAAAATCACTCAAAATGTATAGTTTTATTGATTATCCAATCAAACAAGAAATCTTTTACGGTAGTATTTATTGTGCCAGATTTTTAGCACAACCACCCAAGGTTGGATACTACGATACATTTTTATTTAATCCACTAAAAAAAAGACATATCGAACTTTCTTTTGATGATTGGTGGAATGGGACAATTTTTAGAGTTGGGAAAAATAGTGACTTTTCAAGAGGTAAAATCATTATCACTTTAGCAAATCAAGATGGCGGTGCTCACTTTGATCCTACAATCGATAGTAATTACAGTTCATTGATTAAAGGAACTACTGGCTTTCAGATTCCACCACAATCAAATAATCACATATTTTTAGGAGGGTCTCCTGATTATAATAATCAGCCAGTTCAATTCACAGACATACACTTAGCGATTATGAGGCAAATAGTACATGAAGCTATTCTTTCGTTAATTAAAAACTTCTCCCTAAAAATGCATTACAACCCAAATTTCGAATATAACTGGAACAGAAAAATAAATCCTATTGCTTTTCATTTTAGCGCATCAAGAAACGACTAACATAAAAATTGGATGATATCTTCATAGGCCAATTATAACATAATTTCTACTATAAATCCCCTCTCTGGTGAGTTCTAGCGTGTTCGATTCATGCTAGGGGCTTTAAAATTTAATAAGGAGGTGCTAAAAATTTGTCATTCCTTCTATTCGCTTGCCCAAGTGGAAAGGATAAAAAATGGCAACTTTTAAACAATATACAAAAAAAGGGAAAAAATACTGGAAAGTAACTGCCTATTTAGGCGTAGATTATTTAACTGGAAAACAAATTAATGTCACTATCAGAAACTGTAATACAAAAAAAGAAGCACAGCTCAAGCTTAATCAAAAAAAATTAGATTTTGATAACGGAAATCTAGCTAACGAGCATACTCGTTTAACCACTTTTGAAGAAATTTATTATATGTGGTTGGACGAATACAAAAAAACAGTTAGGGAATCCACATTCATAGCTACTGAACGACGTATGAAAAAACACATTTTACCCACATTCGGGAAAATGCGACTTGAGCGTTTAACAGTCAAGATCGTGCAAAAATCTGTTAATGAATGGTATAAAAAGAATGAAATGGGAAAAGTACTTTTGAGTTATGCTTCTCGTGTTTGTGACTATGCTGTTGGTTTAGAAATAATAGACTCAAACCCATTTAAGAAAATAACTAAGCCTAGTTCGCTAAAGAAAGTAGAAAAGAATATAAAAAGAAAGTTCTATACAAAAGACGAACTGGAACATTTCTTAAATACAGCTGATAGCATTGCCAATCAAGCCAAAGAAGAAAGTTTAGTTCTAAAATACTATGCTGACTTAGACTGTGCTATTTTTCGCTTACTTTCTTTTACTGGTATACGTGTTGGTGAAGCTTTAGCATTGAATTGGAGTGATATTGATATTAAAGAGCAGGTAGTTAATATAAATAAAACTACTGCTATCAGTACAAATGGATTGACTATAAACGATCCTAAAACTCCCAATTCTATTCGTAAAATTTCTTTTGATAACAAGACTGCTTATATCTTAAAAAAATGGAAACTTAGACAGCGTGAGGCTTTAATGAAAAAAGGTGGGTTTAAAACACAGCTTATTTTTACAAAAATTGATGGTACCATGTTCCGAAGTCAAGACATTTACCAACGTTCCAAAAGATTGGCAGAAAAAGCTAACTTACATTCTATTGGTTGTCATGGTTTTCGGCATACACACGCAACATTATTATTCGAATCAGATAATGTTAGGTCTAAAATAATCCAAGAACGTTTAGGACATTCTTCTTTACAAATAACTATGGATACTTACACTCATGTTTCTGATGAAGTTACTAAAGAAGCAACAGATGCTTTCAGTAGCTATGTAAATTTTTAAAATAGCAAATCTACATCAATAACTAAATCAGTAAATTCCTAACAACAAAAAAAGAGCCTAGAACCCTTATAAAGCAAGGATTCTAGGCTATATTCAAATAAATTATTTAGTTTCACGGTGTAAAGTAACTTTTCTTTCACGTGGGCAATATTTTTGTTTTTCTAAACGATCAGGATTGTTACGTTTATTTTTATTTGTTAAGTAGTTACGTTCTTTACAAGAAGTACACTCTAAAGTGATGTTTACGCGCATGTTTTCCCCTCCTACTAATAATTGATCTTTCCAAGAGATTTCTTAGACTTGAATATCATACCATTTTTTTTGTCATTTGACTACCCTTTTGGGCAAATTTGTAAAGTAGTTCTACTTTACAAATTTTATTTTTTGTACATTTCCATATACGCTTCTAAAACTTCTTTGGCAATCGTTTGATTTGGTTTGGAAGATTCATCATTTAAGTGTGGTAAAACAACGCTAATTGCAATTTCAGGATTTTCGTACGGCGCATAAGCCACCAAGTTACTATTAACCGTTGTATGGTTTACTCCATTAGCATCTGTTGCTTGCGTTTCGGCGGTCCCTGTTTTAGCAGCAATCGAAAACTTGTCTGATTTTAAACCACGTGCAGTTGTAAAAGGACTAGTTCCATTTACCACATTATAGAAACCTTGTTGAAGAATTCCTATCTGGTCTTCAGAAATATTCACCTTATTCAAAACTTTTGGTTCAATTTCTTTTAAAATTTTTCCTAAAGCTCCATTTTCATCATTGCCATAGATTCCTTCTACCACATGGGGTTGCACGCGGATACCATTATTTGCGACAGTGGAAACGTACTGTGCTAATTGTAACGCGCTATAGGTATCATATTGTCCAAAAGATAGGTCAAGAAGATTACCGCCTTGTGGCGCAGAAGACGAATCCTTAAAGTCCTTGTTTTGAATTCCTGTTGTTTCTCCTGGTATATCAATTCCAGTTTTCGTTCCCATACCATATTCTGCAAAAGCTTTTCTTAATTCTTTAAAGACAGTGTCATCTCCTACTTCATAAGGGAAAATCATATTGGGATAATAATTCACACCCATCATTTTAAAGACTAATTTCATCATATAGGCATTCGAAGAATATTCTAACGCTTGCTCCGCAGTTAATTGCATGGTTGTTCCGCCAGAAGCATTCCACCAAGAAGCTTTTGGATTACTACCTGCTAGTAAAATAGCTTCATCTGTTAAAACGTCATTGCCTTTAATGACGCCTGTTTCATAACCAGCTGTTAAAGTACCTGCTTTCACAACTGATCCAGGAACTTCAGAATTCAAAATAGGTGCTAAAGGATTAGGTGTGACTTCCCCAGTTGCTAAATCATGATGAAATCCGGACATCGCTAAAATAGCACCTGTTTGAGGGTTCATAGCAACGACATATGCATTTTCTGAGTATGGTCCAATGGTTTTGACTATTTGTGAATAGTTTCGTTGTAAAATTTCATCAACTTTGTTTTGGAAATTTGAATCAATCGTTAATTTTAAGTTGGAACCTTTTTCCCCTTTGGAAATTGGGGTTTGTGAAACAATCTTTCCGTTATTGTCTAAAACGACTTCTGATTTTGCTTTTTTACCTTGTAGAACGTCTTCATATTGTTTTTCTAAATAGCTAGTCCCAACACGGTCATTTCGTGCATAGCCTTTTTTCAAATATTCATCGACTTCTTCGGCTGGCAATCCTTGTTTTTCAGTTGAAACGGTGCCCAACAGGCTACGTAATGCACCACTTTGAGAATAATCACGCGTCCAATCAGTCCCTGTTGAAACACCAGATATTTCCGCTGTGTGTTCACCAATTGTCGCAATTTCACCTTCTGTTACCCCTTCATTCTTGATGAAGACCGTGTTCATTTGTGACGCGGCATTCATTCGTTTAAAAATCGTCACTGCTTGTAAGGTTCGGTCATCAAACGCAATTTCTTCAGGGGTGACTTTTTCAACGGCTTTGGCATATAATGTGCCTTCGTCCGTAATTTTGTTGCCTTTTTCATCTTCTTTATCTTGATCGGTTAAACGGGCTTGGGCTGCTTTTAAATTTTCAGGATTCGCTAACCAATAATCTTTTTTATCACGGTCCGTTAAGTTTGGATCAACTGGAACGTTAATAAGTTCGTTGACTTTATTCGCAATCGGTAAAATATCTTTTCCTTCAATATTTTTTCCTCGTGTGTAAGTGATTGCTAAATTGGCTTTGTTAGAAACCAAGACTTTTCCTTGTGAATCATAAATTTGTCCTCGAGGGGATGGTGTCGTGATTTGTAGTGAAGAATTGGCAGTGATTTTTTTGTTAAACTCTTCTCCTTCTACAATCTGTAAATACCCTAAACGGACAATTAATGAAACAAATAAAGTGAATATCACAAAAAATAATAAGTTCAATCGAAAAGGAATATGTGGCTTTCTACCTCGTTGACTCTTTGCTGCGGCATCTGTTTTTTTTATTTTATCTATAAATGAGTTTTTCTTCATACCTCTAGTCCCTTCACTAAAAAGTTTCGCATTCTCATTGTAACAAAAATTAGTCAAAAAATCAGGATTATTCCTAGCTCTAAGGAAATATTTAATTATTTTGTTGTTGAAAAAAGTCAAAAGGACTTCTGAATTCAGAAGTCCTTTTGACTTTTTCTCTTTTTTTAACGGCTGTAATTGTGAACTTCAGCAGCCATGCTGTCAATGAAAATTGATAAATCTTCGACAGAAGTTTCTTTGCTTCCATAACGACGGACGTTCACCGTTGCATCTTCCATTTCTTTGTCCCCGACCACTAATTGATAAGGTACTTTTTGTGTTTGAGAGGCCCGAATTTTGTAGCCCATTTTTTCGTTACGATCATCGACTTCAACACGTAAGCCTTGTGCTTGTAAACGTTCTTTGATTTCATAAGCATACTCAGAATGCGCTTCTACAGAAACTGGGATAATAGTTGCTTGAATTGGTGCTAACCAAGTAGGGAAAGCGCCTTTGTAAACTTCTGTTAAGTAAGCCACAAATCGTTCCATTGTTGAGACGATACCACGGTGGATAACAACTGGGCGATGTGTATTTTCACCATCTTCGCCAACATAAGTTAAGTCAAAACGTTCTGGTAATAAGAAGTCTAATTGGATGGTTGATAATGTTTCTTCCATTCCTAAAGCTGTTTTTACTTGAACATCTAACTTCGGACCGTAAAAGGCAGCTTCACCTTCTGCTTCAAAGTAATCTAATTCTAATTCATCCATGGCAGCTTTTAACATCGCTTGCGCTTTTTCCCACATCGCATCATCATCAAAATATTTGTCTGTATTATTTGGATCACGATAGCTTAAGCGGAAACGATAATCCGTAATGTTAAAGTCAGCATAGACTGCCACCATTAACTCCAAAGTACGTTTAAATTCGTCTTTAATTTGGTCAGGACGAACAAAAGTATGGCCATCGTTTAAAGTCATTTCACGAACACGTTGTAACCCTGATAATGCGCCAGATTTTTCATAGCGGTGCATCATCCCTAATTCAGCGATTCGAATTGGTAATTCGCGGTAACTATGAATGTCATTTTTATAAACCATCATATGGTGTGGACAGTTCATTGGACGTAATACCAGCATTTCGCCATCGCCCATATCCATTGGTGGGAACATATCTTCATGGTAATGATCCCAGTGACCAGATGTTTTGTATAATTCCACATCTGCCATAATTGGTGTATACACATGTTGGTAACCTAAGCTAATTTCTTTGTCCACAATATAACGTTCAATTGTACGACGAATGGTTGCGCCTTTTGGTAACCAGAAAGGTAACCCTGAACCAACTTCTTGTGAAACCATAAATAAATCTAATTCTTTTCCTAATTTACGGTGGTCACGTTCTTTGGCTTCCTCGCGCATTTTGATAAATTCTTTTAAATCTTTTTTATCGAAAAAGGCAGTGCCGTAAATCCGTTGCATCATATGATTGTCAGAGTTTCCGCGCCAATAAGCACCAGCTACTGAAAGTAATTTAAAGACTTGAATCCGTCCTGTTGAAGGGACGTGAACACCACGACATAAATCAACAAAATCGCCTTGATCATAGACAGTGATGATTTCATCTTCTGGTAAATCTGTAATTAATTCAACTTTGTAAGGATCATCAGCAAATAATTCTAACGCTTCTGCACGTGAGATTTCTTTACGAACGATTGGGTTATTTTCCTTCACAATTTTCATCATTTCGGCTTCAATTGCAGGTAAATCTTCCGCTGTCACAGGGGATTCCCCATTATCTGTATCATAGTAGAACCCAGAATCAATCGCAGGACCTACGCCAAATTTAATGTTAGGGAAAAGACGACGTAAGGCATTAGCCATTAAATGAGCTGACGAATGACGTAAAATTCCTAAAGCATCTTCATGATCAGGCGTCACGATTTCAAGCGAACCATCTTCTACGATAGGACGATCTAAATCGATTAAAACACCATTGAATTTACCAGCTAAAGCTTTTTTGGCTAAACTGTTGCTAATACTTTTAGCAACATCAAATGTTGTAACCCCAGAATCAAACGGTTTGACAGCGCCATCTGGAAAAGTAATGTGAATAGACATAATAAAATTCTCTCCTTTTAATTTTTTTGATTTGAAGCGTTTCATTGTGTTCCTGTTTTTCACAATGAAACGAAACAGCCACCTGTTCCCCTTGTTAAAAAACAAAAAGTCCTAGTATTCTAACGAATACTAGGACGAAAATATCGTGGTTCCACCTAATTTTGAACACAAATAATCTGTGTTCCTCTAGCGTGTTAACGGTGCGACCGCCTTTGTTTCAACAAAGGTTTCGAAAGTGGTCATCCCTTGTGCCAATCTGGAAAATTTTCAGCCAAGATTTTCCTCTCTAATAGATCGCGGGCAAGTTCAGTTGTCTTTCTCATCAATCATTTATGCACTTATTTAACCACTTATTTTCAGAAAAAGCAAGTGATTCAACAGAAATTCTCTGAAAACTTATTTTTTCCATTCGCCGCCTTGTGCATAGCGGTCTTTTTTCAATTCATTGACAATCACATGGATATTCTCTTTTGGTGCACCAGCATTTTTTGACACAGCTTCTGTAATATCTTTGACCATATTAGTTAACTGTTCTTCTGTGCGGCCTTCAATTAATTCTACATGTACAAATGGCATCTTCGTTCCCCCAATTTAAATTGCTTGTTCTGTTTGTATCATAGAGCGGGTTATGACGCTTGTCAATAAAAAATAGCCTATGTTCAGTAAAAGCTAAGATAGCTTTATTGATAAACAATTAATTATTATTTTCTGCTAAGTATTCTTCTAACGTTAGACTCGCTTTTTGAATCTCTAGTGCTGCTTTTTTACCCACATATCGATAATGCCAAGGTTCATAACTAACACCCGTAATTTCCACTTTGTCTGAAGGATAACGAAGAATAAATCCATATTTATAGGCGTTCTTTGCCAACCAAGCGTAGACTTCTTCGTCAGTAGATCGCTTACTTTGCGCATTTATATCCACTGCTAAACCTACTTCATGTTCACTAGTTCTCGGCACTGCTACCCAACTTTCAGCTGTTTCAATCGCTTCTTGTTCGCTGAATCCTTGATCTTGAAAAGCCTGTACTTTTTCTGCCATAATTTCTTTTTGCTCTTCATTTGTTCGATAACTAGAAGTGACTTCAAGATAGAAGCCTTGTCTTTTGGCATCTTTAAACATCCTGTTCAAAGCTGGATAAATTCGTTTATCCACTGCCTGTTTGTTAGGTAATTTTTTTAATTGGATTTGATAATCTTCAGGAATCTGATGCGTTTGATTTACTAATAATAATTTCCATGATTGATCGCCTTCTTCAGGAGAACTCATTTTTTCCTCTTCCTCTAAACTGAGGGCTTGCTCATTTCCTATTGAAACTATTTTTTTCTCAGCAACTTGTTTAACAGCCATGCCCACAATAAAAAGGCCTAAAATAGCGACACCAATTGTAACTTTAAATTTCATTTTTATTTCTCTCCTCTTTACTTACTTAACAAAATTAGTATAGCAAGCTAGTAAAAAGGAGCATTCTTTTTTTTCGCAAGAATTTCTAACGATTTTCTTACAAAATCGATAAAGAAATCATAAAGGTAGTTTTTTCATTTTCGCTTTCAGCTGAAAGCACCCCGCCATGCAGCTCCACAATTTTTTTAGCAACCGCTAAACCTAGTCCTGCGCCTCCTCGGTTTGTTTGACGGGCAGTATCTAATCGGAAAAATTGTTCAAAAATTCGGGCTAATTTTTCTGGTGGAATAGTAGGGCCATGATTTGTAAAATAAATATTTACTCGTTGATTTTCATTATCAACTTTAGTGGAAAGAGAGATGGTTGTTCCTGCATAGCTGTAGTTAATGGCATTTTGAACTAAGTTATCAAAAACTCTTTGCATTTTATCGACATCAAGATGAATAGACAAAGCCTCAGTAAAATCTGTTTCAATAGTTAACTGTTTTTGTTTCAACATAGGTAAAAATTCATAACTTACTTGATTTAACATACGATCCAAGCGAACACTCGTTGGTTCTAATTCAATATTCGAGAGATTAAATCGAGCTATTTCAAAAAATTCATTAATCAACTCTTCTAAATGCTCTGCTTTTTCTAATGAAATAGCTAAATATTTTTCTCGTAATTGCGTCGAAATTTCCAGTTCATCATGAAGAAGTGTTAAATAACCAATGACTGATGTTAAAGGCGTTTTTAAATCATGTGCTAAATAAACAATCAAATCATTCTTTCTTTGCTCAGCTTCCTTCGCTTGTTGCTGGCGTAAGTTAACTTCTTGACGGATTTGATTCAACTCTTTGTCAAACTCCATTAAATTTGCTGACAAGGCTATCGGTTCTTCGGAATTCTGATAGAGTTTCCCTGTTGCCTCCAATACTTCTGTTAATTGATTGATGCTTTGCAACCATATCCGAAAAAGAATGATTACTGAACCACCTAGAATTACTAAGCTAATTAAATAAACGTAGTTCTCCTCAATTCCTTTGGCTAAAAGGTAGAGTGGATCTTCCATGCCCCATCTACGTAATCCAAACAAAAAATTACTAAAAAAATACAAGACTGCTGATAACGCCAATATTCCCAAACTAAAAAACAAAAACTTTGTTAGTAGTTGTTTAATCATTCGTTCTTTAAATTGCTGTTTTCCTGTTTTTTTCTTTTCAGTCAATTTTATACCCCACTCCCCAAACAGTTTTAATAAACTTTGGCTTCCTTGGTGGTTCTTTTAATTTTTCCCTTAAACGGCCAATATGTGCCATCACGGTATTTCCATTGTTTTCCAAATATTTTTCACCCCAGATTTCTTCAAACAATATCTCTGCTGGGACTACTTCTCCCTGACGTTCTGCTAAATACCAAAGAATTGAAAATTCTAATGGCGTTAAAAATATATCCTCCCCGTATAGTTTACTTGTATGATGTATTTTATTTATCACCAAACCATGAATATCTATTTCTGTTCCTTCTGTTTCTTGTTGTAGACTCGCCTGTGAATTATATTTACGAAAACGTCTTAGTTGTGTTTTAATACGTGCGACTACTTCCAATGGATTAAACGGCTTTGTAATATAATCATCAGCGCCTAAAGTTAGCCCAGTAATTTTATCAATGTCCTCAATTTTAGCGGTTAAAAGAATAATAGGGAAAAAATATTTTTCCCGTGCTTTTTTAACCATTTGAAAGCCATCAATATCTGGTAACATTACATCAAGTACCGCTAAATCGAACTGATTATTTGCCATTGATTCCAGAGCAGGTTTCCCTCGATAAAATTTTTCTACTTCATAACCGTCACTCGTTAAATATACTTCCAGCAAATCAGCTATTTCTTGTTCATCATCTACTAATAAAATTCTTTCTGCCATGGTTTTGCTCCTTGCTTGTCCATTTATAAATTATCTATTCAACTAAAACAGCACCAAAAAGACTGCTCATTTGCCCTTTTGGTGCTGTAAATAATCATTTATACTTCTTCGCCGTAATCCACAGGTTTATCAAATTCACCTGGTGCATCATCATAGATATGTCCGTAAATAATTACCGGCATTCCGTCATAGGATACGTCAAAGATTTTTGAAACTTCTGTTCCTGGCGTATTGATACAGCCATTACTACCAGCATCGGTTTTAAAGGCTTCTTTATCGCCGTACTTATCCAATTTATGGTCGGAGTCATGAATCCCAATTTGTGTGACAACGCCCCCTTGACTTAATAACGGCATCCAATATTTTACTGGCACACTGTATCGAGAACCATCAAGCATTTGACCTTCTAAATTCACATCGGTTGTCCGATATAAAATTGTATGGAATCCTGGTACTGTTGCGGTTCCTTTGTTATATCTGCCAGTAATGACATCTGTGGTGACTATTTTTTTGCCATCAATGAAACAATACATTTTTTGATCTTTTAAATCAATTTCAATGTAATTATTGGCAATTTTACTATTTTCTTTGGTATCACCAACCAACGGAGCAGTGATTGCATTCGTTTGTTCTTGGCTATTCAGCGCGTTTACTAGTAGTTCTTGCGTTTTGGCCCCATCAATCGACCAGCCATAACTTCCATTGTTTTTAAAACGACGTGTCGTACCGTGAACATCTGTAAATAAAACTGGTTGATTAGCAGAACCATATGTTGTTTCTAATTGTGTCACCCAAGTAGTTAGTTTTTCTTTGTTGATTGTGCCATCATCATTCAGCACGTTTTGAATTTGTGTTTTATCAAAGGCTACTTTTTCACCATTAATATCAACTGTAATTGTTTTATTTAACTTGTTATTGAGCGTTGTCAATGTCGCCTTTAACGTTTGATCCTCTTTTGTAATTTCAGGGGCTTTATAAAAATCTTTGGCATTGTATTGATAGTTGCCTTTTCCCGCTTCAACATCCGCAATAATCTGCTGATTTAAGCGCTGTGTGTCCACTACTGTGCCTTGTTCTTCGGGAACAATTTCAAAAGTGCCATTGCCTCGACGGATACTCGCATTTTTGCTTGGTTTCCCCTCTGGAAAACTCAAAGTTGCTAATTTGGCTTCTAGTTCTTTTTTGAATGCCTCGTTTAACGGTAGCTTCACCTTGCTACTGTGTAAATGGTCTTTTAAAAATTTTTGATCCAATTGGTATTTTTTAGGAAGTTGAATTTTTTCTTCTTTTGTCCCCGTTTGAACCACAACTTCTTCGGTTTGATTAACTTGCGCTAATTTTTCTTCCGCTGCATTTACATTTAACCAGCCTACAGAAACTCCATTTACTTTTGTGGTTGGTAAAAAGTGACTTTGAAAATAAACATAGCTGCCCCCAGCAACCAGAGCTAGTCCAACCAAAGAAGTAATAATTACTTTCTTTTTATTATTTTTTCCTGATTTTTGACGACGTGTATTACGCATTTGCATTTCTTCTTTTTTCATTTGTTCATCCTTTATATCAATAATTTTAGGTTTATTTCTTAGAGACTAGGCAACAAACAACTGCGGTGATCTACAATCAAAAAAACTTCCCTTTCTCTCGCAGATTAATTTTTTCAATTATACACTATTTTTACGTTGTTTTCAGCTTATTTTCCTTGTAAATCCTTTAATCTTAAAGAATTTGTATACTCTGTGACTTTTTTTGCTTCTTGTAAATGATACGTAAACTGGGCCATTTTAGCAAAATCCTGAGCGACGACATCAAAAAAGGCTTGTGTCTTTATTAAGCTGTTCCAACAAGCTTCTTTACTAGAAAAATCCAGCAACGATGCTAATTGATCCATCGTGTCAGGAGTGACATAATTTTTCAGATACTTAAATTGTTTCCCAACAGAAATTGGCTCCGGTTCCTGCCAAGCCGCTTGCCAAGAAAGCAAGCGCAACAGTTCCTGCTGACAATATTCATAGAGATGTGTGACAGCGTAAAATAGTTCATTCCGACAAAGCCCCTTAACTACATACGTACTAACCCACCAAAATTCATTGCAACAATCGTTAAACTGCTGCTGATTCGGAACTGTTACTGTATAATTTTTATCAGATGCTACAGGTAAAGATGGCAAATTTTCATCTTTGTCTAACAAGATAATTGCTAAAGAATCGCCTTCATGCCAATTGTCTTTTTCTGCGAGAGGACACAATGTTAAATCGATACGTTGGCCATCTTCAAATAACATTAAAAATGTTTCCCGCGTCTTCGGTTCTGTGGGAAATAAGGTCATTTCCTTGGGACGTTGCATAATTAATGGTTGTCCAAATTTTGCTATCCACGTTGCTGTTTCAAAAAACTCAGCACATGGTTCTACAATATAAACAATGTCGAAATCTTGAAAACTATCTTTTGGCGCTTTCACATTCGTGCGAGAACCCACCATTCCCACAGCTCGAATGTGTTCTTCTTGTTTTGCTACATCCATAATAAGTTGAAACATTTCTTCTTCTGTACGCATGCATTCGCTCCCTCTCTTCAAAAGTTTCTATTAAAACATAGATTTTTTTATAAGTCTTTTGTTTTCTATCGCTTTTTCTATGGTACTTCGTATACACTAACATTACAAGGAGGGATGTTTCATGCATTGGTTAAAAATAACAAGTTTATCCATTGTCAGTTTTGGCTTTTGTATTCTTTTGATTTTAGGTCTACTTATTTTTACTGGCAAAAATACGCAACCCACCGATAAACCAGATGCTATTTTAATTTTAGGGGCCCGTGTTTTAGGGACGTCTAAAGAAACCGCACTGCCCAGCCGTGTTTTGCAAGCTCGGTTAGATGTGGCTATCCCCTATATTAAACAACACCCCGAGACACCCGTTATTGTTAGCGGAGGGCAAGGAGCAGATGAGCCGGCTACGGAAGCCGCGGTTATGAAACAATACTTGCTAAATAAAGGTGTTCCAGAAAAACAGATTCTCTTAGAAAATCGTGCCACACGCACCAAAGAAAATATTGTCAATTCACAAAAACTCCTTTCTTTTAAACGGTTAGTGATTGTTACTAGTGACTTTCACATGTACCGCTCGCAACTTTTAGCCAAGCGAGCAGGCATCTCAAATGTTTCAGGCATCACTGCGGCTTCTTCTTTTCCAAAAGATATCAAAAATTTTGGTCGAGAGCTGCTTTCTTTAGGCTATGCCTTACTCTTTGATTGGTAAAAGAGCGTCCTTCGCAAGACCATTTTGCGAAGGACGCTTTTATATTCTGTGGATTTGCTCACTTTTGTTCTCTTCTTCTTGTGTTTAAATTATAAAAATGATAACATATCTTTGTTAGCGCTTACAAATAATATTTATTTTATAGGAGGAGAAAGTTATGGGGCATCAATTGAGCACTCATTTTTTTAACAAGAAAACAGGGATTATTTCAACTTTTTTAAGTTTGATACTTTTAGTCGGTGGGTTACTGTTTGCACTACCTGCATTTGAAGTACAAGCAGCATCAACTGTTACACCTAAAACAGTCATGTATGTAGAAGTAAACAACCACGATTTTAACAATGTGGGAAAATATACTTTAGCTGGAACCAATCAACCTGCTTTTGATATGGGGATTATTTTTGCAGCCAATATTAATTATGACACGGTCAATAAAAAACCTTACTTATATCTAAATGAACGGGTCCAACAAACTTTAAACGAAGCTGAAACACAAATTCGTCCAGTTCAAGCACGCGGCACTAAAGTCCTATTGTCTATTTTAGGCAACCATGAAGGCGCTGGCTTTGCTAACTTCCCAACTTACGAAAGTGCGGATGCCTTTGCAGCTCAATTAGAACAAGTCGTTAATACGTATCATTTAGATGGTATTGATTTTGATGATGAGTATGCTGAATACGGAAAAAATGGAACGCCTCAACCAAATAATTCTTCGTTCATTTGGTTACTTCAAGCCTTAAGAAATCGCTTAGGCAATGATAAATTAATTACTTTTTATAATATTGGACCAGCGGCTGCGAACTCTTCTGCTAATCCTCAAATGAGTTCTTTAATTGATTATGCTTGGAACCCTTATTATAGTACCTGGAATCCGCCACAAATTGCAGGTATGCCTGCTTCTCGTTTAGGTGCTTCTGCCGTTGAAGTTGGTGTCAATCAAAATCTAGCTGCGCAATATGCCAAACGTACAAAAGCGGAGCAATATGGTATTTATCTAATGTATAACCTCCCAGGAAAAGATTCATCTGCGTATATCTCGGCGGCGACACAAGAACTTTATGGTCGAAAAACGAACTATTCACCAACTGTTCCAACACCTTAATTATTATCTCGTGTCTACAAGCGCCAACATGTAAAGAGTTAAAAGCCAGCTTACTACAAGCTGGCTTTTTGGTATCTTGAGCGAATCGTTTTGAACATAAAAAAGACCCGCCCTTTGGGTAAGGACGGGAAAGGAGTTAAAAATGAAAAAGTGTTTTGTGTTGTTAAGGTTGTTTGTTGATATGCTTATATCTTACAAACTAAATGTGAAGATTTTGTGATCATTTCATTCTTATTTTGCTACTTTTATAGGAATTAAATAGATTGCCACGAGACTATCTTTAGTTGCCTTGTGCATCCGTTATTCTGACTGCTCCTTGTGGCGATACTCTGAAAAAACCAACAGTCCCAGTCCCTCCATTTGCAGCCATCTGTTTCGATTGGGCTCTAAAAAAGAAGTCATTTCCATTCATACAAAAAAATCCAAGGTTCGTATCATCATTTTCTGCATCAGTCAATGTACTTCTGATACATGCCTCTGCTTGTTCTTGGTTCTCGATGATTTTTGCCTCTTCATTTTGGTCTTGAATTTCCTCTTCAGAAGAACGATAGTAATACTCTTCCGCAGGATAATTTCCACTATCTTGAGTAATTAACAATCGCGGTTTCGTCTTATCCGATTGGTCGCCGTTAGGATTTTCAACACCAATTTTATATAATAATAACGCAGCACCAGTAGGCCCCCACCTAATACTTAAGCTTGTAATTGGTCGCGACTCATCAGTAGGTGAATCCTTCGTAATCATTCCTCCGGTATTTGTACTACCATCAGGATGAATGATCAAACTCTCTCCTTTACCATTTTTCCATGTTCCAACTAAAGTAGTAAAATCGCCAGCATTAATCGCTGTAGTATCTAAATCAGCTACAGTTAGCTGACTATTGTTTCCATCAGCTGTCGGCTCTTCATTTTTCACTGATTCGTTAGACTCGACACTGCTGCTCGCTTGTTCGTTTGTCTTATCAATTGTTTCACTGGTTTTTTCATTCGTCTCTTCAACTTTAGAGGATGCCTCCGTTGAAGCGGTCACTTTCTTTTCTTTTGGTTCCCGACAAGCAGTTAATGATAAAACCGCTAGCCCGACAAAAAACGCGAACATTCCCTTTTTCACGCCTATTCACCCCGTTCAATGATCTATCTTACTAGACTATTGTACTATTAATTCAACTGTTTAGACAAATATTTATGGAACAGACAAAAGTTGAACCTGTCATTGAATGCTTTGTGTCACATGGACCTATCAATCAACTTTCTTTTTTCTATGTATTATATGAAAAAAAGTGAGCCATCAGTCAAAATGACCGATGGCTCACTTTCTAAATCTTAAAACAAACGAACAAATGGATTATTCAGGTAAATCTACATTATGATGAACTTTTTGAACATCTTCTAAATCTTCTAAAACGTCTAACATTTTTTCAAAGTTCGCTAAATCGTCGCCTTCTAATGTTACTTCATTTTGTGGAACCATTTCTAACTCAGTAACTGTGAATTCTTCAATGCCTTTTTCTTTTAACGCTTCTTGTGCATGGTGGAAATCTTCTGGTTCTGTGTAAACGATAATTTGACCGTCTTCTTCAACAACATCGCGAACATCAATGTCTTTTTCCATTAAGTATTCTAAAATTTCATCCGCATCGTCACCAGCAAAGCCAATGATACCTGTATTATCAAACATGTAGGAAACAGCACCGCTGACACCCATGTTTCCGCCGTTTTTACCAAATGCGGCCCGCACATCTGCTGCTGTTCGGTTCACGTTGTTTGTTAAAGCATCAACAATGACCATTGAACCATTTGGCCCAAATCCTTCATAGCGTAATTCAGAATATTGTTCATCTGCTGAACCTTTTGCTTTTTCAATAGCGCGATCAATAATATGTTTTGGTACATTGTATGTTTTGGCGCGTTCGATTACAAACCGTAATTTTTGGTTTGCATGAGGATCAGGGTCTCCTGACTTCGCTGCTACGTAAATTTCAATCCCGAATTTTGCATAAACACGGCTATTGTTTGCGTCTTTGGCAGCTTTTTTCTCTTTAATATTTGCCCATTTACGGCCCATATTCTCACTTCGCTTTCTCTGATTTGTTGTTAGTATCTTATCCCTTGTTTATTATACTGGGGAAACTGATTTTTGTTAAGTATTTTTTAGGTATCTGGCGAAAATCGTAAGGGAAACCGACCAAAATTTTGTTCTTTTAAAGAAGAATCTCCCATTTGGTATAGTTGATTGGCGCGAATATCTAACGAAAGCATTGCGCGGTTTTCTTTAGATACTTTGGAAATTACCGGCAATTGAATCTGTGCTTTGGTTTCTTTTAGATAAGCTTGTCCCTTTGGCGTAAATCCTAGCACATGGAGATAACTGTTTTGCCAAACAGTTTCAACTTCTTCTTTGGTCATATTTAACAATATATAGGTTGCTAATCGTTGCAATCTTGTCCAAGTATAACGCTTCGTTTTCATACGTTCCATTAATTCGTGAAAAGAACCTGCTGCTTGGATTTGATCTTTTAGTCGATATTCAAGTCCTTCCGTCATTTGGTAAATGGCTTGTAACTCTTCTAACGAGGATTGAACAATTTTATACTTTAGGAAGGGCCAATAATTTTCCCATGAAATCATTGTCTGTGTTTGTAAATGTTGTGCGGTTATAGAAGGCACCGTTGGCAGCACTTGCGTTATTTCTTGTTGAAAAACACTTTGCCTAATCGCCGTGGCGCTAGCAACTTTCCCAGAAATCGTTGCATCATGAAAGCCCGCTTGTTTTCTAGCAATTGGGTAGAGCGTCATCGGGGTTGGATACGTGGCATTTTCCTTTGCATAACTCATCCCCAAAATATGATTAGGCGAAGAAAAATCAAACCTGCTTTCAGGATATACTTGACGAAAAACAGCAGTCATTTTTTGTGGATAACTCAATTGTTTGTCTGTCAATGCGTGGAACGTTTGATCAATTAAGGATTGATTTTCTTGGACAAACTGGCCGAAAGCCGCATAATCAATTGCGCTTGTACTATCTGTTCCAAAACATAAGCTCTCACATTGCAACGCCTGCAATAACTTTATACCGCCTTTGGCAAAGTAATCCGCAGACTGTACCGACCAAGCTGTCGGCAATTCAATGACTAAATCCACACCATTTTGCAAAGCTTCTTCTGCTCTGGCCCACTTATCTAGTAAGGCTGGTTCTCCTCTTTGTAAAAAATTTCCACTCATTATAGCAATCACTACTTCAGCTCCGCTTTGTTGGCGAGCTTGTTGGGCATGATAGCGATGTCCATTATGAAAGGGATTATATTCCACGATAATGCCACAGGCTTTCACTCTAGCCACCTCCGTTATAAAAAAATGGACTTATCAGCAAAGAGACAAACGTTTTTAAGCGCTGTCCCAAGCTCATAAGCCAAATCTTATTAATCTCTTTGACAAACAAAGAACCAGCGTTCACTTGTTTCAGTTGGTGCTTCATCTGTAAAATCTGCATAAACTTTGACATTCATGAAACCAGCACTTTCTAACATTCGTAGATAGTTATCTAACGAATAGGTTCGTTCTTGATGCAATTCATCATACCGAACAAAGTGTTCATCTGTTTCCTGTTCTTTCACAAAAAATGTTAAGAAATGTTCGATGCTGTGTTCTTTTTCACCAGCGTAACTATCCCATAGAAAAGCAAATTCTTCTGTTTGATAATGATAGCTATATTCTGGAAAAACTGAATCAATTTTGTAAGTAGAATGAACATCAAAAATGAACGTTCCTTCCTCTTCTAACGCTTGATAAACTTCATCGAACACTTGTTGTACTTCTTGGCGGTTAGCCATGTAGCACAGTGAATCAGAAAAACAAGTGATGGCTTGGTATTGTCCCACTTCAGATAAATCTAGCATATTTCCCTGAACAAATTGAACTGGCACTTCTTCTTCAAAGGCTCGTTCACTAGCAATCATCAACATTTCTTCTGATAAGTCTAAGGCCGTCACATCATAACCACTTTTCGCAAAATCAACTGCTAAAGCGCCTGTACCACAAGCCATTTCAAGAATTTGTTGGGTTCCTTGTGGGAGATGACGATTGGAAAAATCCAACCATTTTTGGTATAGGCTTTCGTCCATCACTTCGTCATAGACGAAAGCAAACGTTTCATAGGCCATTTTAGTCAACCCAAGCGCTTAGATCAACCATTGGGGCATCTGACCATAATTTTTCTAAGTTGTAAAAGGCACGTTCTGAAGATTGGAATACATGGACAATAACATCGCCTAAATCGATTAAAATCCATTTTCCGCCTTCTTTACCTTCCACACGTTTGACTTCTACTTGATTTTTGGCTTCTTGTTCGTTAATTTCATCAACAATCGCATTGATTTGACGTTCACTATTGGCTTGGCAAATTAAAAAATAATCTGCTAATAATGAAATCTCTCTTACGTCTAATGCGACAATTTCTTCTGC
This sequence comes from Enterococcus sp. DIV0682, assembly GCF_051712685.1. Classification (NCBI taxonomy): domain Bacteria; kingdom Bacillati; phylum Bacillota; class Bacilli; order Lactobacillales; family Enterococcaceae; genus Enterococcus; species Enterococcus sp. DIV0682. The sequence goes on from NZ_JBIOPK010000001.1 coordinate 2,358,446, forward strand.
TCGTTTTGAATCTGCTGCTTTGACAGCAATTTCTAAAATTTTCTGGCTATCTATGATAGTTCCCTCCTAGTAATTCTTTCTTCTTTTATTTTTGATTAACGACCCATTGATTGTAGGTCTCTAACGTTTTTGGATAAATTTTATGTTCTTGTTCAATCAAATGTAACAAGGTATGTTTCGTTTCATAAGCAACCGCTGCATCTAAGTCAACAAGGGCAATTTCACGGGCTTCTTTCACACCTGGAAAATCACGTCCTGGTTCAATGTAATCTGCGACATAAATAATTTTATCTAACAAGCTCATCTTAGCAGCCCCAGTTGTATGCACACGAATTGCCTGCAAGATTTCTTCGTCATCAATGGCTAATTCCCGTTGAACAATATCCGCCCCAACTAAGCCATGCCAAATTTCATTGCCATAGTTTAATAAAGCCAAATCAAAACCATCTCGGCGAATAATCAACTCGAATTCATCGTTTGGACGTTCTTTGGCGTAATCATGCGTCAAAGCAGCAATACTGGCTTTGGCTTCATCGGCACCATATTTCGCTGCCAAGGCCACAGCTGTTTCCTCGACTCCTAACACATGGCGAAAGCGACGTTCACTCATTTGCATTTGAACTTTTTGCATTAATAATTCACGTTGTGCAGCATCATAATTTGTTATCCAGCTCATCTTGATACAGTCCCTTCTCTTGAATATAGTTTATCACATTCTCTGGAAGAAGATAGCGTGTTGAGCAACCACTTTTGACTTTTTGTCTAATCAAAGTGGAACTAATCGCCATCTGCGGAACATCGACCCAAATAATTGGATAGGTAGATTCCGTTGGATAATTAGGACGCCGAATGCCGACAAATTGAACTAAATGGAGTAAGTCATCAATCCGATGCCATTTGGGCAAGTATTCCACCATATCTCCACCAATTATAAAATAATAATCAGTATCTGGATTGGCTTCTTTTAAAGCTTTCATCGTATCATACGTGTAACTTTTGCCTTTGCGAATTAATTCAATTGGCTCAATATCTAAGCAGGGATTATCAGACACCGCTAGTTCTAACATTGCTAACCGATGTTCGCTGCTAATTGTTTTCTTTTCGTCTACATGTGGTGGTAAGTACGTAGGCATTAAGTAAACTTTGTCCAAACCTAGTTGATTTTGAACTTGATCGGCCATGACAAGATGTGCTAAATGAACGGGATTAAAATTACCACCTAACAAGCCGACTTGCTTTCTTGTTTGAAAACGTAACGGTTCCTCTTGCAAGAGAACGTCCGCTCCTTGACGCGCTTGTCTTTTTTCTCCCATTGTTCATCCCTCCAATATTAAATCTCTTTGACTGCTGCTGAAATTTTTTGATATTTTTCTTTACTTGATGGCTTGAATAAGACCAACACGCGACCAATAATTTGTACCACATCGCAATGAATGGCTGCTGTTAGTTCTTCTGCAACCTCTTCTGCTACTTCATCTGTATTTTGTAATAACGTAATTTTAATCAATTCACGTTTTTCCAACGCTTCATCAATTTGTGTAATCATTGCGTCATTCAAACCACCTTTGCCTACTTGAAAAATAGGTTGTAAATGATGTGCCTGACTACGTAAATAACGTTTTTGTTTTCCTCTAAGTTTCAAATTGTTTGCCTTCTCTCTAAAATTTAAATTAATGCTTTTCTACATAAAACATCGACACCTTTAGGCGCCCAACCAGCGACTACACCAGGTTCTGTGACAGTAATCCAACCTAGACCAGCAAACACAATATCCGTTTTTTCTTTCACGGAAAATTCAAAGCGCACTAATTCAGGAAACTCAGCGACTTCATCGGCACGTGGGGGCTGCAATAAGCCACCAACATGTTTTTCATAAAAAGCATCGGCGGTTGCTGTTTTTGTTCGGTGTAAATTTAAGTCATTGGAAACGTAGGCAATGAAGGAACTTTTAGCACCTTGGACATAATCAAAGCGAGCCAAGCCACCTAAAAACAAGGTTTGTTCAGCATTTAATTGGTAAACTTTCGGTTTGATTTCTTTTTGCGGTGCAATAATTTTCAAGTCTTTTTTACCTAGGTAATGTGCCATTTGATGACGGTGAATAATTCCCGGCGTATCGATTAAGAAGTGGCCATCGTCTAATGGAATTTCAATTTTATCTAGCGTTGTTCCAGGAAATTGTGATGTCGTAATCACATCTTGAACACCCACTGTTTGTTGAATGATTTGATTGATTAATGTTGATTTTCCAACATTGGTCACACCTACGACATAAACGTCTCGGCCTTCACGATATTTTTCGATCGTATCTAATAACTCTTGCATTTCTTGTGGTTTCTTGCCACTTGTCAGTAAAACATCAACAGGGCGTAATCCTGCTTCATGGGCCCGTTCTCTCATCCATTGAACCATTTTAGGTTTTTTTAATGATTTAGGCAAAATATCCACTTTATTGCCAACTAACAACACAGGATTATCTCCGATAAAACGATGTAGTCCTGGAATAAGAGAGCCATTAAAGTCAAAAATATCCACTACGTTCACAATCAGTGCATCTTCTGTTCCTAAACCATTCAATAAACGTAAAAAGTCATCATCTGTTAATTGGACATCTTGAATGTCATTATAATGTCTTAAGCGAAAACAACGTTGGCAATAAACTTCCCCTGTTTCCATTCCTTTTTCGAAAGCTGTTTTTGGTGTATAGCCTAATTCATGAGGATTTTCCGTTTGGATAATCGCACCACAGCCAATACAATGAATTGCCTCTGTCATTCTAATCCGCCTCTCCATGTCATTTCTGGATGTTTTTTTGATAAGTATTTCATAATTTTCCGTTCAAAGAACCGATTGATTCTAGTATTCCAGCCATCTGTATCGACAATCGGTTGAACTAAAACATTGCGTATACCCGCTGCGTTAGCTCCCCGAATATCTGTCATAATCTGATCGCCGACCATTAACATTTCAGATGGCTTCAAGCCTAATTTTTTTTCTGCTAATTTGAAGCCACGTGCGGTTGGTTTCAAGGCACGTGCTACATAATCTAAGTCAAACTTTTCAACAACGCGTTTAATCCGGCTGTCTTTGTTGTTTGAAACAACGAGGACAGTAATTCCTGCATTTTTCATTTCTAATAACCAAGTTTTTAATTCTTCTGTTCCATCGGGATTATTCCAAGCAATTAACGTATTATCTAAGTCAGTTAGTACTGCCTTAATCCCCAGTTTTTTTAATTGTGCGGGGGTAATTTTATAAATCGCATCAATCATCCATGTCGGTTTATATTTTGAAAACATCGTGACTCCTCTCACTGACACTATGTAGTTTCTTCGATTTTAAGAGACTGAAACATAACTAAACAATTATGCTTCAGTCTCTACCTATTGTATTATACTGCATTTTACTGAAAATTTCTATAAAGGACGGTCGTTCCTTGTAAAAGAACAAGTAAAATAAAAGAAAAAATAAAAAAAGCCACCCATCAACCCCTGAAAAGTTCGTTGATGAGTAGTAACTTCTAATATTTGCGAAAACGTTGGTATCTTTTTTCTAGTAACGTTTCCGTATCTAATTTAGCTAATTCAGTTAATTTTGAAATGAACGCTTTTTGTAACATGCGATTAATTTTTGCTTGTTCCAGAGGCTGACCGTTCATAACTTCCGGAATTACTTTATCTACAATAGCTAATTCCTTCAGCTCTGTCGCTGTGATTTTCATCAATTCTGCTGCTTCTTTCGCACGACTGCCATCTTTCCACAAAATAGAGGCGAAACCTTCTGGCGAAAGAACCGCATAAATCGTGTGTTCCAACATCCAAACTTCATCTGCGACTGCTAACGCTAAAGCACCGCCACTGCCACCCTCACCAATGATGACTGAAATGATTGGCACTTTCAAATCAGACATTTCTAACAGGTTTTGCGCAATGGCTTCCCCTTCTCCCCGCTCTTCGGCACCAATCCCACAATAGGCACCAGCAGTGTTCACAAAGGTAATGACTGGGCGATTAAATTTTTCCGCTTGTTTCATTAAACGTAACGCTTTGCGATACCCTTCAGGATTAGGTGAACCAAAATTACGTTCAATATTTTCTGGTAGATTTCGACCTTTTTGGATACCTACCACTGTAACTGGTTTCCCTTGCAAAGTAGCAACACCACCGACTACAGCTAAATCATCGGCAAAGTAACGATCCCCATGAAATTCTAAAAAGTCCTCAAAAATGGCTTCTATATATTCTAAAGTTGTCAAACGATCTTGGGCTCTTGCCAAGGTAACAACATCATTGGCTGTTTTCTTTTCCATGTTAACGCCACCCTTCCAAAGAATGTAAACGTAACAAGTCGCTCAATCGTTGACGCAAAAGATTTCTTGGCACAATCTGATCTACAAAACCATGTTCTAAAAGAAACTCGGCCTTTTGAAAATCATCTGGCAACTCTTGACGAATCGTTTGTTCAATTACACGGCGGCCAGCAAAACCGATTAAACTCTGAGGCTCTGCCAAAATAATATCGCCATCCATCGCAAAACTTGCGGTAACACCGCCAGTCGTTGGATCAGTCAATACCGTAAGATACAGCAAGCCTGCTTTGTTATGCCGTTGCAAAGCGGCCGAAATTTTCGCCATTTGCATCAATGAAAAAATTCCTTCTTGCATACGGGCTCCACCAGATGCAGTGAAAATCACCACTGGTAAATGCTTTTCTGTCGCCCGCTCAAACAAGCGTGTGATTTTTTCACCAACAATCGTTCCCATACTGCCCATGATAAAATTAGCATCCATGATTCCTATTGCAACAGCTTGTCCTTCAATTGTTGCTTCTCCCGTTAAGACAGCTTCATCTAGCCCAGTTTTTTCTTGCATTTTTTCAATTTTTTCAAGATAACCAGGAAAATTTAGTGGATCTTTTGTCACTAATTCACTGTCCCAATTGTGGAAACTTTTTTCATCGACGGTTATCGCTAATCGTTCCCATGCACCAATCCGAAAACTATAGCCACAATGCGGACAGATTTTTTCTGCACCCATTTCTTTTGTATACAGTGTTCGCTTACAAGAAGGGCATTTTGCCCACATATTATCTGGAACAGAAGGCTTCTTTGATGCATCATTTGCATCAGCACGATTTGGATTAATGCGAATGTAATTTTTCTTTTTAAATAATGCCATTTGCTTACTCCTCGTATTTTAGCGGCAAGAGCTCAGCTCCTTTCAAAAGATCACTGATCTTTCCAAGCAAGAGAGCTCTTGCGGCGTTCTTTCTTTAATGATTGCTTTCTGGCTCCCAATTTGGTAGAAATGTTTCTTGTAAAAAGCTTGTGTCATAGTCACCTGTCAAAACATTGTCATGTGTAATTAAATCCAATTGGAATTCGGCATTCGTAATAATACCTTCTGTTACAATTTCATTTAAAGCCCTTTGCATTTTCATCAAGGCATCAAAACGATTTTCACCATGTACGATGACTTTCGCAATCATTGAATCATAATAAGGTGGAATTGAATACCCTGAATACATAGCGCTGTCTACACGCAAGCCCATTCCACCACTAGGCAACAAGAGATTTTGAATTTTACCTGGTGAAGGAGCAAAATTAAAGGCAGGATTTTCAGCGTTAATTCGGCACTCAATCGCATGCCCAGTCATGATAACATCCTCTTGGGTATAGCCTAAAGGTTCACCTGAAGCAATTTCTAATTGCGCTTTGACTAAATCAATCCCTGTTACCATTTCCGTAACTGGATGTTCGACTTGGATGCGGGTATTCATTTCCATGAAATAAAAGTCGCCAGCTGGATCCATCAAAAATTCAATGGTTCCGGCATTTTCATAATGCACAGCTTGTGCCGCTCGAACGGCCGTTTCGCCTAACATCTGACGCTTTTCTTCAGAAATAGCAATCGATGGTGATTCTTCTAACACTTTTTGATTATTTCTTTGTAGTGAGCAATCACGTTCCCCTAAGTGAATCACATGCCCATATTGATCACCTAAAATTTGCACTTCGATATGACGTGCTGGATAAATAATTTTTTCTAAATACATATCATCATTACCAAATGCGGCTTTGGCTTCTTGCTGCGCTGAAGTAAAGTGTTTCGGTAACTCTTCTTTTGAAAGAACTTTTCGGATTCCTTTTCCGCCACCACCAGCAGCTGCCTTTAACATCACTGGGTAACCAATTTCTTCAGCAATCGTCAACGCTTCTTCGACAGAATCAATGACGCCATCACTCCCAGGAATAACAGGTACCTTGGCTTTCTGCATCAGTTGACGTGCATTTATTTTATTGCCCATTGCATCAATCGTTTCTGCTTTAGGACCGATAAAAGTAATGTTACATTCTTCGCACATTGAAGCAAATTGACTATTTTCAGATAAGAAACCAAACCCTGGATGAATCGCTTCAGCATTGGTAACAATCGCTGCACTTAAAACAGCTTGAACATTTAAATAAGAATCAGTTGCTTTCGCCGGTCCAATACAAATGGCTTCATCTGCTAACTGTGTGTGTAACGCTTCTTGATCCGCTTCAGAGTAAACAGCAACTGTTTGAACGCCTAATTCGCGACAGGCACGAATAATACGAACAGCGATTTCTCCGCGGTTTGCGATTAATACTTTCGAAAACATTTTTCACCTATCCAATCATAAAGGTTAATTCAGCCTCGGCAACTTTTTTTCCATTAACTTTTGCTACACCTTTACCCATTCCAGCAGAAGCGCGGACTTTTAAAAGTTCAACCTCTAAAATTAATGTGTCGCCTGGTGTTACCTTTTGTCTAAATTTTGCTTTATCTAATCCACCAAAGTATGCCGTTTTCCCTTTGAATTCAGGCATTGAAAGTAATGCCACGGCGCCTGCTTGAGCCAACGATTCAATAATTAAAACTCCTGGCAAAACAGGATTCCCAGGAAAATGACCTTGAAAAACTTGCTCATTAACCGTTACATTCTTTTTCGCTACAACGCGTTCCCCGGGAATGACTTCTTCAACACTATCTAATAATAAAAAGGGATAGCGATGTGGTAAAATTTCTTGAATTTCTGTAATTGTTAATTTCATGTTTTATTCTCCTTTAGCAACTCGGAATAGCGGCTGACCAAATTCAACCACATCTTCATTGTTGACTAACACTTCCGTAATCACACCGTCAACTGTCGCCGTAATTTCATTCATTAATTTCATCGCTTCAACGATACATACAACGTCACCCGTTTTAACAGTGTCTCCTACTTTGACAAAGTTCTCTTTATCTGGTGCTGGTTGTAAATAAACGATTCCTACAATAGGTGACGTAATTTCTTCTGTCTTTTCATTGGTTGTCGGTGTATTAGTTGGCGTTTCTTCAACGACAGAAACTGTTTCAACAGGCACTGACACACCACTAGCGGCTACTGGTGTTTCTTGTGGTTGCGCCACTGGTTCTACGGCACTTCGCCCAGAAACTGTATTTTTATTCATATATAATTCAAACGAGCCTTCTCGTAAATCAAATTCGGTTAAAGTTGATTGATCAAATTGTGTTAATAATGCTTTTACTTCTTCTAACTGCATGTTAATCCTCCCAGCGTTTTAAGCAAATAACTGCATTGTGGCCACCAAAGCCTAGCGAGTTACTTAAAGCATAATCAAATTTATGCTCTTTGCTTTCGTTTAAAACAACGTTCACCGTAATTGCTTCATCTTGATTTTCCACATTAATGGTTGGTGGAATAAATTGATGTTGTAAAGCATTTAGGGTAGCAATTCCTTCAATTCCACCAGCGGCGCCTAAGAGATGTCCCGTCATACTCTTCGTACTACTTACATACGCCGTTTTTGCGGCATCACCTAAAGCCAATTCAATAGCTTTAGATTCTGCACTGTCATTGGCTTGTGTGCTTGTTCCATGGGCGTTAATATAGCCAATTTTTTCTGGAGAAATCCCCGCTTCTTCCATTGCTAGTACCATGGCTTTCGCTGCGCCGCTTCCATCTGGTGTTGGTGATGTCATATGATAGGCATCGCAATTAGCACCATAGCCAACCACTTCACCTAAAATAGTTGCACCTCGTTCTAGAGCATGATCTAATGATTCTAAAATAAAGACACCCGCTCCTTCTCCCATCACAAATCCACTACGTTCTTTATCAAAGGGAATTGAGGCTTTTTCTGGATCAGTCGCCTTTGTTAAAGCGGTCAAGGAAGCAAATCCTGAAATACCGATTTCTGTAATAGGCGCTTCTGCTCCACCAGCAATAATGACATCGGAGTAGCCATGTTTGATATTGCGGAAAGCTTCCCCAATTGAATGGGTTGCACTAGCACAAGCCGTCACTGTTGACGTACAAATTCCTTTGGCACCAACACGTAAAGCAATATTTCCCGCCACCATGTTTCCAATCGCCATTGGAATAAATAACGGTGCCACACGTTCAGGTCCTTTGTCGTGCATCCGAATTACTTGATTTTGAATTGTTTCCAAACCACCAATCCCGGAACCCACCATGACGCCAAACCGATCCACATCTAGTTGACTGGTATCCAAGCCACTCATAGCCATTGCTTCTAAGGCCGCATAAATGCCAAATAACGAAAACTTATCCATGCGTTTGCCATCTTTTTTAACAAAATATTTTTCCATTGGAAAGTCTTTCACTTCAGCTGCTAAGGTGACACCTGTTTCACTAACATCAAATTTACTAATCGGTCCGATACCATTTTTCCCTGTTTTCAAACTTTCTAAAAAAGTCTCAGGTTCATTGCCAATCGGCGAGGTGACACCGTAACCGGTAATAACTACTCGATTCATCCTTTTGACTCCTTTCGTTTATCCGTGCATGACTAAGCCGCCATCAACATTCACGACTTGCCCAGTAATATAGGGACTTTTAGCTAAGAATATCGCTGTAGCTGCGACATCTTCGACTTGCCCAAACGTTTGTAAGGGAATTTGCGCATTCATTTGTGTTTTAACTTTTTCCGATAAAACATCCGTCATTTCTGTTTGGATAAACCCTGGTGCAATCGCATTGCAGGTAATACCGCGCGGCGCAACTTCTCGTGCCACCGATTTAGTAAAACCAACGACACCGGCTTTACTCGCAGCGTAGTTTGCTTGACCAACATTTCCCATTAAACCAGAAACGCTAGCCATATTAATAATCCGACCACTTCGTTGTTTCATCATACGTTTAACCGCTTGTTGGGTCATGTTAAAAGTTCCTACCAAGTTAATATCTAAACAGGCATTAAAATCCTCTTTTGTCATTCGTAATAATAATTTATCATTCGTAATCCCAGCGTTATTCACCAGAATATCAATCGAGCCTAATTGGTCAACGGTTGCTTGAATCATCTCACCTGCTGCATCAAAATCGGAAATATCTCCAGAAAGGCCAATACATTTTACCCCAAAGGCTTCAATTTCTTGTCGTTGTTCTGGCGTAATCTCACTCCGACCGTTTAAAACAATATTGGCGCCCTCTTTCGCAAAAGCCAATGCAACTGCTTTGCCAATCCCACGAGTGCTTCCAGTAATAAATACGTTTTTCCCTGTTAATTCCATTTTTTACCTCCCAGTAAGTGCTGTTAACGTTTCTGTTAATGTTGCAACATCTTCCACACGGTGCATTTCAATTGTTTTGTCAATTTTTTTAACAAAACCAGTTAATGTTTTCCCTGGACCAACTTCAATCATCGTTCCCACGTTCATAGCCTTCATCGTTTCGATACTGTCTTCAAAACGTACCGCAGACATGACTTGCTTTTCCAATAACGCTTGAATTGCCTCTTGGGGCATAATTTCGGCAGTCGTATTACTAATGACAGGAATTTGCATCGTTTGAAAGTTCAATTTTGCTAAATCCTGAGCCAACTTTTTTGATGCTGGTTGTAACAGTGCCGTATGGAAAGGGCCACTCACATTTAACGGAATCATTCGCTTCACACCAGCTTCTTTGAGAAGTGTCATCGCTTGATCAACAGCAGCAACCTCACCACCAATCACGATTTGTTGTGGTGTATTATAATTTGCTGGAGCCACAATTCCGAAAGCACTGGCTTCTTGGCAGGCTTTCTCAATTACTTCACGCTCAGCATTCATGACAGCAACCATTTTGCCAGTTCCTTGTGGTGCTGCTTCTGTCATGTACTGACCGCGCTTTTGGACCAAGGCCACTGCTTCTGAAAAACGCAAAGCCCCGCTGGCAACCAAAGCGCTATATTCCCCTAAGCTTAAACCCGCTACGACATCAGGCGTTAGTCCTTTTTGTTGCAAAAGACGGTAAAATGCGACACTGACTGTTAAAATAGCAGGTTGCGTATATTCTGTTTCATTTAAACGTTCATTTTCAGTAAAACAAAGTTCTGCCATCTCATAACCTAAGATATGACTTGCTTCATCGAAAGTTTCCCGAACAATCGCTTCTTGGTGATATAATTCTTCACCCATCCCTTGATACTGGGCTCCTTGTCCACTAAATAAAATCGCTGTTTTCATACGACACCTCATTTTTTGTTAAAATTATTCACTTAGCCCCAACGCTGATTCATCTTATGTACAATCGCTTTGCATTCAGACATGAGTGAATCAATGATTTCTTGGGCTGTTTCTTCTTTTTTTATTAACCCGGCAATTTGTCCCGCCATGACGGAACCGTAATCCATATCCCCGTCAACGACAGCTTTGCGCAAAGCGCCTTGACCAATCTTTTCAAACATTTCTAAATCAGGTACTTCTTTTTGAAGTTCTTGCTTTTCTAATTGATTATATTGAGCGGTTAATTTATTTTTTAAAGTACGCACTGGATGGCCAAAATGTTGACAGGTAATTACTGCATCTAAATCACGTGCCTTTAAAACTTTCTGTTTATAATCTGGATGAACGTTGCATTCTTTGGCAATTAAAAAACGTGTGCCTAACTGGACTGCTTCAGCACCTAACATAAAGGCCGCAGCCATACCACGACCATCACCAATCCCACCTGCTGCAATCACAGGAATTGACACAGCGTCAACGATTTGCGGTAAGCCACTCATAGTGGTTAACTTGCCAATATGTCCACCAGCTTCCATTCCTTCAAAAATGACAGCATCGGCACCAATTTTTTCCATTCTTTTTGCTAAAGCAACTGAAGGAACTACTGGAATTACTTTAATGTTATGTTCTTTAAAACGAGCCATGTATTTGGCTGGATTGCCTGCACCTGTCGTTACGACAGGAACCTGTTCTTCACAAACCAAATCGACAATTTCATCGGCAAAAGGTGAAAGTAACATAATATTGACACCAAAGGGTTGCTCCGTTAATTCTTTAACTTTTTTAATTTCTTTTTTTACGACTTCTTTTGGGGCATTGCCGCCAGCAATAATCCCTAATCCACCAGCGTTTGACACAGCACTTGCTAATGAAGCATCGGCTACCCAAGCCATACCGCCTTGAAAAATGGGATAATTGATTCCAAGCAACTCACATAACTGTTGATTCATTGATTTTATACGTCCTTTAGTTCTAAGATAAGTACACTTCATTCAAGTAAAAAAGGATTTTTCCGGCTTATTTACTTGTTTTTTTAGGGACTGGGTCATTTAGCAATTAAATGTCCCAGCCCCCTATTTTCATGTATTAGTTTGCTTGTTGTTTTTCTACATATGTTACTAAATCTTGAACGGTTTGGATGCCATCTTCTGTTTCGATTTTCACATCAAATTCATCTTCGATTTCGTTAATGATTTGGAATAAATCTAAGCTATCCGCGTCTAATTCTTCTTGAATGTTTGTAGTTAATTGTACCTCTTCAGCATCTTTTCCTAATTCTTCTACGATAATTGCTTGAATTTTTTCAAATACCATGTGTATATTCCTCCAAAATAGTCATTTTCTTCATTTATATGTGAACAGTTTTTTACAGCGTTAGGAGCAGTGAGCCCCATGTTAAGCCGCCGCCAAATCCTGTTAGCACCACGCGTTGTTGGGAACCTAAAATTAAGGTCCCATTTTCAACTGCTTCATCCAACAAGATGGGAATGCTAGCAGCTGAGGTATTGCCATATTTATCCATATTCGTTAAAAACTTCTCGCGGGAAATCTTCGTCTTACGTGCAATTTTATCGATAATGCGCACATTTGCTTGATGTAGTAGAAGATAATCCACGGTTTCGTCCGTCACGAGTGATAAAATATTTTGTGAAACATCTTTAATCGCAAAATCAAAAATACTACGTCCTTCCATCTGTAGCGTCTTACTAGCCTGCTCATGCCCCTGATAAAAAGGACTTTCGTTGATCGTGTAGCCTGACGTTAAAGCCGTCCACCGTTGTCCATCTGCTTGTAATTTTTCATTTAGAAAATGCGGTGTCTCAGCCGCTTCAATCAAGACGCCGGCAGCCCCATCACCGAAAAGCACCGCTGTGGAGCGATCGGTCCAATCCAACATTTTGGAAAATGTTTCGCCACCAATTACTAGACCTGTTTGATAACGACCACTTAAGACTAGTTTTTCTGCCATGCTTAAGGCATAGACAAAACCAGAACACGCTGCACTGATGTCAAAAGCAAAAGCCTCAGTAGCGCCAATTGCGCCTTGCACTTGGCAAGCAACAGAAGGCATATTGAAATCTGGTGTCACTGTTGCAACTAAAATAAAGTCAATCTCACTTGCTTGCTTTCCAGATTTTTCCAATAACTGTTTTGCGACTTGATGACATAAATCAGACGTATTTTCTTGCGTAACGATGCGACGTTCACTAATGCCTGTTCGCGAATGTATCCATTCATCAGAGGTATCCATCATTTCACTCAGTTGGTGATTCGTGACACAATTCTCTGGAACATAACGGCTTGTACAACTAATTCGTGCATAATTCTTCATGGGGATCCTCACTTTTTATTTGTATTCTTGCAAGAAATCATGAAGATTTTTTAGTGCTCTTAACAGCGCTTGTTCTTCTTCTTGCTCCATGCCTTTCAAAATGTTTTTAACCATTTCACGATGAAAATGCTGATGGACTCTAAAAAGTAATTTTCCTTTTTTAGTTAAGCCAAGCTTTACTACACGTCGATCATCTTCACTACGCAAACGTTCAACATAGCCTTTTTTAACTAAGTTGTTAATCGCTACAGTAAGTGTTCCGACGGTAATTGACAGTTCCTTGGCTACTTCTGAAGACGTTTTTTTCTTGTACATACCAATTGCTTCGATTGTGTGCATCTCCGTAATGGATAAATCATTAAATTGTGATTTTTTCAATTCAGATTCTTCAATCGTTAAGATGTCATTAAAGACACTGACTAAGTAATCGTTGACTGTTTCTAAATTAGGTTCCATTCTGTGCACCATCCATATACTTTGATTATCAAAACATTTGATGTTCAAACTATATCGTAAATAAGCAAAGAATGCAAGAGAATTTTCTATATTTTTAATGAAATATTCTTCAAATATTTCAAAAAAGGCGCATTTTCAAGGGACGAGGCTTTTAAAAAAAGGATCAATTACTTTGATACCCAAACTATTTTCACAGAAAAAGGAAAGAAGTGCAACTAAAAAGCATCACTGGCACTCCCCTGATTGAGAAGTGCCAGTGATTTTTGTTATATAATTCTTAAACTCCCACTAAGCTATTGCTACAACTTGACTGGATAATACGAGAAGAGAGTGAACCAGAAGCTTTGGTGCTTCTACTCCACTCCCTTATTAAAATGTAGGACGATTAATTATTGAATTAAGTCGTAAATTTCCATTGCTACAATATCGATGTTATCGAATTGATAGCTTTGGTGCGTATCAGATTCTGTTAATTCAAATGTTTCTGTTGATTTATCAAAACTTACAATACATTTCTCTACGCCTTCACGTTCAAAGCGGCGTACTTGTACTTCATTATCTGCTGCTTCGATCATTGCTTCCAGTCTCTTAATAATCGCCACAAGTTGTGAATGTTTCATCAGTGGGCCTCCTTTTGCAAACTAGTTCTGTACCATTGTAACAAAACATTGCCTAACTTGCATGATTTTTCGTCATTTTTTTTGATTTTTTTGTTGTTCTTTAATTTTTATTCGTTGGTTGCTTGCCATCTGTCCACCAAAGCTTAATTAAGGCCTGTGTGCCATCATTTTCAAACCCTTTATCTGCAAGGCTTTCATATAATTCTGTCGCTTTTTGCGTCGCTGGCAATGGAAGGTCAAGTTTTTTTGCTTCATCTAACGCAATCTTTAAATCTTTGATAAAATGTTTAACAAAAAAGCCTGGCGTATAATCTTCTTTTAAAATGCGCGGACCATAATTACTTAATGACCAGTTCGCAGCACTACCACCACCGACTGTTTCCAGAACTTTTTCTAAAGTTAATCCTGTCGCATTTGCATAAACGAGCATTTCAGTCAAACCGGTCATTGTGCCTGCAATCATTAACTGATTCGCCATCTTAGTGTGTTGCCCTTTTCCAGCTGAGCCGTGTAGCATAAACGTTTTACCAAATGTTTTGAAAATTGGCAAGACGGTCTCATAACTTTCTTGATCGCCACCAACCATAATTGTTAAAGTACCATTTTTAGCACCTAAGTCACCACCAGAAACTGGCGCATCCAACGCATGAGCACCCACTTCTGCTGCTTTTTTGGCAATCTTTTCAGCCAAGGTCGGCGTACTTGTGGTTAAATCTACTACTATTTTACCTGTAAGATCTGCTTGAAAAATCCCTGTTTCATTAAAATACACGCCTTCAACATCTGAAGGAAAGCCAACCATTGTAAAAATGATATCGCTGGCTTCTGCAATTGCTTTTGGTGTATCATACCAAACTGCTCCTTCAGCAACTAAATCATCTGTTTTACTTTTTGTTCGATTGTAAACATTGACAGATAAATTGTTTTTCATCATGTTACGAATAATTGATTTCCCCATGACACCCGTTCCAATAAAGCCGATTTTAGACATAGTAGCTTCCTCCGTTCTTAAAATAAAAAACTTTCCTCCTTCAGTATAAACGAAGGAGGAAAGTTTTGCAGTTTATTTTCTTAAAGATGTAAATTTTACTTTAATTTTTTTTATTGAGTCCGCATTTTCTTTTTCCATTTGAAGTTGATCAAAGTAAATCAATGTATCTTGATAAAATTCAATCATTTTGTTGCCAAAGTTTGTAGAAGAAATTTCAAATAATTTTTCATCTAAAATAGTTTGGTCCATTTTAATATTTGCTTGT
This sequence comes from Enterococcus sp. DIV0682, assembly GCF_051712685.1. NCBI lineage: Bacteria > Bacillati > Bacillota > Bacilli > Lactobacillales > Enterococcaceae > Enterococcus > Enterococcus sp. DIV0682. Next base: position 2,373,642 of record NZ_JBIOPK010000001.1, read on the forward strand.
ATATAGTCAATCAATGTTGGGGCAAAATCACTGTCTGTCTTAAAAGTTTTGCCTAAGCTTTCATGATCAAATAAATTATTTAAATAGGCGTTCCCTTCTGCAACACATTGAACGCCAGCAGCCATCGCTTCTGTATAAGTTAAGCCTTGTGTTTCCGACGTTGAGGCGCTGACAAAATAGTCAGCAGCTTTATAATAAATAGCGACTTCTTCATTTGGCACTTCACCCGTAAATTGAACGTATTCACTAACTTCTAGTTCTTCTGCTAATTCTTTTAAATTCTCTAGATAGGGACCATTTCCAACTATTACTAAACGAGTTTGTGGTAATTTTTCAATAATTTGTGGTAATCCTTGAATAATTGCTTGAATATTTTTTTCATAAGAAATTCGACTTAACGATAACAACATAATCTGTTGCTCTTCAATACCTAATTGTTGACGCATTCCAGCGATCATTTCTTCAGTAATATCGGGACGTAAAAACTTATCAATTTCGATCCCTGTTGGAATAATTCTCATTGGTGCGGTCACTCCATAATCCCGTAATTTTTCAATTACACGTTCACTGGGACAAACAACACCTGTCGTATGATTTGTAAACACTCTTGAAAAGAATTTAACATGTGATGGACGGACAACTTTTCCTTTAGCAATATAATGTAAGTAATCTTCATACATCGTATGATACGTATGGATGACAGGAATTTTCATTTTTTTCCCAACCATTTTCCCTAAAATACCCGCACCAAATTCAGTATGTGTATGAATTAAATCTAATTCCAATTCTTTGGCAATTAAATAGGCGTACCACATGCCGCGAACCACTACTCGGCGATCTTTAAAAGACACGAATGGCACACTAGGCATCCGTATGACATCTTCTTCAAAATCAGTCGCGTTAGGATCGGTTGTCGTAAAAATATACACTTCATGGCCGTGCTTTTCTAATTCATCTTTTAAGGTCTTAATAGAAGTCGCTACCCCACTCACTTGCGGGAAATACGTATCAGTAAAAAAACCAATTTTCACTCTCATTACCTCCATTTCATCTAACAATAACTGCCTTCAAAATTTGTTAAGATAAGACTGTTTCGTAGACTTCTTTTAACTCGTAACCAATTTGCTTGATACTTCTTTGCTCTGCTACTTGATAGCCTGCTTCTCTAGTGCTAGGTATTTCCCCTTCTAATAAGCCTTCAATATATTTTTTAAATTCTTCAATAGAATGACCCATATAACAATTTTCATTAGCTACTAGCCAGCCTTGATAAACTGGAATATCACGCACTAAAACTTGTTGCTGACTAGCTAATGCTTCTAAAACAACAATTCCTTCCGTTTCTTCACGCGAAGGGAA
>NZ_JBIOPK010000001.1:2380000-2827143 GCF_051712685.1 Enterococcus sp. DIV0682
GACCTGGTAAGGTTCTTCGCGTTGCTTCGAATTAAACCACATGCTCCACCGCTTGTGCGGGCCCCCGTCAATTCCTTTGAGTTTCAACCTTGCGGTCGTACTCCCCAGGCGGAGTGCTTAATGCGTTTGCTGCAGCACTGAAGGGCGGAAACCCTCCAACACTTAGCACTCATCGTTTACGGCGTGGACTACCAGGGTATCTAATCCTGTTTGCTCCCCACGCTTTCGAGCCTCAGCGTCAGTTACAGACCAGAGAGCCGCCTTCGCCACTGGTGTTCCTCCATATATCTACGCATTTCACCGCTACACATGGAATTCCACTCTCCTCTTCTGCACTCAAGTCTCCCAGTTTCCAATGACCCTCCCCGGTTGAGCCGGGGGCTTTCACATCAGACTTAAGAAACCGCCTGCGCTCGCTTTACGCCCAATAAATCCGGACAACGCTTGCCACCTACGTATTACCGCGGCTGCTGGCACGTAGTTAGCCGTGGCTTTCTGGTTAGATACCGTCAGGGGACGTTCAGTTACTAACGTCCTTGTTCTTCTCTAACAACAGAGTTTTACGATCCGAAAACCTTCTTCACTCACGCGGCGTTGCTCGGTCAGACTTTCGTCCATTGCCGAAGATTCCCTACTGCTGCCTCCCGTAGGAGTCTGGGCCGTGTCTCAGTCCCAGTGTGGCCGATCACCCTCTCAGGTCGGCTATGCATCGTGGCCTTGGTGAGCCGTTACCTCACCAACTAGCTAATGCACCGCGGGTCCATCCATCAGCGACACCCGAAAGCGCCTTTCACTCTTATGCCATGCGGCATAAACTGTTATGCGGTATTAGCACCTGTTTCCAAGTGTTATCCCCCTCTGATGGGTAGGTTACCCACGTGTTACTCACCCGTCCGCCACTCCTCTTTCCAATTGAGTGCAAGCACTTGGGAGGAAAGAAGCGTTCGACTTGCATGTATTAGGCACGCCGCCAGCGTTCGTCCTGAGCCAGGATCAAACTCTCATAATAAAAGTTAGAACAATCTTGCGATTGTTAAGCTCAATTTGTTTGCTAGCATATTGCTTGCTTGTTAAAAATGTTTGTTGTCTTGAATTGAATCAAGACGCCCTACACATTTGGTTCGTCTATTCTTTGTTCAGTTTTCAAAGGTCTACGTTACCTCGCAGCAACTTTTATATCATAACAAACTTTCGTTTGAATGTCAAGAACTTTTTTAAAAAAGTTTTTTAAGTTGTTTTGCTCGGTTGTTGTCTGTTGTGACAACTTCTATATCTTATCATCTCGTTTGTTATTTGTCAACAACTTTTTCGTTGCTTTTTCAAACTTTTTTCGAGAGATTTGAAATCAAGAATTGTTATTTAATTATTGATTTCTGAATCGCTCAGCTGTGTGACTCGCCTTGCGACATGTAATAATATATCAAGATTTTGATGTTTGGTCAACACTTTTTTTCAAAAAAATTAAAAGAAGTTTTCAATCTGTTTTCATTCTTTTCAATTATTTCGTTTTTAAACTTTTTAAATCCTAATTGTCTATCAAAACAGTTTAATTCCTTGCTAAAAATCGAACAATTTGAATCATATATTTGAAATAGTTCGATTAACTTTTTTACGTACAACATAAAAAAAGAAAGAATCTGTTCGATTATCGACAGATTCTTTCTTTTTTGTTTAAAACATTGGGACACCTTCAATATGATATTTTGACCAAATCGTTTTTAATTCTGCAGGTGCTACCCATGTATAGTCTTTATCCATTTCATTTTTAAGTGCTTGTTCATCCATCTCGAAGACAAACAGCGGAACATTTTCTTTATTGATATGCGCGTTAGTTAATTCTACTAAGCTAATTGAAGTAACGTCCAATTGAACCTCTTCTTTGAACCATTGTAGCATACTAGCTAAACCCGTCATCTCATCAGAAACTTTTGCCATCGCAAACTCAATCGCTTCACCTATTGGATGCATCAAAAATTTTTTACTACCATCGTTTAAGTTCAGTATGATTGTTCCAGCGACTTTTTTGTTAGACACGACATCCACCTCAATTAATTTTTAGATTCACTAACAAAAGAAATTGTAACACACTTTCTGAAAAAATACAGAATTATTTTTCAAGCAATTTATCCATGGCTTCATCAATCCATTCTGGAAGTTCTTTGTCTAAGGTTGCAAAGCCAATTTTTTTATTCTTATCCGTAAAATATTTTTTGCGTCGATGGTTCACTGAATGAACTTTGTCTTCAAGGGTTCGTAAAGATAAGCTAATCTTTTGAGAATATTCATCAACATCAATAACTTGAACGGTTACTTTTTGTCCAACGGTTAAGAGTCCATGGATATTTTTGGTAAAACCAGCTTGTACTTCCGAAACATGAATCAGTCCTTGTGTTTCTTCGTCTAAAGAAACAAATGCGCCATATGGTTGAAGTCCGGTAATTGTGCCAGAAAGTACCATACCAATTTTGTACTTCATCAAATTTCCTCTTTTCATACGATAAATTTCTTTTTCCGTTTCTACTCATTTAAAATAATAGCATTTTTTCAACGTTTGTGCATTATTTCTTCCCTAGTTGTTAAAACTATTGTTTCATCTTTTAAGCAAAATCTACTATACTATAGGAAGTAAGACTTTATATAGAAGAAAAGGAGTTATCTTATGTTTAATTTTAATGAAACCATTGATCGTCGCCACACGAATTGTGTTAAATGGGACACCGTTGAAACGAGTTACCACGAAAAAGATTTACTACCTTTATGGGTTGCTGATATGGATTTCAAAGTGCATCAGCCTATTCTTGATGCCTTGTCACAAGTTATTGAACAGGGCATTCTAGGATATGCGGTTGCACCTAATGATCTGTATCAAGCAATTCAAGATTGGCAACGGCAACACCATCAATTGATTGTTGAAAAAGAAGAAATTTTGTTTAATAGTGGCGTGGTACCTAGCTTGGCCACAGCCGTTCAAGCGTATACAGCACCTGCGGATTCTGTCATGATTTGTGATCCAGTCTACCCCCCTTTTGCAGATGTGGTAAAACAAAATGAGCGTAGACTTGTGCGCCATTCTTTGCTAGAAGTTAACGGACATTATGAGGTTGATTTGGTTAAAATGGAACAACAGATAATCGAAGAAAAGGTGAAGCTGTTACTTTTTTGTAATCCCCATAATCCTGGTGGACGTGTTTGGACAAAAGAAGAATTGCTAGCAATTGGCCGTTTATGCCAAAAACACCAAGTAACTGTGGTTAGCGATGAAATTCATCAGGATTTGATTTTCAAACCGCATACCTTCACTTCCTTCACTGTCGCTGATGAAGCATTTAAGGAATTCACTGTTACCTTAACCGCGGCAACGAAAACCTTTAATTTAGCGGGGATTAAAAATTCAATGCTGTTCATTCCTAATGAAAAACTACGGCAATCTTTCGTATCTTTACAAGACAAAAATCATCAAGGCGGCATCAATACTTTTGGCTACGTTGGAACGGCAGCTGCCTATCAAACAGGGGAGGAATGGCTAACGGCATTACTTGATTATTTAAAAGAAAATATTGATTTTGCCCTTTCTTTTTTCCGTGAAGAGATGCCTAGCGTTCGTGTAATGGAGCCTGAAGGAACCTATCTTTTATGGTTAGACTTTAGTTCTTATTCGCTAACGGATCGGGAACTTCGCGATACCTTAATTCATAAGGGGAAAGTGGTTTTAAATCCAGGAATTAGTTTTGGTCCCCAAGGTTCTCAACACATGCGTTTAAACTTAGCTTGTTCAAAAGAAACTCTCGAAGAAGGCCTTTTACGTATCAAAAAAGCCTTTAATTAAAAACAGCTGTCCTAGTTTTTAGGACAGCTGTTTTTAATTCTTTCTTTTGCGTTTAGCTAAATAAACTCTGACGAACCAGATACCTGAAAATAGAAGTAAAATTTCTCCAATTATAATTGTATAAAATCCTGGTTCATGAACGATTCCTTGCTGATCTACATACGTAAAAAACGTTCCTACAAATGGGAGTATTACTGCAAACAAAGCCAAGGCCATTGGATATCTGTATTTTTCTAACAAATTCGCTTCCTCTCCTTCTATTCTTTAACTCAGTATCCTATAAAGACTTCATTAAAAGAAGCGATTTGGATGCTTTTAAAAAAAAGTTAGTCGTTTTAAGAAAAAAATAAAGAGTACCAACGAATTTGTCCCTCGTTGGTACTCTCTTTTTCAATTGGTTAAATTTATTCACCAATGATTTCAACTGTGTCCATCACGACGTCAAATGTTGGACGGTCTTGGGCATCCCGTTGGACTCCACCAATTTCATCTACTACATCCATACCATCCACAACATGACCAAAAACAGTATGACGGAAGTCTAACCAAGGTGTTCCGCCTTGTTTGTAAGCTTCAATAATTTCTTCTGGAAAACCAGCATCTTCTAACTGACTCATCATTTGAGCTGGAACATTTTGATTAGTAACAACAAAGAATTGGCTGCCATTTGTGTTAGGACCAGCATTTGCCATTGACAATGCGCCACGCAAATTGAAAACATCCCGAGAAAATTCATCCTCAAATGCTTCTCCATAAATACTTTCGCCGCCCATTCCTGTTCCGGTTGGGTCACCGCCTTGAATCATAAAATCAGGAATCACACGATGGAAAATAACGCCATCATAGTAGCCCTTTTTCGCTAATTCAACAAAATTTTTAACCGTTTTAGGCGCTTGTTCTGGGAATAATTGAACAGTGATGTCGCCTCGGTTTGTTTTAATGACCGCTTTTGGTCCTTTAGCATTTTCTAAATCTAATTGTGGAAATTGTGACATGAGAATGTCCTCCTAGATAATTATTTTATAGTTCCATCATATCGAAAAATGCTGAAAATTGCTATGATCTTTTTCCAATGATTAAAGAATGCTTTGATTCGTTAGCCAAACTTGCTTTTTTCGAAAAGCCGTGCTATTTTGTGAAGTGTTCGCAAAACGATCAATAGTTGTCTCAACCCTAAATGAATTAGGAGGAATTTTCAAATGTCTGATGAAAAAGATATTTATGATTTAACGATTATCGGCGGCGGTCCTGTTGGATTATTTGCCGCTTTTTATGCGGGAATTCGTAAAGCAAAAACGAAAATCATTGATAGCCTGCCGCAATTAGGTGGTCAGCTAACAATGCTGTATCCCGAAAAATATATTTATGATATTCCTGGATTCCCTGCTATTAAAGCCGGTGAGTTAATTGCCAATTTGGAAAAACAGATGCAGCCATTTCAGCACGATGTTTGTTTGGAAGAAGAGGTCACACACCTTGCACAGGAAGCAGATGGACTTCTGCGCTTAGACACAACTAAAGGCACACATTATTCTAAAACGGTTATCTTTGCGATTGGTAACGGCGCTTTCCAACCTCGACGTTTAGCTATCGAAAATGTTGAAGCCTTTGAAGGTGAGTCAATCCATTATTATGTGACTGACATGAAAAAATTCGCTGGCAAAAAAGTTGCGATTGCTGGTGGCGGCGATTCCGCAATTGATTGGGCTTTAATGCTAGAAAACGTTGCAGAAGAAGTATCTATTATCCATCGTCGCCCACAATTTCGCGGCCATGAACATAGCGTGGAACAACTGGAAAAATCTAGTGTTTCTATCAGAACTCCCTATATCATTAGTGATATTTTAAAGGAAAACGAAACGTTCACAGGCATCCAATTAACGGAGACAAAAGGTGACCAAACATTGGATCTCCCTCTGGATGATTTAATTATCAATTATGGCTTCACTTCTTCTTTAACACACCTCAAAAAATGGGGATTAGACGTTTCTAGAAATGCTATTAATGTTCATTCCGATATGTCAACTAACATTCCTGGTGTATACGCTGTAGGGGATATCTGTTCCTATGAGGGAAAAGTGAAATTAATCGCTACAGGCTTTGGTGAGGCACCTACTGCCGTAAATAATGCTTTACATTACTTACGGCCCGATGCTCGACGTCAACCAGTTCATAGTACAAGTTTATTTGAAAACGGCGTACCTAAATAAGGTTAGCACTGGACTTTAGCAGTTTTTAAGCCAAGGACAAAAATCTAAATCGGATTTTTGTCCTTGGCTTTCTGCTTTACTGAAAAGCCTTTCTTTTTCTCTTTTAAATTTATTTTTGATACAATAAAAAGTGCTAGGAGGAAGAAAGATGAACCAACCAATTATTTATTTAAATGAAGTATTCAACGAAGAACAACTGGAACAAGTGAAAGCTGTGGCACCCAATTATCTAGTTAAAACATCTACCGATTATTTATCCTCTGCTGAAGAAGAGGCCATCGAAATTATGTTAGGCTGGCATAAAGAAATTGGTCCGCGTTTATTAGCCTCTGATACTAGTCACCTAAAATGGATTCAGCTCATTTCTGCTGGTGCTGATTATATGGATTTTGATAAATTAAGAGAAAAAGGCATTCTGTTGTCTAATGGTAGCGGAATCCATAGTGTTTCTATCTCAGAACATGTTTTAGGCGTTTTATTAGCACATACCCGCGGACTGCAAGAAAGTATCCAACAACAAATGCAACACACATGGAATCAAACAGCCCCTTCCTATCAACAACTTTCTGGGCAAAAAATGTTAATCGTAGGCACTGGGCAAATCGGACAACAATTAGCTAAATTTGCTAAAGGTTTAAATCTTCAAGTTTATGGCGTGAATACCTCTGGACATGTGACGGAAGGCTTCATTGAATGCTATTCACAGAAGAATATGAGTAAAATTATCCATGAAATGTCCATTGTTGTGAACATTCTTCCTTTAACTGAAACAACAAAACATTTATACAATCAGGCACTTTTTGAAAAAATGGCTCCTGAAACAATTTTCGTAAACGTTGGTCGCGGCGCCTCAGTAGCAACGAACGATTTGATAACTGCCTTAAACAATAAAACCATTGCTTTTGCTGCCTTAGATGTCTTTGAAGAAGAACCTCTTCCCGAAGATAGCCCTTTATGGGAGATGCAGAATGTTTTATTAACACCTCATATTTCTGGCATGACACCGAAGTTCAAATCAAAATTACTGGCGATTTTTATTCCAAACTTAAATCAATTTGTGACGGATCAGACCCTCGTCAAAAACCAAGTTTCCTTAAAAAAAGGCTATTAACTCAAAAAAGGCCTTCAACCATCTTTCAAGTAATTGCATGGTTGAAGGCTTTTTTTGCTATTTTTTACCAGATAACCTTGAAGTTATCATTTGTCGACGCTTGAATGATTGGATGTTTTTTTAAATATTCTGCAATCAGTTCCGTCATATCAATTTGAATTTCTCGAATAATTTTTTCAGGTTGGAACATTTGATAGTTTCCGCCACCGACTGCTCGGTATTGATTTGTCACGATTTCCAAAACATCTTCTGCTTGCACTGCTTTGCCATGATAATTAAGTTTCGTCACTCTTTCACCAAACGGTTGTCTTAAATCAAGCGTATACTCAATGCCTTCATACATATCATAATTATAGTATTGTGGTTTTGGATCGACATATTTCGGGTTGAAAATTGGTTGGCCTTTTTCTAACACAAAATAAGTAGCGCTTTGTTCTAACGCTTCACGGAGGTCTTGTCCAGTGACACGCAATACAGCCAAGGTATTTGGATAAATATAGTTGGTAATGATATCGCGCATCGTAATTTGATTATTAAACCCTTTGCCTTCATTGTTAAAAAGTGCAGTCCCTGAAATATCCGTTCCGCTTGAAGCCATTTGGACGTTATTAATAAATTCTATATATGGATGTTCTTTGAGGCGTACGGCATTCGGATTTTGAATCGTCATATCCCCTTCCACATTTCCCACTGGTTGATCAAGCCACTCTTCTACCTCGTCATGTAACGCTGTTGTCAAAGCTAAAACTTCTGCATCTGGTTGTTCGTTTCCAACAGGATGAATAGCTGCGTCACTTTCAATAACGCGATAGCCTTTAGCCATAGGTTCAATTTCTAAAGTAATTTCTCCAACAAAAGCTCCTCGAAAACCTGGTTGAATCACAGGTATTCCATTCAGTTTTGTAGCAATTTCTCGATGTTGGTGACCCGTGACTAAGGCATCAATCCCAGGAACTTTTTCCAATAAATCGTAGCCTTCATTTTCTCCTGTTAGTAATTCCGTGGGTTCCCCTGTTTCTAAATCTTTTTCAAAACCGCCATGGTAAGCGACAACAACTAGGTCTGCTTCTTCCCGCAGTTTTGGCACGTATTCCGCCGCTGTTTCAACGACACTTTTAAACGTTAAATCTTTGACTGTTGCCGGCTGTTCCCAATGAGGAATATATTGGGTCGTCACGCCAAGAATGGCTACTTTAACCCCTTGTTTTTCTATGATGACATACGGCTGACCGAAATAAGGTTGTCCATCTTTACCAAGAATATTGGCAGCTAAAACTGGCTGTTGATAACTGGCAATTGTTTCCTTTAAATAATCTAATCCGTAATTAAATTCGTGGTTACCTAAAATGCTAACATCATAATTCATTTGATTAATGATTTTAGTGATGGCTTCCACTGAATGTGTTTCTGCTTTTCTTACGTAGTAACTAAGCGACGAACCTTGAATAAAATCCCCATTTTCAATTTGAAAAACTGGTCCTTCGGCAGACGCACGTAACTTTTTCAGCATGGTTGCTGCTTTTGCGGTTCCAAAAGGCAAATCCATCTTTTTTTCACTATAACTTGTCGGCATAATATACCCATGCATATCACTTGTTGCTAAAATTTTTATTTGCATTTTGTTTCTCTCCTTCTTCCGCCCAAAAGAACAGGAAGGTTAGAACACGAGCCATAACGACTCAGATCCCAACCTCCCACGTCTGTTTATTTATTGATTATTGGTTCCATGCTTGTTCAAATTGTGATGTTGCATCTTTCAATAATTTTTTCGTGTCTTTATTTGATGAAGCAAAAATACTTTCCATAATTGTCCGCATTTCATTATAGGCTGAATCAGCATTTTCTTCTACTGGGATAGCGAATAAATCTTTTACTGCGTTTTCAAGTTGTGCAGGTACTTTGGTTGTCTTAGAGTTTTTGTACTCATCACTGTGTAAAACAGATTCTAAAATTGGCATATAACCTGTTTGTTGTGCCCAGTACAATTGTGAATCAGGAGTAGCTAAGAATTTCATGAATTCAAATGCCGCTGTCCGTTGTTCTGGCGTAGCACTATCGAACATATAAATATCTGTTCCTTGTTGTAAGTTGATTTTTTCAGGACGTGGTGCAACACCGTATTCATAGCCACCAGCTTCAGCATCTTTTTGAACAAAACCAGCACCAGCAATACTACCGACAAACATTGCTACCTTTTTGTTTGCAAATGGGCCAGATAAATATTTATCTGAACCAGCTGTGCGGAAGTAACCTGCTTCGATACCATCACGGTAATAGTCCACGACTTCTTGTGAATCTTTGCTTGTTAAATCTAAATCTTTATTAAAATCAACGCCTTTGTTTTTCATTCCAATTGCGTAATAGTTATTTAACGAGTCAAAACCAGCACCAACGACTTCTTTGTTGGATTTTTCGTAAATTGTTTTAGAAGCTTCTTTTAATTCCTCTAATGTTTTCGGTACTTCAACACCATATTCTTTCAACAAATCAGCATTATAGAATAACATTTCTGTCGATTTATTAAATGGAATGCCGTATTGTTTGCCGTCGATTTTGGCGCCGTCTAACAATACTTCACGAATTGGTTCTGCATCTTTCCAGCCGATTGTGTCATCATCCATATATGGTTTTAAGTCCACTAACATTTCATCTTGTGCAGCATTCCATAACCAGCCTGGGTACGCTTGCGTAATTGTTGGTAAATCTTTTGGTGAAGTTAAAGTCGAATTGATTTTGGCTTGTAAATCAGGGTAAGCAGATTGATTTTGTAATTCCACTTTAATTTTTGGATTTTCTTTCATGAAGTCTTTCGTTAATTTTGTTAACGCTTCTTCTTGAACCCCATTCATTGCATGCCAGAAAGTGATTGTCGTATCTTCCTTCACTTCTTTCACAATATCGTTTGATTCTTTGGCCCCATTACCGTTACCACAAGCCCCCAATGCGAAAATAGCTGCGGTTGCTAACACTGTTGTTGCTAGAGTTTTGAACTTCATTTTTTTCTCTCCCTTAAAAAAATTTATAAAACAATTTGCTCGCCACGTTCTGGCAATATTCTTTCACCATACGGGTTTTCCAGTTTTTCTGGTTTTAACGTATGGATTGGAACCAATACTTGAGGTTCAATCAATGCAATAATTTTATCCAGATCTTCTGGAATTGCATGTCCTGAACAAGCTAAACGGACAAAAGTAATGTCTTTTTTAGCCAACAAATCTAAAAACACGCGATACTGTGGATCAAAGTCCCCTAACGGTTGCGCATCACTGTGAATGTATAAACTACCTTCTTGGAGGTTGTCAAACTGGTTCACAACTTGCCACAAATAGTCTGTTTTGTCCTTTAGTAACGTGTCATACGGGATTTCTAACGCTGGATTCAATTCTGGTATTTTACCAGATTCAGCATAATAATAACGAACTTCTATTCCAAATACTTCAAGTAACAACGCAGCCATATTTGCTTCTAAAACGACTGTACGTGGTGACTTTTCAATAATCTTAGCAAAACGTTCTACGTTTGCTGGATAACCATTAAAGGTAATTTGTCGATTCGGGTTTTCTAGTTCTAAACGAACCAAGTGCTGAACAAGATCTTCTTCACTGACAACCGCTATTTGGGCTGGATCTGGTTCACGTTCTGGGAAGCTAATGCTTACGCCTTCCATCATTAATAATTCAGTATGTTTGGCTTTTTCACAAAAAGCTAAAGTTTCTTCACGATTATGGCCATGTAAGCGCAAATCACCTGTGTATGTGATGAAATGGTCAGGCGTGCGAATCAGTAATGCCGAAGCACCGTACGCATCATGATCAACAGGCACGATTTCCACTGAAATTTCGCCAACTTTAATCACATCGTTTTTATTAAGACCAATCATTTCTCGGGTAAAATTCTTTTCTTCAAACGGTGATGGAATCAAAAAATCACCTTTGCGATTTAAACTATTTAGAATCATCTTCGTTTCTTTTAATGTGTACAACGGAACAGCTGGGTCTAAATAATTAATCATGCGCGAATGATCTAAATGGGCATGAGATAAGAAAACAGCGGTGTGTTGATACTCTTTGTCTTCTGCACCATGATATTCATAACCTAAACGTGGATCATATAAGTCTTTTAATTCTGGCACTAAACGATTATTAATTAAGGTTTCAATGTGATCATCGGGCAAATCTAATTCTGGTCGAAATTCTGTACCAAAATCAAAGAAGATGTGGGCATCTTTATACGCCACTTCAATCACGGTTCCTCCAATTGTTAAAATGCCACTGTGAAAAGTCACAGTTGTTTTAGCCTTTGATTCCATTTTTTGCAACTCCTCTGATAATTTCTTTTCTGAAAATCAAGTAAATAATTAAAATTGGAATAACGGTTAATGTTGCAGCAGCCATTTGCAAATGTACGTCACTACCGCTCTCTGTCGCAAAGGCCGATAGTCCATTATTCAATAGACGGTATTTTTTCTCGTTCGTCACCAACAATGGCCACAAGAAAGAATTCCAACTAGAAATGAATGTTAAAATCCCTACTGTTACCAACGCTGGTTTTGACATTGGTACTAAAATACGCCAAATATATTCTAAATCACTAGCGCCATCAATCTTGGCAGCCTTGTAAAAAGTATCAGGAATACCTTTTAAATAACCGTTTAAATAGTAAATATAAAAAATACTAGTTAAAAATGGAATAATTAAGGCGCTGTAAGTATTTAACAAACCTAATTGCGCAATCGTTTGATAATTGGTAAAGATAATAGATTCATATGGAACCATTAACAACGAAATCATCAAAGCAATGACCACATTTTTAAAACGGAACTTCAAACTCGTTAACGCGAATGAAGCTAAAACGGCGGTGACTACCGTAGCAATCGTTGTAACGCCTGAAACAAAGACTGTGTTCAAGAAATACCGAAGAAAGGGTGCTTTTTGAAAGACCTCTGTGTAGTTTTGCCATTGTGGTTGTTTTGGAAACATGGTTGGCGGCATGCTGGTCGCTTCAGAGTAACTCATTAAACCGGCTAAAATCATATAGACAAATGGAAATAACGTAATAACGGCTAAAATGCCTAAGAAAACAAATGCGATAATCGTTAAAACTTTTTTCATTGGCTTATTGCCCCACTTTCTTTAAGAGTTTATTTTGTAAGAAAGTGACCACTAAAATAATCACAAATAAAATCACTGTGGCGGCCATCGCAATTCCGGGACGTCCTGCAATGTGGAATTTGTCATAAATATAGTACACTGCGGTTGTGGCACTATTGGCAATCCCCGCACGACCACCGAATAAAGCATAAACTTGTGTATAAACTTTAAAGGCGCCAATTAAATTGACCGTTAATAAAAAGGCAATGGTCGGGACTAATTGCGGAAACGTAATACGTCGGAAAATTTCGCCGTCTGAGGCACCAAACATTTTCGCTATTTTAAAGTGTTCTTCATCAATATTTCTCAACCCAGCCAACAAAATAATAATATTAAATGCTAAACTCGTCCAAACCCCAAAAATAATCAATGTTGGCATACTCATTTGAACATTATCTAGCCAGTTGACAGAAGGAATGCCGAAAAAACCTAAGACGTAATTGACAATTCCATAATCGCCATTAAAGAAGTAACGGAAGACAATCCCAATGGCAATCGTACTCGTTACATAAGGCATAAAGAAAATCGTTTCAAAGAAACTCTTATGTTTAACTTTTTCAAAGATAATCCAAGCAATTGCTAGGGAAATTATCAAGGCAATCGGTACCACAGCAAATGCATAGAGCGCTGTATTTTTTAACGCTTTATAGAAGATTGGATCATTCAATACACGTTGATAATTTTCTAAACCAGCGTAGCGTTGGTTAATTAAGGAACCTTTTTGGAAACTCATCCACAAAGAACGAAACAGTGGATAAACGCTAAACAGTAAAATGATTCCTAATGATGGCAGAAGGAAGAGCCATGCTTTTGGTTGATTTTCTGGATTGTATTTTTTCATTAGTAAACCCGATCTCCCGCTTCGTTAAAGATAAATACTTTTTTATATGAAAAATCAAAAGATAAAGTGTCTCCTTCTTCAATCGCTTCTTCTACACTTACAATTGATTTCACTTGTTCGTTTCCTAATGTAAATCGTAAAATACGTTCTCGACCAATCAATTCCACTAAATCTGTCGTTGTGGTAAAGAGACCTGTTTCAGCTGGTACCACATCTTCTGGACGAGAAGCAAACGTATATTTCCCGTCAGTCATTGGCATTTTAAAGCGTGCTTGCTCAAAACGCTCAAGCGGAATTTCAAAACTTTCGTGGTACATTTTGCCGTCTTTCACTTCAACAGACAATAAATTAATAATTGGATTACCTATGAACTGAGCAACAAATAAGTTATTTGGTTCTAAGTAAAGGTTTTGAGGTTCATCATTTTGTTGAATAACCCCTTCGTTTAATAAAATAATTTTATCACTGATTGATAGCGCTTCCTCTTGGTCGTGCGTTACAAAGATTGTTGTAATGCCTACTTCTTTCACCAAGCGGCGGATTTCTTCACGAATTTTCAAACGCAAACGTGCATCCAAGTTACTTAAAGGCTCATCTAATAATAAAACATCTGGTTTTTGAACTAACGCCCGGGTAATCGCAACACGCTGTTGTTGACCACCAGAAAGTGTGCCTGGCTTTTTATGGCTTAACTCTTCAATATTCGTTAGTTTCATATATTCTTCGGCAATAGCTTGTGCCTCTGCCTTGGGAACTTTCTTACTTCCTACCGTCAAAGGAAACATTACGTTTTCTAGAACAGTCATATGTGGATATAAGGCATAGTTTTGAAAAACGAACCCGATGTTCCGATCTTTTGGTGCTGTTTTGACAACCGATTGCTGTCGAAACTGAATATCTCCATCACTTGGATGTAATAAACCTGCAATTAAGTTTAAAATTGTGGATTTCCCACACCCACTTGGTCCTAACAAACAAACCAAGTCCCCTTGCTCAATAGTAAAATTGACCGATTTTAACGCTTCAAACCCATTATCGAATACTTTTTTCAAGTCGATAACTTCTATCATGACCCAACCTCCAAAAAAACATTTAATAGCATACCTTTTGATTTTAACATTTATTTCTTGCAACCGCGAGGGGAGCGTCAATAATTTTGTGTAAATAAATTGTCCTCCTGCAAAATAATTAGTTACTCAGTAAACATTGAAACTAATGTATCGGTTACCTGTTGAAAACCTTTATGGCTTCTGTTTAGAAATTTTTGATTGTATGTATCAAAAATGCTGACTAGAAAGCGTTCTAGTGATTCTTCATTTTGAAACTGCTCTTTTCTACGGCTGTATCTTTTAATTTGCTTATTGAAAGACTCGATTAGATTGGTTGAGTAAATGGTTCTACGAATGCTAGGTGGAAAATCATAAAAAGTTAATAAGTCTTGGTTTTCTATGAGTGACTGCGTCACTTTAGGATAGTTTTTCTTCCATTTCTCAATCATGCCGGATAAGAAGGTATTCGCTTCTTCTTTTGAGTTAGCTTGATAAACAGCCTTAAAGTCATCACAGATTTCTTTTCGGTCTTTGACACGTACTTTATGAGCGATATTACGAGATACATGGATACAACAATGCTGATATTTTGCTTTAGGATAAATTTGATGGATAGTATCTTTCATGCCTTTTAAGCCGTCCGTAATAAAAAGCAAGACTTCTTGAACTCCTCTGGAGTTAATATCCTGTAGCAGCTCATTCCAAACGTATGTTGATTCAGTTGGAGCAATCGCATAACTCAGTACTTCTTTAGTGCCGTCTTCTCGTATACCAATGGCAATATAAATCGCTTCTTTGGATACGGTTTGACGTTTTAGTGGAATGTAAGTAGCGTCCATAAAAATAGCGACATACTTATCATTTAAGGCTCTGGATTTAAAGGCATTTACTTCTTCAGTCAGAACTTTAGTCATGTTGGACATGGTTTGTGGAGTATAGTGATGACCGTACATTTTTTCGATCAAATCAGCAATTTCAGACATCGTAACACCTTTTTCGAATAAATGGATAATAGTGGTTTCCAATGTATCGTTTGTTCTTTTGTAGGCTGGTAAAGTTTGTTGTTTAAACTCACCATTACGATCTCTAGGTATTTCCAATGTTAATTCACCATATTCGGTTTTGATTGATCGAAAGTAAGAACCGTTTCTCGAATTACCTGAATTAAAACCAGTGCGATCATATTTTTCGTAATCTAAAAAAGCCGTTAATTCAGTCCGTAGGAGTGTGTTTATCGCTTTTTCTAAGTGCGAACGGAATAATTCATTTAAATCGCCTTTAGTGACTAGAGTTTGCACAATTTCTGTAGTAAAATCATTCATAGGGAAGTCCTCTTTTCTGTGAATTGGTTGTCGTTAACTTTATTCTACAGAAGCGACTTCCTTTTTTGTATGGATTTTTTCATTTACACAAAATATTTTACACTCTCACCGCGAGAGCAAAGCTGTTTCATTAAGATAAAAATAGGTAAAGTTAATGTATTTTTTATGTAAAAAATGTTGTTTTTCTGAAAAGTCTATTCACACTTTTTTTAATGCACAACAAAAAAACAGAGAATTTTTCTCTGCTTTTTTGGTTATTTTTTAGAATCTTTTTCTGATTCCTTTACAATATAAATTGGTCGTTTTTTCGTTTCTAAGAAAATTTTGCCGATATATTTGCCAATAATTCCTAAACATAATAGTTGCAAACCACCTACAAAAAGTACAATACAAACCATTGAAGGCCAGCCGCTTGTTGGATCACCATTAACTAATGTTCGAAAGATAATCACTAACATTGCTAGTGCAGAACCAACACACGAAAAGGCGCCAACGTATGAAGCAATATTCAATGGTGTTTCTGAAAAATTGACAATCCCGTCAATTGAATAACTTAATAGACTCCAGAAAGACCAAGAGGTTTCTCCAGCAATTCGTTCTCGATTTTTAAATTCAATATATTCTGTTTTAAAGCCGACCCAACTAAAAATCCCTTTTGAAAAACGATTATACTCAGATAACTCTAAAATCGCATCGACCATTTGTCGGGTCATGACACGAAAGTCACGGGCACCATCCACCATTTCCGTCTCAGCAATTCGATTAATGAGTTTATAGAACATCCGTGCAAAAAAGCTACGAATGGGCGGTTCGCCGTCTCTTGTTATGCGTCGTGTGCCAACACAATCTAAATCTGTACTGGTTTCAATCATCTCAATCATTTGAGGTAATAACTCAGGCGGGTCTTGTAAATCAACGTCCATGACTGTCACTAAGTCACCTGTTGCTTCTTTTAAACCAGCGTATAAGCCCGCTTCTTTCCCAAAATTTCGTGAAAAAGAAAGATAACGGACCTTCTCTGGATGTTCGCGATAAAGCTGTCTTAAAACAGCTAACGTATTATCTTTTGAGCCATCATTCACAAATATATATTCTACTGAATGAGATAGTTGCTGGCTAATTTTTTCTACTTCTTCAAAAAACAGCGGAATCGCTGCTTCCTCATTATAACAAGGGACAACAATTGATAGCATTTTATTTCCTCCACACTTCAGTTAATTATCATTATACCATATGATAGCCTTATTAAATAACGATATCCAATTAAGAATAGCTTAATTAAATAGAAAGAACCTGAGAAAAAATCCAAAACGATTTTTTCTCAGGTTGACTAGCGGTTAAACGAAAGCAACAGAAATAGTCCTACGCACTACTTCAGCCTCTTTTGTTTAGCACTAAAATTATTTTGTTAAATCTTCTTGGTTTGCTTCAAATTGATAACGCGGTTCATCATTCTTTTCATCATAATCAACAAGCAAATCATACCCTTTAAAGAACCAATCATCTGTTTCTTCAATAAAATAGGTAATCCCATCTAGGTTCTCTTTAATCATTGGCTCATCTGGCGCTTCTACAGACATCGCAATGGAAAAACCATCATGAACAGGTGTTTTTCCATAAATTTTTCCGAAAAAACGAATGCCTGTCTCAGGCTGAACCCCGGTTTCTTCTTTAAACCATTGTTGGGCTTTCGGTGTCACTTCTAATTTCATTCTTTGTTCCTCCTTCACATCTCTGTCGCCATTTATTGTAGCACAGCGCAGTGCTTTTAGAGAATAAAGTGCTTAGCCATTCATTTTTTCATCTAATAAATCAACGTCTGCGGTATCACCGATAACTAATAAATTGTCGTTTTCTCGAACAATTTCAGAAGCATCTGGCGAAGCAATTACTTCTGTTTTCGAGCGGCGAATCGCTACCACAGTTAAACCAAATCGTTGACGGAAATTTAATTCTGCTAAGGTTTTATTGTAAAATTTAGGATTGGTGACCCGAACCTCAGCTAATGAAAATTCGCTAGATAATTCAATATAATCTAAAATATTGCGTGAAACAAGTTTGTGAGCAATTCGAATACCCATATCCCGCTCTGGGTGAACGACCATGTCTGCCCCAATTTTATCTAAGACACGGGCATGATATTCATTGACTGCTTTGGCTAAGACATTGGGAACCCCCATCTCTTTAACCATTAATGTTACTAAAATACTCGCTTGAATATCTTCACCAATTGCCACCACTACGTGATCAAAGTTCCGAATCCCTAAAGAACGCAACGTCATTTCATCTTGAGCGTTAGCCACCACTGCATGCGTTGCAATATTCATATATTCATTGACACGGTCTTCACTGCTGTCAATGGCCAAAACTTCTTGACCAGCTTCCACCAAAGTTTGGCATATGCTGCCGCCAAAACGTCCTAAACCAATAATTGCAAAATTTTGTTTCATTTCTTCTGACCGCTCCTGTCTGTTCGTTAAAATTAGTATAACAAATCCATAAATAAATTCCTAGAAGGATTTCCTAGAATTTATTTATGGATTTATCTGATATTTATTTGGCTAAACCATGTTGAAAAGCATAAATCGCCGCTTGGGTCCGATCATCCACATCTAGTTTTGCTAAAATGTTTGAAACATGTGTTTTAACTGTTTTCAAAGTGATAAAGAGTTCATCAGCTATTTCCTGATTACTTTTACCTTGTGCAATCAACATTAAAATTTCGTGTTCTCGATTTGTCAAATCTTCATGCAACACCGGCTCTTGTTTTTTTGTTAACCGTTCCATCATCTTATGCGTCACTTCAGGTTCCAACACACGCTCTCCGCGATAAGTCGCCCGAATTGCATCAGCAATCTCATGTGCTGTTGATGTTTTTAATAGGTAGCCCGCTGCACCAGCTTCAATCGCCGGATACACTTTTTCATCATCAATAAAACTCGTCACAATAATAATCTTGGCTTCTGGCCAATCTTTCAAGATCGCTTTTGTTGAATCAATGCCGTCCATTTCTTCCATTACCAAATCCATCAAAATAACATCTGGACGTAGTTCCAATGCTTTTTCATAGCCAATCTTACCATTTTCTGCTTCGCCTACGACTTCTATATCCTCTTGAATAGATAAATATGATGAAACGCCTAAACGGACCATTTCATGGTCATCCACTAACATTACTTTGATCACTTGCAGTTTCCTCCTTTATGACAGGAACTTTAATTTCAACGCTGGTTCCCTGCCCTTTAAAACTAATAATTTTAACTGTACCGCCCATGCCGACAACACGTTCTCGGATATTATTTAAGCCATAACTACCGGCTTTATTACTTTGTTCCTTCATATCAAAGCCGACACCGTCATCAACAATACGCAATAACACGTTTTTATCGACTTGGTGTAAGTATACCTCTAATTCCTTTGCTTTGGCATGTCTTAAGGTATTTGAAAGTAACTCCTGCACAATTCGGAAAAGATGATCCTCAATGCTGCTATTTAAATGAACATCTTCAACATCCCAAATCAATTCAATTTTAATTTTTGTTTGTAGTTCTTTCAGTAATTGTTCAATACCTTTACGCAAACTTTTTCCTTCTAGACTGATAGGACGCAAGTGCAATAGTAACGCGCGCATTTCCGATTGGGAGGCATTAATGATTTCTGCCACCATGGCTAGTTGTTTACGATATGGTTCCGGGGTTTCTGTTCGTTGTGCTTGTTCATTTAAGGCAGACAACATCATCATGGCTGCAAAAAGTTGTTGACTGACTGAATCATGCAACTCCCGCGCCAAACGATGCCGCTCGTTCTCTAAAATTTCTTCTTTTGTTTGCCCATCCATTAATTGCGGCCGACTGTTTAATAATTGCAATTCTTTAGACATCTCTAATAATTTATTTTTAATCGACCAAATATCTTGTTCGACTTCGGTTAGATAATGATCTTGATTTTCACTGGTCGTTGGTTTGTTTAAGACTGGACTTTCATAATTACCATTGGCCAATAACCGAAGTTTTTCTTCAATCCGTCCATATTGCCCTTTTTGAACCAATGAAATCAGTAAAAAGGTCAATAAGCCTATTAGTAAGGATATGAGAACAATGTGCACAATTAGTGGTAGATAAAAGACTTTTCTCTGAAGAAGCTCTAATAACCACCGGTTTTGTTTAATCGAATGAAAATATGAAAACAATGTAATTAAGATAACAATAAAGGTGCTAAGGGACGCATATAATGAAATCATGCGTCTTGAAATCCGATCGGTCATACACGGATCACCTCAACATCTCCTACTAAAGTGTTCGTCATAATTTTCAAACGACGAAGATTGGTATCGTAATCATTGCTGTAAATTTTTAATGATTCGTTTTTCAATTGATATTTTTCTTCTTCAAAACGTACCGTTCCGTAAAAAGTTGAATGTTCTAACAAAATAGCTACACCTAACGGCACTAGAATTCGCGTGCGGCCAAAACCTTTACGAATAATAATAATATTGTCTTCTTTCGGTAGTAGCGTATTACCTAAATCAATAATGGTGTCCCCAGAGATTAAATCAATATTGATATCGTCCCATTCATAGATATTGTTACCAATGCGTTCGTTGGCAAACCAGCGGCGTTTAAATCGTTTGCCATTTTTAGGTTCTTTTGCCGCCGTCTCCACCATAATCATTTGTTTTTTTCGCCAAGGTGCTCGCTCAGCTATATCCACGCCTGAAATCTCAAAGCCTTTTAAGCCGATAAAGAGTACACCAAAAATCAACATAAACCAAACAGCCGTGCTGTTCATTGCACCAATGACAATAAAAACAACGCCGAGGACGAATTGAAAGTTGTTAAAATGTGTTTTAGATGCTTTCCTGGAAACGTAGGCCACAAGTAAAACGCCAATTGTTAATAAAACAGCTAATCCAGGATTATGTACAATTTGCCATAACGCCAGAATAAAAAGTAATGCTTCTGCGACGATAAAAAAGCGCCAAGGGTTATTCATAGATTTGCCTCCTCCCTATGTCATTTATTTTACTCGTTTATTTTATTTAATCATAGTGGTTTGCGCCTCAGGTTACCATAGGACTTTAGCCCTAAATGTCTTAGATTGCGAAAGGACAGGCCTTGGAAGCTGCCTGCCCTACTCAATTATTTAGTTTGCTTCAACTTTTGTAATTTTAACTGTCATGTCGCCACCAGGTGTTGCAATAATCACTTGGTCGCCTAATTGTTTACCAATTAAGGCTTGTGCAATCGGTGAATCGTTAGAAATTTTACCAGAAAATGGATCGGCTTCGGCACTTCCTACGATTGTGTATTCCTCTTCTTCTCCATCAGGCAATTCTTGGAAAGTAACTGTTTTACCGATGGAAACTTCGTCTTGGTCCACGCCATCATTGTCGATGATTTCTGCAAAACGAATCATATTTTCTAACGTTGTAATACGTCCTTCAACGAAAGCTTGTTCATCTTTAGCTGATTCATACTCTGAGTTCTCTGAAAGATCCCCAAAGCTACGAGCGATTTTAATACGCTCTACGATTTCTTTACGTTTAATTGTTTTTAATTCTTCTAGCTCTTGTTCTAATTTTTCTTTTCCTTCAAGAGTCATTGGATATACTTTTTCTACCATGTTAATTCTCCTTTTTCGCTTAACGATACGTAGTTCTTGGTTGGTTATTGAAAAAAATTCCGCTTTCAATCCACAAAAGAGTACCACGCTTTTTCTAAATTGTAAATATAATTATTGAATTTTTGTGATTTTGCTAAATTTTATTTATATAAATTTCTAGTTGCTACTCTTTCCCTCTGTTAAACAGATTACTTTTTGAGTATCTAAAAGCTTGGTGAATCATACAAAATTGATTCACCAAGCTCTTTTATGTTTTCATTTTATTCACTACTTGAATTATTGACATACTGATCTACTAATACTTGATGTTCTTCATATGTTTTTGAGAAGTATACTTTTCCTGTAGAAACATCTGCTACAAAGTATAAATAGTCACTTGGTGTCGGATTCAAGACTGCTTTAATTGACTCCTCACTTGGGCTATCTAATGGTCCTGGTCCATAACCAGTATTTTTATACAAGTTATAAGACGAGTCCACTTCCAAGTCAGCATACGTTACAGTTTCTTTGTGTTCTCCTAGAGCATACAAAATAGAAATATCTGATTGGATCGGCATATCGGCAGCCAAGCGGTTAAAGAATACTTGCGCAATTTGTTTGCGGTCTGCTTCTTTGACTCCTTCTTTTTCAACCAATGAAGCTAACGTTAAGACTTGCTGATTGGTTAAATTCTTTGCATGAATTGTCGGCGTATATTGTTCCATTACTGTGTTCATTTTAGCAACCATCTGTTCGACAAATTCAGGAAGTGTTGCTTTTTTGTAGTAATCATAAGTCGCCGGGAATAAATAGCCTTCTAAGCGATAACGAACACCTTCTGCGGTTGCAGCACTTTCAAGTAAATCAGGATACTTAGCCTTCATTTGATTGAAGAAGTCTTCATTTTTCATTAATGCAATGAAATCTGCTTTCTTGAAATCCGTATTTTTTTCAATAGCTTCGCCAATTTTATCTATATCGTAGCCTTCAGGAATCGTTACTTTGCCATCTGCGATTTTAGTTGGTTCTGGCGTGCCCCCTTCTTTTAGCATTTCACCAATTTCATCGAGTGTCATGCTTGGAGACATTTGATAATAGCCCGCTTGAAAATCTGTTAAGTTTTTAAATTTTACGTAGTAGTTAAAAACCATTCCGCTTTTAATGACGTTGCTTTCTTCTAAAACCGCAGCAATTTGCTTATTAGAAGATCCTTCTGGGATATGCACTTGAACAAGCTTCTTATTGTTCTTGTCTAGTGGTTGTAGCCCAGCGTCTACATATTTATAAAAAGTAAACCCAAAGATTGCCATCATTAAAACCAATACAGAAACTACAATTAACACGATACGACCGACTAAACGATCTTCTTTTTTACGTGTTTGTTTTTTTGTATTTGTTGGCTTTTCGTCTGTTTCAATCGGGGTTGGCTCTTCGACTGTCTGTGTTGTCTTGTCTTTCCCACGTCTTCGAGCAGCTCTAGAACCTGCACGTGTTTGTGTTGTGCGGTTCGCTGTTTCTTGTGATTCATCAGATGAAGGTTGGGGAGACCTATCATTTTTTTCAGAGGAATCAGGTTGATCGCCATCATTTCTACCTTTTAAAGACCCAGTTACTTGATCTCTAAGCGAAGATTTGGGATCTTGGTTATTTTGGTTATCATTAGCCAAAACTAACCCTCCTTACTATTCTATCGTTTATGACTGAAACTATTATACATGAAACCTCTTTAAAATTAAATGTTTTTAATAAAAAGACCGTCATTCCCCGATAAAAAATTCATCATTGACAACGTTTAAAGCCTATGATGGCGCTTTTCTATTGAAACGATAATAAATCTTAAAATCCTCCTAAATTTATCGAAAATCCATTTTCTATTAAGAATTTTGTAGCAAAATAGCACCTAAGTCTTTAGGCGATTGTACTAGGAATGTTGCTCCCGCCTCTTGTAATTCTGTTTCTTCACCAAATCCATACAAGACACCTATACTATCTAAGCCATTTTGTTGGGCACCAAAAATGTCATGGTTGCGATCACCAACCATGATAATTGCTTCTTTGGTTGGGTCTAATTGAGCTTCCGTTAATGCATACTGAATCACATCTGCTTTTTTAGAACGATGACCGTCCATACTCGCTCCATAGATGCCTGTAAAATAACGATCTAAATCAAAATGAGTAATAATCTTTTTTGCAAATTCATCTGGCTTGGAAGTCGCAATGTATAACTTTGCTCCCGCTTCCTTTAACCTTGTTAGTACCTCTGGGATCCCTGGATACACATGATTTTCAAACATACCTTTTCTCTGATAATACGCTCGATAATGACTCACGGCTTGTTGCGCTGCTTCAGCTGAAGGCGCCATGTGCAAAAACGACTCATATAAAGGCGGCCCTATGAAAGAACGTAATGTCTCCTCGCTAGGAGCTGGCCAGCCTAATTGTTCTGTTGCGTACAAAATAGAACGCATAATGCCGCTACCAGAATCCGTAATTGTGCCATCTAAATCAAATAAAATCGTTTGATACATCTTCACTTCACTACTTTCTAGCATTTTTGTCTAATTGATTCTTCAAAATAAGATACGCAAAAGAAGCACCTTTTCAGCGCTTCTCTGCCTTTTTATTTATTTTGCTGTAAACGTATCTGGTTTTTTATCTGATTGCTGCATTTCATAGGCAATGGCTTCAACGATTCGACGGCTAGCTTGACCATCCCCATACGGATTTTGTGCATGCGCCATCGCGTGGTAAGCATCAGAATTAGTCAATAATGTTTTCGCCTCTTGATAGACTACTTGTTCGTCTGTACCAACCAATTTCAATGTTCCTGCCGCTACGCCTTCTGGACGTTCCGTTGTATCTCGTAAAACTAAAACTGGCACACCCAAGGAAGGAGCTTCTTCTTGCACACCGCCAGAATCAGTTAAAATTAAAGCACTTTTCGCTGCAAAATTTTGAAAATCTTTGACATCCAATGGTTCAATTAAATGCACACGAGCTAATTCACCTAAGTGTTCCGCTACTATTTCACGGACTTTGGGATTTTTGTGCATAGGGAAAATGACTTCAATTTCTGGATGTTCCATTACAAGTCGACGAACAGCTTTAAAAACATTTGCCATTGGCAGGCCTAAATTTTCACGACGATGCATTGTAATTAGCACGATGCGCTGGTCTGTAGGGATTTTTTCCAATAAATCATTTTGATAGTGGGCATCAACGGTGTACGCCATCGCGTCAATCGCTGTATTGCCAGTCACATAAATATGTTCTTCTGGATGATTTTCTTTGATTAAATTGTCCTTACTTTGAGTAGTTGGGGCAAAATAAATATCAGTTAACACGTCTACCAGTTGACGATTCATTTCTTCCGGAAACGGAGAATATTTTTGCCAGGTCCGTAATCCTGCTTCCACATGTCCCACCGGAATCTGTTGATAAAAAGCAGCCAATGCAGCCGCAAATGACGTGGTTGTATCGCCATGAACCAAGACAATATCCGGCTGTTCTGTCACAAGAACCTCAGTTAATAAATTCAAAACACGACTTGTAATATCTGTTAAGGTTTGCCCATCTTTCATGATATTTAAATCATGATTCGGTGTAATTTGAAAATCTTCTAACACTTGATCCAACATTTGGCGATGTTGCGCTGTTACGACTACTACAGAGTCAAATCCTTGACTTTGCTCTTCTAAAACTTTGATTAAGGGCGCCATTTTGATTGCTTCTGGCCGTGTTCCAAAAACCGTCATTACTTTAATTTTCTTCATCATTTTCCTCCTAATTCTATGTTAGTTTCGGGTATTTTTGTTGGCGAAATTCTTCTGCTCGTTGAATATAATGTAAGGCGTTCGTATGATTACTGGCTATTTCTGCTGCCGTTAACGGACGGATAACCTTCGCGGGTCGACCAAATGCTAAAACATTTGGCGGGATAATTTTGCCTTCTGTCACTAAAGAACCCGCACCAATCAGGCTGTTTTCTCCAATAATAGCATTATTTAGAATCGTTGAACCCATGCCAATCAAAGCACCATCACCGATTTTACAACCGTGTAACATGCATTGATGGCCCACCGTTACATACTTGCCTACAATTGTCGGGGCATCTTCATCAACATGAATAATCGTGCCATCTTGAATATTACTACCTTCACCAATGGTAATTGTGTTACTGTCACCTCTTAAGACCGACTGAAACCAAATATTACTATCCTTCGCTAGTTGTACGTTTCCATAGACATCTGCACTAGCAGCAATAAAATACTCTTTTTTCAAACTCTGTCACCTCTTTTCATTAAGTATAGACAAGAATCCCTCACTTTCATAGTAAAAAAGACAAGAAAAGAGCGTGGGACAAAAATCACTTTGGATTTTTGCTCCACGCTCAAAAACTGATAAACGGCGGGAACAAAAGCAACTCCTTCGGAAATAAGCCGGAATTCTCCAAAAATTACAGAACAATTTTCGGAGATTCCTTCTTATTTCTCGGAGTTAAACGCTTCTGTCCCGACCTCATTTTTATTCCTCTTAGTCGCCTTCTTCAGCAAATTGACTATTGTATAGTTTTTCATAGAAGCCACCTTGTTCCAGCAACTCATGATGCGTTCCTTTTTCAATGATTTCTCCTTGTTTCATAACAAGAATTAAATCAGCTTCACGAATAGTTGATAGGCGGTGGGCAATAACGAAACTCGTTCGTCCTTCCATAACACGATCCATTGCTTTTTGAATTAAGGCTTCCAAGCGTGTATCGACTGAACTAGTCGCCTCATCTAAAATCAAAATTTTTGGATCAGAAATTACCGCTCGGGCAATGGTCAACAATTGTTTTTGACCAAGGGAAACGTTATCTCCCTCAGAATTGATTTCCATTTCATACCCGTCTGGCATTGTCCGAATGAAGTGATCCACATTGGCCGTTTTCGCTGCATCCACAACTTCATAATCCGTGGCATCCAATTTCCCAAAACGAATGTTATCGGCAATGGTACCTTTATACAACCAAGCATCTTGCAATACCATTCCAAATACAGATCGGACATCACTACGGTTCATTTTTTTTGTGTCAATACCATCAATTTTAATGGCGCCTTCTGTTACATCATAAAAACGCATCAGTAAGTTGATTAAGGTTGTTTTCCCAGCGCCAGTTGGTCCCACAATCGCAACCATTTGGCCCGCATCAACTTTAAAGTTCAAATTACGAATTAACGGTTTTTCTGGGTCATAACTAAAGCTGACATTTTCAAATTCAACAGAGCCTAAAATAGGTTCTGGTAAAGGAACATCTTGTTCGTTAAGTTCTTCTTCTGGTTCATCTAGGATTTCAAAAATCCGCATGGTCGAAGCTGAAGCGCTTTGTAAAGCTGCAGACAACTGCGTAATATTCCCCATTGGTTGGCTAATTTGCCAAATATATTGAATAAACGCTTGTAACTGCCCCACTACGATCACACCAGCAACCACATAGTAACTACCAAGGACAGCTACCCCGATATAGGTCCCATAAGCGGTCATTTGAACCAATGGCAACATTAATCCTGAGATAAAGGATGCTTTGAAACCAAAACCATTTAAACGATGATTGACTTGTTTAAAGCCTTCAAGGGTTTCTTTTTCCCGACCATATAGTTTTAAAACACTGAACCCAGTCATATTTTCTTGGACATAACCATTTAAGTCTCCTAAAGAATTTTGCATTCCTTGGAAATATTTCTGGGAGATTTTAACAATTGTTCTGGAAATAATCAGAGACAACGGAATCATAATCACTGAAAAAATCGCCATCAGCGGATTGATTAAGAACATCATCACTACCGCCATCACAATCCCTAGGACTGCCGAAACAATATTAATAAAACTTTGTTGCATCGCATTGCTGACAGCATCCACATCGTTCGTCACCCGTGACAAAATATTTCCTTGTTGGTTCTTATCAAAATAAGAAACGGGCAAACGATTGATTTTTTCTTCAATATCGCGACGTAAATCGCGCATGGATTGTTGAACGACATTCGTCATTAAAAAACCTGACAAAAATTGTGCCACACAATAACCTGTTCCCACAACTAAAATCCAAATTAAACATTGGATTACATAATCAAAGTTAATGGATTCACCGGCCGCAATATTACGGCTAATTTCTGTCGTTGGTAATCCAGTCAAATAAGGCAGCGCTGCATTAAAGGCAACGGTTAATATGGTAAATAAAATAACTAAATAAAACGTCACTCGGTACGGTTTAATATAGCGACCGATTCGTTTCATAGAAGAAAAGGCGTGTTTCATGCTAATTCCTCCTCTGACAATTGAGAAGCCGCAATATCATAGTAAATTGGACAAGTCTCAAGTAATTCACGATGTGTGCCAATTCCGACCACGTCGCCTTCGTTTAAAACAACAATGCGGTCCGCATGCATAATTGTTCCAACACGTTGTGCCACAATTAAAACAGTGGATTCTGTTGTTTCTTTTTTCAGACGCGCTCGTAAATTTGCATCTGTTTGATAATCTAACGCAGAAAAACTATCATCAAATATATAAATTTCCGGATTGCGAATAATCGCCCGTGCGATAGCTAAACGTTGTTTTTGACCACCAGAAAAGTTCGTGCCACCTTCTGAAAGAGGTTCATCATAGCCTTGCGGTTTTTGTGAAACAAATTCTGTAGCTTGAGCAATGTCAATTGCTCGTTCCATTTCTTCTAACGTCGCATCTTCCTTACCGTAGCGAAGGTTATCAGCAATTGTACCAGTAAAAAGTAACGCTTTTTGTGGAATATAGCCAATCTTATTGCGTAATGCACTAAGTTTGTACTCTTTTACGTTCACTCCATCGATTAAAATTTCACCTTCTGATACATCATAAAACCGTGGAATCAATTGAATTAATGTTGATTTCCCACTACCTGTGCTCCCAATAAAGGCCACTGTTTCACCAGGTGACGCCTTAAAACTTACATTGCGGATGACTGGGCTTTCCGCATGTCCAGGATAGGCAAAGGTTACATTTTTAAACTCTAGATAGCCTTTAGTAGCTGTTTCTGTTACGCCTTCTTCTTCACGAATAGCTGGTTCCATGTCTAAGGCTTCTTGAATCCGTGAAGCCGAAACCGCAGCCCGAGGATACATCATAAAGACACTGGCAAATAACATAAACGAGAACAGCGCATGGAAAATATATTCAATAAAAGCAATTAAATTCCCAACTTCTAAATCCCCATTGCTGATTTGAACAGTCCCGCTCCAAATGATTAAGACCATCACAATATTAAATAAGAAAAAGAAGCCTGGTTGGGCTGCTGCCATTAAACGAAACAGACTTTTTGAACTTTTAGTGTAAGTTTCATTGACTTTATTAAAACGAGATTCTTCAAATTTTTCATTAACAAATGCGCGTATTACCCGCAATCCAGAAAGATTTTCTCTTAAAATCCCATTGATTCCATCTAAGTTCTTTTGTTGCTTTTTAGATAACGGTTCTGACAAACGAGCAATTCCGACAACTGCTAGCAGCAGAAAAGGCAAGGCACCTAAAACGTACATTCCTAACGACGGACTCGTTCGCATCACCATGTAAAGACTGGCAATAAACATCACTGGCGTCATAAAGCCAAGACGTAAAATATTTCCCATGAAGAGCATAATTTGGTATGCATCATTGGTAGTTCGCGTAATTAAGGAAGAAACCCCAATACTTTCATATTCACTGTGTGAGAAAGTTTGAATCTTTTCAAATAAATCATCACGAATATCACGAACAATGTTTGTTGTAATTCTGGCACCAAAGTACCCCAGCAAAATATTCATTGCGACACCAATAATCGTAATTACAACCATCCAAATCCCTTGCTGATAAATATAGTCCATATCTTTAGGAATAATTCCTTTGTCAATCATTCGTGCTAAAATGGTCGGCAAGCCTAATTCAATCAAAATAAAACCAAACACACAAATAAAATCAGCAAAAAGTAATTTCTTATAACGCATTGTGTAACGCCACATTAACTTCAATTAATCATCTCCTTCTTATCTTACTTTAAATTTTCTAGTACTCCCACTGTATCAAAAAGAAATCGGTAATACAAGCTGTCTGGCTAGAAAAAACAGCCTTTCTCTTTCTATCCTTTCTCTTTTAGATTTTCTAAAAAATAGATAATTTTAATGATTTACTTA
This sequence comes from Enterococcus sp. DIV0682, assembly GCF_051712685.1. NCBI lineage: Bacteria > Bacillati > Bacillota > Bacilli > Lactobacillales > Enterococcaceae > Enterococcus > Enterococcus sp. DIV0682. Next base: position 2,409,291 of record NZ_JBIOPK010000001.1, read on the forward strand.
TACGATTAAAATTGCTACTTCCTTTTGATTGTGCCATAATTGGGAAAAACTGAAAGGACCCTTTGAATGAAAAAATTATTCTTCATTTTTCTCGGTTCCTGTACGTTTGCTTTAGGCACGTTAGGAATCTTTTTGCCGCTTTTACCCACCACTGGTTTTTATTTATTAACGGCCTTTTTTTGGATGCGTAGTTCAGATAAACTTTATAACAAATTTTTAGCTTCTTCTTATTATCAAAAATATATCCAAGAAGCCTTCTTTGAGAAAAAAATTACTCGTAAAGGCAAATGGAAACTATTTATTTCCATGTTTCTTTTATTTGCCATTCCGTGTTTAATTGTCCGAAATACGTTGATGACTACGACTTTAGCGATTGTTTATTTAGCTCACGTGATTGGCTTAAGTTGGTATTGGCGTCCTAAAAAAAAGGCACTCGAACTTGATCAAGAATAAGGCGAAACAAGAAGTTTGTTTTTTTTAAAAGTCCAGTGAGTGTTTCTATACTTCCTTATCATTCTATGATAAAATAAGCTTAATTGTTGTTATTCACAACACACGGGACGGTTGAAAAAGAACACATAAAATCAAATACCCAGAATGAAGCAAAGTCGAGGCTTCATTTCATCATTAACAGATGTTTTTGATGAGCATTCTTTTTTAGGTGATCAGCACCTCGTTTTGTTGTGTTTAATTTTCTGTCTTAAAATGAAAAAAACTATAAATTGCTACTATTAGTAGCTGAAGGAGAAATGAATCGATGATTTACAAAGTATACTATCAAGAAACAAAAATCAGAAACCCAAAAAGAGAAGACACAAAATCTCTTTACATGGAAGCCGATAGCGATGTAATCGTGCGTCAATTAGTTGAAGAAAATACCCCATACAATATTGAATACGTTCAATTATTAGACGAAAAACATCTTGCTTACGAGCAAGAACATGCGGACTTCACTCTAACGGAGTTTTAACATGAAAGTAAACATAAAAAATAACGAAACTGGCGTTTTTGCAATCGGTGGTTTAGGCGAAATTGGAAAAAACACATATGGGGTACAATTCCAAGATGAAATTATCATTATTGATGCTGGGATCAAATTCCCAGAAGATGATTTACTTGGGATTGACTACGTGATTCCAGATTATAGCTACATCGTTCAAAATTTGCATAAAGTCAAAGCACTCGTTATTACCCACGGTCATGAAGACCATATTGGTGGCGTTCCTTATCTTTTACGTCAAGCGAATATCCCAATCTATGCGGGACCACTAGCCTTGGCTTTAATTACCAACAAACTAGATGAACATGGTTTATTGCGAGAAGCGGAATTACACGAAATTAATGAAGATACGGTGATTCGTTTTAGAAAAACAGCGATTAGTTTTTTCCGGACGACTCACAGTATTCCTGATGCCTTGGGCGTTGTGGTTAAAACGCCTTCTGGTAACATTGTCGCAACAGGTGACTTTAAGTTTGACTTTACACCCGTTGGTGAGCCAGCCAACTTACACAGAATGGCGAAATTAGGTGAAGAAGGCGTCCTTTGTCTTCTTTCAGACAGTACCAATGCTGAAATACCCACCTTTACAAAATCCGAAAAAACAATTGGGACCTCTATTTTAAAAATCTTTGAAAAAATTGATGGTCGGATTATCTTTGCCAGTTTTGCTTCAAACATTTTCCGTTTACAACAAGCTGCTGATGCAGCCGTGAAAACCGGTCGCAAAATTGCTGTTTTTGGTCGTAGCATGGAAAATGCCATTGTCAATGGCGAACGCTTAGGCTACATCAAAGTGCCAAAAGGAACGTTTGTCGATGCGGCGGAACTGAATCAATTGCCAGCAAATGAAACAATGATTTTATGTACTGGCTCTCAAGGAGAACCTATGGCCGCGCTTAGTCGGATTGCTAACGGTACACACCGCCAAATTAGTATTCAACCAGGCGATACGGTTGTTTTCTCAAGTTCACCAATTCCTGGGAATACGACAAGCGTTAACCGTTTAATCAACTTATTATCTGAAGCCGGTGCAGAAGTTATCCACGGAAAAATCAATAATATCCATACTTCTGGTCACGGTGGACAAGAAGAGCAAAAATTAATGCTTCGCTTGATGAAGCCTAAATATTTCATGCCTGTTCATGGTGAATTTAGAATGTTAAAAATCCATGCTTCGCTCGCTCAAGATACAGGGGTTCCTGAAGAAAATTGCTTTATCATGGGCAACGGCGATGTCTTAGCTTTAACGGCTGATAGCGCACGTCCTGCTGGTCACTTCAACGCTAATGACGTGTACGTTGATGGAAATGGTGTCGGCGATATCGGGAATGTTGTTTTACGGGATCGTCGTATCTTATCTGAAGAAGGTTTAGTTTTAGCGGTAGCAACGGTTGATATTAAAAATAAAGAAATTATGGCTGGTCCAGACATTCTTTCCCGTGGTTTTGTCTACATGCGTGAGTCTGGTGATATGATTCATGAAGGCCAACGTCTTTTATTCAATGCTCTACGTGAAGCAATGAAAGATAAAAACTGTACCGAAGCAAAATTAGGCGAAGCCATGACGACCGCTTTACAGCCTTTCTTGTTTGAACAAACAGAACGTCATCCAATGATTCTGCCAATGATTATGACTGCCACGGTTAGTGATCAATAAAGCTCTCATTTAATAGAGAAGAAAAATGTTTGTCCATTTTTCTTCTCTATTTTTTCTAACAAAAAAACACCTAACATGCGTTAGGTGTTTTTGGATTATTTTTTATTAGTTTTTTTCTACGTTAACTGCTTGAGGGCCACGGTCTGAATCTTCAACATCAAAAGTCACTGCTTGACCTTCTTCTAAAGTTTTGAAACCATCACCTTGGATAGCTGAGAAGTGTACGAATACGTCGCTTCCGTCTTCGCGTGAGATAAACCCAAAACCTTTTTCTGCGTTAAACCATTTTACTGTTCCTTGTTCCATTCTTTTGTTCCTCCTCGTGCATTTGCACATAAATAGTCGTAACTTTGCTCGCTTCCAATAGAATATTTAAAAAAATTTAAAAAGTCTACATAATTCCAAACAAGATTACCCTTTCATTTTACACGTGATAAAATATTTTTGCAAGAATTGTCCTCATTCTGAAGCAAAAAAATTCTCTTCTCTCAAACTAATGTATCCGCTATCACCAACAATAATATGATCCAACAATTGAATCCCCATCATTTCGCCACATTCTTCCATTCGTTTGGTAAATTGAATATCTTGTGGAGACGGTGTCGGATTGCCAGATGGATGATTATGAGCTAATAGTATGCGAGCAGAAGAATATTTAACCGCTTCCCGAAAAATTTCGCGTGGATGAGCAATACTTTGATTCAGTGATCCTTTGAAAATCGTTTTCTGTTGAATAATGTCATTCTTAGTATTCAAGTAAATACAAATTAAATGTTCTTGTTGCAGCCCCTTCATCTCTTGGAGTAATCGTTGAGCGACTTGTTGACTGGACGTAACTTTGCCAAATTTGATTTGACTACTTTGATAAATTCGACACCCCAATTCAATGGCCGCACGTAATTCAATGGCTTTCACTTGGCCAATGCCTCTAATAGCCATTAACTCGTTCAATGTGGCTTGCTGCAAATAAGAAAGTTGCTTAAACTGTTTTAACAGCGTTGCGGCAACAGTCATCACGTCTGCTTCTTTTGAGCCAGTTCGTAACAGAATCGCCAACAACTCTTGATTTGATAATGCTTTTTCTCCTATCGCTAAGAGCCGTTCTCGTGGTAAACAATCACTCGGCATCTCGCGAATAAATAGATCCGATACTTGCATAAAAAAACCTCCTTTGCTAGTCATTAATAAACTACGCAAAGGAGTGTTGTTTTTATTATTTTAAATAATGTGGCGCTTGATGTAAACTCTCCAAGACATATAATGTTTTCTCTTGGATAACTTCAGTTGGTTGCAATAAATCAGGTACCATGATCACTGGAATGCCCGCACTATGAGCCGCACTTACCCCATGAAATGAGTCTTCGAAAATCAAGGTTTTCGGGGCTTCTGTTCCTAAAAGTTGACGAGCTTTTTGAAAAATTTCTGGGTCCGGTTTTGCTCGTTTAACATCCTCTGCTGAAACGATCCCTACAAAACGATCCTGAATCCCAGCATGGCTTAATAACATTTCAATTGCTGGACGGACGTTACTTGAGGCAACTAATCGAGGAATTTTTTGATCATCTAAAAAGTCGAGGAATTCCACCACCCCTGGTTTTAAAGGGACGTTACCAGATCGAAACTCTTGCAGGGTATCATCATAAGAACGGCGGATAAATTCTTCCACTGTGTCGTGACCATAGGATGCATAAATACGTCGGTAATTCTCTTGTACTTCTTCATCGGAAATCCCAACATAGTCTAAATAGACTTCTTTACTATAAGGTAACCCCATTGCATCTGCTACTTTTTGAGTAGATGTATAGTAAATCAACTCCGTATCAAAAAGCAACCCATCCATATCAAAAATTACGCCATCAAATTTCTTCATCATTTCCTCCTATAGTTAAAAGTAATTCTCTTACTTGAGAAACAAAATATAATGAACCTGTTACTAATAATAAATCATCTGTCGACATTTTTTCTAAAATTTCGCCTAAGCCAAATTGCCATAAAGACACAATTTCTGTTAAATCGTCTTCATATTTTTCCATTTCTGTAAGTGCAATAGCTTTAGGGTAATCAAAGCTAGTTAAGTAAAGATGCGCATTCGGTACTTGCTTTAAGTCCTGAATCATCTCATCCACATCTTTAGTTGCTAAAGCTGAAAATAAAATATGAATCGTGTGTTGTGGAAACTCTTTGCGCAAGTTTTCAACTAAGCGTTTTACTGCATGATCATTGTGGGCACCATCTAAAACAATCAACGGTTCATCACTAAGACGTTCCATTCGAGCTGGCCATTGCGCTTTAGCTAACCCTTGAGTAATGTCTCGTTCTTTAAACGGCAAATGTTGTAGTTGGCAATACTTGTCAAATAATTGAATAGCTACCGCCGCGTTTTCTACTTGGTGACGCCCCAACAAGGGAACTTTAATTTTTGTCAGTTTGCCCATTTCTCCATAGAAATTAAATATTTCCCCCCATTGTGCATCAGGATGTAGATATTCCACTTGATACTCTTTGCCAAAACGAAAAATTGGACTCTGTATTTCTTGTGCGACTTTTTCAATGACTGCTAGCGCATCAGCACAAATATTGCCTGTTACTACTGGGACTTTTTCTTTAATAATACCCGCTTTTTGATAGGCAATTTCAGCAATTGTTTCACCTAAAATTTCTGTGTGATCCTTCCCAATTGTCGTAATTCCCGTCAATAATGGCTTCACGACATTGGTGCTATCAAGTAATCCACCTAAGCCAACTTCAACAACGGCGATATCCACTTGTTCATTCACGAAATAGTCCAAGGCCATTCCTGTCAATGTTTCGAATTCTGTAATTCCAGCCACTTCAGTGATCTGGTCTAATTCTTTAATGATTGGTTGATACTTTTCCACATAGGTAATCAATTGTTCGTCTGAAATTGGTTGACCATTTATCGCAATTCTTTCATTAAATGATTCAATATAAGGAGAGGTAAAGGTTCCGACTTTCAAGCCCATTTCTTCTAATAGACAGCGTAAATATGTCACGGTTGAGCCTTTACCATTGGTTCCTGCGATATGAATCGTTGGCACTTTGTTTTCTGGATGATCAATTTTTTCTAATAACGCATTAATCCGATCCAAACCAGGTCTTGAACCAAAGGGTAACCGGCTATGAATCCATTCAATGGCTTCTTCTATTGTTAATTGCATCTTGTCCAACTCCTTGTCTTCTTCTACATTATAACTAAGTTAGGTGACTTTTTCACTAATAACCAATTGAAACTTTTTCTTGAAAACTTTTTGCATTTTTCATAATTTTGCGTTATTAGCGGATACATTAATGAACTTATGGTAAACTAACATTCTGGATGGTTCATTCCAGCCAGCCAATTAAAAACTATTTTTAGAGCGTTCAACACGCTTATTCATGATTTTTTTATAAAGGTGGACTTATTTTGATGAAAAACAAATCGAAGCTTTTATGGTTAGGAAGTTTTTTCTTGCCGTTTTTACTTCTGTTGCTTGTATGGATGACATTACAACTTGCGCCTTTTGGTGACAACAACTTATTAGTTAGTGATTTAGGCACACAATACATGCCTTTCTTGAGTTTTTTAAAACGCTCTTTTCACGAGGGAATAACTACATTCTACTCTTTTTCCAATGAGATTGGTGAGTCGATTGTTCCTTTGGCAGCCTATTACTTACTGAGCCCTTTTAATGTGTTGGCTTTCTTTTTTCCTTATGAACAATTACCTATAGCAATTTTATGGATTATTACCTTAAAACTTGCCTTGATGGGTACTACGATGTTTAGCTATTTAAAATACACCTATCAAAAAGTTGATGGCACCACGTTACTTTTTTCAACGTCCTATAGTTTCTGTGGCTTTGTCACCGTCTATAGCCAAAACTTTATGTGGTTGGATGCACTGATTCTATTCCCGCTTATCTTATTGGGACTCCAACGTTTATGGGATCAACGCAAATGGGGCTTATACAGTATCACCCTATTTTTAGCGATTGTGACGAATTACTACATGGGTTATATGATTTGTCTCTTTGCTGTTTTGTACAGTATCTATTGGTTCTTTAAAAAGAATACCCAAGCCCATGCTATTCGGCAATTTTTTAAACAAAGTCCGTTATTCTTCCTCGTTTCTTTTTTAACAGGAACTGCAACTAGCTTTTTATTATTACCTGCAGCAGAAGGGATGCTCTATACAAAAAAAGCAGATTTTGATGTCTCGACGTTCTTTTTAACGCCTAAGTTTAACACTTCGTTTTTCTCGCAATTAGGCTTAGGTTCTATTAATTATGAGTTGCGTTTAGACCATTTACCAACCGTTTTTGCTGGATTATTTGTGACACTCCTCTGTGTTGCCTATTTTCAAACGAAACAAATTGCGTTAAAAGAAAGAATAGCTTCAGCGATTCTTTTATTCATTCTCTTTTTAAGCTTTTGGTTAGAAGCCTTTAATACTGTCTGGCACATGTTTCAAAGCCCAGCTGGGTTCCCTTACCGAAATGTCTTTATCTTTAGCTTTTTATTGATTGTCTTTGCCTATGAAGCTTGGCTTACAAGAGTGACCATTCCTTGGTCCGCACCTATTATTTTTAGTCTGCTGTTAGTCATTGGCTACGGATCTTTGTATTATGGTCCACAAAAGAATCTCTTAATTTCGATCAATTATTTATGGCTAAGTTTACTTTTTATTTGGTTGATTTTCGTTTGCTTGCGTTTAGCACACAAAAAGGCCTTAAGAAACTATGTAGTCGTGGCTTTATTCTTACTGGTCAGCACAGAATTAACAACGAATTTCTGGATTTCTTTTAAACATATGCCCTTTGGTAGCCAAGCAACATTTGCCCAAGATTACCGAAAACACAGCCAATTAATCGATGAAAAAATGGCCTCAGCACCAGAACTTTATCGCATGAAACAAGTCATTCCTTCCAAAGAAACAGGGTTCCGTGAAATCAATAACGGCTACAATAATCCTTTACTTTATGGCTATGCTGGCGTTTCTAGCTATACTTCGACTTTAACTGCCACTACCCAAGACACATTAAGTGCGCTAGGTTTATATCGAAAAAATGATCGCCGGATTGCCTATGTGGATAATTCACAACTAACCAATTTACTTTTAAATGTGAAATATGACTTTTTACCAATTGAAAAACCTACGAGTGAAAAATTGCTAAAAACAGTTGGTTCCACGAAAATCATGGAAAATGATGAAGCGATCGGTATGGGCTTTTTGGCGCCAACCGCATTAACCAAGTTAAAATTAGCAAAAAATAATCCTTTAGATGCCCAAGAAGAACTCCTGCAAACGCTCGTGCCGACGGATAAACCTTACTTTAAAACAGCTTCGTTGATAAATGAACCTCATCATACCAACGAAACAATTGAAGCAACCTTTAAAGTGAATAGCACTGGTGACTTGCATCTTTATATTCCGAATTTAAAATGGAAAAAAGTTACACAATTGAAGGTAAACCAACAAGTTATCTCGACGCCGATTTATATTGCAACCAATCAACTGTTCAATTTAGGGCATTTTGAAAAAGGAACTACCGTGACCCTATCACTAACTGCTGAACAAGTGGTTGATTTAACCAATTGGCAACTTCAAACTTTAGACCAAACAGCCTTTAATCGTGCGGTTGACAAATTACGCCAACAAGCTCTTCACGTGAATGCAACTAAAAAAGGCCATTTAAATGGCGCACTGAATGTACCTGGAAATGATACTCAGTTACTGTATACGTCCATTCCTTATGACCAAGATTGGCAAGTCAAATCGTCGCTACAAAAAGAACCCTTAAAAACACAACGCATTCTAGGTGGCTTTTTAGCTGTTGAAGTCCCAGCTGGCAAACAGCAGTTAACCTTTGCCTATCATCCAAGAATGATTTATCTCGGCACTGCCGTCAGCGGAACGATTTTACTGGGAACGGCTGGTTATCTTGGCTTTAAAAAATACCGTCGAAAACGTCAGGAGGCCACTCATGACTAATCAGAAAAAATTTTTAAATGGACTCATTCGGTGGTTACCCCTAGTTGGACTGGTGCTTTTCTTTGGCTTAATTTTATGGGGATATTCCAGAGGAATTTTTCATTCTGTTGCTTCCTTGCAAGCTTTTATTAAACAGTTTGGTAACTATGCGGTTCTGTGTTTTATTCTTTTACAAATCGTCCAAGTGATTATTCCTATTCTACCTGGAGGAATCTCTTCTGTTGCAGGAATGTTGATGTTTGGCAATTTGCAAGGCCTTTTGTATAGCTATCTTGGATTGATTATTGGTGAGTTTATTGGCTTTTTACTGGTTCGTTACTATGGACGTAGCTTTGTAAAAATAATCCTTTCACCCAATAAATACAAAAAATTTGAAGAGATTTTAGACAAAAATGAACACAATGTCAAAAAGCTCTTAATCTTTACTATGTTAGTCCCCTTCGCTCCAGATGATATTGTTTGTTTAGTGGCGGGAATTACAGATATTTCTTTAAAAGAATTCATGAAAATTGTTCTTTTATTGAAATTCTGGTCTGTGGCTACTTACAGCTACTTAATGTTGTATTTGTTTCAATTATTTGGCAAATTATAACAAAAAGACAACAAAACCAACGTTTGGTTTTGTTGTCTTTTCTTTTTTAGATTGAACGTAATTGGGCAATCCGTTCTTTGACAGCCTCTTGTTTTTCAAGGTAGTCCTTTTCTTTTGCACGTTCTGCTTCCACGACCTCATCTGGTGCATTTGACACAAAACGTTCATTTGAAAGTTTGCCTTGCACACGTTTGACTTCTTTTGTCCATTTGTCTAATTCTTTTTCTAAGCGAGCAATTTCTTCCTCGATATTAATCAACCCAGCTAATGGTAGGAATAGTTCTGCGCCTGTTAATACAGCGGACATGGCTAATTCTGGCGCTTCTATTTCACGACTGATGACTAATTCCTCTGGGTTACAGAAGCGTTCTAAGTAGCTAGTATTAGCTGTTAAAAATTCTTCTACTTCTGTATCGTTTGTTTTAATTAACAAAGTAATTGGTTTAGAAAGTGGTGTATTCACTTCTGCTCGAATATTCCGAACCGAACGAATAACTTCTTTCAGAACTTCCATTCCTCGAGCTGCTGCTTCATCGTTAAATTCTTCATGAACAACTGGGTACTCCGCCACAACCAATGACTCACCTTGATGCGGAATTTTTTCCCAAATTTCTTCTGTTACAAACGGCATAATTGGATGCAATAAGCGTAAGATTTGATCCAATGTGTACACCAAGATGCTCCGTGTTGTTTGTTTAGCTGCTTCATTTTCTCCGTAAAGAATTTCTTTACTCATTTCAATATACCAATCACAGAAATCATCCCAGATGAAGTTGTATAATTGGCGACCTGCTTCACCGAATTCAAAGCGATCAAATAATTCTGTCACACGGGCGACTGTTTCGTTTAAGCGCGTTAAAATCCAACGATCAGCGACAGTCTTTTCACCACTAAAGTCAATATCTGCAGCAGTCATACCTTCTACATTCATAATAACGAAACGACTTGCATTCCAAATCTTATTGATAAAGTTCCAAGAAGCATCCATTTTTTCATAACTAAAACGAACATCTTGACCTGGAGCTGAACCATTTGATAAGAACCAACGTAACGCATCTGCGCCATATTTTTCGATGACATCCATTGGATCAATCCCATTCCCCAATGATTTACTCATTTTGCGTCCTTGCTCATCACGAATTAAGCCGTGAATTAAGACATTTTGGAAGGGACGTTCGCCTGTAAACTCTAAGCTTTGGAAAATCATACGACTTACCCAAAAGGCAATAATATCATAGCCAGTAACTAATGTGCTTGTTGGGAAGTAACGTTGATAATCTTCGCTTGCTTCATCTGGCCAACCCATCGTTGAAAATGGCCATAAAGCAGAACTAAACCATGTATCTAAGACGTCACTATCTTGAACCCAGTTTTCACTGTCGGCTGGCTCTTCCATCCCAACATACATCTCGCCCGTTTCTTTGTGATACCAAGCAGGAATTTGATGGCCCCACCATAATTGTCGCGAAATAACCCAATCATGTACATTTTCCATCCAACGTAAAAATGTTTGATTGAAGCGTGGTGGATAAAATTCAACAGCGTCTTCTGTTTCTTGATTTTTCATTGCTTTTTCAGCTAATGGGCCCATTTTTACAAACCATTGGGTCGATAAACGTGGTTCCACGACAACACCTGTTCGTTCTGAATGACCCACGCTGTGATTCATTGTTTCGATCTTAATTAAGCGACCTAGTTCTTTCAAGTCAGAGACAATCGCTTTACGTGCGGCAAAACGATCCATTCCTTCGTATTTTCCAGCCAGTTCATTCATCGTGCCGTCTTCGTTCATAACATTTACTCGAGGTAAGTCATGACGATTACCGACTTCAAAGTCATTTGGATCATGGGCAGGTGTGATTTTTACAACCCCTGTTCCAAATTCCATATCTACATAGTCATCTGCAATAATTGGAATTTCTTTATCGACTAATGGCAAGACAACTGTCTTACCAATAAGTTCCTGATACCGTTCATCTTCTGGATGGACCGCAATCGCCGTATCTCCCAACATTGTTTCAGGACGCGTTGTCGCAATTTCAACAACGCCAGAACCATCTGATAATGGGTAGCTCATATGGTAAAAAGCTCCTTCAATATCTTTATGGATTACTTCGATATCAGACAATGCTGTTTTCGCTTTCGGATCCCAGTTAATGATATATTCACCACGGTAAATCAAATCTTTCTCGTAAAGAGAGACAAACACTTTACGAACGGCCTCAGATAGCCCTTCATCTAAAGTAAAACGTTCACGGCTGTAATCTAAAGAAAGGCCCATTTTTGCCCACTGTTCACGAATGTGAGAAGCATATTCTTCTTTCCATTCCCACACTTGATCAACAAATTTTTCACGACCTAAGTCGTAACGTGAAATTCCTTGTTGTGCTAGTTTCTCTTCTACTTTTGCTTGCGTGGCAATTCCGGCATGGTCCATTCCTGGCAGCCATAACGTATCAAAGCCTTGCATTCTTTTTTGGCGGATAATCATATCTTGTAATGTTGTATCCCAAGCATGCCCTAAGTGTAGCTTCCCTGTTACATTAGGTGGTGGAATAACAATTGAATAGGGCTTCGCTTTTTTGTCGCCACTTGGTTTAAATAAATCTTGATCTAGCCATTTTTGATAACGGCCAGCTTCGATTTCTGTCGGTTGATATTTCGTTGGTAAGTTTTTTTCTTCTGACATTTTTTCCCCTTCTTTCTTAAAATACGCGATTTGGAGCGGTAATTATTTTACAAATGAGTTTTTTTTGGCTAAACACTAAAATACGCCCTAAAATACTTTCGTATTTTAGGGCGTAGATTCATCTTATTTACGCGGTACCACCTAAATTGCATTTGAATTGAATTCATTCAAATGCCACTCATTCGTGAGATAACGTTCACGAAACGAATCGTTCTACTAACGTACTGTGTTCAAACCATTGACTCACAAGCTACCTTCTCACTGGTTGTGTAAAAGTCTTGCACCTGAACGACTTTTTCTCTAAAACGACGCCAATGATACTCCTCTTGTTCGCTGTCTTTGCTTCATTCTACAATGAAGCGCAAGCAAAGTCAATTTGTAATCTAGAGGGATTACACTTTTTTTGCAGCTTCTAACGCTTGTTGATAATCGGGTTCCGACGAAACTTCTGAGACGATTTCTTCATAAACTAACGTTCCTTCTGGGTCAATCACAAAAATAGCACGTGCTAAACGGCCCATTTCTGGAATATACAAACCATAAGCTGCACCAAATGAGTCTTCAGTATCATGAAGCATTTCCATTTCGACACCCTCAGCGGCACACCAATTTGCTTGTTCTTCGACTGTATTATTAGAAATCGTGATAATCTGAACACCGTCTAATTTCGCCGCTTCTTGATTGAAACGTTTCGTTTGCAGTGAACAAACACGTGTGTCGATATCAGGAACCACACTAATTAAAACCGTTTTACCTTTATAATCTGCTAAGTTGATTTCTTGGTTGTTTAAATTTTTCAAAGAAAAGACGGGGGCTTTTGTGCCAACTTTAGGCTGCTCACCTGTCAATTCTAATACGTGCCCTTTTCTTGTAACATTCATTCTGAAATCCTCCTTTTCCACTTTCAATAATAAGTATAGTAGAGGATTTTTATGAAGACAATTTTATTGCTTTGGGCTATTTGCTAGTGAAAAAGTTTCATTAAAATAAATCAGTGTTTGCAGTTCCGTTGTTAAATCAATATACTGCACACTAACGTTGGCTGGCACACTGACACGGTCTGGCGCAAAATTTAAAATCGCAGTCACACCCGCTTGTACAATTTTGTCGATAGCTTTTTGGGCATGGTGACTTGGTACTGTAGAAATGGCTACCGTGACCCCTTCTTGTCGAACGAATGCTTCTAACTCAGACATATCATGAACTAATAATCCATTAATCGTGGTGCCAACTAAAGCTGAATCATTATCAAAAGCACAAACAATATTCAAATTCTCGTTGCGTCTAAAATTATTTTTTAATAATGCCTTGCCTAAATTGCCACAACCAATCAGAGCAATTCTTTTTTCTTCTTGCGTATTTAAAATATTACTAAATACCTCAATTAAATACGGCACATCGTAACCATAACCGCTTCGGCCCAGTTCACCAACGTGGGAAAAATCACGCCGAATCGTTGCAGAAGGAATCTGGATCATTTCACTAAATTCTCGTGATTTAATGCGTTTAACACCAGAATCCCCTAACATTTTTAAATAACGTAAATAAACCGGCAAACGTTTTGCCGTTGCTTTAGGCATTTTTTTCTCCATCCTCTGTCCTCCTTGTTACCTACTTCACATATTCAGTTTATCACGGTTCCCCTCTCCGAGCAACTTGTTTGTGAAATAAGTACAAAATAAATACAGTGACGTCTAAGCGACCGTCACTGTATTTATTTCTTATAGGAAATCTGCAAATTCGTCTTCTTGTTTATCTTTCGCTGTTTCTGCTGAAATCTCTGTAATTTTGAGTCCTTCTAAGGCCCGAGCCATTAAACCTTCCAAGTCTAAGCGCGCTTCATAATCTTGCGCTTTATCCAAGCGAGGTCGTGTTTTCGGTTGCGGTGGCGCAAAAATTGTACAACAATCTTCGAAGGGTTGGATGGCTAATTCAAACGTGTCAATTTTTTCGGCAATTTCGATAATTTCTGTCTTATCCATTGAAACAACAGGTCGAATTATCGGTGTTGAGGTAACCTCATTAATTGCTACCATACTTTGAAGTGTTTGCGAAGCCACTTGTCCTAACGATTCACCATTAATAATGACTAAACCTTTCCGCATTTCACGAATTGCATCTGTTAAGCGTAACATTAAACGTCGTGTAATGGTCATTAAGTAGCCTTGGGGAACAACTCGTTTTATTTCTTCTTGAATTTCTGTAAAGGGCACTTCAATAAATTGAATAGTTCCTACATAAGGGACTAATTTTTCAGCTAAATCTTTAGCCTTTTGTAACGCTTGTTCACTTGTATAAGGCGGACTAGCAAAATGGACAGCTTCCACTTCCACGCCACGTTTCATAGCTAAATAACCAGCAACTGGTGAATCAATGCCTCCTGACAACATCAACATACCACGACCACTGGTGCCCACTGGCAATCCACCCGCACCGCGAATCGTTTCATAAGATAAATACGCCGCGTCTTTACGAATTTCAATTCTTAAGTTAATATCAGGCTTTTTCATTTGTACTCGAATTTCCGGAATGGCTTCAATAACAGCCCCACCTAATTCTTGATTCAAGCCATTTGAATCAAGTTCAAATGAATGGTCCGAGCGTTTAGCAGTAATTTTGAACGTCTTACCTGGCGTATAAACTTCCCGAACAACCTCTTGAACCATTGCACGAATCGCTGGCATTTCTTTTTCAATACGAATACTTGGCGAAAAATTTTGAATCCCAAACACTTTACTTAGTTTCGGAATCACTTCTTCACTATCTTCCCCATTTAATAAAATATGCATTCTGTCTCGATCTGCATGGATTTTCAATGCTGGAAAATCAGCTAACGCACGTTTCACATTTTGTGCTAACTGCATGATAAACGTTTTACGATTTTTTCCTTTAGTTGATAATTCGCCATAGCGAACCATAATTTCTGTATACTTCACTCAATTAATTCCTCTCTGTTCCTGTATCTTCACAGGTCAATGTCTTTGCAAATTATACATCAAATAAGGGGCGTTTTTCTAGTGCTTAGTCGAAAAAAAATAGTTGATTCATAAGTTCATTGTCTTATGAATCAACTATTTGATAACTTTCTCTCTTGCTTATTGCGCATTCAGGATCCACATGAATCCGACAAAAACAAAGAACAAGCCATACATAATTGGCGAAACTTCTTTCCCGCGTTTTGCCGCAATCATTGTAATTGGATAGAAGATAAAGCCTAAGGCAATCCCATCTGAAATGCTGTATGTCAATGGCATTCCTAACAAGATTAAGAAGGAAGGAATCGCAATTTCCATCTCGTTCCATTTAATTTTGCTTAAGGATTGTGCCATCAAAACACCAACAATAATCAACGCTGGTGCTGTAACTTGCGAAGTGACAACTGCTAACAAAGGAGAAAATAGCAAGCTGAAAATAAATAAAATCCCGGTTGTAATAGCTGTGATTCCTGAACGACCACCCACAGCAATCCCCGCAGATGATTCAACATATGCACCAACTGGCGATGTCCCTAGTAGAGAACCAGCTAACATCGCTGTTGAATCAGCGGCTAAAGCTTTCCCCACACGCGGCATTTTATTGTCCTTCATAAAACCTGCTTGATTGGCTAAGCCCACCAACGTACCAGCGGTATCAAAGAATGTTACTAATAGGAACGTTAAAACCACGACCCACATTTGAATCGTATTGATATCTTTCACATGTCCTAACGCCACTAAAAATGTTGGTTCTAAACTTGGCGCGCTTGAAATAATCTTATCAGGCATTGGAATAACGCCTGTCGCTAAACCAACAATCGTTGAAATCGCCATTCCAATAAAAATACCACCTGGTACTCGACGAACTAACAAAATTGCAGTTACGACTAAGCCGACAATGGTGACCCACGTTGAACCAACATTCAAAGGTCCTAAGCCAACAAGTGTCGCATCATTAGCCACAATTAAGCCACCTTGGCTTAAACCAAGAAAAGCAATAAACAACCCGATTCCACCTGAAATAGCAAATTTCAAGTCTGCAGGAATTGCATCAATAATTAGCTCGCGTAATTTAAAAATTGTAATTAAAATAAATATCAATGAAGCCACAAAAACGCCTGCTAATGTCGTTTGCCAAGGAATCCCCATACCAACAGAGACTGAATAAGCAAAGAATGCATTAATTCCTAAAGCTGGTGCTGTCGCAATCGGATATTTCGCCAACACACCCATTAAAATACAACCTAAGGCACTCGCTAAAGCGGTGGCAGTAAAAACAGCGCCTTCGTCCATGCCAGAAGCACCAAGTACGGTTGGATTAACGAACAAAATATACGCCATTGAGATAAATGTGGTGAAACCAGCTAACATTTCTCGTTTCATATTCGTATTCAATTGTTCAAGTTCAAAATATGAACTTATTTTTTCTTTCATGTTCCGTCCTCCTAAAATCTAAACATTTTACAATGTTCGTAAAATATTCAATTTATTAATGAAACAACGTGTTTAATCATATAATAAACCAACAAATAAGTAAATATCAAATTCTAAATTCTGTAAAAAACGAACAATCACGATTAAAAAAAGTATTCCTTTCTAGGAATACTTTTTAAATTAAATCGTTTGTGTGGTCGGGCGAACAACCATTTCACTGATTGACATACGATCTGGCGTGTCTATGGCAAAGACCACTGCTTGCGCAATGTCTTCCGCCTTTAAGCCCCAACTTAACTGTTCTAGATGTAACGTTTCAGCTACTACTCGATTAGAAATTGTTTGATAAAGTTCTGTTTGTACAGCACCTGGTGAAATAATCGTTGATTTAATGTTATTCTCTCTTTGTTCTTGTCGCAATCCTTCCATAATTGCTCGAACAGCAAACTTTGTTCCACAGTAGACAGCCGAATCTGGATAAACGACATGTCCTGCCACAGAATCAGTAGTAATAATCTGCCCTGATTTTTGTTCAACCATAATTGGAAGAACTGCCGCAATGCCATTTAAAACACCCATAATATTAATATCTAGCATTTGACGCCATTCTCCTTTTGGTGCTTCAATAAGAGGCGCCGTTGGCATAACTCCTGCATTGTTAAAAAGAACATCAATTCGTCCATATTTTTCCATTGTAAGCTTGATTACACGCTGAACTTCCTCTTCTTTCGTTACATCTGCTTGTTGCACGAGAATCGTTGCTTCAGGAAGTTCTTTTTTTATAGCAATTAAACGTTCTTGTCGACGTGCTGCAATGACTAACTTCGCTCCTTTTCTGGCAAGTAAACGGGCTGTTGCCTCACCGATGCCACTGGAAGCGCCCATGATAACAATAACTTTTTCTGATAATGATTTCATTATATTTCCTCCTTATCTTCCTGAATCCAACGAATAATTTTAGCTGGTGTTCCTGCAACAATAGCGTTAGCTGGCACATCTTTAGTTACAGTCGCATTAGCTGCTACGATAGCATTTTCACCAATCGTAATACCTGGTAAAACAGTGACACCCGCACCTAACCACGCAAATTTTTTAATGGTAATTGGTGCTAGCAATACGCCTCGCCGTTTCATTGGCAGTTCCGGATGATTGACACTTAAGAGATTAACGCGCGGACCAATTAAAACATTGTCTTCAATTATAATGCCCCCTAAATCAACAAACATAGCTGCCCGATTAATAAAAATATTTTTACCAAAATGTATATTGCGTCCAAAATCTGTATAAAAAGGCAATAAAATCGTAACAGTTTCGTCAATTTTGTCTTGGATAATCGTGGCAAGAAGATTCCTTACTTCATTATGTGTATAGGCTTGTTGATTTAATTCTATTAAATAGCGACTATTTTCCTCTTGAATCTGATGAATAAGTTGAAATAGTGGTTCATCTTTATCAATGCTACCTGTTGCAATTAGTTCTTGGAGATTTTTTGTAAGCATTCCTAATCGCCTCCTTTTGCTAAATTTATCGTAATACGTGACAACTCCTCTGTCTAATACTTATAATAAATAGATAAGTATGCGTTTTAGTTATAGGAGGGAAAGTAATGGAATTACGAGTGATTCACTATTTCTTAGCAGTGGTCCAAGAAAAAACGATTAGTGGCGCAGCCAAACAATTGCATGTATCACAACCAACATTATCTAAGCAATTAAAAGAATTAGAGGAAGAATTAGGCGTGACATTATTTATACGAGGAAATCGACAAATACAATTAACACCTGAAGGAGAATATTTAGCTAAACAAGGGCAAGATATTTTAAGCTTAGCGAATAAAACAGTCACCAACTTGTCGCAAAATGAATTCATTAATGGCGAAATCACGATTGGTGGCGGCGAAACAAAAGCTATGTCTTTTTTAGCGAATGCACTACAACAAATAACAAGCCAGCACTCAGCTGATATTCACCTTCATTTATACAGTGGGAATGCAGATGATGTAATAGAACGGCTAGACAAAGGATTATTAGATTTTGGTTTAATTATTGAGCCTGCACCTAAACAAAAATATAGCTATTTAACATTACCAGTTGTAGATACATGGGGCTTAATTACTGTAAAGGACCATCCCTTAGCCACTAAAAATGTTATTACTGCAGCCGATTTAAAAGAAGAACCTTTATTTATTTCTCGACAAGCACAAGTTCCGAGCCAACTCTCTGATTGGCTCGAAGCAAGTCTAGATCAGTTCCGAATCGTTGGGACCTACAACTTACTTTACAACGCTTCACTGATGGTAGAAGCTGGGCTAGGTAGCGCCCTAAGCATTGATGGTATTCTAGAAACAAAGCAAACAAATTTACGTTTTATCCCGCTATATCCTGCTTTAACAGCCAAAATTAGTTTAATTTGGCGCAAAAATACGGTTCTTTCCACAGCTGCTGCATTATTTTTAGAACAAATAAAAAAAAGTATTCAACGCCCTGAATAATAGGTCGTTGAATACTTTTTTAAATCATCACTGTGATCGTAGCTGCTGCCAAAATCAAAACTAAGCCGATAATCGTTACGGTCATTTCCTTGGCTGTTTTCTTTTGACCTAAGAACCAAATACCTGTCAACGTTGCAAGCACAACTGATGTTTGGGATAGAATAAAGCCAGTTGCCAAGCCGTTCATATCTGGCTGCGCTGAAATTAAATAAGTTAACGCTGCAAAGGCGAAGAAAAAGCCTGAAAAAATTTGTTTGTAAGAAACAGTTTCTATAAATGGCGATGTTTCCCCACCCTTAATAGTGACAACTGCTGAATAAATAACTGCGACAATTACCATGCCTATTGCTTGTGGTAAAAAGGCATGCATGCCATCAATTGCCGTCGCTTGGGGTGCTGCAGAGTACGCCCAATAGCCGATTTCACCAACGGCTAATAGAAGAACTGCTTTTTTCATAATCCCAGCACTCTCAGCGGATTCCGTTTCCGACCAGACCGTCATTTTGGCACCAATCATGATTAACACTAAGGCAAATGCGCCTAACAATTTAGCTGTCGCACCTGGCCAGTTTCCTAAGAAAAAGACACCCCAGAGAGAAGCACCTAAAAGTTGGAACGCGGTCGTTACTGGCATAGCACGTGATGACCCAATCATCGTGAAGCATTTAAATGTAATGATTTGCGCACAGGCCCAACCGACACCAGATAAAATTGAAAAGAATAAATCCATGCCCGTTGGAAAAGCTAAACCATTAATCATTGAAAAAATAGCGGCAAAAATTAATGTTCCTAAACTGGTCCCGAGAATTTGATTCACTGGACGACCACCAATTTTGGAAGCGATTGTTGGGAAAAGCCCCCAACCTAGAAGCGGTCCTAAACCGATTAATAATGCAGTCGCATTCATCTCTATTTCCCCTCTCTCGTTTAAAAGACAACGTTACTTTCTAATAAAATATTTGCGTAAGGAGTCATTTCCCCTGTCCGAATAAATGCATGGCAGTTGTTTAATTCTTGTTTCATTTCTGTATGAGGAATAAAACTGATGGGAGTTTCTGGTAAACGAGTTTCAATTGCTGCCAACATATCAGGATTTTCTGTTTTAATTTCTTCTGCTAAATAAATTCGTTGAACTGCCAATTCCTCAAGAACATTGTTTAAAACTTCCATAAAACTAGGGACGCCATTGGTAACTGCTAAATCAATTTTTTCTGTAGTCCGAGGCACTGGCATGCCTGCATCACCA
The DNA here is from genome assembly GCF_051712685.1 of Enterococcus sp. DIV0682. NCBI lineage: Bacteria > Bacillati > Bacillota > Bacilli > Lactobacillales > Enterococcaceae > Enterococcus > Enterococcus sp. DIV0682. The sequence goes on from NZ_JBIOPK010000001.1 coordinate 2,429,367, forward strand.
ATACTTAATTTATCAAAATGACCCATTTGTGCGATGACGCGGGAAATATCTGAATTAATAACTTTTGTTTTTTTCATGTCGCTCGCTCCTTTTTATTTGTCTGCCAATTCGTGTTGATAAGGAATCGAAGGTTGGGCTCCAAAACGTTGAACAGTCAACGAGGACGCCTTGTTTCCATAACGAATAGCTTCTTCCAAATTGCTAAAGTCTTTCTCTAATATACTACTTAATGCGCCAATAAAAGTATCGCCAGCAGCCGTTGTATCAACCGCTTTCACTTTAAAAGCAGGCACAATACCACTTCGTCCATTGACGTCATAAAAGGCTCCTTTACTACCTACTGTAATAATTACTGCTTCAATCCCTAATTGATGAAGTGCTTCTGCGGCTTTACGCATACTCGCTTCATCTGTGATTTTAATACCTGTTAAAATTTCGGTTTCTGTTTCATTTGGTACAATCATATCTGTCACGTTTAGTAATTCTTCAGGAACTTGTTCTAACGCAGGTGCGGGATTTAAAATCGTTTTGACGCCTGCTTTTTTAGCAATTTTAAACGCTGCAATCGTACTATCAATCGCACTTTCAAATTGGGCAATCACAAAATCACTTTTTTCAATAATTTCTTGATGTTCCTGTACTTGTTTTGGCGTAAAGGCGTTATTGGCTCCTGCGTAAATCATAATGCTATTTTCACCAGCGTTATCTACCATAATAAAGGCTTGGCCAGTAGCTGTTTTCTCTAAAGTGGTGACCCCAGTTAAATTAATTTCATCTTGACTCATTAAATCAGTCATCATAGCTCCAGCGCCATCATTTCCCACAGCACCAATAAAATATGTTTCTGCGCCTGAACGTTTCGCTGCAACTGCTTGGTTTGCTCCTTTACCACCACCCGCTGTAAAATGTTCAATGGCGTGAATTGTTTCGCCTGGTTTTGGCATTTCTTTGACTCTTAATGTTGTGTCTAAATTGATACTTCCGATAATTGTAACCGCGTTCATTTTCATCCACCTCAATAAAATTTATTTTTTCATTCTAATTAAAACGTTTTAGTAAAACGTTTTAATTCCACAACAAAAATATAGCACACCTTGAAAGCTATTTCAAGGGTGCTGTCGAAAATCGTTCAATCAGTTGGACAGGCAAGGTTTGCTCCTCCCAATCTTTTGCAGGCTGATGGATTCTTTCCAATAATAGAGTCGCCGTAGTTTGCCCCAATTGAAAAACAGGTTGAGCAATTGTTGTTAGCGGCGGCGAAACATACTCGCACATATCAACATTGTCATAACCAATAATACTATAATCCTCAGGAATTTTTTTGCCCGCTTCTGCTAATCCTCGATATAAACCAAAAGCAATTTCATCATTGATAGCAAAAATTCCGGTGCTCTCTGTTTTTAAAATTTCGGGGACAGCTTGGTAGCCGCCAGTTTTTGATAATTCTGTTTCGATTAACTGGACCTTTTCCGTATAAACAGAACAAAAACCTTTTAACCGTTGCTGAATATTGACTGGCGCATGTGGTGGCATTACCACGACGACCTGTTTATGTCGTTGCTCTTGTAAATGCTTTGCTGCTAGTTGCCCACCTCTATAATCGTCTGTCAAAACAGCATCGCTAAAGCCTTCTGCTTTTTTTTGGTCAAGTACAATAAACGGAATCTTTTTCGCACGTAGCGTTTCATTAATCGTTTGATTGGAAATTTCAGAACTTGCAATCACAAAACCATCGACACTGCGACGAATCAACTCTGTTAAATATTCATGTTCTCTTGTAACATCTTGGTCCGCATTGCATAACATCAGTATAAAATTTTCTTTGTATAAAACACTTTCAATTCCTCGAATCAATTGCGCAAAAAATGGGTTGGTAATATCAGGTACGATTACGCCAATCGTCTTACTTTTTTTCATCACCATACGCTGCGCAAAATAGTCGGGCTGATAGTTTAATCGCTCTTTTGCAGCCAATACTTTTTCGACCGTTTTCCCACTAAACCGTGCCCCATTCCCGTTTAAAATTTGTGAAACGGTAGTAATAGAGACACCTGAGTCATTGGCAACATCTTTAATTGTAACCTTTTTATTTGTCATCCTACTTCTCTCCTTGCCGTGAACGCGCCCATTCACCGGACCTCTTAATCTCATTTAATTTACTACAATCATTTACTTTACGCAACCACAAATAAATACGTACATTCGTTTAAACCGTCCTTTCATCCCTTCAACAAATTTCGTTGTTCTACTTTTAAAATGTTATACTGTAGAAAAAATGATTTACTTTTTGCTGAATGGAGGGCCTTAATTGAAAAAGAAATCGATTGGTTTGTTGTTAGCTAGCGCATATTTGTTCCACGCACGTTCTCGTCAAAAATCCTTAAAAGCCTGTCTTTTTGAAGATTCTTTACGTCTTTCCCAAATTGCTCGCCTTGAACGAAATCCGAAAGTCACCAAGGCTTTTTATCATTGGCAACGATCATTAAATGAACAAGTAACTTTGCCAAAACATTTACGTCATCTTTTTCCTCTTCAAGAAATGACTCAATTTCCTACGATGTATAGCATGTCAAACTCCGTTATTGCGCCTACCAAGAAAGCTGTACTGTACCTGCATGGTGGGGGCTTTACATTGAATCTTGCCTATAGCCAATTAGACTTTAGTTATAAACTAATTGAAGATCTCCCTTTTGCAACAGATTATTTTATCCCTGTATATCCATTAGCACCAAATAAGTCTTTTGCTTATATTTATAATCATTGCTATGTTGCTTACCAAGAAATTTTACAGCATTATGATCCCGAAGATGTTATTTTATTAGGTGATTCTGCTGGTGGCACATTGGTTTTAAACGTATTGCAGAATTTAGCCACCGATTTCCCTGAACGCTTACCCAAAGCTGCTGTTTTAATTTCTCCTTGGTTAGATGGACATTTAGACATTCCTGTTGCCAAAAGTTATCAAAAAAAGGACAAAATGATTGGCATGAACTATTTACAATTAATTGCCCAAGAGATTGATGACACGGCTAATCACTCCACGCTTTCTTTAAATTGCTTGTCCTTTGATTATCAAAAATTTCCGCCACTTTTTTTCGTGGGCGGCACACATGAAGTTTTTTGCCCTTCCTATCACCAATTTTTAAAACAATTAGGGCCACGACCACAAGATACTTGCCGATTGGTGCCTGGCATGCAACACGTTTTCGCAATGAAACAATACTTGCCAGAAGGACGACAAGCGCGGAAACAAATTGCACAGTTTATCCAAGAACAATGGTAAAAGGCAAATGGGACAGAAGTCAAAACGACTTCTGTCCCATTTGCCTTTTTTTAGAACAAAACACTTAGTTTTCTTCGGCGACTTTTTTCTCCCGCATAGTCAAAACAGCGCTAGCCAAAAGAACAACCACTACAAAAGCAATGATTCCTCCTACTAAAAGACTCGGACCTGCCTCACCTAATTTGCCTAAAAATAGGCCTGGGATTAAATAATCTGTATCCGCAAACGTTGAGGATGCTAACTGTAAATCACCCAAGACTGGTAAAATAAATAACGGTAACCAACTAATTAATAAGCCATTAAACGCAGCCCCTAAAATCGCTCCCCGACGTCCCCCTGTGGAATTTCCAAAAACACCTGCCGCGGCACCACAGAAAAAGTGCCCAACAACGCCTGGTATAATCACAGTGGTATTCAGACCAACCATCGCTAACATTGAAATAGTTCCCACAATAAAGCTCACAAAGAACCCAATCAAGACAGCATTTGGCGCATAAGGAAAGATAATGGGAACATCAAGTGCTGGTTTAGAATTAGGCACTAATTTTTTAGCAATTCCTTGGAAAGCTGGCACAATTTCTCCTAAAACCATCCGCACACCCTGTAACACCACTACGAAACCAGCCGTAAAGGTCCCTGCTTGAATTAATGAAAAGATGATCGCATTTTCGCCATTGCTTAACTCATGCTCGACATAGCCTGTCCCAGCCAGCAAAGCCAAAATCACATAGACAATCGACATCAAAATCATAATTGAGATGGTTGAGTCTCTTAAAAAACCAAAACTTTTAGGAATTTTAATATCTTCCGTTGACTTTTCTTTATTCCCAAAGACTTTTCCAATAAAGCCACTTGCCGCATAACCAATATTCCCTGTATGCCCCATTGCTACTTTATCATTTCCAGTAATTTGTTTCATAAAGGGCTGACAAAGAGCAGGTGTCACTGTTAATAAAGTTCCTTCAAATAAACCACCTAAAAGAATCATTGGCAAACTAACGCTAAAACCGGCCCCCACTAAAATAACGGCTGTCAAACACGAAACGTACATCATCGCTTGACCTGTCAAAAAGATATATTTAAAACGTGTAAAACGCGCCAACAGAATATTAACAACCATGCCCACCAACATAATCAGAGCAGTTGGTGTCCCATATTGCTGCAAGGCAATCGCTACAACTGCTTCATTACTAGGTACCACGCCTTGTGTATTTAATGCGGTTTGGAACATCTCCGCAAAGGGCGTTAACGAGTTCGCTAATAGCCCTGCGCCACCAATTAAAACTAAGAAGCCGACGAATGTTTTCAACGTTCCTTGAACAACATCAGAAAATTTCTTTTTCTGTAAAACTAATCCCAACAAAGCAATTAATGAAACCAGAATCGCTGGCTGGCTAACAATTGAAACAAATAAATTCAATAAAGTTTCCATGTTTTTCCTCCTTCTTATTGATGTGCAATGCCATTGTCATCTAAAACTTTCAAGACTTTCTCCTTCGTTTCATCGTAATCAATAATCGCATTTAAAGGAATGATTTTTTCAGCAGGAATTGACCCTAAAGCATCTTGCAATGTTTTTTCGACAAAGAAGTAATCAGCCATATCGCCACTGGCACTCCCGACATCTGTGTGATCAATTTGAAAATTATCTGTATCAACACCGACTTCCTCTAAAATTTGTTGGATATTCATTTGCACCATAAAACTTGTTCCTAAACCACTTTGACAAACTGTAAAAATCTTCATCTTATTTCTCTCCTTCTTGGATAATTGATAGTATTTCTGGGACGGTTTCAGCCGCCACTAAGCGATGTAATGATTCTTTTTTTGATAGAATTTTTGTCAGACTAGATAAGGCCCGTAAATGTGTTTCGTTATCTGAAGCAGCTAAACAAATAAAAAGGTGAATTTCATGCTTAGGATCTTCTAATAAATCGACACTTTTTTGGATTTTTAGTAATGACATGCCTAACTGATTAACGCCATCTTCTGGTCGCGCATGAGGCAATGCTACGTCTGGACAGATATGGATAAATGGCCCAAACGATTCGACTTTTTGAATCATTGCATCAATGTACTTTTCCGTAATACTGCCATTTTTTAATAACGGCTTGGCAGCTTCTGTAATTCCCGCTCGCCAGTCTGCAACTTCAGGCAGGACTTGGACTGTTTCTGTTGTTAATAATTCCGATAACATTGGACGCAGATCCTCCTCTTTTTCTAAAATTTTGTTCATTTTACGATGCAAGACACGATATAACTGCGCTTCTGTGACTCCTTTTTTTAAGGAAATGTAAGGTTTTAACGCATCTAAAATATCTTTAACATCTGGCATGGAAATACCTGGCAATAGCCAATCTGATTGAACTTGGTGCATCAATTGATTTTTCTCCAAAGAGCTCATAATGGGCTTGGTAAGATAAACCTTTTTGGCTGTTTCAATAGGGACCGTTGAGAAAATGATGTCATAGCTTTTTTCAGACACATTCTCTATTTCCCTCACCGCATTTGTTTCTTTAAATTCAATCATTGGAAATAGCCGACGCAATTCCGATTGCAAAATCAACGAAGAACTGATACCACTGGGACAAACAATTAGCGCTTTTAGCTTTTCTTGCCGCTGTTCATTTTTTTGGCCGAAAATTTCTCCACCAAATAATATGGTAAAAAAACCAATTTCCTCTGACGGGATTGAACGTTTCGTTAATTTTTCTAAAGGAGCTAACGCTTGTTCACAAAGATGATAAAGCGACCGATACGATTGTCGAATATCCTTGATTAAAACATTCGGCAAGTAAAAGCCATAGTTAATCCGAAAATAAGCAGGAACCAGATGATAATACACATTCATGAGCAATTCACGAGGCTGTTCAAATTGAACAACGGCCAACAATTCCATTTTCCGAATAATTTCACCAGAAATATCTAATAAAAACTCTAACTTCGTATCTCGCAATTCTCCTTGCAAGGCTGTCATTAAACAAATCGTGAAAAAAAGACTCTCAGTTTCTGCATTCGCCACTGGCCCAACTAAATCACTTAAAATACGACGACTGACGGGATAAGCGCGTAAGGACTGAATTAACTGGTTCTCAGGCCAGACGACTGTTTCATATTTGCCTAATCTTTTTTGAGAAAAAGCAAGAAAGTAACTAATTTCATCCAATCTGCTGGGTACCAGTTGAAGCTGCGCTTCCTGGACGGCTAATTGAATGCCGTCACGCATTTTTGCGTATTGGCTCATTTGATGCTGACTGAGCCAGCAAAATAAAGCAAAGGTGCCCGACTTTTGTTGTAAGAGGCGGGCAAGCCAATTTTTCCCGAAACGACGAATCCGAAATTCATCTCCTTCTAGGTAAAACCCTCGTTTTCGTTCGTAGGATAAAGCAATATTTTCAGTTGCTAGTTGGTGTCGTACTTTTTTGATGTCCGCTAAAATAGTACCTTTCGAAACATCTAAAAAATTTTGGTAATGATACACCGATAGTTCTTCGATTTCTGAATAAGTGAGTAAAAAAATGAGTGCTTGTCTTTCTGTTTCGCTATAAATCACTTGACGTTGTTGAAAAAGTTGTTTTCCCCATTCATTTGCGGAAAGGTTTGGAATACTGACGGTATTCTGTTGAACTTCTCCGCCTATTGTCGAAAGTTGCGTCACTAATTCTCGTTGCGAAAGATCGGTTATTTGTTGAGCCAAAGAGAGCGCAATTTTTTGCCCTGCATACTCGTCAAGGAGATAACTTATTTTATAATTCACAGCTGTGTCCTCCTCCTGTAATTATCATATAATGATAGCGCTTTATTTTCTATCTAAGTTGGGTACAAATGTCTACTGTACTTTTTTGATAAATTGTACCGTTCTTTATTTTAAAGTTAACAAAAACCCGTTGCAAGTTTCTTAAAAACTTACAACGGGTTGTCATTATGTTAATTGTGTTTGTAATGCGATATTCAGTAAGATGGCTATCGCTACCCAGCCGCCACACATCACCAGAAGCAGCCAACTAAACATTGATTGTTTTACTAAAGACTGCTTAGGCTTTGCTTGGTGAACAAAATTCATGCTACTTACTAAGAATAGTAAAAATAAAGCAAAACAAAGGACGGCCAAGCCAGCACAAATCCAAATCCACATCGTAATCTCCATCTATATTCCTCCTTCTACAATTGACTCTGTTTATAAAAACAGCACATTATTTTTCCTTTTTCCTTTTTTTATTCAAATAATAGAAACTTATTAGTACTACGAGTAAACATGCAATACCAAGGCTGTAAAGCCACGTGCTATTTCGTTCACCTGTCCTTGGTAAGGATGTCTGTGCAGCTGTGGGATTCGTCTTAGCAGTGGTTTTTCTGCTCACTTTGTCTTGTTGTTGTGACGTTTTTTTACCTTTATTAGTGACTGGTTGTTCTGTTGACTTAGTGCCACCTTTCGTTTTTAGAGGTGCCTTCCCTCCATAAAACGTCACACCGATATTCGTTTGTCCCGCTTCTTCTGCAAAGCTCTCAGAAGAAGCGGTCAGAATCGCAATGCTGACGGTTAAAAGTATTCCCAATGTCACCAGAAGTGATCCTTTACTTTTCGCTGTCATCATCGCGCACTCCTTGTCTATTTTTCAAGGCTGCCTGTTTTTCTTGTTGTAAATAGGCTTGTTGTTTTAGTATCGCTTTCTGTTGTGTAAAACGCCAAATAGCTAGAATTAGACTCACAATTGTTGCAGCTAACAATCCATAAAAAGCTTGATTCCACCAAGTCGGTAGGACCAATTTCACTACTGCTTCTTTGTTTAATTTCTTGGCTTCTTGACTACTGATGGTAAATTCTTGCTTAAACGGCCACACTTGTTGTTCATCTTCTTTCAAGACCGCTTCTCCTTCAAAAATATAGGTTCCTGGACGTACATCTTCTTTTCCAAAATCTAAGTGGAAGTTCATCGTTGAATTCGGTGCAAAACGAACACTTGGTAAAATCCGTTTGGCATATTCTTTCGTTTCGCCTTTTTTCGTTACTTTTCCTTCTAAACGTACTTCAGGAAAAATAGCGGATGTCGGATTCTGAATAACCGCTTGGACCGATTTATTTCCTAAAGCAATGGTCGGAACTAATTTAACTAATTGAAGAGTCTCTGCTAGATACATCGGTGTATCTTCTGACATTCGTAAAGCAATTGCTACATTAAATCCATATCGACTGGTTAAACCCGTTGATTTTCCTTTTTCTTCCTTTTCATCTTCTGCAAGCGAAGCATAAACACCACCCAAAACTAATCCTTGGAAACCATTCGCTGGAATTTCGACAGTCATTTTGGCTGTTACGGTTTTCTTAGCGGGAACTTTTACATGTTCCTCAGGTAATTTAATTAATGTTGTCAAGGGTACTTTTAAACTTGAATCTGGTTTTTTCTCAAAATCATTGTACACAATTAAACCATTGTCATTCGTCACAGCATTCGCCAAATTTAAATCAATCGTTAATTCTTCATTTGTTTTATTAATTAATGACAGTTCTACTTCTTGTTTCTGTCCTGGTTTCACAATGAGATCGTAGTAGGATTGCGTATTTTTCGCTTGATTCTCTGGAATATTGGGTTTAACTGTAAATTTTGTATTCATGTTGTCATCCGCTTCTTCTGCTTGTACAGCAGAAGGGATGCTTAATGCCATCACACAAATAAAAACTGTGACGATTAGCCAGCGCATTGTCTTCATTATTTGTTCCTCCTATGTATCGAAAAGGAGCCGTGCACCAGTGCGCAGCTCCTTTTCTAGTAATGCAGTATTCTCGTTAGTAACTGTTTATGGCGCAGCCACTAATGTCCAAGTTACGTTACCTGTATACGCACCATTTGTAATTTTTGAACTAGGTGTTGTAATGTTTAATTTTACATTTGATAATTCAGAATCCCATGTACCTTGACCTTTACCAACTGCTGCTGTAGCAATTGATACAGCTGCTCCACCTACTGGAATAGTTGTTCCAGCAAATTCAGGGCTTCCTGGGTCTGCTGCAAAGGCAGCCACATCACGTGAGTATGTTTTTGCTGTTTCATCGTATTTAGCTACCGCACCTGTTTGCGCAAAGGTAATTGAACCTTCTAAAGTAGCAGTACCATTTTTCATTTCAGCAACGCCTGCAGTAACTGACCAACCAGCTTGTGTTCCACGAACATCCCCGACCGCATAACGTTTTGTTTGTGTACCATTTGCATCTAATGAAATCGCTGATAAATCAGAACTAACTTCTGTCGAAGCAAATTTGAACTCTGTTGGAACATATAACAAATCAAAATTTGTATTCGAGCCTGGTTCTGGTTCTTGTGTGCTTCCGTCATCTCCATCACCATTACCACCTGGCAATGAACCACTTGTCATCTCTACGTTTGCTGGTGTTGTACCAGTCGTTGTTGCATGTGCTGCTGCAGGAGCGATGCTTGCCCCTAAAATTGCCGTTCCTGCAAATAAAGTTACCAATGTTTTTTTCTTCATTTTACTCTCTCCTTTATTATCTTGGTTGATTAATGAATAAAAAAGTGAAAAACTTTTCTATCTCAGTAGAACGTAAACTAAGTATAGCGAAAAAAAGACTACTTGTGATTTCAAATTTTAAACACCTCATGCAAAAAAAATGAATTTACTATAACATCACGGTTCCAACGACTTTTCGTGTCTTTGAAAACGTAATTTTCAAAAGAGATATTGTTTTTCCCCATTTATAAAGTGGTAATTTTATAAAAAAACAGCGAGAAAACGTCAAAACATTAGTAATGAACACTAACATTTTGACGTTTTCTCGCATTTATTAAATCAAAATTTCCTCAATATTTTAAAAAAAAATAGTGAAAACTAAAATTATATCGTTTTCATAGACAAAACGTACATTTTTTCTTACGAAAATTGATAATCACTCGCTGACTATTCTCTAATCAACGCTTGCGTTGTACAACGGAAAGAACCACCTAACATTCTAGAAACATGGTAATCAATTGCCTCAACTTTGATACCTTTTGCTTCTATTTGAGGAATTAAGGTTGTAAACGATTGGTCCGTTATATACGTTTCTTCGTTAAGCGGTAGACCATTTGTCACTAAATACGCTGCTTCTTCCAAAGTAACGTGAATTTTTCCCCAGTTTGCTAATTGCGCAGGAAGTCCATCCAAAAAGGCCTCTTCACAAACAATCATCAAGCCATCTCTCAACAAGCTTAACGCACAATCTAAGTGGAGAATATGCGGATGTAACCGAACCGGCACCACTTCATAACCAAAATGACCAATCATATTGGCTAACCACTGAATTCCTGCTAGGTTACTTGCCAAGCCGGAGTATCCCACAAAAATTGTTTTTCCTAGAACTAAAACATCGCCGCCTTCAATAAAGGGACCTGCTTCACTTAAAATGCCTTCAGAAGTGTCAGGTTGTGGCGCAGCAAAATAATAGCCTTCTGCTTCTTGTGTCCACTGCTGAATAATCGGACGAATTGGTAAAATTTCTTGTCGACGGTGTTGAAATCTTAAGTTTCCTTCTATTAAGAGATTGCCAATTGTAAAAAAAGGGTCTCGTGAAAAGAAGTTACTATATCCTACACCCAATTCCTTGCCATGTTCTTTTTCATAGGTTGTCAATAAACGTGGACGAAATACTTCTACGCCATAAGATTCTAATACTCCTTGCATGACTTCTTTTTCTTTTTCCCAACGCACTTGTTGTTCTGGTGCAAAGTCTGCTAAATCACGCCCTTCATTATTCTGTGTTAAACGGGCATTTTCCTCTGTTAAAAAAGTCGTATCCGCTTCATCAAATTTATCTGGTAAACAAAATTGCGATTGTGCTAAAACAACTGAACGCAACGGTGCAAATTCACTTTCAACATGCATTTTTTTCATTATTTGACCTCACTTTTATCTGGTTACCTTCATTATAACAGAGATAAATTTTTTATGCCTTCAATGAAGAAAAAGCAGAACTTCTATACGTTCTGCTTTTTCTTCATTTTGTTATTTACCAATACCTTTATCTTTAATCTCAGCTTTTTGCCCGGTGCCATCTACTAAGCCAAAAATAATCTTCGCTTGGTCTGTATTATCAATTTGTCCTGAAAAAGCTTCTGCTTGTGGGCCATAAGCATAGACATTTACATCTTCTCCTGTGTGTCCGCCAGTAGTCCAACCAGTATTCGAACGTTCATCAAAAATCTTTCTTAATGCCTGAGCGATTTTTTCAACATCTTTTGACTCCGCCGCTGTTTTCACTGCTTTCAATTCAGCCTCACTTAATTGAAAATCAATATACTCAGTCACTGTTTTTTCCACATTACCATTTTTAATGATTTCTTCTGCCATGAAATCAGGCGTGCGTTTTGCCGCATGTAAAGGCTCCGTCAACCAGTTGTATTGATCTCCTTTGCCTAAAGACAAGCCCCCTGTTGAATGATCTGCAGTTGTAACCACCAATGTTTCACCATCTTTTTTGGCAAAATCGATGGCCTTTTCAAACGCCGCTTCGAAGTCTTGCATTTCGCTCATCGCGCCAACAATATCATTGCTATGCCCGGCCCAATCAATTTGGCTACCTTCAACCATTAAAAAGAAGCCTTTTTCATTTTTATCTAACCGTTGAAGAGCCGCTTCTGTCATATCAGCTAATGAAGGAACTTCTTCCGTTCGGTCAATCATTTTAGGTAGCCCGCCTGGTGCAAACAAGCCTAAAATTTTGTCGTCTTGGTTCTCATTTAACGACTTTTTATCTGTGACATGACCATAACCCGCTTGGGAAAATTCTTTGACTAAATCACGATCTTTCCGCGCAAATAATTCGGAGCCGCCGCCAAGTAACACATCGACTTTGTGTTGTCCGTCGATTTGATCATCAAAATAGTCATCGGCGATTTCTGCCATATTTTTGCGTGAAACATTATGTGCGCCATATGCAGCAGGGGTTGCATGTGTTATTTCAGATGTTGCTACAAGCCCCGTTGATTTCCCCACTTTTTTCGCACGTTCCAGCACTGTTTCTGTTTTGGACTTGTCATTATCGAGTGCTATAGCATTATTATAGGTTTTTACTCCGGCAGCCATCGCTGTCGCTGCGGATGCTGAATCGGTGACATTCTCTTCTTCATCTTCTGGATAAGTGGCTTGCTGTCCGACTAAATAGGTATCAAAAGCTGTTTGGGGAACACGCTTGTCTGAGTGATTGGCTTTGAAATAGCGATAGCCCGTTGTATACGGATTCCCCATGCCATCTCCAATCATAAAAATAACATTTTTTACTGGTGCTTTTTCGGATTCAGTTGCCTTCGCTTCAGCAACCTCTGTTTGTTTTTCGCCGCTTTTCTGTTCAGATAAATTTGTACAACCCGCTAATGTTGTGAATGTTAATAAGGTAACCCCTAGCAAAGCTCTTTTCTTCATTTCCTTGTTTCCTCCTTCATATCTACCCATACATTGACTATAACAAGTCTTAGTTGATTTCTGATAAATAACAAGTAAACAAAGTGTTAAGTTGTTGTGTTGCTTCTGTTAAGTTCCTTATTTGTCGCGTCTTGCTGCTCTTTTTTCGGCCTCTTTGCGTAATTGTTTCTGCGCTTTTTTTGAGCCGCGTTCAATATCTTTGAGTTTCTTTCGTTCATGGAAATCTGTAAATAAACTTTCTAAATCATAGTCTTGCGGATATAGATCTTGTGCTTTCGCTTGTAATTTCAACCGTCTTCGTGGTACATTTTCAATTTTATCATTCACAAATACTTGGATTTCTTGTTCACCCTCATCTGTAAAAACCAACCCAATTTGTTGTGTTTCTGTCAATAGGACACGATCACCTTTTTGATAACGGTGTGTTTCTTCTACAAACGTGGCAAAGGTCGTTTCTTTTGCTTTCAGGGGTTTAAATAAACTTCGATTAGTAGGGTATTCTTTCCGCTGAATATAATGAGCCGCCTTTTCAATGAGCTGTGGCTCCATCTTCATTTTACGTGCAATCCAAAGCGCCTGACTATCGCCAACTTCACCAATTTTCAATTGATATTTGGGCGTTAATGTTTCACGATCGAAGGCCATTGCAGCGGGCACAAAATCATCATGTTCTTGGGCAAAACGTTTAATTTCACCATAATGGGTCGTCGCAACTGCCAAGGCACCCTTTTGATACATCGTTTCCATGATCGCAATCGCTAAGCCAGCTCCTTCGTTTGGCTCGGTGCCACTGCCAATTTCATCTAATAAAACAAGTGTGTGTCGCTTAACGTTACGCAACATTTCCGCAATATTTTTCATGTGCCCAGAAAAAGTGCTTAACGCATTTTCCAGATTTTGTTGATCACCAATATCGACAAAAATTTCATCTAATACTGGAATCTCTGTGCCCGCTTGTGCTGGAATTTGCAACCCAAATTGTGTCATGACAGTCAATAAGCCAACTGTTTTCAAGACAACCGTTTTACCACCAGCATTGGCACCTGTAATGACAAGTCCTCGATACTCTGCTCCTAAAGAAAACGTCAATGGTACTGCGTGCTCTAATAAAAGAGGGTGTTTTCCTTGAACAATGCGCAAGCGTTCTTCTTTGTTTACTTTTGGCGTAATCCCACCAATTTCGCGACTATACTTTCCTCGTGCAAAAATAATATCTAAGGTGGTCATTGTATCGACGGCTTGATCGACAAGTCGTTCTTGCTCATTAATTAACCCAGTTAGTTCTGCCAAAATTTGATATTCTTCCGCTGTTTCTTCCGCTTTTAAGAGTGTCAGTTGTTCATTTAATTTACTAATTGCTACAGGTTCAATAAAGACCGTTTGTCCTTTATTGGATTGCTCAATGACTGTGCCTGAAACCTTATTTTTATAGCTAGCTTTGATTGGTACCGTGTAATGTTCCCCTTTTTTCACCATCATATTTTCTTGAATATACAGTTGATTATTTTTATTGCGTAAAAATTTGGTGACTTTTGTTTCAATTTCTTGTTGGCATTCATTGATTTGACGCCGGATTTTCCGAAGTTGTCGAGAAGCATCGGTGGCAACTTTTTGGTTATGGATTTTCGTATAAATTTGTTCTTCGATTGCTCTGAAATCAGCTAAGTGCTGACTGTAACTAAATAGGCGTGGTGTTTGGTATTGATTTTTTTCAAAAAACTTCTGGATTCGCTGACTACTTCTTAAAAAGTCAGCCACCTCAATCAATTCGTTTGGTGTAAGGATTAAGCCTTTTTTCACTTGTTGAAGCAAGCGGGTAATTTGGCTCAAGCCCATGAAAGGGACGTGTTGTCCGCTATCAATAATTAAGCGGGCCTCGGTTGTTTCCGTTAAGCGGGACTGCACTGTTTCTAAACGTGTTGCAGGGACCATTTTCGCCAACCGTTCTTTACTATACTCGCCAATCGCACGTGCTTGAACTTCTTTAAGAATTGTTGTAAATTGTAATTTTTGAATGGTTTCATGATTCATTTGTTTTTTCTTCCTTTCTATCACGAAAAGAATACCTGGCGCCTTTAAATAAAAACCAGTTTCTATAGAAAAAAGAGGACAGCGTTCTACCGCTGTCCTCTTTATCATTGGATAAAGGTTACTAAAGAAACCTCTTCTAAAGGAGGTATTTAGTAAATGAGATGACTGACAGGTATCACTTTCTAAGCACACCAAATAAACCTTGCTTGGTTCACTGGTTATTCAACTTATCAATTAGATACCTACGACACTCACCAAAATACCCCACATTCATTTGTTGGTTTTTATTTATTCTCCACTTGAGAGTAGCAAATCTGGTGGAGAAAGTCAACTAAAGATTGGCCCTTTACTTATTCAATGTGTTTTTCATCATGGTTAGTAACGTTTTCACGTCTTCTGTTCTAGTGTCCCCTGTTTCTTGATCGATAATTGAGCTGTAAACATGAGGAATGATTTTTTTAACGCCCGCATCCACCGCAATTTGAACAATTTCTTCAAAGTTTTCTAAATCAATGCCCCCTGTTGGTTCTAAATAAAAGTCATACTTGGCACAAGCTGCTGCTACTGCTTGGTATTCTTCTTTGTGAGCCAAGCCTTTCATCGGGAAATATTTAATGGAACTGCCCCCCATGTCTTTCAACAATTTGATGGCGGTTTCGATAGGTACTTCCGCCGCTGGCGCACCAGAGCTTAACGGACCTGTCGCAATGTTGACATAGCCAACTTTGCCTGTGGGTGAAACCAAGCCATTAATCACTGTTTCGTCTTGACGAAGTAAGGCCCGCGAAGCGCCGACACCTGTGAAGACTTGATTCACGTGTTGCGGTTGTAGAACTTCTGATAAGCGAGCCACCATTTGACTTTGATTAGGATCGCCAGCCCCTAAGCCGACAGATAAAGCGTTGTTGGTTGCTGCTTGGTATTTTTTCATATCGTCAATGGCTGCTTCATCGGTTTCATAGTTTTTTGAAAGGACGCCTAACACAACATGCCCTTCTGCTGCTTCATAACAGGCTTGGGCATTTTCTACTGAATTGGCTAAGACGTTTAAACAAATGCGTTCTTCTAAATAATTAGGTTTTAATGACATGGCTTATTTCTCCTTTGTGTCCATAATTTCTTGTAATCGTTGCACGATTTTGTTCATTTCTTCTTGATTGACAGAACGAATGTCAAATTCAATGATGCCATTGTTGGCTTGATATTCTCGCGTATAAATAGCTGGACTTTCTGCTTTTAATGCTTGGATGACTTCCTTGGCGGTTTTTCTGCCGTTCACTTTGACACTGGCGCGATAAATGTCTCGGCCAGCGCCATCTTGGACGATTTTGGCGGTTAAATCTGGCAAGTTATTGATGGCTTCAACAAACGGTTTTAAGCGCTCTTGCATCGAAGCCCCTGATTCACTGCCATGTGCCAAGTATTCTTCCACTGCTTGCGTAAAGCCTAGGATATTGTCTTTGCCAATTTTCATTGCTCGACCAATGCCTTTGCCTTGTAGGCGCACCCAGTCAATGTATTCTTTTTTCCCGACCACTAAACCGGCACTTGGCCCTTCGATGGCTTTGGCGCCGCTGTAAATCACCAAATCAGCGCCTGCTTCAGTGTATTTGAAAATATCTTCTTCTGCTGCCGCGTCAACAATTAGCGGCACCTTGTGGCGTTGCGCCACTTTGGCCGCTTCGGCCACCGTCAGCATACTTTTTTGCACGGTATGATGGCTTTTGATGTATAGAATGGCCGCTGTTTTTTCGGAAATCATCATTTCCACGTGTTCTGGACTGCACATGTTGGCGTAGCCAGCTTCCACCACTTGGCCGCCGCCTTGCGCTACCATGACTTCTACAGGCGTGCCGTAGTCCACGTTGTGCCCTTTAGGTAAAACAATCTCTCGCTGTTCGATTTTTTCTGTATAGGGATGATATGCGTGGTACAAGCTGCCTTTTCCAATCAAGGCAGCCACCGATTGGGCAATCCCCGCCGAAGCCGAGGAAACGATTTGGGCATCTTCTACCTTCAACAAGTCGGCTAAAAAGGCCCCTGTTTGCACACTAAGTTCACTCATTTCAAAGAAATGTTCACCGCCGAATCGTTGAGCTGCTAGGACTGCCTCCGAAACTTTGGAGACACCTAGAATGGTCATTTTCCCAGAAGCATTAATGACTTCTTTTAAGTGGAATTTTTCGTAACTATTCATTATTTTCTCCTTTATAACAAACCAAAGAATGAAGTGACCAAACTAACTAAGACAATCGTGCCGATAATGATACCGTAACGTGGGCCTTTTTTTACCATGAAGAAATAAATAGCCATGACTGCTGCTAAAGGAAGCAACCCTTTCATAATTTGATCTAGGATATCTTGTAAAACAATCGTGGCACCGCCAGTAACTTTAAACGTCATCGGGCTAGCAATTTTAACATAACTCGCACTTAAAGCGCCCATCATCATCATTCCTAAAACATTTGCTGAATAAATGACTTGCTTAATTTTGCCGTCTTTTAACAAACT
The DNA here is from genome assembly GCF_051712685.1 of Enterococcus sp. DIV0682. Classification (NCBI taxonomy): domain Bacteria; kingdom Bacillati; phylum Bacillota; class Bacilli; order Lactobacillales; family Enterococcaceae; genus Enterococcus; species Enterococcus sp. DIV0682. The sequence goes on from NZ_JBIOPK010000001.1 coordinate 2,446,603, forward strand.
TAAGATTGAATTACGCCCTAATGTATAGGACTTATTCACTAACGTCCAACTGATGTATAACGTAATGGCTGTGTACAGAACCAACGGACCGATACTTCCAATCACGTTACCTCCTTTAGCCATTGGAATAAAAATGGAAATGATTAACGGCATTAATGCTGCCCAAATAATTGAATCGCCAATCCCAGCCAGCGGACCCATCAGCCCAGTTTTAATCGATGTGATCGCCGTATCAGAGATCGCTGCGCCATTGGATTTTTCTTCCTCCATAGCAATTGCAATCCCTTGAATTGAAGCCCCTACTGTTCCTTCAGTATTAAAAAAATTCAAATGACGTTTCAGAGCTTCTCTTTGTTGTTCTTCATCGTCTGCGTAAAGTTTTTTAATTGCAGGAATCATCGATGCACAAAAAACTAAACTTTGAAGACGTTCATAAGAATTTGATAATTCACAGCCTAGTTGATAAATCCAAAAGGCTTTGGATAATTCTTTTTTAGTAATTTTTTTCTGTTCCAATTGTTGTTCATTTGCTTGTGTCATTTGTTCCATTATGCTGCCTCCTCACTCAATGCCTTGTTTCTAACTAAAAAGGCAATACAGATTCCTAAAATAGCGACGGCCATAACTTCTGCGCCAAAATATACTACTGCAACAAAACCGATTAAAAAATAAGGAATCAAATTTTTCTTGCCAATTACCATAATTGTTAAGGCGAATCCTAACGCTGGTAAAATACCACCCATTACTTCAAAGCCGTGCATCAACCATGCTGGGATAACTTCTAAGACTTTATTCACCACAGATTGACCAAAAAAGTTCGCCGCAAAAACCAAAGGAAAGCGAATTAAAAATCCCGCTAAAGCTGGATAAACAAACGCAGCTCGGTAAATCCCCCCATAATTTAACTCTTCTGCATATTTATCAGCCATATGCACCCAAGTCGCATTGATGGTCCGCCGTAATTGATCCATAAAGACGCCTAACACACCAAAAGGAACAGCTAGTGCAACAGCCGCCTCGGCATTCATTCCCACACCTAAAGCAATCGGAATCGCGATTGCTGAAGCTAAAGCCGGATCACTAGGCACATTGCCACCCGGTGTGGAGGTGACTCCGAGATAAACAAGTTGAATCCCCGCCCCCACAACCATTGCTTCACTAAGTTTTCCTGTTGCTAAACCAGCCACCAACGCTGCGCCTAATGGCTGAGACAGCATGCCTGAAAATGTGTACCCAAAACGCAAACGTGCAAACCAATAATAAAGTCCCATAATAATTGAAACACCTAAAACGCCCATATGATTCTCTCCTTTTTCTCTGATTATAGTGATTGATATTTTTCAATTAATTTTTGAATTGGTAGGGGATTTTCTTCGGGAATCGCTTGGAAGAAAACATGGATGCCCTTCGTTAAAAGTTCAGTCAAAATTGCAACATCTTCTTCAGATAAATTGATATTTTTTAAAACATTTTTCCGATTTGGTCCGCCACCTAAGCCACCAACTTGAATCTCCTCTTTAATAATTTCTTGGTCCACCATCGCTTTTAAGGTCGTTAAATCTGGCACTAAAAATAACACCTTTTTCTCTTCCTTTTCTTGCGATTCCCAATATTCTTTGGCACTTTCAATCCCTTTAATTACTACAGAAACCCCTGGAGGCGCCGCCATTAAATAAATACTTTGTAAAAATTCATCTTGCTCTAGTTCATCACTCACTACCAAAATTTCATTTGCACCTGATTGTTGTAACCATTTAGTCACTACTTGTCCATGGATTAAACGACTATCGACTCTTGTTAATACGATTTTTGACATTCTGTTCACCTGTACTTTCTTATTTTGGAATTTCTAAAATTTGACAACTGTCTACTGCTGCTTGTTGAATCATTTCTGCGTCTTGTAAACGAAACCCAGGACCACTTTGTTTCATGACGGATTCTAATAATAACGATGTGCATAATCCGGACACAATCAGGAGGTCATAATCTTTTGATAAACGTAATGCAACGTTACTAGGTGTGCCGCCTTTAACATCTGTTAAAATTAGCAACTGGTTGTGCCACGTTAATTGGTCAATTTTTTCTGTGACTCGTTCTAAATAATCCCCCAGTGAATCCTCTGCTTGTAATGCAACTTCATGTACATTTGTGACTTCTCCAACAATCATCTGGACGCTTTTGACTAATTCCAAGCCCCAACCATTGTGTGTTAAAAGTAAAATTGGTTCATTTTCCATAAACAAACTCCTTTGCTAATTAATCATTTTATTAAAAGCAATAAGTGTGCCAACTTTCATTTTCGTTTGAATTAAGCCTTTTCAAAGAGCAATTCATAAATATAACGCACTTCCAAAGGTGGAATCAACAAATTATAGGACACTTCAATCGGTCGAAACGCCATTTTTATGACAGATACTGCTTCTGGCAACTCTCGGTATGACACTTCATAAGCTGTCGGGTCATATTCTGGATTCAATAATTGCCGCTCTAACATACAGGCACAATGAATGATAAAACGAAGTAAAATCTTTTCGTCACTTTTTATTTTGGTTTGCAAGCAAATGTCTGAATAAATCTTAGCTAATTCGATTGAAATGGTTGTAGGATTCAAAACCGTTAGTAAGTCTGTAATAGCTTCGATTGATAATCCTTGAATATATTTAGCTGAAACTTTTTTTAGTAACTCTTGGTTTTGTTTTTCTTCTAAATGATGGCCTAATAATTCGAAAACTAGCTGAATGCCCCGCTTCGATAGTAAATCTTGTAAAGAAATAAACGGAATATCTGGCACTTCTGTCTTTACGGTGCCAATGATACCAACGATTTTCTCTTCTTTCCGAACAAAAGAATGCAAACGATCAATGTCTTCCACTTCTCTTTTCTCTAAAGTAATGATGCGTACATTCGTTAGTAATTCATTAGGAAAAGTTTTTAGTAACAACTGTTCAATTTTAATAGCAGTCCCCATGCCAGTTAGACAGGAAATAATGAGAACTTTTGCCTCGTTGAAGCGACCTTTACTGCAAATCAAGGCGCGATGATTTTTTTCTTTTAAGACTGGTAATAGATACTCAAACGCCGTCGATTCATAAATGACTTCTCGGGCCACTTCTAGCAATGTTAAGAGATTGATATTGCTAATTAGCAGCACTTCCATTTGAAACGTTTGACTGATAGCATTACCAAAGTAAACCAAGGAACCGATGTCCACCATTAAAATAATTTTTTTATACTGATTTTGCTTTACAATTGTACGGACTTTTTCTAATGTTTCTTCCACGGATTGATTAATCGGCATATCAACTGCACGCATGACCGTTGTTGAAAACAGAAGGTTGGTGTACTCAACCATACTGCTGGCCGTCGCGGTACCATGAGCAACGACGATAACGCCACAGTTTTCTTCAACTGAGTGCGCTCTTTTTTTAGCTGTGACTTTACGAATAAATAGATCAAAAAAGAGGATTTCCGTATCAGCAAAAGAAATCCCAAACAATGTTTGTAGAAAGTCCACCATGGTCTTAGCAGCTTGATACTGGGTTACTTTGCCAGAATAGATATTTTTGGTATCTGAATAAAATGTTTCATTCATTTGTGCAGAATAAAAAACAGCAGAATAAAGGTGGACAATTAAAATATTCTGGAAATCCTCTGTCAATTTTTCTTGGATTAATTGTTCAAAAAAGACAATGGCTTCTTGAATTTTTGGCTGCAATGTTTCGTCAATGGCCTCTAAGGCTAGCGGTTCTTGAGCAAAAATGTCCATATCATAAAGTTGCTCGACTTTGTTTTGCATGATTGCTAGCGCATCCTCTGTCGAAAGAGTTAATTTTTTCAAATCCGCATATTCTTTCAATAGAAAATTATAAAAACGATCATTTTTCAGACTTTCCGATTTGAGTAACTCTTGACTGCTTAAATAAAAATGGTTGTATTGAATCGTGAGGCCATCGTTAGGTATCCACTCATTAAAAGCCAGCAGACTTTCTACATCAGGTTGCTCTTTGACTGTCCCCTCGTTTGCTTCAATGCAAATAGTTTCCGTTAATTGATCGAACACTTCTAAATAGGCTTGTGCGCTCATAAATTGAATCGCCGCTTTCAATTCGCCAACGTTGGCTTCAAAATGAGTAAACGTTAATTGTTTCAACGCCTCATAACGAATATGGATATTCTTTTGAATCCGTTGACTTTCTTCTAAGAAAAAGGACAAAATCAATTGAATTTTTTCTTTCATAGAGCGCTCGGCTAAAGCTGGAATGGCTAATGTCACAGGGATCCTTCTTAAAAACGTTTTCAAAAAATGTTGATTGACGGCTTCGGTTGTTGCAAAAATAAATTTTATCGATACATTTCTTTGTTTTTCGGCTTCGCCCATCCGTGTAAAATACCCTTTATCCAAAACTGTAAACAATTTTTCTTGGCCTTCGCTCGTTAATCGATGGACTTCATCTAAAAATAAAAAACCGCCATCTGCCAACTCCACTAAGCCTTTTTGGTCATTGACGGCACCAGTAAAACTGCCTTTTTTATAGCCAAACAGATGCGAAGTTAATAATTCTGGATTGTTGAAATATTCTGCACAATTAAAATAAATAAACGGGACTTCTTGGTTCATTTTAACTTGATAAAATTGGTGTAATTGTTCTGCAATTAAGGTTTTCCCCACCCCAGATTCTCCAGTAAGTAAAATATTCAAGCCATTAGGCGGATATAAAATAGCGGCTTTCAACTTCTTGATGGCGTCTGCTAAGCTCCCATCAAAACCAATTACGTTCGCAAATGGATTCATTTTCAGTAGCTGCTTTTTCTTATGTATCTGTTCTGCCTGTTGATAAATGTCCTCTTGCAGCGAAGCGAGGGAATCGTAGCACGTGCTACTTTTAAAAAAAGGAAACTGTTCCTCTAAGTAGTCTTTATCAAAAAATAACACTGGTCTAGATTTAACTTTAACGACTTGGTCTTTTCTCACTAATTCTGAAAGCTCTTCACTAACAGCGGTTCGGGTATAGCCAGAGGTCTGACTTAATTGCGAAGCCGTTGCGGGCAACAAGGTTGCTTTGCTACTTGGATTTTGTACGTGAAACTGTTTTAACGCTTGATGAATATTATCAATTCTCATAGTCTTTTCCCCATTTCTTTTTTGATCCAAAAGTTAATTTATTATACATTAAAACGGAAGCGGTTTCTTATTTACCATAAAAAAAATCAAGTCTTTAACCAAAAGATTAAAGACTTGATTTTTATTCTCCGTATTGTACAAGTTGTGTATTTTCACAATGAAAGTCCAAGAAATCTTGGATTTTTTTACCATTGAAGTAGTTATCAATGACTCGCATGACCGCATTGTGGCAAACAAATAGGTAAGTTTCCTCTGAAGCCAAGGCTTCCTCAATCAGGGGATAAATTCGACCCGCGACATCTAGGACTGATTCCCCTTCTGGAAACGGCAAGGAAATCTCAGAACGATTTTCTTGGAAAGCCGTTGTTTCAATCGGTTCACCATCATAAATGCCAAAATTCATCTCAATTAAACGAGGTTCTGTTTCAATCGTCAATTGATTTCGTTCCGCAATTTTACGGGCTGTTTCTTGCGCCCGTTTTAAAGGGGACGCCAGTAAACGGTCGATTTGAATTCCTTGTTTGGCAATTTTTTCAGCTACCAATTCCGCTTGTTGATAGCCTTTTTCGGTCAATTGCGCTTCCGCATGACCACAAATTCTACGGGCCACATTATAATCTGTTTCACCATGTCTCACTACGTACAGCATTTTTCCACCTCAGTTTTTTGTCTTGTGTCTATTTTATCTGAAATTTGGTCACAATAACACCCTATTTAGCGGTAACTTTTTGGTAATTTAAATTTGCCTTCTTGCTCAAACTGTTCACCTACTTGGAACAAGAGATCTTCACGTCCACGAGCAGCCAACAATTGAATACCTAAGGGTAACCCCGTTGCTGTCACATGTGTGGGCAAGCTGATGGCTGGTTGTCCTGTCAAGTTAGCTAGTTGAGTATACGGTGTTAGCTGTAAACTTTTATCAAAATAATCATAGATTAATTCAGCTAGCTCTGCTTCTGTTAATTCTGCTGCTTGCGCCATTCGTTGACGAATGTGCTCACTTTGCAAATCTTCGTTAATTTTTGGTGCTGAAAAAGCCGTTGTTGGGGATAAAAACAGATCAAATTTTTGAAAAAGTTCTTCCATCGTTACTGCTGCTTGATCCCACAACTGTAATGAATGAACATAGGTGGCTGCTGGAATCTTTTGGCCAAATTGATGCATGGTCCATGAAAAAGGTTCGATTTCTTCTTTACGAATTGGGCGCCCGAGCCCCTGTTGAATGCTATTCATCATCGCTGTAGTTTCTGCGCCGTTCATTTGATAATAGGAGCGAATCAGCGCTGCACCATCGACTGGATAAGGAATCTCAATGATTTCATGACCAGCTGCTGCCAGAAAATCAGCCGCTTGTTTCGCCGCTTGTGTTGCTTCTGGCGAAATCAGTGAGCCGATAGGCGAAGCGGTACACAGAGCAATTTTTAGCCGTTGTTTTTTAGGGTGTGTTTGCCATTCTGCCAAGGGCGCTTGGTAGGGGGCGCCACTGTGGCTACCACGTAGGCCATAAAATAATGCTTTGGTGTCTCTCATAGAAATAGTCAACGCAAAGTCAATCGAGGCACCTTGCCAGCCCCGCCAGCCTTCTGGGCCGACAGGCATGGAGCCACGGCTAGGTTTTAAGCCAATTAAGCCACTAAAAGAGGCGGGAATTCGGATGGAGCCACCGCCATCACTAGCGCCGACGATAGGTACAATCCCGCTAGCGACAACTGCGGCAGCGCCGCCACTGGAACCGCCTGGCGAATGTTCCAGGTTCCAAGGATTGCGGGCTGGCCCGTAAAGCGCAGGATCCGTAATATTTTTAAAGCCAAACTCTGGGGCGTTGGTTTGTCCTAAGGGCATCAAACCAATCGTTTCTGCTTGTTTGACAAAGTTAGAGGTCGTTGTTGCAGTACTATTTTTAAAAAGTTGCGAGCCGGCCGTTGCCGACCACCCCGCTTTTTCTTGGCCTAACATTTTCAAAGGAAATGGCAAACCAGCAAATAGTGTGTCCTGCTGTTTATTTTTTTGATAAGTTGCTTCTGCTTCTTGGCTGTCAAAGGTTACAAAGCCATTGATCTTTGGATTTAACTTTTGGACTTTTTTCTCAATATCCTTTAAGAGTTCTGTGTGACTTACTTTCTGTTCTTTTAATTGTTGTACCCAATATAGTCCGTCTTTCATACAGACCCACCTCCTATACTATTCCTTATTAGTATAGCATGGTTTTTAGGGGTCATCCTGTGATGGTGATTTTCATTCGTCAAGAGTTTCTTTATTTTAAGTAAATAATTCGCCAATGTAAGGAAGCAACTGCGGATGCAGTTTGTAGCCTTTATACCGTGTATTTTGGATACCTTGTTTTTTAAAGCCCCCTACTTGAATTTTTTTATTTAATTTTGTCAGCTGTTTGGTCATTTTTTTTCGATTATTGGCTGTTTCTTCTGTGTCATATATTAATTTACAAAGGCGTTCCATTGGTAAGTGTTCTTTTGGCGTACTATACAAGACAGCCAGTAGTGCACGTTCTGTGGCTGTTAGCTTTATTCCCTCTACATCTAACTTTTCATCTTCTCGTTGGATGGGTTTATTTAATTCTGCCAAAAGGAGATTTTCTCTTAATGTATCCAAAGTCGCATCCAATCGTAACCAATTGAGAATGCCATATTGATAGCTAATGCTCAATTCTTCCGAGGTAGGAATGTCTTCCGAGCGAAGAAACAACGGCGTTTTAACTCTGGCTAATTCCTTTAGATATAAATATTGTTCTTTGCGAGGAATCGTTTCGCTGAGAATGATGGCATCAAATTTTCGATAAAACAAATGACTTTCCTTAATTTCACCAATCAAACACGTCGTACAAAAAACTTGGTGATCTAAATGCTGTAAGCGGTTTTGAAAAGCAGTTTCTGATAAAATATTTTTTGTGATGACCATTATTTTCATTCTTGATTCCTCCTTAATTCTTTTTTAGTTCAAAATTTTCTCAATTTTCGTGTTTTGTTTTGATATATTTAGTATACTGGAAATTTTTCGAATTAAAATTTAGAAATTTACAAGCAAATCAGTCATTAACAGTCATTCCTATAATCCCTGATTTATAAAGGCTTTCTAATAGTCTTATTTAAAAAATATTTGTTATTTAATCCTCAACATGCTATTTTTTTAATTTTTTTCTTTTTTATTTAGCTAACAAACGTCAAAAGGTTAACATTAGCTACCAACCTTTTGACGTTTGTTAGCTATTTTCTCTTGAAATCTTTGGATTTTTTTCTACTTTCACTAAAAAAAACAGCCAAAAGTGGCTGTTTTTTTACTGTTTATATTTATTTCATAATATCGATTAAGTCTTTTTTTGAAGCTGCCGAGGCAGGGAAATAGCTAAATACAACCCCGATAAAGACAGAAATCCCAATGGCTAATGAAACGGTCATTAAATCTGGACGAACAGAAAACGGTAGTGCCATTGATGCTAAGTAGGCAATAATCATTCCTAAAAGATAACCAGTAATTCCGCCGATTAAGGTCAAGGCAATTCCTTCTGTTAAGAATTGCTTTTTAATATCACTGGCTGTCCCGCCCAATGCACGTCGGATACCAATTTCCTTAATCCGTTCTGAAACCGAAATGTACATCATATTCATAACGCCGACCCCAGCAATTACCAGTGAAATGGCCGCAATTGCGGAAATAAACAAGGTTAAATTATTTAATAAAGAGCCCATTTCTTTGATGGTATCTTTAACATTATATTCTTGATACGTCCCGCTGTTTTTCATGGTTCCTTGTTGAGAGAGAGTTTTTATTGTTTCTTTCAATACTTGATCTGGTTGATAGCCAGGTGCTACTGTTAGCTTCAACGTAGATGTATCTTTTAGCTTGCCGAAATAATGTTCATAGGTCTTTTTGGGAAAATAAAGCAATGAGTCATCATTACCTGGACCAATGGCACCGCTGGTATTGGTTGTCACGCCAACAATGGTAAAAAGTTGATCTTTATACGGAAAAGTTCTATTAACTGCTGCAGTTGGGTCTTGGTAGAGTTCTTTGGCAACCAGTTCATCCACCACCACTGTTTTATCCAGTTTTGCATTGTCTCCATCATTCAGTTGGCGTCCCGCCAACAATTCTTTGGTGGTTTTGTCGGCAAGTTCATAGGTTACAGAAAGATTTTTCGGTCCTGCTTGAAAATTCAGTGTACCTTTTTGGGCGCCATCAACTTCTCTTTGATCAAAATCAATTTTTTCTACGCCAGGAACCATGCGCACGACCCCTAAATCATTGTCGGTAAACATCGCTTGGTCACTAAACATATCCGAAGTGTTGTAGGCCGAAAAAGAAATCTTTTTCACATTTTCTTTTTGTTTTTCAGCAGATAATTTATCGACCATGTCTTCTTTAAAGCCGTTACCGATAGCCACGATGGTAATCACCGAAGCGATCCCGATGACAATCCCTAGCATCGTTAACAAGCTGCGTCGCTTATTTTTCAAAATGGAACGGAAGGCGGTTTTCCAAATAATTGAACGTTTCATGTCAGCACCTCCTCTAAAATCTTTCCATCACGAACTTTAATCAAACGATTGCAGTATTCAATTGTTTCTTCATCATGTGTCACTAAAATAATGGTGACACCTTCATTGTTTAATTGCTGAAAGAGCGTTAAAATTTCTTCCGATGTTTTACTATCTAAAGCCCCAGTTGGTTCATCTGCAATAATAAAACTTGGCCGATTGACAATCGCACGCGCAATAGCCACACGTTGTTGTTGTCCGCCCGAAAGCTGTTTTGGATGCTTCTTGCCTTTATCTGGCAAGCCGACTTTTGTCAGAACTTCGTGGACACGATCTTTGGCTTCTTTTGGGGTTAACCCACTATATAAAAGAGGTAATTCAATGTTTTCTTCAACTGTTAGTGTTTCAATTAAACTAAAATTCTGAAAGACAAAGCCGACTGCTTCATTTCTAATTCGGGATAGTTCCTTATCAGAAAAGTCGCCAATTTCACGGTCTTCAAATAAATACGTTCCTTCAAACTTTTTATCAATAAAGCCTAGCAAATTAATCAAAGTCGATTTCCCAGAACCAGAAGGACCCATAATCGCTAAAAATTCTCCAGCGTCTACTTGGAGGTTAATATCATCTAACACATGCAGTGTTTCTTCTTCGGAATAATAATATTTATGAATATGGGCTAGCTTAATCATTGGCAGCTACCTGAACATCTTGATTATCTTTTAATTCTTTATTGGGATTGGCAATCACTTGGTCTTTCCAATTCAAGCCACTTTTGACAACTTTACGACCTAAATTTGTTTCTGTTTCAATCGGTGTTTTTTTCGCTTTGCCCGCTTTGTAAACATAGACAAATTCTTTTTCGCCTTCTTTTTGGATTGCTGCTGTCGGTATAATCATTTGCTTTTGTGGCACAGCGATACTAGTAGACAAGCCTTCTGCCCAAGGAAAATCACCTTCTACTGTAAATTGATAACTCACTACTGGATTGCCTTCATTTTTAGCTATTGGGGTTTGCGCAATGGAAACAATTTTGCCTGGCGCTGATTTGCCTGAACCAACGGTCGTCACTGTTACTTCTTCCCCTGTCTGTAATTTATCGTAATCATATTCGGTTACTTTTCCTTGAATATTTTTCTTTTGTGTTGCAATTTTAATGACTGGTTTGTCGGTACTACTCATGGCACTAGCATCGACAGTGACTTGGCCATCAATTGGTGCTGTAACGACTGTGTTAACTTTGCCACGTGTTTGTTCAAGCGTGTTTGCTGCTCCGACGGCATCACTGTTGGCTAATTGAAGGGCTTGGTTAGCTTGGGCGACTTCACTATTCGCAGCACTAACGGCTTCATTCAATTGCTGAATTTCCGCATTTAGTGTTTCTTTCTCTTCAGCCTCTTTTGCGGTGTTTAATTTTTGCTTGGCTGCAGCAACTTTGTTTAACGCTTCATTGTATTTTTGAGTGGCTAAGTTAACGTTCTCTTGTGCTTGTTGAACTTGAAGATTGTTCCGATTAACGGCATTCGCTTGTTCTGTTTCTGTGGCTTGGATGTCTGAGTTATTGTACGTTAACAATGGACTATCTTTCTTGACTTCTTTACCATTTTCAACATTTATTTCGGCAATTTTTCCTAAAGAAGGATCAAAGAAAATATCCCGAGTATCTAGAAAACTCACTTGACCATCTAATTTTAATGAGGCCATTTCTGTAATGGTATACGTTGTGTATTCAGGTTCAACTTCTTTTGAAGAAAAAACTGTTTTTGCTCCGATAAATCCGACGACGACCACTGCGGCACCAATACCGAACCACACTTTTTTATTTCGCTTCTTCTGGCCTGACTTTTTCATTTATTTGTTCCTCCTTGATTTCTGTTGACGAGTTTGTCATTTTATTTAGTATATAATGAATAAAAAAACTGGTCCCTTCATCTTCCTATCATTCCTCTTACAGTTTTGACACATCTTTATCTAACAAAAAAACGTTTATCCTGTGTAAAAGGATAAACGTTTTTTGTTATTTTATTGTTCTAATTGACCCAACCAGCCAGATGTACCACCTAGAACATTGGTTACTTGATACCCTTGTTGACTGAGAAACGCACACGCTTGTGCGGAGCGCGATCCCATTTGACAAATCAGATAATAGGGTTGGTTTTTATCTAATTGCTGATAATTTTCGGTTAAAGTACTTAAAGGTAAGTTGATGGCCTGGGGGACATGCCCCAGTTGGTATTCCATTTCTTCTCGTACATCAATAATCGGTAATTTTTTTCGTTTTGCTTCCTGATAAAATTCAGGCATGCCAATCGTGTTATACATTTTCTAGTTCCTCCGGTTTTACCATTCGATATAGCGCAAAAGCACCATCTAAATTTTTGGCTGAGATGCCTGCTTGTTTTAGCATCCGTTCTGCAATATAACTACGCAAACCGCTGTGACAACTAACAATGTACTCCGTTGACTTGTCTAATTCCTCCAAACGTTCTCTTAACTCATTTAAAGGAATAGAGACAGCATTTTTAAATTGACCATTGGCTCGTTCGGCGGGATTACGGACATCTAATAAAACAGCCCCCTTAGCTAATTCATTGGATAACTCATGCCATTGAACGTTTTCACTCAATCCTTCTACAAGGTTCATCGCTGCATAACCTAACATGTTCACGGGATCTTTCGCTGAACCAAACGGCGGCGCATAGGTAAACTCTAATTCAGGCAAATCAAAAATAGTTAACTGTCCTTTAATAGCGGTCGCAAGAATATCAATCCGCTTATCTACGCCCTTTGCCCCAATTCCTTGTGCGCCATAAATTTCCCCTGTCGTAGGATGGAAAACTAATTTTAACTGAAGATCTGTTGCACCAGGATAATACCCCGCATGGTCTTTTCCACTGATATGCACAACAGCTGTTGTTAGTCCAGCAGCTTTAGCAGCTCGTTCGCTTAAACCAGTTGAAGCGGCGGTTAAATCAAAGACTCGCACAATGGCAGTCCCAATGCTCCCTTGATTTTTTCTCTCTAACCCAGCAATCACATCCGCTACTTGACGTCCTTGGCGATTGGCAGGAGAAGCTAAAGAAATCAGCGCATCTTCTTGAGTGATTTGTTGTTTCACTACAATAGCATCCCCAACCGCATAAATATCGGGTTGATTCGTTTGATAGTGTTCATCAACAACAATACCGCCACGTAAACCAGTTGCTACACCTGCTTCAACTGCTAAGGTATTTTCTGGTTGGACACCCACCGACAAAATGGTTAAATCAGAAGCTAATGTTTGACCGTCTTCTAAGCGAATCACTTGCCCTTCTTCTTCAAAAGCAACCGCGGATTGTCCCGTAATTACTTGAACATTGTTTTTGCTTAATTCAGTTTTGACAAAAGCGGCCATTTCTTCGTCTAATGGCGGTAAAACATGGGGTGCCTTTTCCACGAGAGTGACTTCTAATCCGCGTTTTTGCAAGTTTTCTGCCATTTCCAAGCCAATGAAGCCTGCGCCAATCACGACGGCTCGTTTTGTTTCTGGTGTCAAGGCTGTCATAATTTGATCTAAATCAGGAACATTTCTTAATGAAAAAACATTTTTGGCTTCTGCCAATCCTGTAATTGGTGGCACAAAAGGTTTCGCCCCTGGTGATAAAATTAATTTGTCATAGTGTTCTGTTAAAATTTCTGTTTCATGTTTCACTGTGATCACTTTTTCTATTGGATCAATCGCCACCACTTCATGGTGAGGACGAACATCTAAATTAAACCGTGCCTTTAACGCTTCGGGTGTTTGAACAAGCAGTTGCTCTCTTTCTGCGATTTCGCCAGAAACGTAGTAAGGCAAACCACAGTTTGCAAATGAAACAAAAGGGCCTTTTTCCATGACAACAATTTCAGCATCTTCCATTAAGCGACGTAAACGTGTCGCTGCTGACATACCACCAGCCACGCCTCCGATAATTACAATTTTCATTTATTTTCCTCCTTTAATTTGACCAGACCATTGGGACATCCCGCCACGAACGTTAATCACGTGATAGTTTTTTCTCGCTAAAATTTTGGCCGCATTTTTACTGCGCATGCCGGACTGGCAAATCACATAGACCTCGTTAGCGGGTTTGTTGTAGGCGGGAATTTTGTTAAGTGGGACATTAATCGCTTGTGGAATATGCCCTGCTCGGTATTCGCTAGGTGTTCGGACATCTAATAACGTTATCTCTTTAGATAAACGTGACTGCAATTCCTTTGTTGAAATACTTGGCGTTTTTTTAAACAATTGAAATAACATCTTTTTCTCCTTCTCTTATATACCTTATGGGGTATATTTAACATGAAAAAGTTAGACTTGTCAACTGAAGAGATTTCTGCCATTTTTAGATTCAAAGAAAAGATAGTTGACAAAAATACCTCGTGTAGGTATATTTTAAACCAATCACTACTCTTAAGGAGGGGCAAAATGACTGAAGAAAAAAAGAAAGTGCTGAATCGTTTACGCCGCACAGAAGGTCAAATTCGCGGGATTCAAAAAATGATTGATGAAGAAAAAGAATGTATCGATGTTATCACTCAGTTGAGTGCGGTCCGTTCTAGTATTGATCGCGTGATGGGGATGATTGTTGCGGAGAATTTAAAGCATTGCTTTGAAAATCCTGAAAAAGACCCTAAAGAACAAGAAGAGCGATTAGCACAAGCAATCAATATGATTGTCAAAAAGTAAAACAACGCAAACTTATTCAGCGAAAGATAAGTTTGCGTTGTTTTATTTTTATTTATTAGACGAATCTGCCCCGCGTTTTTTTAAATTGACAAGCATAAAAAGAATCGTGCCAATTAGTAAAATCACGACGGCGATATAAAAGCCCATGACTTTCGAACCAGTTGTGTCAGAAATTTTCCCAGTCAAAGCTGGGGCGATCACAGATGACATCATGCCGAAAAAGTTAAACACGCCCAAAGTAGTGCCAATTCCAATTTTTGGTGCATTTTCACCTAGCCAAGAAATAATAATCGGTTCTACAGCTAATTTTCCTAAGAACCCATACATAATTAAAGCAATTAATAACAACGTCGCATTACTTACTTGTACAGTTAACAAAAGCATGGCTGTTGCTAAAAATTCTAAAACAACGATGAATTGAACTTTTTTATGCATGTACTTATCCGCCAACCGACTAAAAAATAACGCTCCTGGAATAGAGGCAAATGCGACCAGCGAAGAGGATAATCCTATCGCCGCTCCTTGGAAACCACGTTCGGTACTTAAAAAATTAGGTAACCAAGTCACAATCATATAATATGCATAACAAGTGCCAAAATATAAAATATACGCAAATAGCATATGTGGCGCAAACAGTTTTTTAAAGGGCACTTTTTCTTTTACCGCTCCGTTATCTTTTTCATCAACAACGGTTGGCTGAATCAAGGCCATGTCTTCTTTATGATTGCGAATAATCACTTGAAAAGCCACTAACATACAAATAATCATAAAGGCGGAAATGTACATCATCACTTGCCAAGGCAATCCTTTTTGGGCAACTAAATAACTAGATAAAATCATCCCTAAACCTGAACCAACGGCTGAACCACTGTTGACAATAGCTGTTGCAAAACTTTTTTTGGCTTGAGGAATGTTTTGCGACGTCAACGAGTAAGCCGAGCCATAGAAAGAACCACATCCTAAGCCTGCCAATAAGCTACCTAAGTAAATTGTTCCAATCGTTTGGGCTTGGGCAATCAGTAATGCTGCCAGCGCAAACAAGATAAAGCCTGGAATTAATACACGTTTTTTCCCAATCTTGTCTACCAAGAAGCCTGCAGGAATCTGCATGACTACGTAACCGAGAAAATAAAAGCTAGAAATGGACCCTAGGGCCGTATCGGAAGCGTTACCATTTAGAGACGCACGAATTTGTGGATAAACGGGAGAAAGCGCGGAACGATAAATCCAGATTGTTACCCAGCCCATACATAGTAAAATAACGATTTTTTTCCAATAAGCCAACGAACTTTTTGTCTTGTCTGTCATTTTCTTTTCCTCCACCAATCATTTTTTTGGTTAACGTTTCACAAGGAACAAAAGCACTACGCTTTTTTACGTAGTGACCTTTGTCCTACCTTCTTTTTTAGTTTAAATACTCAGCCAATGCATGAGTACTACCGCTACCGCCTTCAAATTGATAGCCTTGGTGTTTCAATACAGTCTCAAAGGCACTTAAAAAATGCAACACATTGTCTTCGCGACTGCTGTAACCCATATTACCGACCCGCCAAATTTTTCCTTTTAAATCACCGAAGGAAGAGGCAATTTCAACTTTAAAATGATCCAGTAATAAGCTCCGCACTTTTTCACCATCAATTCCTTCTGGAATGACCACAGGAATGACTGTTGGTGTTTTTGTGTCTAACTTCCCGAAAATTTCTAAGCCCATTTTTTGCAGACTTTCAACTAAAATACGATCGTTTTTCCGATGACGTGCGTAGACATTTTCCATGCCTTCTTGAAGTAACAAGCGCAACCCTTCATGTAGACCATAAATCATTGTAGTCGCTTCTGTATGGTGATTTAAGCGCTCTGGCCCCCAATATTTTTCTAATTGCGATAAATCCAAGTAGTTACTTTGAATGAACCGTTCATTCCGCGCATCCGCGCCAAGCCCTAACTCTTTTTGGTAACGGCCCGCCAGATAGTCGGCCACACGTTGGTTGTAAGTAATCAAAGAAAGACCTGAAGGTACGCTGACACATTTTTGAGTGCCTGCTACCGCAATATCAATCTTCCAATCATCGACCTTTGTTTCGACACCGCCGTAAGTCGCCACCATATCTACTACGAAGAAAATTTCATTTTCCCGACAAAAGGCGCCAATTTGATCCAGCGGTTGCATTTGTGCATTCGCCGTTTCGCCGTGGACCATCGCAACAATTTTTGGTTGATGTTCTTTAATCGCTTCAATCACCATTGTTTGTTCAAACGGTGCGAGCCAGTCCTTTTCTAAATAAATGACTTCGGCCCGGGCGCGTTCGCAAATTTCACCTAATAAATAAGCAAACCGGCCATACGCAGGCACAAGCACTTTGTCACCTGGCTCAATCAATGCAAATAACCCCGCTTCCAAGCCTGAACGTGACGTGCCATCAATGGCAAAGGCTTGTTGATTCTTTGTGGCAAAAGGTACTTTAATCATTTCCCGAACTTCATCCATAATTTGTAGAAATTCTGGATCGAATTGCCCTAAAATTGGTTGACCCATTTGACGAAGTACCGATGGATGGGCTTCGACTGGTCCCGGCGTCATGATTGTTCGCCGTACAAAATTTGGTTGTTGATACATAGTAATCCCTCACTTCATTTTTAATTCTTCTCTTTTATTATCTTTGGAAAAACCCAGAAATTCATTGTTCAATTTGCACTATTTTGACTTTGTTTTTTAGACATATTCAATAACTATCTTTTGTACTCCTTTTTATTCTTCGCTATACTATAAAAAAAGGAGGTTGTTGTGATGAAAATATTAGCTGAGGTCTTGGCTTTACCAAGATTTTCTGACTTACAATTATTATCGTCTCACTCAAACTTAACACAGCCCTTGGAAAGTGTAGAAATCACGGAAACACCTGATGTGGCTGATTTTATCCCTAAAAATGTCATGATTTTAACAACGGCAATGATTTATAAAGATGATCAAGAAAAATTGAAACCTTTTATTGACTCGTTAAAACAAGCAGAATGTACGGCTTTAGGAATCAAAGTTGGGCGGTTCCTTGACGAAATTTCACCCGAAATTGTTGCCTATGCCAGTGCCGTTGATTTGCCCCTGATTAAAATTCCTAGCACACAGCCACTAGGCGGGTTGTTGCATGAAATTGTAGGCTATCTTCGTGATAGCAAAACCGAACAGATGTCTGTAGCATTTGACATACAAAAGCGTTTTTCAACATTATTAATGCAAGATGTTGATGCTACGCGCTTCATCGCTGAATTTGCGAAAATTTTAAATGCGCCAATTATTTTATTAAGTCCTTGGCAACAGGTGATTGCCCACTCGAATTATTTTTATGGCAATCAAAAATCGGCGGAGTTTTTCATCGAACAATTATCAAAAGACCACTTTCAACAATTGGCACAAGAAAAGAAAATCTTTCGTTTACAGGATGAGCGACAAGAAAACATTCAAGTAGCTGGCTTTCCAATTCGTGTGAACGATTATTTTCCCTATTATTTATTGGTCTTATCTCCTGAACAGATTCCTTATCCTATTTCTGAATTTGCCATTGATCAGGCCATTTTAGTTTTGACTTTTATGTTATTTAAAAACCAGAAAATTGCTGAATCTTTTGAACATCTCAAAACAGACTTTTTGGACCGCTTGCTTGATACACATCAAAAAGCGCTGAGTAAACATCAAAATTGGTTGGAACTTTGGAAAAATTATCGTTTAATCAACAGTGATTATTATCAATTAGCGATTGTCTACGGCGTGACTAAACCAGAAAATGAAACCCATATTCGTTATCAGCAAGCGGAAGGGCAACTAATTTTCCAATGGCTCAAAGAACAATTGCCGGAAATCCTGCCAGATGTCGCCTTGTTTAAATTAAAAAATCAAAATAAAAGTATCTTGATTTTTCAATCTAAGAAAAATGACCATTTGATGATTTTGCAAAACCTCGCTGAACGTTTGCAACAGGCTTTGCCTATTACCATTCGCTTTGCTTTAGGCAATGCTTATGAAAACCTAGAAGATTTGCCTAATTCTTATATTGAAGCTTCCTCGACATTAGAGGCTTCTTTACACGCTCAAAAACCAGCGACTGTGCAATTGTTCCATCCCAAAGGCCTAGCTGGACTTTTTGAAAAGATTGGCACTGAAGATGTTGAATACTTTTGCCAGCAACAATTGAAAGAGTTGGCCTATCCGACGGAACCGACGTTACAAGAATTACGAAAAACCTTGAAAGTTTTTTTAGATTTCAATTGCGAAATTACTAAAACGGCCAACGCTCTTTACCTTCACAGAAACACCATTAAATATCGCATGAATCAATGTGAAAAATTATTAGACACCTCTATTCAAGAGCCTGAGACGAGTTTACTCTTACGGGTAGCGCTAGAGCTTTCAGAAAAATAATTAACAGGAAAATAGCCGAATAAAAGTAACGTCTACCAAGAAAAAGGACTCTACCGTTCACCACTGCGTGTTCAAATCCTATTGTTCCGAGGTCATTACTTTACATTCGGCTTTTCGTTATAATTCTGGTTCACGATTGGCATCTTTGGAATAAACGTACATTAGCGGTTCTTTACGGCCAACCGCATAGGCTGCTTGTGGCACATAGGCACTCATGAAAATATAGTCCCCTTTTTCCACTGGATACCATTCATTGTCCAAATTGTACATCCCTTGGCCACTAATTAAATACGCACCATGCTCTTGGACATGCGTTTCAATATAGGCATGACTAGCGCCTGGTTCAAAAGATAAGATATGCATATTCATATCAAAGTCAAACTCTTTCGGCAATAAACTCCAAAGTAAAACGTCTGTCATTCCTTCATATTCTTCGGGTTGTTGGTCATGAATTGACCCAACCACTTTATAAGGTTGATGGCCCGCCAACGGCTGATAGCGTTTTTTATATAAGAAAACTTCTGTGTCCGCTTCCTGTGCGTTCGCTAAATACATTTTCATTTCAGGCGTAAAGTAGGCGTAGCCCCCGGCTTCAAGCTCATGGGTTTCTTGACCATCTGAAACGCGCAAACGACCGTCAATGACATAAACCAACGTTTGAATCCCGTCGCCACCAAAACCAGTTGTTTGTTGACCATTTTTATGAAACGTAGCAATGTAATCCACAAATGTCGCACCTAATTTAGGCGATCCCAAAATGGAAATATCGACATTTTCAAAACCAGGTACTGCATTTTGCACCAAACCATCATGGGGAATAATGGCGTAATTGTCTTTTTTTATCACAGCTCTTGATGTTAACAATTCTTTTTGGTAACCAACTCGATTATTTTTATAACCCATCACAATTCTTCCTTTTCTATCTTATTTATACGCTAATTCATATAAGGTATCTGCTAAAAGCTTGACGCCTTCAACCAAATCTGGAAATGCCGTTGCTTCTGCTGGATTATGACTAATCCCACCAATACTTGGCACAAATATCATCGCTGTCGGGTAATGGGGCGCAATAATTTGCGAATCATGCCCAGCACCACTATGCATCATACGATACTGATACTTGCCTTCTTTGGCTTTTTGTTCAATAACTTCTACAATTGCTTGATTCATCGGTACAGGGGCTTCATCCATCCAGCGGTCAATCGCAATCGTTAAGCCTAATTCTTGAGCAATTGTCTTCATCCGTTCTTCTAATTCACCTGTAAAATGTCGTAAAAAAGCAGCGTCGGTATGACGGCAGTCAATTGTAAATTCCACTTCTCCAGGCACCACGTTGACTGTATTGGGTTTCGGAATGACTTTGCCGAATGTTAAAACTAACGGATCACCAATTTCATTCGCACGATCAATGGCTTCTGCACAAATTTTAGCAAAACCGTACACCGCATCATGACGGTAACTCATTGGCGTAGTGCCTGCATGATTGGCTTGCCCTTTTAAGTTAACCGTGTAGCGACGTTGCCCCACAATACTATGAACAACACCGACTTGGAGCTTTTCGTTCTCTAAAATATTGCCTTGTTCAATATGAATTTCGACAAATGCTTCAATGTCCTCACGTCTAGTTTGCTCCTGCCGAAAATCAAAGCCTTGGCGATGCATCTCATCAACAAACTTTTTACCTTCGTTGTCAGAGATGTCGACTACTTCTTCACGTTTGGCTTCACCAACGACATTTTTACTTCCCCAGAAAACCGTTGGAAAACGACTCCCTTCTTCTTCAGCCATGGAAAGCACTTCTAAAGAACGCCGTGGTTTCCCATATTTGTCTAATAAATATTGAACAGCCGTCATGGAAGCAATGACACCATATTGACCATCTAAGGTCCCACCATTAACTACTGTGTCGATATGTGACCCAGTTAAAATCGTTTCCTGAGGAAATTCCGTTCCTGCCACTCGACAAAACAGATTCCCGACTTCGTCAAATTGCGTTTCCAGTCCAAACGCCTCAGTTTGGCTTTGCACATACTTTTGTGCTGCCAACCACGAATCTGTATAAAGTAAGCGTGTCATCCCTCCTGCAGGATCACTCCCAATTGCTGACAACTCTTCGATTCTTTGTTTTAAAACTTTTTCCAAGTCCATCACAAAACCTCCTGACTGATTACACTCTGATTGTAAACGTTTCCCTAGTTATCTTCATTGTACTTATCAAACAAAATTAAGACTTTTTTTGTGCGAAACAACCAATGAACACCCTCTAACTCGTGGACAGAGGCGCTAATTCAATCACGCTTCTGTCCCTTTACATTTCTAAAATAAGTGTTTAATTTTTGATAAATACGCCGTTAAATGCCTCAGTTACTCCAGTTTCTTGTGCGTAAATTGTTTCGCCTCTTAAAATTGTTTGAATCACTTGGGCCCCAATTTCACGACCAATGTAAGGACTAATTTTATTTCGGTATTCTAAATCTTCTGCTTTTAAGATATACGGCGCATTAGGTTTAATTAGTACAAAATCGGCATCCTTACCAATGCTGATGCGGCCTTTTTGCGCTAAGTGATAACGGTCAGCTGGGTTTGCTGCAATCATATCCGCGAATTGTTTCAAGGATAAACCACGTTTTTGGACGGCTTCATCGAATAACACATCGACGTTATTTTGAACACCAGAAATGCCGCCCCAAGCTTCAAAAGCATTGGTTGTATCTTTTAAGTCTGGCGTACAAGGAGAATGGTCAGAGGTTACAAACGCGATGCCGCCTGTTTGCACGTGGTTCCATAATGCGGCTTGTTGATCCGCGTCACGAATCGGCGGCGAACATTTGACAACTGGACCAATGGCATCAAGTTCATCCGTGGTAAAATATAAATAATGCGTACATGTTTCACAAGTCACATCTACCCCTTCTGCTTGGGCTTTTAAAACTTCTTCCACACCTTCTTGACAAGCCACATGACAAATATGAATCCGACAACCTGTTTCTTTGGCAAATAAAATGGCTTTTTGAATCGCTTCAACTTCGGTAAACACAGGACGTGTAGCTACATATGCCGCTAAAGTCGTTTCGCCATTTTGATAAGCTAACGCGCCTAATTTATCCGTAATTGGTGCATTTTCTGCATGGATTGCTAGCACTTTGCCAGTCTTGGCAACTTGTTTCATTCCTTCATATAGTGAATAATCGTCGACATTTTGAAAATCTCCTTCAATTGAACGATCGCCGCACGTTCCTAAAAAGCATTTATAGCCGGAAACGCCTCCTTCATCAAGTTCCTGAATCCCACCAGCCAAATTGGTCGGGACCACGCCGCCAAATGACCCTACATCTACTTTTAGTTTATTTTCTCCTGCCTTGTATTTGATCTCAAGAGAGGTCTTATCCACAGTTGCTGGAATCTGATTTAAAGGCATTTCCATAAAAGTCGTCACGCCCCCTTTGGCACAAGCGGCCGTTCCTGTGACATACCCTTCCCATTCATCGCGGTAACCACCACCAGGATCGGTAATATGAACATGAGCATCCACCATCCCAGGACTAACGACTAAACCCGTCGCATCAATCACACGTTCTCCTGACAAGTCTTGCCCAATCGCTACGATTTTTCCTTCTTGAACGGCGACATCCGTAATGACTTCTCCAGTTTCTAAAATAACTAACCCGTTTTTAATCACTAACTCTGCTTGCATTTATTTTCCCTCCTGATAAGCTGTTTCTTTCACTTTTTTTGAATCCCAAGTCCATTTTTTTAACACTAAGTACAGCACAAAACCTGTGGCAAAGCCCACAAACCACGAAATATCAGCAATGATTTTAACCTGTGGAATAAATTGACCACTTAAGGAAAGAACCAACGCCAGAATAGTAGCGACATACGCTGGCTTGTTTAATCCGTAAAAGGGATTGGCTTCCTCTTTTTTGTGTTTATCTACGTATAAAGCATTTAAATCAATTTGTTGCTTTTGAACAAAATAATAATTCGCAATCATCACACCAGCGACTGGTCCTAAAACAGCCCCAATTGCGTTCAGAAAAATAAAAATACTATCGGCGTTTTCCATCAGTTTCCAAGGCATAATAAGAAAGCTAATAACACTGGCAATCATGACGCCTTTTTTATACGTCATTTTTTTAGGAAACAGCGCCGCCAATTGATAACCTGCCGGAATGATGTTCCCTGTTGCATTCGTTGAAATAGTCGTTAATAAGAAAACCGACATGGCTAAGACCACCACCGCCACATTATCTAAACGATCAATAATGTTTAAAATATTCCATTCTTGAATCCCAAAATACAGCGAACCACCTAACAGAATAACCACACTGGAAAAAGCGAAAATCCCATAACCAACAACTAAACCTGCTGTTTGCCCCACAACCTGAGCACGTGTCGAGCGCGCATTCTTAGTAAAATCCGCCACACTCGCACCAGGCGCTGACCAAACGGCCACAACCGAGTTAAAAATAATCAGATACGCCACCAGTGGATTGACTGAACGAATCGCACCAGAAACTTGATAGGACAAAATTGGTGTTAAACCGCCCCCAGCTCGAATGGCCCAAATCGTTAATCCAATAATAACGACATAAATCAACGGACTTAAAATGGCGGTAAACCGGTTCAAAATTTTGCTACCACCGAAACCTATTGCCACATTTAAGAGCCAGAAAAGAGTAAACGCCATTAATTCAGGTAGCCTGAGACCAAAAAACTGGAATGATCCACCAATTTCTAAAAAGTTCGGCCAAAATTTCCCGAGAATAATTAATAAAGCCAGCGATCCTGTAAATGTTTGCAGACCAAACCAAGCAATCGCGGCCACACAACCTCTTAAGAACCCTGGCAGTTTTGCCCCGAGACTGCCGTAAGTAGACTGTAAGTGCATCGCAAAAGGAATGCCATATTTAGAGCCAGCCACGCCATTCAAATTCATGAAAGTTGCTACAATGAATGAGCTTAACACAACTGCCAGCATAACTTGCAGCGGCGATAAACCTAAGAAAATAAAGCCGCCCACTGCTGCATAATTCGGGATATTATGAATCGAACCCATCCATAATGTAAAAAAATTGCGCGCGCCCATTGTCCGTTGTTTCGGGCTACTTGGCAACAAATCCTCATTGTAGCCACGTGCTTTCAGCGCTGTTTCTTCTTGAGCTGTTACTTGAGACACATTTTTCTCCACGACAAACTCTCCTTTTTATTAAATTTTTTTTCTATTAAAACACCCTGCCTTCTCTTTTTTGTCACTTTTGCACAAACATGCGTACTACTCTCATCACACGAATTGTAAGCGCTTTTTATAACAACAATCATTAGTTACCCCAACTAAATAACAAATGATTCTTTGTTCACTTTGAACGAAAAAATAGCAACCTTTTTTATATCGTCTTCTCACTCTAGAAAGTAAGAAACAAATCTTTTTATTCACATATTATGTACAACTTCTCTTTTCAAATGCTAAAATACGCTTATTATTAAAAATGACATAAATAAATTATACAGTTAAATGAAATCCAACACAACGTTTTTTAATCAAAAACACACAAAACAGATAAACTGAAGTGGATTTTCAGGAAGAGACCCATCCTGAAAAAAGACACTGACAAAAGAGTTTTCTCACAAGATCGACAACTTTTCACAGATTCAAAATCTTCTTTTTCAATTTTTACGTTTTAAAAAATAACATTTTGAAAATAAAAAATCGCTTAATTTTAATCAAAAAAATAAACAAAGATTTCTGATTTTATCAGAAATCTTTGTTTCTAATGCATTTCCTCTAAGCTAGTGGCGAACAGGTTTTTGGTTTGTCGGTCAAACTCATTGAGCTTTTGTATTTGCTTGTGGAGCTTGTCAATGTCTTTTTGCATACTATCAGCCATCTTAATAAAGGTCCGTTGGGCATTTTGTAAGAGTTCATAAATTCCTGGAATTGGCTGACTATGGGCTAATGTGGCGACTGCCCTAGCAGAATCGTGCAATAATTGTTGGTTGGCTTTCATGATTTTAGATTTTATATTTACTTTAAATAGAGTGATTACAGTTAATTCAAACCACAACCACTCTAGTTATTTTTAATGAATATACAGTTAGCTTTTGGTAGTTATTTGAAACTTGATTAGTGAGTTATTGCTTAATAGTAAAGCGCCTTTTTTAATTATAATTGTTGAAATACTCAATAATTATATTTTGCATAGAATCATTATTAATTGTATCATCGCTAATAAAATTTAAAAATAAATCATAAACTTCTTGGTTCTGATACTTATATAAAAGTTTACAAATAGGCAACAACATTTCTGGTTCTATATTGTGATTATTTTGAAAATATTTAGCTAATACTTTGGCTGATGTATCATTTATTTTATTTTCCATCGCTTCAATAAATATAATTTTTTCATCACTTGAATAAGCTTCTGATGTAATTAGTTCAACAAGCTCATCTTCATTTAAATCCTCTTCAAAGATGTTTAATCGACTCTTATTTACATTATCTCTAGCTTTTTTGTCATCATTATAATAATTTTCTAAAAAAGTGGGATAATCGACTAGCTCATAAACTAATAAATTCATATCTTTAATATACGAACCAACATTTTCTTTGTAAACTTGAAAGTCTGTAAGTCCATATATTGATAACCCTCCAAAATCATCCACTATTCTAATTTCATTTTCTTTTTTTATAAGAACTGGATAGAGTTTATTAAGAGTAATATCCCTATTTTCTTTGTTAGAAATTACTTTTACAATCATATTATCTAACCCCCTTCGGTATAAAATTATTATCCAAGTCTATGATCCAAAAATCATCAATAAGTCCATTCCTAATTTTAAGGTCTTTAGGAATTGGTACTTTCATTTTCACATCATAAAAACTAGTTTCACTAGTTTTTAAATTCTGATAATAGTGAACCTTTCCTTTCCCCATTGACGTTTCATAACTATATGTTGATTCCATTTTTGCCCAGTCTGACATGGAACTCCCGTTCTTAGTAAGTTCAGAAATTACCTTAGTGTCTTTTAAATCAGAACTAGATATAATAGGTTTTGAGTTTTCGATTATATCACCTTTCATTAATTCATTTTTATATTGTTGATATTGGGTACTATTTCTTGAGTTCTTTGGAACACTAGCCACACTGACTTTCTTAGAAAAAGTCTGCGCATTTCTTGCCGAAGCAACGCCCATTCCTAACATCCACAAGGAATCCCACACACCTGATTCTTGGATTTCATCCATAACTCCTTGGCCTTTTGACAGGAGACCTAATCCAAAAACTCTGTCATCTTTTTCAAAGTAATTATAGCCTTTTTTCTGCTGATTATTGACTCGGGTAGTCAGTTCCTTTGACGTCAGTTCTACTACATCTAAGTCATATTTTTTTACTAGAGAAGCTAAGTTTCCTGATAGTTTTTTCTCGTCTATTCGGTAGGAATAGCCGTCTTTTTCTAACATGCAATACTCAAAGTCGCGTGATTTATCATGAACACGAATAATCGTACAGCCTTCTAATAATTGTTTGTCAGTCACTTCATTTTTAGTATCTTTTTTAATTTCCGTAGAGTAAGTTTTATCAATTTCTTATGATAAATACATGTATTTTTAAGACATTGTGGTTCTAACTGTTTATTGATAAAGTCAGAACCACTTTTAGAATCCCTTTTTATAAATTTTATATTTTCTAACTAAAGTGCTTATGCTGAAATTACAACTAACTTGTCTACGCTAGGTTATGTTTTTCTATTAATCCCCAATCTTACGATAAAGTACCAATTTATTATCATTCAATAGATATCTATTCTTGAAATATTAGCTTCTACATAGTCACTTTGTTTAATGTCTTTAGGGATATTACCATCAGATAAATCTATTAAGAACTCCCCAATTTGTAAAATCTCACTTTTCCTATCTACAACCTTACCTTGAATATAGTAGTTATCTTTTTTTTCATCTATTGCATATCCTTCGTTGAAACTTTTCACAATATTTTTAACATCAAATCCATAAAGAATACCTGAAAATGTATCACCTTCTGAAAAATTACAGTCACTACAAAAACAATTTACAGAATAAGTACCATCTGAAAGTAAAATGTCTGCTTCTCCATAATTTTCATCTATCCAATTCACTTTTTTTACAATAATCATCTTATATACTCTCCTATGGTTTTACGCCTAAACTAGGCGCCTTTTTAGCAAGTTCTTTTACAGACTTCAAATGTAAAGTTGTTATATTACCTGTTGCTCTATCTATCCCTACAAATGCATACTTAGCGCTACCTTCACCACCAACAAGTTTTATATATCCATTCATTTCTGGAACAAATTGACCTTTTTTAATAACGTGATTTGCATCTCTTAGATAATCAGCTACTGAATAGTCTTTTTTGTTTAAAGCTTGCCTCATTTCTGAACCATGTTTTGAAAAATGAATTTCTAATTTTTTTACGTTACCAAATTCAAAACCACTGGCTTTCTTATACGTCACATTCCCAACATTTTTATTTTTATCTAACGTATAATTCTTTCCAACTTTGTTTCCTTTTAAGATATTCTTAGTATAACTGCTTCCTTTCTTTATACTACCAACATCATCCAGTCCATCCAATCTTGAAGCAGCTTTTTCCCAGCACGTGCACCTAGCACCACATTACCAACTTCTGTTAGTGTGCCTGCCCACGCCGCATACTTGAATTTATTTGCTTCTTTTTGACTAATTTTCTTTCCTGTATAAGGATTAATGCCTATATTTGCACAAGCAATGGTTTTTCTGCTGATTTCTTCTAGACTGTCGGTTTTCTTGATTAGCTCTATTTTTGGTTTGGCTGTTTCAAGAACCGTAGAAGCTTCTTTTTTAATTTCCGTAAAGTAACTTTTATCCACACCACTTGGCAAGGTGTAGAGACCGTTGCTTTTGACAGCTGTTTCATTCAGGACTAAGATGCCTTGCATCGCCAACTGCATTTCCTCTAAGCTAGTGGCGAACAGGTTTTTAGTTTGTCGATCAAACTCATTGAGCTTTTGTATTTGCTTGTGGAGCTTATCAATGTCCTGTTGCATGCTTTCTGCCATCTTAATAAAGGTCCGTTGGGCATTTTGTAAGAGTTCATAAATTCCTGGAATCGGCTGACTATGGGCTAGCGTGGCGACTGCCCTAGCAGAATCGTGCAACAATTGTTGGTTGGCTTTCATGATTTTTATTTTTAATTTGAGTTTGTCTTCATCTAAAAAACCTTCACTGGCAATAAACGCATCCGCAGCGCTGTATTTGGCCAAATCACTTTGGACATTATCAACGGCGGCAGTCATTCGATGAATCGTCGGAATCACTAATTCTGAAAATAGCCCTTTTCCCGCATTATAGGCAGCACCAGACAATGTATGACCGTCAATAGCTGCGATTAGTTGCTGACAACCTGCTGTTAGCTCACTGGTGGTTGTTCGGGCAACTGATAGGTTGCTGGACAGCGCACGCATCATTGCTGAAGAATCGCTACTGGAGTAGATTAATCCCATGACAACCGACTCCTTTCTCTTTGGAGCTGTAGTCGTTCTTCATTCGATTGTGCGGTTGCTTTTGTGTATCTTTGACTTAATTCATGTGTCTGTTGTTGTAAAAAGCCCTTTAAATAGCGTTGTTTTCCAGAGAGCTCCTCTTGCTCCCAACGCGTCGACTTACCGCCTTTATGAATCACTTCTGCGTTGAGTTGCTCAAGTTCGCGAAAATTTCTAGTTAGTTCATACTCTAGTGTACCAAAAATGGTTTGGATTTGCTTCTTTTCCTTCGACAATTGATCCATCGCTCGTTCTTTTTCGACAATCTGTTCCGCATAGTTCCTTCTTAATTTTTCATTCGTATCCTTTTCCATCGTTTCTCCTTATTTAAACGTTGTTTGGCTATCTCTAGCCGCCATCGTTGCCGCTAATTTAGGGAATTTATTAGCTTGTGCGTTGACACCATTGACTACTTTTGCTAATTGATTGAGCAGTTGATTACTGACTTTAACCCCTTTTTTCATACTTGAAATATTGCTTTCTCCTAAATGACATGTTTGATTTTTACTCACAGATACATTCTTGATCCCGGCAATTGCCTTTTGGGCAGTGCCTTGATTGGATGCAATTTTTACCATATTTCCTCATCACTCCTTTTCATTTTTTACCCACATCAAACTAAATCAATTATAAATAAAATGATAACTAAAATCAAAATATTTTTCACTAACAATGAATTTAATAAGGTTTAAAATTATATTTTAAAAAAAATTTTATATAAACAAAAAAACTTAACTAAAGAGCCTTTTAAAGATAAACGAAACCTAAAAAACAAAAAAATAATATAATTTTTTTATATAAAAATAAAAAAAGTAAAAATAATCACCTTTTGATTATTTTCACTTTTCTCTACTATAATTCCTTTAACAAAATAAAATCCGTCTGTTCATCGTCTCCCATAAAAAACGAATGTTGACTATAATAACCGTAGCCAATCGTTTTATAAAATGCCCGCGCCGCATCATTGTGTTCCCAGACACCTAGCCACAGTGCTTTTTTACCAAATTCACGAGCTTTCTCTTCCGCCAGTTCTAACAATTGTGTTCCCAGCTTCTTTCCTTTAAACGCAGGTAAAATATACAATCGCTCAACCTCGAGCTTTTCTGGCCCCATCGGTTCCGTTTGTGCCCTCTCACGATTTAATTTCATGTAGCCAGCTAATTGATTATCGACCAAGATAAAATAAAAGTCAGAGTGGGGATTAGCCAATTCCTTTTGTAATTTTTCTAAATTGTAGGCTTCTACTAAATAGGCTTGCATATTTTCTGGCGTATTGTACGGTCCAAAAGTATCTGTATAAGTTTCAATGCTGATTTCTTGTAACGCTGGTGCATCTTCTATTGTTAATTGTTTTATTTCTCCCATCAATCAGTCGTCCTTTCCTTAATAATTTCGAGTGTTCCCTTTTTTGACAAATTCCCAATCTTCGCTGACATTTTTACGCATCCGGACTAAGTACTCTGCCAATTGTGAAATTTCCACTTCTGACAAGCCTTGCAAAGCAACTTGATTCGAGTGTTGATTTTCGCGCACAATGATTGGATAAACGTTTTTCCCTTTTTCTGTGGCATAAATCCGCTTAATTTTTTTGTTGCTTGCATCTTCTTGACGATAAATGAAGCCTTGTTCTTCCAAACGCTTAATCGCCCGCGCCGCTGTGGTTCGATCAACTTTAATCAGTTCGGCGATCTTTTCTTGGATAATTCCAGGATTTTCACAGACCCTGACCAAATAAAGATATTGTCCTCGTGTTAAAGATAATTCCTTAAATTCAATATTACTGATTGAATCTAAGGCCCGCGCAATCATGCCAATTTCTCTTAAAATATCTGTCACTAGGACACTTCCTTTCGCTAATATTTTATGATTGTCATTACTTTAACTTATTTTTGTTGCAAATGCAACAAAAATAAGTATAAAAACTACAGATTTAAACAATTTGAGCATTCGTGAAAATAAAATAATTATTTCTTTTGTTATATTAACAAGTAAGATAAAATTAGTTATAGCGTCTATAGGAGGAATAGTATGAAAAAATTATTTTGTGTTATTTTAGTTATTTTTTTAACAGGTTGTAGTTCTCAAAAAGCGAATGACCCTAAAAAACAAGAAAATTCTACCAATCATACAACATCAATGAAAAGCAGTGCTAATCATTACAGTTCTAGCACAGAAACAAGCTCTAGTAATAAACTAAAAGAAGCTTCAGAAAGTGCCAGTACCACTCAGGCTTCGTCAAAGTCTAAAAATGAAGTATCCACAAATGTCGAAGAAACAAATTCTTTAGAAGCAACACCTTATGCTGTCGATCTTAGTAGCTTAAACAATCCACTCGTATTTAATTTTAAAGGAATGAATGTGCCAACTTCAATTACGTTAGAGAACTTAAATTCAACACCAACTACTACCTTCCGAACTAAATTGTTTGGGGCTGAAAATGATCAAGTGAAAGAAGCCATTAATAAATATGAGCTATCTATAAATACAATTCCTACAAAAGAGATTAGAATATTTTCAGCGGCCGATAACAGTATTCGCACCGTTAAAGTAAATACAGAATTAATTTTAGGAACTAATATTTCTCCAAACGATGAACAAAATAGATCGGGCACTTTATACTTATTCAACAATAAAAATGGTTCGATATCTTTAATCACTCCTAACTACGCAGGCAATGTTACGGATGATCAAAAAGACGTTATGCTAGAAGTAATTCAATAAATAACCAAAAAAATAATAAAGAGAAAACTTCATACTTAGAAGTTTTCTCTTTATTATTTTTTAGGAACTCCTCTAGAAACTCGTTTTAGTCCCCACTTATTTTTCTTATTTCTTCACCCATTAAGCACGCAATAGAAAATAGAACATTTCATTTGAAAATGAATTATTGTTCTGCAACATGCACCGTTTGTAAAAATTCTGCGACTGAGAAATGGTATTCTTTCTCTTGATTTCCTTGAATGGTTCGAATCATTTTCTCAACTTCTGGTTGCAGAGCGGCAAACTGAACTTGTTGTCCGCGACCTTCTGCTGCAAGACAAAATTCTTCTAAAATATCTAGCGCCGTACTATCAATGCTAGGAACTCCTCGCATTGAAAATACTACACCACTTTTTGTTTCCAATTGCAGTAACGTTTGTTTCAATCGTTCAGAAGACATGAAAAATAACGGGCCACTCAAATAAACTACCACCCAATTTTCCGTACAATCGGTCGGTACTAGCCCCATTCTTGACCAATCAACTTCCTCAACATTAATCGTAATCACGGCACTTTTCGCAATGAAAAACAGGCAACCCGCTAAGACCCCTAAAACAATCGCTAAACTCAAGTCAAAAATAACGGTCGCTACCATCGTTAAGAAGAACAAACATAAAGCTGTGTGGAAACGTTTCTGGAAGAATTCTTTAATCACCGACCATTCATTCATTCGCCACGCTGTCACCACTAAAACACCAGCTAACGCAGGCATGGGAATTTTAGACATGACTGGCGATAAAAGCAACATCGATAACAATAAAAAGACTGCATGAAAAATACCCGCTAAACGTGTTTGCGCACCAGATTTAATCACTACGCTCGTGCGGGCAATCGCTGCTGTCGCAGGAACGCCACCGAAAAATGGCAAAATTAAGTTACCAATTCCTTGTGCCACTAGTTCCTGATTACTGTCTAATGGTTTCCCTGTCATGCGACCAGCCGAAGCGCCACAAAGCAAACTTTCAATCATACCTAACATAGCAATGCTAATTGAAGGCACCAAAATATCCTGAAACGCACTTAATTGAAGCGAACCAAGTTCTAAACGTGTATCACTAAAAATACTTGTCGGAATTTTCCCTACAGTGGCCACTGGCAGTTGAAAAACCACTGTTGCTAAAGTAGCTAAAATAATCATCACCAATGAAGCTGGTATCATCGCATTCCACTTTTTCGGAAAGAATACTAATCCAAGCACCACTAAAATCGACATAACCGTCGTTGGTATACTTAAATCAAAGCCCAATGAACGATAACTGCTGATTTTCTCAATTAAATTGTGTCCTTCTGAACGAACCCCAAAGAAATTATCAAGCTGCCCCAACGCAATAATAATAGCAATTCCTGAAGTAAACCCGGTAATGACCGGTGACGGAATAAAAGAAGTCAAGCTCCCTAAACGCAAAATCCCTGCCAAAAGCAAGAAAATTCCCGCCAAAAAGGTGGCCAACAAAATCCCTTGCATGCCATGCACTGCCGCAATTGACATTAAAATAGCTGCCATCGCACCTGTTGGTCCTGAAATTTGATAAAACCCACCCGAAAGGCTCCCAATCACAATTCCAGCGATAATCGCCGTGATCATGCCAGCTGCTGCAGTGGCGCCGCTAGAGACCCCAAACGCTAATGCTAACGGCAACGCGACGGCTGCGACAGTCAAACCTGCCAAGAAATCTTTTTTCAATTTTTTTTGATTATACCCTTTAAATTCATCCCTTATCATTTGTGTGTACTTTTTAAACATTCGCATCCTCTTTTCATGAAATTTCCATTCTAAAGATATCATATTTTCGGAAAGATAATAAGGTGTTTTGTGAAGGAAATCGCTAAAAAATTTTTTTCACCTCATTTAGACAAAATTGTCTAATATTTTAGGAATTTAGCCACCGCTGTTTCCTAGAGTATGATATGCTTAACTAGTAAACAGGCTTCACAAACTTACATTAATTGGGGGAAACTATTATGTGTACAGGCATCAAGATTATTTCCAAAACAAATGATATTTTTTATGGACGTACGATGGATTTTACGTTTGACTTTTTTGGCAACGAAGATCCAATTGCACCAAAAATCCCTACTCTAATTGCTCAATTTCCAAAAGGTACAGTTCTAAATAGCCAACTAAATCCTTGGACGGCAAAATATGCCTTTATGGGACTAGCAATGTCAGGCACAGATCAACCAGCGAACGATGGTAAAACCGTCAGCCTTGCTATCACAGATGGTATCAACGAAGCCGGCTTATCTGGTGATATTCAATATTTAATGGAATCTTCAACAGCACCTGCTGAAAGTTTAGCAGAGCGTGGTTTAACACCTCATATTGCAGAAGAAGTTCTCGCTTATATTTTGAGTAATTTTGAAAGCGTTGACGAAGTAAAAGTAGCTTTTGAAAAAATCGGCCTGTTAGATCAAAAATTCCAACTTGATTCATTGGGGGAAGTTCATTTCACCTTACACTGGACCATTAATGATAAAAATAATAATAGTATCGTTTTGCAACCAACAGATAACGGAGCGTTCGTCATTTATGATTCGATTGGCGTAGTCACAAACAGCCCAGAATACAATTATCATTTAACCAATGCACGAAACTATATCGGGATGCGCAACTATGCTATTAAGGAACCTTACACTTTAAAATCAGGCGCAACACTTGACCCAATTGAAGGTGGGACTTCTTACGGACTATTAGGAATCCCAGGAGACTTCACTTCGCCGTCACGCTTCATTCGTGCGTTATACTATTCTGACAATCTCCAAGAATTTGATAGCTCTGAAGGGATTATGCAACTCTATCGCGCCTTCCAAACAGTGATGATTCCTCGGGGAATTGGCCATTTAGGTCAAAGTAATTCTCTGTCTGATTTCACACATTATTGGTCAGGATATGATGTGACTAATCTAACCATGTATGTCCAACCAGAAAGTACTACCTCATTTACAAAATACACTTTGGATCCAGCTTTAACAGAAGTTACTACTTTTGCTGTTTCTAACGAGCTACTACTAACAGATTTAAATCAATAAAAACACAAACAACGTCTCTGACCAGGTAATTGGTCAGAGACGTTGTTTCGTTCATTTTTCAGATAATGCGTTATACAATGGCGCTAATTCTTGAAGCGCCTGACAACTTTTTTCTTCAATCGTTTCAAGCTTTTCCGTCGCGAACCACAACTTACCGATCTGAAATGAGCGATTGCCTATCCGCTCTTCTAGAATTTTCCGTTGTTTTTCATCTGCTAAATAATCTTTTAAAGGCAAATGGTCCACTAGTTCATGCTCCTCCTGCGGCCAAATATAATAGCCTTCACAGTCGATGGTTTGGCTCCAAGCTTCTAAACGATTAAGCAATTGATTGTAAGCGACTACTGAGCCTGCCCGCTCCTCACTTTTGTAATGTTGAAACATCAAATATACTTGAAATTGCTTTTTATTTAATAACAACGCCAGACAAGCATTTTCCGCTTGGCGTTGCTCACTGCGATATGCAGCCCAGAAATGACTGCGTAAATTCCAGCCGTTGGTCCAGCTTTCAATTTTCGGCTTAGTGATGCCGAGTTCAGCTGGTAAACCTTGGGCGATTGCGAGGTTTAAGGCTTTCCACTTTTCCCAATGTTGCTTGTAGGTTTGCTTTAAGGCATCGATTTCTGCTGATGTTTGTTGCTCTTTGAGTTGTTTAAATGTGAAGATTTCTCGGTTGAACAGATTGAAGTCTTGATGGGTTAGGTTCATTTTATTCCCTCTTTTTAGTATCTTCTAGTTACTCTTAATAATTTTATTTTTCAATAGCCATTGTAAAAATAACACAAGGACTACAACTGGCCAAAGCGTGATTGGGAAAAAGAGCCCCACAAAAATGCCTGGTACAAGAATCGTTCCTAAGATTTGGGTTGTTAAACTCGTAGCAAAAATTGCGACAACAAAAAGCGAGTCAATTGTTGGGAAAAATTGTGCGACCGCAAACCCGATTAAAATAGCTGAAAAAACGACGGGAAAAATATCGCCACCTATCCAACCTGTCTGTAAACAAACTTGTAAAAATACTAGTTTCATTATCGCAGCGACCACCAAGATATACCAGGCTTGTTGACTACCAAAACTAGGAACTAAATGCATAAAAGATTGTCCTGAAAATAGTAATCTTGGCATTAAAATAACAAAAAGAAAAATACAGGCTGCACCAAAGCTTACCAGTATGCTTTGCTTTTCTTCAAAAGGTTGGCATAGTTTAGCCAGAGCAGCTTTCAACCATTGATAGGCGTTACCAATCACAAAAGCAGTTAATAAAGCGGGTAAAATCAGCCATAACGAAGCCATTTCAATTTTTCCAGTTCCTAACTTCGTAATAAACGATGGGTGTCCCACCAATTTCATTAAAAAGGTAAACACCACCAACCCGTTCACAATAAATAACCCGTTCATCACTTGTTTCAGTTTCTTTTTATCCGCAGGAGCGAGCCTCGTGTCGTAGCGCTGAACAAACTGTTGCGGATGTAGCAAGCGCTGGATTTTTGTCCAAAATGCTTGCTGTTCTTGCTCGTCATAATGAAAATAAAGGTACCGTAACTTATCAGATTGCCAGACTGACAACGAAATAATTGCTCCCAACAATGCGGCTTCAGGACCGACACCAGCCCCGAAAATTAAAATTACCAAGGCGGCCAATAAATTTCTAAACACTCCTGAATAATCGACCGATTGTTTCGCCTTCAATTCTGTCAGAGCCTCATGCGCCGTTTGTGGTACTTGTCCGAAGCGTTTCTTCAGATAACTCAATACCAACGCTCCTAGCACACACAAGACAAAATAATAGAGGATTGGCCATTTCATTTGCGCTGGCAACACCTCCCAGAGCAGAGTCGTTAGCTCTCCTTCAATGATTAAAAACGCTCCTGAAATTCCCGCGATGATACTACTTAAAAATAACCCACTGACGATAATTGTCCACATTTTTCTGTTACGCATACTTCCTCCAAATGATAGTTGTTTCTTTTATAGTAGCAGATAGTTAGTGGTTTGTGTTTGAAGATTTTGGGAAGGATTTATTTTTTTGAAAAATTGAGGTTATGAAAAGTTATCGTTTTACATTATTATTATTTGAATTTGTTGATTGTATTTACGCTGATAGGTGTTTGGGAACTGTGTAAGTTGGGGAGGGTGGTTGAAAGAGTTACTCGTAAAAATAAAGAATTAAAATCAACGCTACCTTTAACAATATCTGCTCAAGAAGGATTGATAGATCAGAATGTATTTTTCAATAAATCCGTTGCTAGTCGAGATGTTAGTGGTTACTATCTAATTTATAATGGAGAATTTGCATATAATAAGTCTTATTCAAATGGCTATCCGTGGGGAGCTATAAAACGTTTAAATCGTTATGATATGGGAGTTTTATCAACGTTGTATATTATTTTTAAACCTAAAAATATAGATTCTAATTTTTTAGAAAAATATTATGATACTAGTTGTTGGTATCATGAAGTCTCGAAACATGCTGCTGAAGGTGCAAGAAATCATGGGCTTTTGAATATTGCAGCATCTGATTTTTTAAGAACTGAACTCACAGTACCTAAAAGTGTTGAGGAGCAAAGAAAGATTGGAAACTTTTTAAAACAATTAGATGATACTATAACACTTCATCAGCGTAAGTTAGAGCAGTTGAAAGAGTTGAAGAAAGCGTATTTGCAAGTAATGTTCCCTGCAAAAGATGAACGAGTACCTAAGGTTCGTTTTGCTGCTTTTGAGGGGGAGTGGGCGCATCGTAAGTTAGGAGAAATTACAGAATCCTTCTCTGGTGGCACACCTACCGCAGGAAAATCTGAATATTATGGTGGGGATATTCCATTTATCCGTTCAGGTGAAATTTCGTCTGATTCAACCGAATTGTTTATTACAGAAAATGGATTAAATAGTTCATCAGCTAAGATGGTTAAAGTTGGGGATATCCTCTATGCACTGTATGGTGCAACAAGCGGAGAAGTTGGGATATCTAAAATCACAGGTGCAATTAACCAAGCTATTTTAGCAATACGTCCAAGCAAAAATGACAATTCGTACTTAATTATTCAATGGCTAAGAAAACAAAAAAATACAATTATTTCTACCTATCTTCAAGGAGGACAAGGAAATTTATCCAGTTCAATAGTAAAAAATTTGATTATTATGCTTCCACAGAATAAAGAAGAACAAGAGAAAGTGGGAATATTCTTTAAGCGATTAGACGATATCATTACTCTTCATCAAAATAAATTAGAGCAATTAAAGGACTTGAAAACATCTTACCTCCAAAATATGTTCATATAAAACTGAATATTTACACACTTTCCTACCTCCGAGATAATAAAAAAGATGATTCTTTCATCAACAATTATCGAGGAGGTTTTATTTTGGTTAAGAGAAAGAGAACAGAGCAGTTATTTCATGAGTATTTTAGTGAATGGGTGGAGCTATATAAGGTAGGGGCGATTCGGGATATTTCGTTGCAAAAATATTATATTGCGGAACAACGGCTTGCTGAGTTGGCACCTGGTTTAAAAGTAAAACATTTGGATCGGCAACGGTATCAGCAGTTGTTAAATGACTATGCGTTAACCCACGAACGGCAGACAACCATGGATTTTCATCATCAATTAAAAGGAGCAATTTTAGATGCAGTCGATGAAGGACTTATTTCAAAAAATCCAACACGAAAAATTGTCATTAAAGGAAAAACACCACGTCCTAAAAAATCAAAATTTTTAAACCAATTTGAAGTTCAAGCTCTTTTGAAAGAATTAGAGTTAGGCGAGCAGCTAAACTGGGATTGGTTTATTTTATTGGTAGTTAAAACGGGCCTACGCTTTTCCGAAGCATTGGCGCTAACGCCAAAAGATTTTGATTTTTCTAAACAAAAAATAACTATTGAAAAAACATGGAATTATAAGAACCCCACTGGTTTTTTCCAATCAACAAAAAATGAATCTTCTAAACGCAAAGTACAAATTGACTGGCAAACGGCAATGCAATTTTCTCAATTGATAAGAAATATGCCACCAATGGAACCAATTTTTGTGAAAGGACGTGTCTTTAATTCTACGATTAATAGTCGCTTAAAAGTCTTATGTAAACGTGCGCAGATTCCAGTGATTACTGTCCATAGTTTGCGTCATACACATGCCTCGCTGTTATTATTTGCTGGTGTTTCAATTGCCAGCGTGGCGACTCGGTTAGGCCATTCTAGTATGACAACTACGCAAGAAACTTATCTGCATATTATTCAGGAATTAGAGAATCAGGATAATGATAAAATTATGCGCCATTTGGCGATGTTGATGTAAGAAAAATAACTCCTCGCGGATTGCGGGGAGTTATTTTTTAGATGAACATGTTTTGTAGATAGGATTTTTTTAAGGATTTTAGTTGATTGAGTTTATTTTGATTAAGAATGATAGCATCGTCTAAATTTGTGAATAAATCACCTATTTTATCCTGTTCTTCAAAAATGGTTATTTTCATTTCTACTTGATTAATTTCTCCTAAATTTATTTTTTTTGGAAACGCTATGTGTAATGTACGCTTCCAAATATTTCTTTGAATTTCAGGACTAGAGATAATAAAAGATAAAAAATATGGATTAGTTTCTTTTGCTTTCAGCAATGCTAAAGTTACATAATACGCTAGTGGTTCATCAGTCTCTATAACTTTCATTGTTCCTATATCACCAATTCTAGTCATTAAAATATCACCTTTTTTAGCTCTTTTTTTTGAGTACTCTTTTTCATATGCTTCATGGGTAATGTATTTTTTAGTTTCTAAAGTAGCGATATTTTCAACGCTGACAAATTTAACACCAGAATCAGTGTACCTAGGTGTTTGATGAGTACCATCAAAAATTTCTACGACATCCCCTAACTTACACAGTTGCCAATCATCCTCAAAATCAGCAAATCTCACCCGAGGAACAGTCTCATCTTTCTTTGGAAACATCAGTTGTAGATACGCTTTCTTCAGCTCTTTCAACTGCTCTAACTTACGCTGATGAAGAGTGATAGATTTAATAAGGTAATCCAAAAATGAAAATATCTTCAATTGTTCTAGCTCTGATGGATATTTTATTTCCATATCTGCAATCATATTTAATCTAACAGAATCTACAGATGTTTTCGCTGTTAGAGAACGAACTCTACGGTGAAAATTTAAAGAAAAATAGTAATAAAAATATTTTGCCGAAATTTGTTTATTAAAATCATACATTCTGTATACACGTTGATGCAAATTGTATTTCCCAGACACATAATGAAAAACTCTTCCTGTACCAACTCCATCTCCGACTGTAAGTACAGCTTCTTGGTCATAAAGAAAATAATTACTTCGTTCTATATTTTCAGAACGTACATAAAAAGGATATTTTCCATTTTCTACTTTATCTTGTGTATTCCCCTTACCTGTAGAAATTTTACATAACTCTTCAACCTTACACTGTTCCCAATCTTCACTAAACCCACGAAACCGGAGCCGAGGGACCTTTTTCATCTCGTCCCTCATCCTCCAAACACCTCTTTCGTGGCATCTATCAGTGCTTGGGTTTCTTCCGTTACCACCAGGTCATCAAGCATAGCTAATAACTCAGCTTCTACTTTTTTTATTTCCTCGTTAGTATTTTTAATGTCATTGTTTAGCGCCACTAAATCAACAGGTGGCTCTTCTTCGTATGTGTCAACATATCTAGGGATATTCAAATTATAGTCATTTTCTTTGATTTCATCTAACGTTGCGAGATGTGAATATTTCTCTATTTCTTTACGCTGAACCACAGTATCGACAATTTTATCGACATCTTCTGGGCGCAAATGATTTTGTTTTTTTAATTTTTCAAATTCTCGACTTGCATCAACAAATAAAATATCAGAAGCCGTACGATTTTTTCTTAAAATCAAGACACAAACTGGAATAGATGTATTCAAGAATAATTTATCTGGGAATCCAATCACTGTTTCAATTTGGTGTTTGTCAATCAACGCTTTTCGAATACGACCTTCTGCGGCTCCTCTAAATAATACGCCGTGAGGTAAAATAATCGCCATTCGGCCATTGTCTTCTAAATGGTATAAACAATGGAGTAAAAACGCATAATCCGCTTTGGTTTTCGGCGCAATACCATATTCACGCCAACGAGGATCATCTTCACGATCTTTATTGTTCCAATGAGCTGAGTAGGGCGGATTTGCCATAACCGCATCAAACATTCTTGGATTATCTTTCCCATCTACTACGCCATCTGGCCAGTCACTTTCAAGTGTATCCGCATGATTAATACTAATATCATTGTACTCTACACCATGCATCATTAAGTTCATTCGCGATAAGCGATACGGTGTGGCATCTTTTTCTTGCCCAAAATATTTAATCATACCTCGCTTATGTGAATTTTTCATATAGCTAGCTGTTGTTAACAACAACGAGCCCGAACCAACCGTTGGATCATAAATAGAAAAACTTTCCTCTTCTTCACGACCAGATGTTAAAATTCGTGCCATTACGTTAGAGATTTCTTTCGGTGTATAGTATTGGCCCATATCAGAAGCCAAGACTGTTGCAAATTGAGCAACTAAATATTCATAGATATCTGATACTGTATCATCACTACCTGACAAATCAAATTCTGGTGAAGAAAGCAGCTCAATCATTGAAATCATGACACTAGCACGAGCTTGTGCATTCGCGCCTAAATCGGCACTATCAAAGCGCATACCATCAAAAATCCCTTCAAAATCACCTTTTGCTTCAAAGGCAATTTGCTGATTGAAATGACCAAATGTATCAGTCATCATCCCAATATTAAAACGATCTTCATCGATTGCTTTTTTCCAATCATCAAAAAAATCATTTGGTTGAATCGCATAACCTAAGTTTTTTTGCATATATTCTAATGCTTTTGAGGGATTCTGTGCATAAATGTTTTCCCAAGTTTCTCCACGTGTGACATCATCTAGCCAACGTGTGGCTTTTTCTGATAGGTATTTATAAAATAAAATACCAAAAATATAATCTTTATATGCTGTCAAACCAATTTGTCCACGTGTTTGATTCAACATCGTCCACATCTTCGTTTGTTGTTCTTGTGATAAAGCCATCGTATTCTGTCCTTCTTTCTAATTATAATGAATTGAAAAATTTCATTAGGGCTTCTTCAAACTCGGCGGCACCAAAAAAGTCAATATTTTCTTCTTTTTCGATTTCACGAACTAAATCTGCCAAATTAGGATTATCAATGAGTGTGTGACCAGGTAAAAATAAATCAAATGCCTCAACTACTCGATTTCCATTTACATCTTGGTCAGCCGCCCATCGCCGAATTTTCAATTCTCGAAGATTTGTCCGTCTTTTCTTACGCTCTTGTTGAAGCGTTTCAGTAGTGAAGTGTTCCGTAATTTCACCAGATTCAATATCATCGACAATTTCATTAATTTCTTGACGACTTTCATCATCCATTGGAGTAATATGTTTATCAATCGCTTCTCGATTATGCTCTGTTTTTTCATCCATAAAGTTATTTAACAATTCAACTAACATATCATAGTCAATAATTTCATGGTCAAAAAATTCAATTCCTATTTTAATTTCAGTTAAATCGGGTCGTTCTGATTCAGGTAGTTTTTCTTTAGTATCATATAATCTCGCTTGTAACGCGCCAAATTCGTCAGTATTGGCAATATCTAAGCGAATCATTTCACCAGTTGGTTCATTGTTATCATCTAAAACATCAATCTCGGTTCCTAACTCATATCCTTGCTGAATCAATTGTTGAATCTTACTCTGCGCTGGAAAAGCCAAGTTGACAAATTCTCTGATATCATTAGTTCCACGAGGCACTTGGCTAAAATCATCCCCTGCTAGTTCTTTTAAACGAGCAATTGTTCCTTCTAATTCTTGGATTTGATGACTTTGTGGTTTAGCTAAAATATCATCATTTTCTAAATCTTTAAGTTCTTGATTTCCAGCTTCTTCTTCCGCTTCTTGTAATGTATCGTTTCCGCCTCGTGTATAGATACGCAATGCATTTTCTACATATTCTTTCATTGCATCGCCTTGGCGATAGAAGCGAACTTTTCCATGTGGTTTACTGTCACGGTTCAGCGTCCGATTGGTGCGCGACATCGCTTGAATCAGCATACCTTCTTTAAGCATTTTATCCATATAAATCATGTTAATAAATTTTGAATCAAAACCTGTGAGCAGTTGATCTGAAACAATCACTAAATCTAAACGATCTTCTTCTTTTCCTTGATTGTATGGTTTCTTACGAGCTAGTCGTTTAGTAATATCAATCATATACGCACGTGCTGGGTCTTTCGCAGAAAGAATACTTGGTACATTGAATTTTTCTGTGTAAGCCTTAATTGCTTTTTTTAAAGCTTCATTTTGCTCTTTTGTACCATTTTTATTTGATTCATCCGTTGAAAAAGTCATGGTTACATTTAAGTGCGGTGCTTTTTCTTTAAAAATATTGTAGTAATGTACTACTGCTTGTTTACCAGAGACTGCTAACATTGCTTGAAAAGTATTTTCTTTTCGGACCCCACCTATTAACGGTCCGCTAGAGGTTTTTTTCCAATTGTCCAAAATGTCTTGAACGACTTGACGACGGTAAACATCACTTTGATAGACTTCTTTTTCATATTCTTGTTCAGAAAAATCACTTTCTGCATTTTCAACGACCCAATGAGGCTTGAAATAAGTGACGTCAAAGCCTAGAACATTGCCATCACCAATTGCATCTTTAATGGTATAAGTATGCAATCGTTTCCCAAAAATATCATGTGTTGAAATGTCTCTTGTTGTTGTCACATCGTTAATTTCATCACTATAAAAATTGGGCGTTCCAGTAAAGCCAAACCATGTTGTTTTCTTAAATGCTTTTTTTATTAACTGAACAGATTCACCGCTGGCACTTCGATGCGCTTCATCCATGATAATGACATTCCACTCATCATTTGTTAGACCATTTTTCACCGCTTTTGTTAAACCTTGAACAGAAATTAGTAAAATTTGTGAAGCACCTTTATGTTTTAGTTCTCGTTTAAGTTCACGGCCATTAACTTTTTTGATTCGTTTTTTAAAGTGCATATACGCAAAGTCTTTAAAGTTTTCTAATGTCTGGTCAATTAAATCGACACGATCAACAATAAACAAAACGTTGCGAACTCTTGGCGCAGAAGCTAATAATTGAGCAACTTTAAAAGAGGTCACCGTTTTACCTGAACCCGTCGTATGCCAAATATAACCGCCTTCTTTTTCAATTAGGCCACTGGATTCCATTTCTTTCATACGTTGTAAAATGCCTCGTGTTGCTTGAATTTGATAGCTACGCATAACCATCAAATTATCATTTGATGCATCTGGAATCATATTGACAGTGACTAACCGATGTAATGCAGGAATCCCCATGACTTGGTGAGCAAATTCAAAAGCATCTGTAATATCTTTATTTCTTTCATCACGCCAGCCAAAAACAAATGTTTTATTATAATGTTCAAAGGCAT
Source organism: Enterococcus sp. DIV0682 (assembly GCF_051712685.1). Taxonomy (NCBI): domain Bacteria; kingdom Bacillati; phylum Bacillota; class Bacilli; order Lactobacillales; family Enterococcaceae; genus Enterococcus; species Enterococcus sp. DIV0682. Next base: position 2,490,185 of record NZ_JBIOPK010000001.1, read on the forward strand.
TAGGTCGTGCAAAATAATGCGCTGAGTGTTGACTTAAAATAAATTGGACTTGTACAAAAGCAAATAAGCCCTCATATAATCCATCGCCATGATAGCCTTTCAATTGTTCAAATGCATGCCATTGATTTTGTAAATGTTCATCTTTTTCTTCGATATGCGCAACAGGAATTCCATTAATCAATAACGCTAAATCAATAATTCTCTTGGATGTTAAACCTTTAGGTAAATTATTAAACATTACTTGGCTAACAACCTCATAACGTGAACGACCACCAGCCACATCATCTGAATAAAAAATTTCAATTTCTAAACTTGATCCATCATCCCGAACAAGCGGAATTGAGCCAACACCACCTGCTCCAACCAATAATAATTGAGCATCGTAAGGTGTTCGAATACGTTGTAATTCTTGGAGAATCATTTTGAATTCATTATCAGATAACGGTGTACCATTTAATTTATGTGCATTTGTTTCATTTAATACATCGTGCCAATGCTGCTCTAACTTTTTAATACTTACATTCGATAAGTCTTTACGATAAGTCCAACCCTCAGACTCAAGCTTTTTTATTAACGCTTCTTCAAATTTTGCTTCTGCCAATTAAATACTTCCTCTCGCTTTTAATGAGAAAAAATTCCGTAAATAAAGCCTTTTCTCTCGCTCTAACAACAAGAACTTACGCTGTCATACAGTGTAAGTGTAATGAATTACCCCAACTTTTTCAATAAAAAATGGAATCTTTATTGAAAAGATTCCATTTTTTATTGATTAAATTATCCTTCTTGTATAATCGTTTCTTTTAGCTTTATATATTCGGCTTCTGTCAAAATCTTTTTCTCAAATAAGGCATGTGCTCGCTCTAGTTTACTAAAAATATCGTCCGCATATTTAGTTGTTTCTGTTTCAGGTTGTTCTGAAATAACTTCAAAATCGGCTTCTAAAATTTCTAAATCTTTTTCTGCATCTTCTTGAGTATAGCCTATGTTTTTACTTAATTCATCCTTTAACCTCATAGCCATTGGTTTCATAGAGGCATAATTAATGCCGCCGGAAACAACGCCGCCTAAAACGGGAATTGCTTTAGAAACACCTTTCGCAAAAGTTGCTTTTGTTAATTTCGTCCCAAAAACAGCTAATATTTTTTTCAATATTGGGAAGAGAAACGTTTTTGTCAAAGCTTTTTGTGGTAGACGTTTTAGCGCTTGAATAGACAACCTATTAGACAAAATCCGAACGACCGAACCAGCTGACGTTACCCCTAACATGATTCCCAAGTATAAAATCAGTGTATTTTTGGCTTCTTCTGTCAATTCATCTTGATTGTTCCATAAATCATGGTAGCCATAAATATAAGAAATTTCTTGCGCTAATTTCAAAGAATAGCCATAGAATTGCGCAATATCTGCGGGAATGGTAGCTGCCATAGCCAGACCACCTGGAATTCCTGTCGCAAATGAAATTGCGCTCGACTGCATAACTGCTTGGTTAATACATTTTTGAGCAGCTCGGTCTAGTTCTTTTTTTGATAAGACTTTTTCTGGTCCATCATCAAATAATTCTTGTACATTGTCCACTTTATCTTGAAACATTTTTGTCAAAAAAGCATTTCGATTCACTTTGACACCAGGTAATTTTAACGACTCATTCACTACTTTCAACGCTAATACTTCTTCTTCCAACTGTAGGCCTCCTATTTTTACGCATAAATTCTCTTACAGTGTACTCCTTTTATCTTTCAAAAACAACGCCACTTCCTTATCGAAAAAAGATTACGAGGAATGACGATTCGCTTCTTTTTTTAATTGACCAATCCCCTTTTTATCCGTATTCTTAAGCAAAAGGAGGTTTTGCCATGTACTCCATGTTAAAACGTGTGATAACGGAAAAAGATTTGCTTCGGCAAATTCGTTTGTTGGAACAGTTGTTAAATGTTCCTCAGCTGACAGCCAAGCGTTTAGCCACGCAAATCCAGACGACAGAGCGAACCGTTTTTTCGGATTTACAGTATATTCGCAGTCAATTACCCGCCGACTGGTCCATTGAAACCGATAGCAGTGGTATTCGGTTACGTAATCAGGGGAATGCGCAAACCAATGAGCTTTGGTCATTATTTTTACCTCAATCCATTAGTATTCAACTATTAAAAGAGCTACTATTTACGAAAGAGTTAGTGACAACTTCTTTTTTGAGCACTAGTGGTGTTTCTTATGAAACTTTGAAGCGACATATCAAGAAAATGAATCAGGCCTTACGGGATTTTCATTTAATGATTCAGCTAACTACAACCACCATTCAGCTGATCGGGGAAGAAAGCAATATTCGGATTTTTTATCATCGCTTGTTGGTGCCTTTTACTCATAATAATTATTTTTTTGACGATTATTCTATTCATGAGGAGCATTATTTTCAATTTTTGAAACAAGTTTACAGTAGTGAGTTGACGGTGGAAACGGAAGAAATTTTTGGCGCTTGTTGGTTTTTTATTAACACGATTCGCAACAAAGCCAATTGCCGAGTGAGTCAATTTTCTTTTGATTCAAAAGATGTCTTGTTTCAACTTTATCAACCGTCCTTGGCAAAGCTTTATGCTTCTGAAGGCATCTATTTGCAAGGAGAAGAAAGTTTTTTCGCCTTCTTTTGTTTCTTAGAAAGTTGGAATTACGATAATGTCTATGGCGAAACGTTGGCTTCTGCGCTCCACACTCATTACAGTCAGCTGCGAAAGTCGTTACAACAGTTTGTCACTAATTTGTCCACTGAAGAAGCCCGGCCTGATTTAATCCAAACAAATTTATTGGATAATCTGTTATTGTTATTCATTAAATATACCGAGTCCCCAACACTTTCTGAGCAATTTCAATTGGAATATCAAGAATTAATGACCGAACAAGCCGCAGAGGACCTTGCGTTATCAAAGAGCAACCAAGAACTTTTGGAGATTTTATCTCGCTACACCACGATTGAAGAACCGACTTATTTTCTTAGTTTGGCTTCTTTGTTAGAAAAACAAGCCAGTTATTCCATTCAGGCGCAAACGATGACTGCCTATTTCCTCTTTCAAGGGGAACCTGCTTGGAAAGCTTTTTTACAACAAGAATTAGCTGCTTATTTAGGTACTCGTGTGAAATTACAAGCTATTGAATATGTGGAACTAAGCCAGTTGACGTTAAATGAAGCCGACATAATTATTTCCAATTTCCCCTTGGATCATCTTGATCTTCCTGTCTTTTATCTCTCTTTAATTCCAACAAAAAATGAACTCCGCCGACTAGCAGAGCTCACTCTTCATTCTTATTTTTAAAGGAACTAGCGAGGACATTCGCTAGTTTTTTGGCTTTCTTTCGTCATGAATCGTTTGGTTATATATTTTTCCCCTTCAACAAGGAAAAACAGACTCACAACATGGACGAAAATCATTGCTAATTGAAGGCCATTTAAAGAAGTTGTGCCAATTAATTGCTGCGCTACTGGCCAGTAAACTACTAGTGCTTGTAGTAAAAAGAGGATTCCTAATGAAGCAAACAACACTTTATTTTGGAAAAATCCTGTGCTTAACGACGGATCAACCAACTTACGACAGTTGATCATATACGCTGCTTGCGCTAAGACGATACTTTGTAAGAGGAACGTTTGCTGTAAGGCTTGGCCCTCAAATTGTAACGCCATGAGGTAACCTGGTACCATAATGAGTACCGACACATAGACGATTCTAAAAATACTGTACTTTGTTAAAATGCCTTCGTTGACATCTCTTGGTGGTCGTTTCATGGTATCAGCACTCGCTTTTTCAAAACCTAATGCATAAGACAAAGTAATCGTAGTTACCATGTTTACCCATAATATCTGGACAGGTGTCAACGGTAGAGGATGATTCATTAAAAGCGCCCAGACAACAATTAAGCCTTGTGCCAAAGAAGTTGGCAAGAAGAAAGTAATCGTCTTTTTCAAGTTATCAAAAATGCGGCGTCCTTCTTTCACAGCTTTAGCAATCGTATGGAAATTATCATCTGCCAAAACCATATCTGCGGCTTGTTTGGTTACTTCACTTCCTTTAATTCCCATGGCAATTCCGACATCAGCTTTCTTTAGTGCTGGCGCATCGTTCACACCATCGCCGGTCATTCCGACAATTTCGCCATTGTTTTGTAAAGCCGTGACAATTCGTAATTTATGTTCTGGTGTCGTTCGTGCAAATACATCGACTTTTTGAACGTGCTGAGCTAATTCTTCATCTGACATAGCATCAATTTCTAATCCTTCAAGGACTTTTTTCGTATGCTTTAAACCAACTTGCTCGCCAATGGCTTGCGCTGTATCTTTATGGTCTCCGGTAATCATTTTGACGGAAATACCTGCTTCTTGAGATTCTTTGACGGCTTGAATGGCACTTTCTTTTGGCGGATCGATGATGCCTGCCAGTCCAGCAAACGTCAATCCTGACAATGTTTCATGTGTCAGTTCCTGTTGTGACGTAACTGTCTTATAAGCGAAACCTAATACCCGTTGTCCTTTTTGCGCTAATTGCGCAGCTTGTGCTTGCCAAGCACCTTTTTGATTATCAGATAACATAGAAAGTTGTAACAATACTTCTGGCGCACCTTTGACATAAATAATTGAACCTTCTGCTTGCGGATGGCGAGTGGCCATGTATTTATAACTTGAACTAAACGGAATTTTCTTTTCTACAGGGCGTAAAGACAGTTGATCCTGATCAACATATTGTAGTAAAGCTAACTCGGTAGGATTCCCCTGCAAGTCGGCGATTTTTTGTTGGTCTTGTAATTTCAATTCTTGACAGTTGGCCATAATCTCTTTGACAATGGTCATTTCTTCAGTCACTACATCCATTACCGTCATTTCATTTTTAGTTAGCGTTCCTGTTTTATCTGAACAGATAACTGTCATTGAGCCTAATGTTTCAACGGAAGGCATGCCTTTAATAATCGCATTTTCTCTAGCCATCTCATGAACACCCATCGATAAAATCATCGTTAACACAGCAGGTAAGCCTTCTGGAATCATTGCTACAATTAATGCAATCATCGCAGAAAATAAGAGGCTCCATTCCATGCCATGACGAAAAGTGGTAAAGAAAATCAGAAACACGATCAAGACCATAATCCCTTGGAAAATTTGCTTGTTTAATTGGTGCATTTTCCGCACGAGCGGCGTTGTTTTTTGATCTACTGACTGCAACGCGTGATTAATTTTTCCAACTTCAGTGGAATCTCCTGTTTCTACTACAACGCCCAAGGCTGAGCCCGCTTGGACAAGAGTTCCTGAAAAAGCCAAATTCTTTTGATCGCCTGTTGGCAATTCTTCATTCAAGGAACCGGTAATTTTCTCTACGGCTTCTGATTCGCCTGTCAAAATTGATTCTTCAATCATCAGATTATGAACATCAAATAAGCGCAAATCTGCTGGGACTACATCGCCAGCTTGTAACGTGACTACATCCCCCAGAACCAATGTTTCAGAAGAAACGGTTGTTTTTTGTCCATCAATTAGAACGACTGCCTCTTGGCCCATCATCTGTTTCAGGCCGTCTAATGATTCTTCTGCTTTACGCTCTTGCCAATAACCGACAAAGCCATTGACAAGTACCACTAGAAAAATGATACTTCCTTCGACCACTTCGCCTGTGGCAAATTTTAGAATTGCGGCAGCGAGTAAGACCACCATTAGTAAATCTGTAAAATGTTTGGCTAGCTTTTGCCACGTTTTCAGTTGTTGTTTTTCTTCAATTTTATTTGGACCATTCGTTTGTAAACGTTGCTGACGTTCTTCGCTAGAAAGACCCGTTTGCTTCGTCTTAGTCTGCTCGATTACTTTTGTTGAGGAAAGTTGATACCATTTCATTTCGTGTACCTCCTATTTACTTGATACCTTTATTATAGAGAGGATTTTCTTCACAAAATGGTCGATAATTTCAGTGGCCCCTGAAAAAAATGGGGCCGAGATTATTAAAGAAAGGAACAACCCGCATTTTAGCGGGTTGTTCCTTTCTTTTAAATATTTTCTTGTTCGACCACCAATTGACTTTTGCCAATTAACGCTTTGACATCAATACTTTCACCATTTTTACGTCGGTCTGCTAACTCAACTGAGGTGGTAAACAACAAGTCACTAGAAGAGTTCAACGCTGTTTCAATGGAATCTTGGACTACGCCGACGATAAAGCCAACGCCGACGACTTGCATGGCAATGTCATTGGAAATGCCAAACAAACTACATGCAAGCGGAATTAACAACAAGGAACCACCAGCAATTCCTGAAGCCCCACAAGCAGAAACAGCGGCGATGATACTCAACAATAAGGCTAAATAGATTGGCACGGACATGCCTAATGTGTGGACTGCCGCCAATGTCATAATGGTAATCGTAATGGCTGCGCCGCCCATATTAATCGTTGCGCCCAGCGGAATAGAGACCGCATAAGATTCTTCATTTAAATCCATTGCTTTCGCCAATTCCATATTAATGGGAATATTGGCCGCAGAACTGCGTGTAAAGAATGCGGGAATCGCACTTTCCTTTAATACAAAAAAGACTAACGGATACGGATTTTGCCGAATATTCCAAAAAACAATCGCTGGATAAACGACTAAAGCAACCACGGCCATCGTACCAATTAACAATAATAATAACTGGCCATACTTGGCTAACCCTGCAATGCCTGTGGTTGCCACCGAATGAAACACCAATCCCAGAATCCCAATTGGCGCAATGCCGATAATCATTTGAACGACCGTGGTAATCCCTGTCGAAAGATTGGCAATCACATCCTTGGTAGCGACCGAACTTTGACGTAACCCAATGCCGATTAATGAGGACCAAAATAAAACAGATAAATAATTGCCTTCAATCATCGCTTGAATCGGATTTTGGACAACACTTGTTAACACATTGCTTAAAACATCACTAAGTTGCGTTGGGGCTGCTTGCGCTTCCTGCGCCGCCTCCAAGACAATCTTAACGGGAAACAGATAGCTTGCCGTCACGGCAACAACAGCTGCCAAAAATGTCGCTAACAGATAAACAACTAAAATTGATCCAACATATGTTTTCGCCCCAGCCTTTTGTTGGGCTAGCGACGCAATAATTAAGACAAAAACTAAAATCGGCGCAATTGCTTTTAAGGCGCCCACAAACAATTCACCAAGAACGCTGATGAAGGTCCATTCTGGCACCAAGAAACCCAAGGTGGTTCCAATCACAATCCCTATCATGATTTTTTGAATTAACGATAATTTCCGAATCGCTTTGACCATTCACTTCACGCTCCTTTAAAATAAAATACAGTTTGGGACATACTACCATAATTATTAAGATAAAAAAAGAGTGTTTCTCAAAAAACTTTCATTTTTCGAGAAACACTTGGTCAACTCATCAATTTCGTCTATTTTTCTGAAGACTTTTCCGCTGAATGCTCTTTGTTTTTATGGTGATGGTGGTGATGACTTTGTTTAGAATACAAGTAGGATTTTGCTACGACCGAAATAAACATAGCCATAATCCCCAAGCCTACTGTAGCATAAACCATAGTGAAGATTTTTCCCAAGTCAGTAACTGGATGCACATCTCCATAACCAATCGTGGTTAACGTCATAAAACTTAAATATAACGAATCTAATGGCGACAATTTTTCCACTGTTGAATAAAAAATAGTCCCACTCAACAACGTGGTTGCCAGTAAAAAGAACAAGGCACGAGTGTCTTCTTTTTTTAAGATACCTAAAAAAGATGAAAATAGTTTTTTGACAGAAATAAGTAAAGATAGCAAAAAAATGACCTCTTTCTATTGTTAATCTCTTCTTAACGTTAGCACTTTTTAGATGAAGTTCAACTTTTTAATTGGTGTGGTTAAAGAAAATTTATTTTTTTGTTATTTATAATACACTTCATCTAAAAACAATCCTTGTGCAGGAGCCGTTTCACCTGCGCCTTCTCGGACTTTTGTTGCGAATAATTCGTCAATTATCGCTAATTCTTTGGTGCCTGCACCAATTTCTAAAAGTGTCCCAACGAGGATGCGGACCATTTTATGCAAGAAACCATTGCCCACAAAAGTGAACTGTAACATTTCGCCGTTTCTTTCAATCGTAATCTTTTCAATCGTTCGAGTAGTCGGTTTTTTGGTTTTTTTCAATGCTGAAAAACCAATAAAATCATGGGTCCCTATTAATTTTTGGCAAGCTTGTTCCATTTTTTCTTGATCCAACGCTTTGGGAAAGTGAAAACTATGATACCGTTCAAAGGCATTAGGAATTGGGCTATTCCAAACATAGTAGCTGTATTGTTTGCCTGTGGCGTTATACCGTGCATGAAAACGTTCAGGCATTTCTGTAACTTCTTTAACAACAATATCGCCAGGTAAATATCGATTTAAAAAGGATAACATTTCGGTTGTTGTTAGTGAACTAGTCGTTTTAAAATTCGCTACTTGACCACGTGCATGTGTGCCGGCATCCGTTCTGCCTGAGCCAATAATTTCAATCGGTTCACCTGTCATTTGTGTTAAAATACTTTCAATTTTCCCTTGAATCGTTTTCTCTGAATTACCTAGTCGTTGCCAACCTGAGTATCTTTTACCATCGTATTCAATGGTTAATTTTATGTTGCGCATGGGCGAAGCTCCTTCGTATTCTTTTTCTCTCTTATCATAGCAGAAATAAGTGGATTTTTCTTCTTTTCCAAGAGAGCCTGGGACAAAAATCACTTTGGATTTTTGTTCCAGGCTTAAAAATTGATAAACGGCGGGAACAAAAGCAACTCCTTCGGAAATAAGCCGAAATTCTCCAAAAATTAAAGAACAATTTTCGGAAATTCCTTCTTATTTCTCGGAGTTAAACACTTCTGTCCCGACCTCTTAGTTTAATCCTGCAATTTTCAATTCTTCAACATTCGCTGCTTTAGCATTTTCAGTCACTACGGCTTTAAATGTCACTTGGTCGCCCTCTTTTAAGAATAGCGCCAGCGGACTGTTATTAGTCGTTACGCTAAAAATAGTTTTTTCATCTTCTAGTAAAAATGAAACTACCGTTTGCGCTTCCCCAGCTACTACTGAGACACGAGCTACTTTCCCTTGCATCGTTTTCAAGTTGGCTTTGTCTGTATTTTCATTGTTACTTCCTTTGGTTACTAACTCAATTCGATAAGCGTCTAATGCGCCTTGTGCCGTGTCTGCATCAATCACAATATCATTATCTACGGCGTTTATATAGACATATTTTTTGAAAATCCCTTTACTGTCCATTAACGAAACAATCCACGTTGGCACGCCATCAATGTTATAAAGGACTGGCATACTAGCTTTCCATTTCTTTTCTGGATAAATTTTTGAGGCGATAGAAATGGCGCCATCACTATCCATAATGCCGACTTTAGTATCACGATAATACGTAACTTGGCCTGTTCGGGCATTGATTAAGGAGTAACCTAAAGCGGAATCTTGGTCTTTTTCACTACTTGTAAAGTCCGTAAAATAAAGCAACTGGTTCCCTTCCTTGTTCATCATCGGCGTAATTTGTCCTGATGCATAAATACCATTTTCAGTTGGAATTTTAACATCTTTTTTGGCACCAAACATTGTCTGGTTCCACCAGCCTTGACTGTAACGACCAAAGAATTCATTTAAGCTATTCGCCGCTGAGCTAGTAATCGGCGCATCAACGAAACTTGGGGCTTTTTGACTGTCATAAACGTTAACTTCTCCTGTTGTAGCATTTAATACCGCCGTTTTAAATTCATTATAGTGCATGCGACCAGAAACCCCATACTCTTTGTAAAGCGTTTGAATATAGTAAGGATTCCCTTGGTCGTCCAGCTCTAAATTGATTGTGCCAGTTGCTGCATAACCTGGATAAGCGGAATAAATTTTTCGTGCGGCATCTTTGCCAAAGTAAGCTGAAGGAGTGTAAACGATTGGTTTTTCTACAAATTCTGGCTGTGCGTTGATATCTGTCGCACTAATGATGAAATAGCCAGGTACTTCCCCCAGTTTTAGCCATTTAAAGAAGCCATTAAATTCGACTGTTGCTACATAAACATACTCGCCATTGACAACTTGTGCTGTTATACCATCCAAAGTAAACATATTGGAATTGGGAATGACGGAAAATTTCTGTAACATTTTTCGTTTCGCCGTTTGTGGTGCAATCGCAATGGGTGTTTCTTTCGCCGAAGTTAAAACTTCAGCTTTTTCTTCCGTTTTTAAAGGAATCGTTTGATAAATTTCATCAATAGAAGAAATTCTGGTAATACTACTGACAATGGTCAACAAAATCATTGCCAAAACGGCAACACCCAAAATTTTGCCAGACCAGTCTTTGTTAGCCGTTTTGTTGGTATTCTTGCCTACTTCTTTGCGGCCCTTTTGGATACCAGGAACTTCGACTTTACTAGCTAAGCGTGTACTTAATAACATCCCACTAGCAATCACTGCGCCAATCAAATTAATCCACAACACGGTTGAAAGATTTTTACTTGGCAAAGTCACAAATAAAAAGATACCTAACAAGAGCAATTCCATCGCCATTAACAGAATGGTCCCCTTACTCTTTTTCCCTTTATTCGCTACAATTTTGGCGCCATTCGCAACTAAGATCCCGATACCAAAAAATAACGTTAACCCAATAAAATTAAAAAACATTCACTTGCCCTCCTCATAGATAAGTAAAAAAAGTGCTCCCACGCATTGTAGAAGCACTTCCTGTGATCCATTCTATTATAACGTTTTCTATTTTTACTGACAATATCGTTGAAGCAAAATCAGTCGGAAGGCTTAGAGTTTTGAAGAACGTTTATTTCTCTGGCTGAATATAAGGAACGATAGGTGCGGTCACGCCAATTGAAGCGCCACGAACAAAAGGTTCATTTTGTAAGGCTTTGAAATTTTTAGTTTGTCCGGTGAGCATGACTCCCCAAATAGGTAATTTTTCGACTTTTTTATTTTTATTTTGTTGGATAAACTTTTGGCCTTCTTGGTTGTCAGCAAACATGGGGGATTTTTCTAAGGTTTCAAAAAAGTGTTGCTTGTCGTTTTCAGGATCAAATATTTCATTTTGATCGTCCATGCTTAATTGAAAACCATAAGGCAGAGTACCAGAAGGCCCCTCTTTTTCATTAACCGTTTCGGAGTAAACATAGAGCCAAACTAAGTTGACATTGCTCGGTAACATTTTGCGGACTTCTTCATATGGATAAGGTTTATCAAAAGAAATCGCCACTTCCGCTACTTGGTTTTCCATTTTATCTAATTCAGTTAATTCGTTTTTGATACCACCATAGTAATTGGTAATCGCTGGGTTATAAAAAGATGCTACTTTCTGCTTGGTTTGTCGGTTGTATTCATAAAAATTCTTAGAAGAATAATAGCTACCAGGATAGACTTCATTCCAGTCAATCGAATTTCTGAAAAAGCTATATCTGCTACGTAAATTACTCCACTCCACCGTGTAACCATCAATATTTTTTGAACGATTGGTCACAACTTCGCCCCCAAAAGGCGAACTATTAGCAATTACTTGGGAATCTAATTGAGTGTTTGGTGAAGCAATCATTTCTTGATCATTAATTACTTCTAGTAGGGTATGATAGTTTTTCGTCGAAAGTTTATCCATTCCCACAAAAAAACCGACAAACAATACGGCAAAACTAACAACGGTTATGGCACCAATCACGATAAATTGTTTTCTTTTCGCTTTACGAATACTTTTTTTTAAATCCACTTCTATTCCTCCAGTTCTTTTTTTAATTTTTGACGTGTGCGATACAATTTTTTGCGAACATTTTCAACAGATAATTCTAAAATCAACGCAATCTCGGCATACGATAATTGATAATAATATTTCAAAAGTAATAGTTCTTGTTCCTCATCTTTTAAGGAATCGATCAATAATAATAACTCTTGCCCTTCCATTTTTTCTATTGATTTCACAGGATGGCTGTTTGCCACAAAAGTGCGTTCTCGTTTCTTTTTTCGATACATCGTAATGTAGTAATTAAATGTTACTCGGAAAAACCACGGGCGTAGATTTTCTGATGTAATTTCAGGTAATATTGAAAAAATCGTTGTATACGTTTGCGACACTGCATCTTGTGCATCTTCAAGACTTGCTCCTCGGCGAATCAAGACTTGGATGACTTCTTGCCCCAAAGAAAATAGTACTTCGTCAAAATTTGCCTCCTTTTTCATCTGATTTCTCCTTTCACTTATACAACGTTTCAACTAGGGAAAAAGTGGACAGTTCTTCGTTCATTATTTTTATGTATTTTTCTCTCAATAAAAAATGCTCCTGCTTAAGCAGAAGCATTTTTGTTTTTGCTTATTTATCATTTTCCAATGACTAATCTTCGTGTATAAACGGCTTGCCCAGAATGCATCACTGCATCATCAATCGCTGAAACTAAACGGACTTGTCTAGTCACCGGCGGGGTCCAATTTTTATCAATCACGTCTGACAATTGTTCTTCTTTGATTTGGTCTAAATAACTTTTGGTAAGTGCCACACTGGCAGCCAAATAGTCACTAAGCAATTGCTTTTCTGCCACCACGACTTTCGCCGCTTCTTCTGGTGTGTGATGCCAGTCTTCTGTCTCATCTGGCAAATCCAAGGCAAATTTTTCTGTCCAGTGTTGGCTAAGCCATAACGGTTCACTATGATTAAGTGCGGAAATTTGTAGGTCTAATTCTCTGGCTGTGTGCCACATCAGCCAAGTAACAGACTTGATTAATGGTGCGGGCATCGTGTTTGCTTCGGCAACGGTCATTTGCGCAAGTGTTTCTTCAAAACGTTCGTGCGCTCGGTCAAGGGTTTCACTAGAAAGTTGAGTGACTTTCATAAAAATACCTCCTTTGTGTTGGTGCCTGTTCTTTCGTTTCTATTTTCTATTATACTGCAAAAGAATCCGTTGTAGTTCTTTTTTGGCTGCGGTATCTGCGGAAAGGGTAAATGTTTGAATAGGCCTTCCATTTTCTTGCCGATTGCCTTTATCATCCATCTCATAAAAACCATCTGTAAAAGAACCACTACTGTGATATTCATAAATTTCACCATCATCACCAAGTAAATATTTTATAATTGGTTTTCCTAAATCAGCAACTTCATTATAGCCTGCTGCTAAAGCCGAAGTCATTACTTTATTAGACCGGCCCAAGGTGCCATCTTTCGAAGTATAAAATGTTACCCCACCCAAGGCTTGAATAGAGTAGCTATTTTGTCTAGATGAATCTTGCCGCTGAACTAAAATAGCTTGCCAATCTGGTGTTAATGCATACCAATCACCTTTACCACTAGCTCCATGATCAAAAAATCTAGTGGTAACAGCCATTCCACCAATTTCTGCTCGTTTACTAGCCCAGAGCAGAAATTCATTAGTTATTGCTCGCTTCTCTGACTCCGTATAATTCATTTCGTTTAATCTTGTTGAACTATTTTGCTGTGAACTCATTGTTTGAGGTATGGTTTTCAAACTCTCTTTACTAATTTTTGTTGTTTGGGTTGTTTTGCTGGAACTTTTTGTTTGTTTTTCAGAATTTGTCCCACCAGTAACAATAAGAAAAATAAGTAAGCCAATAATGACTAGTAGCAGTATAATCACAACAAAGAAGTATTTATTTTTTTGGTGACGATGATTAAACATACGCTTTAACTCCTTTTCTAAATCAGTGCTCTATTACTTTATAACAATCTGATCCGCCACTCGATTCATACTACTTAAATCACCCACATCAAAAAAATTTTTCCAAATTTTATTCATATTAGCTTGTCCCAAGTTTATCGCTGTTGGTTGAGCGGATGAATTATCCAGTTTCGTTTTAACAACATAATAGTAAATCATTTCCCCATCACGTCCGAACGCATAGATTTGCGAAGGAACACCGCCAACACCTTGTATATTTTTTCCAGTTGCAAAAAACATTTGATCATTTTCACTAGTGTTATCACTTAACTTACTACTTACTTTGGTTAACGTTATGGTATTCATATTGGACAAAGCAATCTCTTGAACTGATTGATTCGAATTTTCTTGAGCTGGATAGCCATTAAACCGCCATCCTGAAGGCGCACCCAAAATAACTAGCGCCGCACGTTGGCTAGTGGAAAGTTTTTTTACTGCTTCTGCAGCCACATTTTCTTCATCTGAAATAGTAGTAACTTCTGAACTACTTTCACTTTCTTGCACCACTGAGGTACTTGAATAACTGCTAACGGTCTTTGTAGAGGAAGATGGTGTTGCATCTACTTCTTCTACCGTCTTTCTTTTTAAATTTGTTTGCCCATTCACTAAGATGAATACTAATAATCCAATAATAACAATTAATAATCCAATCACTATTCCTAAATACTTGTTATTATGATGTCGATCACTTCTCATTAAAAATACTCTCCTATCATATAGAAAGGTAATATTTCCTTTCACTTATTCTACTAATGATTATTTTAACACAATCATTAAACAAAAAATGAAAAACGTCTGTTTCTTTCCTTTCTTTCTTCAAAAATAACACCCCCCCTAAGTAAAAAAGAATTGACAATTCTCTTAGTTTCCCTTAGTATGTGGAAAAGTACCTTTAAGATAGTCCGAGAGGCTAACAAGGCAAAGTTCTGTAAAATTCTGTATTTTTGTATAGTGAATGATACGAGATGTCTTGCCCTTTTTTTGTGTGCAAGGCTTTTTTTGCGCGGTGCTTAATCAATTTATTTGGGAGGCAACAAAGTGGAAAAGAAAAAACGTGAAGTGAAAGGTATCTCATTTACCAAAAAAATGGTGATTTCATTGGTGGGAGGATTAATCGTTGGGCTCGGCTTTTTATTTTTAAGAGAGCACCTTATTCGCAGCAATCAAGGCGCTGTGTGGCAGACAATCAATCAGATTCTTTTCCAAGATATTTCAGATCCTGAAAAAGGACAATCTGCGATTGGGCTTTTCTATATTATTGGTCAACTATTTATCAACGGCCTACAATTAGTGATTGTGCCGATGGTCTTTACTTCAATTACTTTAGCCATTTGTCATATTACCGATACGCAAAAATTAGGACGAATTTCCTATAAAACGATTTTTGGCTTTTTATCGATGTCACTGATTGCTCTATTAACGGCTGGAATTGTGGGCTATAGCGTATATTTAACTGGCGCTTTTAATGTGTCGTTATCTGAAACGCTAGCTCCTGTCGAAGTAAGTACGAGCGGCAACCCATTAATGGTGATTGTCAATGCTGTCACGAAAAATATCGGTTCTGCATTTAGCGACAATGGTGCAATTTTAGCCGTTGTTGTGTTGGCAGTGATTACTGGTTTATGTATTAATGCATTAGGGGATAAAATTCGTGTTTTCAAAAAATTAATTGAAGAAGTCAATGCGATGGTCACGTTATTTTTAACCTTTGTAATTACTAAATTTGCTCCTATCGCCGTCTTTATGTTGTTAGTTCGGACGTTTGCTTCTTACGGGATTGATTATTTAAAACCAGCGTTAGTCTACGTCGTAACAACGACAGCGACGCTCTTAGCCTTTTTGATGATTGGTTACCCATTATTTATCTTATTTGCGACAAAATTAAATCCTGTTCCTTTTATTAAAAAGATTATGAAAGTTGTGGTTTTTGGATTTTCTACTTCTTCTTCAGCAGCCACTTTACCGTTAAATACAAAAACAACGGTTGAAGAGTTAGGTGTCGACAGCGATGTTGCCGCCTTTGTCTTGCCGTTAGGAATGACTATTAATATGAACGGCACAGCGATTATGCAAGTAATTGCGGCTATTTTTGTAGCGGGCGTAGCTGGTTATGAAGTGACACCAGCTAATATTGCCTTGATTGCCATTTTAGCTTTAATGTCATCCATTGGTACACCGGCGGCACCTGGCGCTGGCGGAATTATCCTTTTCACTATTTTAACTGGTTTAAACTATAACAATGAGATTGCGATTGCGACGTATTCATTAATTTTAGCCATTAATCGTCCAATCGAAATGCTCGTTACTAGCCTAAACGTGGTGGGTGATAGCGCCACTGCGATTTATGTTGCACATTCGGAAGATTTGTTGGATGAAGCCACTTATCTGACTGATGTCGCTGACTTGCAAAATGCGGAAGCGGAGTAATTAATGAAAAAGCAGACTTCTTGTATGGAAGTCTGCTTTTTCATTATGTTTTTAGTGAATCCGTAATTTTTTACTTCTTCGATTTACTTTTACGAAAAACTAAAAGACACCCACTGGCGATAACTAGAAGACCAATAATCACAAGCGCGATCGATTTCTTTTCTCCTGTGCTCGGTAAAAATTGGCTAGCTTTTCTGAAACCACCTTGGCTTGATGGCTTAACTTGTTTCGTACCAGTTTGATCAACTCCCGCACTAGTATTTAAGTGTCCATTATTCCCCCCATTTTTTTGTTCCGTTTTATTTTCCCCACTATTTTTCAATGTTAATTGCTTCACTGCCGAACGTAGTTTTGCTTCTGCTTGATCTACTTCTGCTTGCGTTGCTGTTGTTTGATCTGCCACAGTTTGTGCTTGTTTCAACGCTTCACTGTAGACTTTCCAACTGCTTGCGGTGTAGTCTTTTTCTTGGTGTTTCTCGTTTTCTTTGATGATTTTCAACAAGTTGGTTTTATCTACTTCTTTGGTTGGTACTTTTGCCAATTGCTTCACTGCCGAACGTAGCTCTGCTTCTGCTTGGTCTACTTCTGCTTGCGTTGCTGTTGTTTGATCTGCCACAGTTTGTGCTTGTTTCAACGCTTCACTGTAGACTTTCCAACTGCTTGCGGTGTAGTCTTTTTCTTGGTGTTTCTCGTTTTCTTTGATGATTTTCAACAAGTTGGTTTTATCTACTTCTTTAGTTGGCACTTTTGCCAATTGCTTCACCGCCGAACGTAGCTCTGCTTCTGCTTGGTCTACTTCTGCTTGTGTTGCTGTTGCTTGATCTGCCACAGTTTGCGCTTGTTTCAATGCTTCGCTGTAGACTTTCCAGCTGCTTGCGGTGTAGTCTTTTTCTTGGTGTTTCTCGTTTTCTTTGATGATTTTCAACAAGTTGGTTTTATCTACTTCTTTAGTTGGCACTTTTACCAATTGCTTCACTGCCGAACGTAGTTTTGCTTCTGCTTGGTCTACTTCTGCTTGCGTTGCTGTTGTTTGATCTGCCACAGTTTGTGCTTGTTTCAATGCTTCGCTGTAGACTTTCCAGCTGCTTGCGGTGTAGTCTTTTTCTTGGTGTTCTTTTTGTTCCTGAATTAATTTTTCTAACGCTTCTTTCGTTACTTCAGGAGTTGTTTTAACTGTGATTGAACGCGAGCTGCCATTTAACCCCGCACTATTTAAAGTGATAATATTTTGGTCAACAGAAATTTCTGGATCCGCTGCGACTACTTCAAGAATGCCCTTATCAAATTCAATAGAAACGGATGCATTATTTTGTAAAGGATTCGCAAGAGTCAAGCGATAAACACCGTTATCAATTTTTTCTGAAATAACCGACATTGGATCATACGCATACAGTCCTGCAATTTCTTGGTCATTATTCCATGCATTCATCATGATATAATTACCTGCTTCAATGGCTTGTAAGTTTGCTGTATTTTCTAGAACAGTATAGCCTTTATTTTTAGAAAGAGCTGCGATTTCTTCATTCGTTTTCCCAACCACTGTTAAATATTCGTAAGTACCATTTTCAACAGTCTTGCCATAATTTTTACTAATTTTAGCAAATGTATTTGTATAGGTTTTATCATTAACAAAGTATTCGTTAATATCTCCGTAGCGACCAGAGCGTTCTTCTATTTGAACATCAAGCGTATTCATTGAATTAGGAAAAACATAGCCAATGTTATTCAATGGATTCGCTGCGCTTAAACTAATCCAAGAATTATCTTTGTCTGAACCTTGGTTAAGCTTCACTTCCTGTGGATGAATCATCCGATTATCGAGGATTGTTTCAATCGAAGCATCTGTCGTACCAGTAATGCCACTTCCCAAATTAATGATTTGACCATCTAATAAGAACCAAGATTTTTTAGCAACTAAGTTCATTCCTTCATTATTTTTATCTAAAAACATTCCTATAGAGGCAACCTGTCCATTATTTGAGCCACCTACCCATGACTGGGGACTGCGTTTCCCTGTATAAGCACCATTTGCCAATTCTCTTGTGTCAACTGTCGTTCCTGGTAATCGATATGGATCGATCGTTGCCCAGTATCCTTCATCAAACTGAGCAAAGTCTTGATTGTATAAATAAAGCATGCCGTCTGCTGTGCCAGCCTTTTTTATTTTCCGTATTCCCAAATTCATAGTTTCCGACACGTTGTGAATACATACTGATCCCCACCGCATATTCGTTATTTTTCTGTAGGACTCGATCCATCGAACCATATACATTTAAAGATTGCATTGGTGTCGCTTGGGCAGGTGACGCACTATTCACCACATTTTTCAAGTCAATTAACGCTTCAAAATCTCTTGGTTTTTTAAAGAAATGATAGTATGACCCACTTTGTTGAAGCCACGTTTGGACAGATGTATAAATGTCATTTCTTAAATTTTCTGGTGCAAATTTTGCAATTAAGGTTAAATTAGCTATTGTTTCTTTACCCGATTCAAACTCTGTAGTAAAAGGATTCGTTTCTGGCGCTCTGGAAATACTTCTACCAGAAACCATCGATGGCATTTTTCCATTTACCATCAATTGTAAGTAACCTTTATCAACAACATTAAATAAATTACTAATGTTAGGGTCATTCATCTCCCAGTCGGAACCTTGTAAAATAGTCTGAATTCGTCCAAACCCTTTTAGCAACTCATTCCCGTAACTGCCGTTGTACGGAAAATAACCATGTTGAATCAAGGAACCATCAGGATATAAGCCATCACCAGAGGAAACACTTTTTAAAACGGACGGAACAGCTTCTTGTACTTGTACTAGGCATTGATTATCTTCTAACAAAAGTCCAGTACCTAAAACGGTGATTGAAATATCTGTTAAGTTAGCCCCTGTTGCACGATAAATTGGCCATTGTATGTTTGGATCTTTTGCATATAGCATCAGCGGAGCAGTAAATTTATTTAATTTTTCTGCATCTGTATTCAATAGGTCATCATGTAATAAAATCAATGTATCTGTTAGCGGCTGCGCGGAACCAATTTGCCAATCCCACCAGTTACCTGTGTAATACGTTCCATTGTATTTTTTTGTATCAATCATAAATTCAATGCCTTTAACAATCGCATCATAAACTTCCGGTTTTTCAAAAAGCTCACTTGATGGTTCATAGTAGCCTAACGCTAGTTTTTTAATATTGGTAAATTGAGTCGTGTAATCAGCAGACACTGTATCCGATGGTTTTCGTTCCCACAGATACCCACGATCTGCTGCTTGATTAAGCGTTTGCCATAATGCTAAACTCTCCGTAGCAATCTGGGCACGATACTGTTGCACATCTGCATCGTTATCATACTGCGTTGTACCTAACAATCGCATTTTCCATTTTGCTCGCATTTCCGCATATTGTTTATTTTCTGCTACAACAGTCACAGGAATTGTATCACTAATTTCTGTTCCTTTAATTTTGACTGTTACCTTCGCTTCACCACTCTTAACTGCTGTTAAATTACCCGTTTGGTCAACCGTCACAATGGTAGGATCACTACTCGACCACTCAATCTGATCCTCTGTGATATCTACTCCAGCTGGTGACACTTCAAAGGCTAGCTGTTGCTTTCTTTTTTCACTAATAGTCAGGTTCTCTGTTAAAAGTTTAATCGCTTCTGGCAGTCGTTTTTTTTCATATGCTTCAAACGAAATAATACTTGAACTGTAAAATTGCTTATTTGTGTGTTGCCACATTTTCATCTGCTGATATTTTACAAAACGTGCTTGTACATTATTGCCATCAATATATTTTTTAGTAGGTTGGCCACCTTCCCCATTCTCTTCTTTAAAGATAGATTGATAGCTTTCACCATCTGTTGAAACTAAGATTTCATACACAGGACTTTCTGCATGCAACTGTAAAACGAGTTCGCCAATGTTTTTTACTTCACCCAAATCAACAATTAACCATTGTTCATCTTGCTTATCAGCGGACCAGCGTGTTGTTTCATCGCCATCAACAGCTTTTTCGCCAACAAATTGAGGGTATTTCCAATTCTCTCCAATTTTTCCTCCTTCTACACCAGAATATGTCACTTCTTTTTGTAAAAATAAATCAGTTATTTCTTCTGCAGATGCACTCATCGCAGTTAGCGAGAAGCCTGTAAGCATGAAAGCAACAACGACTATTATTTTTTTAATCATATTTTTCCCCATATCTTTCTATTTTTAAGCAACCAATCCGACTTTTCCAAACACTTTTTTCTGATAATTTAATCAACTTCCTCCTCTACTAAGTATTCTATATAAAAATTAGGCATGAAAAGACAACCTAAAGTAATTACTTCAGACAGACTTTTCATGCCTAGTTTTCCCTAGTCACATGAAATATTATACATGTTTACGCTTTCACTTTAAGGTAATTTTTAATTACTGTCAATAGCGTTTTCTTCATTGAAGAGCTTATTCAACTTTTCTCGTTAAAAATATTGATTTTTATGATAATCCCTTAATTTTTTCTCATTTTAAAATAATAATTATGGGTGCTGAACCTGTTTCTGAGGCACAACAATTGGACAATTTTTTTGAAAAAACGAGAGGAATGAGCATTGTTTTTTGCCATTCCTCTCATTTTTATTTATTGTTTGAACGGTAACGTTGCTCTCAAACCAGTTTGATTGAATTTTTTTATTTTCTATCAGACAAACAGACTAAAGATATTTTACTTCATATATTTTTCAAGCAATGACTTGATTCATAGAAATTACTGAGCAACCAGCCTACTTCTTATTTATGATACGGTTCCCCTTTCATAATCCGAAAACCGCGATAAATTTGTTCCACTAATACCAAACGCATTAACTGATGTGGATAAGTTAAGCGGCCAAAAGAAATTTGTTGGTTACTTCGCTGAAGGACTGAATCACTGAGACCTAAGGAGCCACCAATGACAAAGGTTAGATTACTTTTGCCACTAATCCCTAATTGTTCAATTTCTTTTGAAAATTCTTCACTAGATAATTGTTTGCCATTAATGGCTAAAACAAAGACGTATTCGTTGTCATTAATTTTCCCCAAAATACGTTGGCCTTCTTTTTCTTTGACCTGAAGCATTTCAGCGTCACTGAGTTTTTCTGGGGCTTTTTCATCTGGTACTTCAATGATTTCCATCTTGGCATAGCTATTTAAACGTTTCAGATATTCATTAATGCCTTGAATCAGGTATTTTTCTTTCAGTTTTCCGACTGTTACTAGTTTAATTTTCACCTATTCCACTACTTTCTCGTTTTCTCTTCGTTCTTATTTTAGCACGAAGTTTGGCTACTTTCCACAACGTTTCCACATACTTATACACATATACACAGAGTTATCCACAGAACAAACTAAAAAATTACTTTATTTAACAGCTTTTTCAATACAAACACATATTCGCTACTGATTTGTCCACATTATCCACATTCTGTGGATAACTTTTCTGAAAACTGTACACAGAGTTATTCCCGATTTGTTCACATTTTTCTGTGTATAACTTTTTCATTCGTATTTTTTCTGTAATTTTTCCCTAAGTTGTTCATAAAAAATTCAAAGCTATTCGATAGACTAAAGGAGTAGGAAACAGATATACTTAATATAGAAAATTCAGATGCACTTATTGGGAGGTTATTTTATGCAACGAAAAGATGTTACACCTAATTCAGATAAAAAAAGTTTATTGCAAAAATTTGGGATTGGTTTAGCTGGCGGCTTACTTGGTGGCGCCCTTATTCTAGGAGGCGCTTATTCTGGGATTATTCCCACACCCAACGGCGGAAATAATGCAGCGACGACGACGTCCACTAATCACGGTGACACAAAAGTCAGCAATGTGAGTTACAATGTGTCTAGCGATGTCACAAAAGCCGTGAAAAAAGTTCAAAATTCTGTGGTTTCTGTCATTAATATGCAAAGTGCTAGCAACAATTCTTCGGCAGATGATCCTTTTGGGGGATTGTTCGGTGGGAATGAAGGTACACAAGACTCTTCCGGCAACAACGGTAACGATTTAGAAGCAGCTAGTGAAGGTAGTGGGGTTATTTATAAGAAAGATGGTAAAACGGCTTATGTCGTGACAAATAACCACGTCGTAGATAAAGCACAAGGATTGGAAGTTGTTTTATCTGATGGTACCAAAGTGAAAGGCGAATTAGTCGGAACCGATGCTTATACGGATTTAGCCGTGATTAAAATTTCTTCCGACAAAGTTGATCAAGTCGCTGAGTTTGGGAATTCTAGTAAAATCACAGTCGGTGAGCCTGCTATTGCAATTGGTTCCCCTCTAGGCTCTGATTATGCTAACTCTGTCACACAAGGAATCATCTCTTCTGTGAATAGAAACATTACCAATAAAAACGAGTCTGGTGAAACCATCAATATTAATGCCATTCAAACCGATGCTGCCATCAATCCAGGAAACTCCGGTGGTCCACTAATCAATATTGAAGGACAAGTCATTGGCATTAACTCAGTAAAAATTGTGCAATCAACTAGTCAAGTGAGCGTTGAAGGGATGGGCTTTGCCATTCCAAGTAATGACGTAGTCAACATTATCAACCAATTAGAAAAAGATGGTAAAGTGACGCGGCCAGCTCTCGGGATTACGATGTCTGATTTAACAGGTATCTCTTCACAACAACAAGAACAAATTTTAAAAATTCCAGCTTCTGTAAAAACTGGCGTAGTGGTTCGTGGTGTTGAAGCAGCGACCCCTGCTGAAAAGGCTGGATTGGAAAAATACGATGTTATCACGAAAGTTGACGGCCAAGACGTAAGCTCTACTACAGATTTACAAAGCGCGCTTTACAAGAAAAAAGTTGGCGACAAAATGGAAGTGACTTATTATCGTGGTTCTAAAGAAATGAAAGCAACCATCGATTTAACCATTGATAAATCAGCTTTAACACAACAAAATAATCGCAGCAATCAATAAAAGAAAGAAACGACCTGTTGTTCAAACAACAGGTCGTTTCTTTCTTTTATTCTCCTACCGCAAATGCAGAACCAACTTCTGCATCAAAAGGCAATTCTAAGATTCCTTTTTTAGCTGGTGCATTTGGTAAACGTAATTCTTTTGCTGAACAAATCATTCCAAAACTTTCTTCCCCACGTAAAACCCCTGGCCAAATCATTAAACCATCAGGCATCATTGCGCCTGGCTTGGCAACAACTACTTTTTGTCCTGCTTTGATGTTCGGTGCGCCACAAACAATTTGTAAGATTTCGCCGTTGTCTACTTCTGTTTGTGTGATAGATAGATGATCTGAATCTGGGTGTTTTTTACATGATTTGACAAAGCCGACCACAATTTTAGGGGTGTCGTCTTTTTCAAGGGTTTCTGAAAATCCCGCATCTTTAATCGCTGTATTGACTTTTTCAATTTGTTCGTCTGTTAAAGTCACTTGGCCGGTGCCATTAATGTCACCTAGAAGCGCTGAAGCATTGAAAATATTCCAAGCTACCACTGTTTCTGGCGCCTCAACTAAACTTACACGTGCCACATCGCCGACACGTTTTACTTGGTTTTCCGCACCTTGATCGTCCGCAACGATGACAAGTAAGACATCGCCAACGTGTTCTTTGTTATATGCAAAAATCATTTTTGTTCCTCCTCTGTCATTTTCCTGTCTTATCTTATCAAAAATTGACCCATTGTGCATACTTTTTTGTCGAAAAACTAAAAGACTTGGAAAATATGTCGCTACGACTTATTCTCCAAGTCCTCAATTTTGAGTGACAAGCCGCTGATCCTTTGAAAAAACAAAAGAAACGTTAGGTCAACTCTCTATTCAATCAATAACTCTTTTTGCTTATTTTTCTTCAGAGTGAACAATTAAGACATCGCAAGGGGCTTGACGAATAATGTAGCTACTGACGCTTCCCATGACCACACGTTCGACTGCGTTTAATCCTGATTGTCCCACCATAATTAAATCAACATTGTATTTTTCAGGTAATTCATGACTCATGACTTCTTTGGGTGAACCGAACATGGTAACTGTTTCAACATTATGAAAATCAACACTTTCAGCATACTTTTTACAATCGGCCATTAATTCTTCCGCAGCGGCTGTTTCTTGATCAATTAATTGATCATTTAACGTCGAATACCCCATCATTGTATACACTTGATTTTCTAAAATATTTGCAACAATGACTCGGCTTCCGTTTCGACGAGCAACCTCAATTGCACGTTCATAAGCTAAATTGGCTTGATCACTACCGTCTACGCCGACAAGAATATTTTTATACATTTGTTCTTCCATTTTCGTCACCTTCCCGATGGAGGCTGATCTAAAAGGCTTCTTTGACTAAGAAACTAGAGTCAAAAATGAATTTAGGACCCTTGCGCAGAACGCCCTTTTGTCCAGCTGATTCTCTCTTAATTTAATGGTTCCTCTGGTTCATGAAAATTAGCCTAAGCTAGTTAAAAATGCACTGATTTCTTCTTTTGTTTTTCGATCTTTATTTACTAAGCGTCCTAACTCTTGACCGTTTTCAATTACGACAAAACTCGGAATACCAAAAATATTCCACTCGGCAGCCACGTCAATAAACTGATCACGGTCGACTTCGATAAATTGAAACGCTGGAAATGCTTCTTCAATTTCAGGCATGACTGGTTTAATGAAACGACAGTCTCCGCACCAATCAGCAGTAAAGAAGAAAACATTTTTACCTTTTTCAACATAAGTGGCTAGTTCTTCTAATGAATTGGGATAAATCATTTAAACATCCTCTACTTTCCGTAAACAATTGTATTAACTGTTGATTTATCCAAGCCACGTAATGCTTGTAACAACATTTCCCGCGCTGCTTCATAATCCGCAATACTAAACATTGTTTGATGCGTATGGATGTAACGACCACAAACGCCGATGACTGTACTTGGTACACCGTTATTAGTTGTGTGCGCTGCCCCAGCATCCGTTCCGCCTTTAGAAACAAAATATTGATACGGAATATTGTGTGTCGCAGCTGTATCTAATAAATATTCACGTAAGCGAGGCAATGTGATCAAACCTGGGTCGAAAATCCGTAATAACGTTCCTTCACCTAAATGACCATATGTCCCTTTTTTCGTGTGAATATCATCTGCCGCTGAACAATCCACCGCAAAGAAGATATCTGGATTAAATTTATGAACAGATGGTTTAGAACCACGTAAACCAACTTCTTCTTGTACGTTTGCTCCAGCAATTAATGTGTGGCCTAATTCTTCATTTTGTAACGTTTCCAATGCATCTAATACCAACGTACAACCATAGCGGTTATCCCATGATTTACTGATAATATTTTTGCCATTGGCTGTTTTAATCGTTTCTGTTTGTGGAACAATGGAATCCCCTGGACGAACACCAAAGCTTTCAGCTTCTTCTTTTGAAGAGAATCCTGCATCAAATAACACATCAGAGACTTCTAATTGTTTTTGACCACTCGTACCACGCAACAAGTGTGGCGGAATAGATGAAGAAATACATGGATAGTTCCCTTTACTTGTTTTTAACGTAAAACGTTGTGCTGAAACAACATAGGGATTCCAGCCACCTAAAGGAACCACTTGGAATAAACCATTATCGTTAATTTGAGTTAACATGAAGCCAACTTCGTCCATGTGAGCTGCTACCATTACGCGTGGCGCTGCTTCCACTTTTGAACGTTTAATCCCAAAAATACCACCTAAACCATCATATTGAACATCGTCCACTAACGGGGTGATATGTTCTTTCATGTACGCGCGAATGTCGTCTTCAAATCCGCTGGTTCCTTGTAATTCAGTTAATTCCTTGATTCGTTGAAATGTTTTTTCTTCCATAGATGTATGTCCTATTGCTTTTGATTTGTTGGAAATTACGCCAACCAAGCGTCACTTTTTCTCTAAAAAGTCACTTTATCCTGTCGATAAAAATAGGTACTCCTTTCATATGATTTCACTCTTATTATAACGCAAATACTAGAAAATGCACATCGCTTTCTCTTTTTAAACGTGACAATGAGAATGCCCTAAAAGAATGATTGAAAAACTTTTTTTATTTCTCAGCGGCCCCTTCTCTATGGTAAAATAAGAGTGATACTGACAAAAGTAATAGTAAGCAGAAACCGACCAAGGGAGGTCATACAAATGAACGAAGAAAATGAGTTGACATACTTTAAAGGCGGCTTAGCGCTAGGCGTTGGTCTTGGTTTAGTAGGCGGCATTGCCTCAACCTTGTTCTACCATAAGAAAAAAACAATCTCCGCTGATCTCGTCTTAGAAAATGTAAAAGCTGCTTTTTTAAAAGAAGGACCGATTGAAGGTTCGTGGATTGAGTTTGAGAAAAAGCCCTTGCGGAAATTCGCCATCCACTCCAAAACGTATACTGGAGGAATTTGCCGCATTGAAGACGACGGCATTGTTCAATACGAATTTACTGCAGATGCCTACACAGGAACTGTCATTGACATCCAACGATTAAAAGATTAAAAAGATTGTTACAAAAGCACTTATTTGCTTTTGTAACAATCTTTTTTTCTTCTCATTTGTTTTTTGTAAAAGGGATGTTTATTTTATGTCAAAAAAATCAAATCAATGATGAATAAATACTCAAAAATCGAATGTTTTCTGTATGGAAATCACCTCAAATCTTTACTTATCAACGTTTGTCCACTTTTTTCATAAAAAAGATTAGACATTTTTTAAAAATTGATAAAAGAATAATCATTTCTAACGATTTTTTAATTTCTCCTTTTCATTTTTACATTATACTGAGAGTATTGCTAAAAATGAAAAGGAGCGTGTCAAATGAAGAAATCTGTTTTATTTACTTCATTACTTGTATTATCAAGCTTAGCTTTAGCGGCCTGCGGCGGTGGCAGTGACGATAAAGGAGCAAGCAACGGCGGCAGCGACAACCAAGTATACACAATGGTTGAATCCCAAGAAATGCCTAGTGCCGATCCGTCCCTTGCGACAGATGAAGTGAGTTTTACCACTTTAAATAATGTCTACGAAGGAATCTATCGTTTAGATAAAGACAACAAACCCGCGCCTGCTGGTGCAGCCGAAAAAGCGACTGTTTCAGAAGACGGTTTAGTTTACAAAGTTAAATTACGTGAAGAATCAAAATGGTCTGATGGCAAACCAGTTACTGCTGCAGATTACGTTTACGGTTGGCAACGAACAGTGGACCCTGCCACTGCTTCAGAATATGCCTACATGTTTGAACCAGTAAAAAATGCTGAAAAAATTTCTAAAGGGGAACTACCTAAAGAAGAATTGGGCATTAAAGCAATCAATGATCATGAATTGGAAATCACTTTAGAAACAGCAACACCATATTTTGACGATTTATTGGCTTTCCCTTCTTTCTTGCCGCAACGTCAAGATATCGTTGAACGTTTTGGTAAAGATTATACAAAGAGTAGCGATAAAGCAGTCTACAATGGTCCGTTTACGCTAACTGAGTTTGATGGTCCCGGAACAGATACTAAATGGTCTCTAACTAAAAATGAAGAATATTGGGACAAAGAGACTGTCAAGTTAGATAAAGTCGCTATCAACGTGGTGAAAGAAGCCCCAACTGCCTTAAATCTTTATGAAACTGGTGAAGTGGATGATACGTATTTATCTGGCGAACTGGCCCAACAAATGCAAAACTCGCCTGACTTGGTCCAATTAAAAGCCGCTTCTTCTTTCTATTTAGAAATGAATCAAGCAGATGAAAAATCACCATTGACCAACGCAAACTTACGTCGTGCTATGTCTTATGCCATCGATCGCGATTCATTAGCTAAAAACATTTTAGCCAATGGCTCTCTTCCTTCACAAGGCTTCGTCCCTGTGGATGTCGCGAAATCACCAAAAACGGGTGAAGACTTTGTTAAAGAAGCTGGTAGCGACAAATTAGTCAAATACGACAAGAAAAAAGCTGTGGAATACTGGAACAAAG
Source organism: Enterococcus sp. DIV0682 (assembly GCF_051712685.1). Lineage (NCBI taxonomy): Bacteria > Bacillati > Bacillota > Bacilli > Lactobacillales > Enterococcaceae > Enterococcus > Enterococcus sp. DIV0682. Next base: position 2,518,240 of record NZ_JBIOPK010000001.1, read on the forward strand.
CGAAACAAGAACTTGGTGTTTCCAACTTAACGGTTGATTTAATGGTAGACGACTCTGAAGGCGCTAAAAAAATGGGCGAATATCTTCAAGGATCACTGTCTGATACTTTGGAAGGCTTAAAAGTAACTGTGACGCCTGTCCCTATGGCTGTTCGCTTAGATCGTACCTTAAAAGGGGATTTCCAAATCGCTGTTCGTGGTTGGAGTGCCGACTATTCAGACCCAATTAACTTCTTAGATTTATTAGAAAGCTCAACTTCTAATAACCGTGGACGTTACAGCAATCCTGAATACGATAAATTCATTGCTGCGTCCAAAACCACAGATGTTAACGACCCTGAAAAACGCTGGGAAGATCTAATCAACGCTGAAAAAACAGTAATTGCTGATATGGGTGTTGTGCCAATTTACCAAAAAGCAGAATCACACTTACGTGCACCAAACGTGAAAGAAATTATTTATCATCCAACAGGTGCTAAATACGACTTCAAGTGGGCGTATAAAGAATAATCACTCGATTAAATTTAGAAAAAGATTTGGAACAATAGCGATTTTGGCTATTGTTCCAAATCTTTTTTATATAATCCCGATTAAAGAACCTAACAACCCAAAAATCACAGTAAAAATAATTAAAGCAATCGGCGTGCGTCCTTTTTTCAACATAATAAAACAAAACAGCGTAAACACTAACGGTAATAAATTGGGCATGATTGTATCAAACAATTGTGTTTGAAGGTCTAACTTAGTATCTTTCAAGCGAAAAACAAAAGTTGTCGTTAATTGTACACTCTTCGGAATCAACGCACCCACCACGGAAATTCCTACAATTGTTGCTGAACGAGATAATTTTTTGGTACTTTCGCTTAAAACTGAAATTGCTTTGACACCCATTTTATAACCTAGATTAATTAACCCAATTTTGGCAGCCATATACGGAATATTAAATAACAACAAGAAAACAATTGGTCCTAAGATATTGCCTTCTAATGATAGTTGTGAACCAATCGCTGCTGCAATCGGCAAAACGGTTAAATAAAATAGCGCATCCCCAATTCCGCCTAACGGGCCCATCAACGCTGTTTTAATCGCTTGAATGGATTTTGGTGATTCTTTTGACTCTTCCATTGCAATAATCACACCATGCATGAACGTCACCAATTGTGGATTCGTGTTCATAAATTGTAAATGATTTTCCAAAGAAAGAGCTAAATCTTCTTTATCACGATGGATCTTTTTCAATCCTGGAATTAATGAGTAGGTCCAGCCGCCTGCTTGCATTCTTTCATAATTAAATGAAGATTGTAGCAGATACGAACGGAACATTATTTTTTTTAACTCTTTTTTTGTTATTACTTTTTCGGATATCGTATCATTATATGTTTCTTCAGATGCCATCTTCTTCAAACCCTCCATTATTATTTGATGCAGTGACTGTATTATTTCTTTGTGCGTAAAATTCATATAAAGCAATTGCGACAGCTAAACCTGCAACCGCTAATGTATCTAATCCTAAATAGGCAGCCATAACAAAACCAAAAATAAAGAACGGTACGTAGGATGTTTCCCACATCGTTTTTAATAACATGGCAAAACCTACTGCTGGCATCATACCACCTGCAACGCTCAAGCCATGAATACTCCATTCGGGTAGAATAGAAATGAAACTAGATGCTTTATCAGCACCAAAGAAAATACATAAAAACACTACAAAAAAATAACAAATGAATAAAACGATTGGGACAAAACTAGACAATCTTTCGATCCCTCTTGTATCTGCTTTTTTTGCATAAGCATCAAATTTATGCATAATTGGTGACATCGCTGTATATAACAAGGTAATTAACGCTTGCGCTGCAACTGCGAAAGGAACAGCCAACCCTACGGTTACTTGCGGGTCAGATTTTGTGATAATTGCTAACGCTGTTCCAATAACTCCCCCAATTACTACGTTGGGTGGTTGCGCACCGCCGATTGCTACTGCACCAATCCAAACTAACTCTAGCGTTGCCCCAGTGATTAACCCTGTGTTGACATCTCCCAATACTAAACCAACAATCAGCCCTGTAACAATCGGACGATGAATATGTGTCTGTAAGACAAGCTTATCAACCCCTGCTATCCCAGCCCAAATTCCTACCAAAATTGCCTGTACTAACATTTTTTTCCTCCTATTAGACTTCGTCTACTTTTTATAAACTGTTTCACCATTTACTAAGGTTTCTAGCACTTCGTATTTCTCATCAATAATTGTAAAATTACCTAAAAGCCCTAGTTTGATTTCTCCCATAGATTCGTTCACATTCAACAAACGAGCTGGATTTTTCGTGACTGAATTAATTGCAATCACTTCTGGAAGTAATGCTTTTTCAACAAGGTTGCGAACCATATTATTTAAATGGTTCGTACTTCCAGCTAACTTGCCATTGGCTAAACGAACCACATTTTGTTCATCAATAACCATTTCGATCCCTTTTTCTGGTTTTGGATAAACGCCTGGTTGACATCCTTTGGCCCAGATAGAATCTGTCACAGCAATTAAATAGTCCTTGCCTTTTAGTTTGGCTAACACACGTACTAATGAATAATCAACATGTACCCCATCAGCAATAATTTCAGCAAACGTTTCTTCACTATCCAAAGCAGCAACTACTGCGGTTGGTTTCCGGTGACTGATATCTTCCATTCCATTAAACGTATGGGTAAAACTTTTTGCACCTGCTTCGACAGCTGCCATTGCTTGTTCATAGGTTGCAGCCGTATGGCCAATTGAAATGACTACATCATGTTCATGACAATATGTAGTCAAGGCATTCTCTACATCATTTTCTGGTGCCAACGTCATTAATTTTATGTGCCCTTTTGCTAACTCTTGCCATTTTTTAAATGTCTCAACGGATGGTTTTACTAATAACTCTGGATTATGAGAGCCACGAAATTCTTCAGAAATCATTGGGCCTTCCGCATGAATCCCTAAGATTTGTGCCCCGTTGGTTCCTTGGTCTTCCTCAATAAATGAACCAATCACTTCAAATGAATGTTCCAAGTCTTTTGGAAATGTGGTTGACGTTGTTGGTAAAAAAGCTGTAATCCCTTCTTCTGGAAGGTAAGCTTGCCACTCTTTGATAAATTCATGATTGGCATGATTGGCATCCCCACCATGCCAACCATGATCATGAATATCAATAAATCCTGGAAGAATGCGCTTTTCTCCATATTCTTTGTCGACAGCTTTTTCATTGTACGGTAGAATTGCAACAATTCGTTGTTCTGACACTTCCACTTGAGCTGGTTGAAATTGTTCGTTAATCCATACGTTTTTACTTTGAATAATCATTCTTCCCACTTCTTCTCTTCAAAATTATTGTCCAACATTACTTTTTTATGAAAATAATGCATCTAAACTTTCTTCTGGCGTTGACGGTACACGTTGAATCGAAAGTTTAACACCTAATTCTTGTAGCTTTTTAAAGGCGTCTACATCTGTTTTATTAACGGCAACAGCGGTAGCTACTTGTTTTTTGCCTTCTTCCATATGCATATTACCAATGTTTAATTTTTCGATTGGCACACCACCTTCTACCAAGCGCAATGCATCAACAGGATTATCAACTAACAGAAAAATCTTTTGTCTTTCTGAGGCTTTATGAATGACCTCAATCGTTTTCTTAATGGAGAAAAAACGGGTTTGTACTTCTGCAGGGGCCGCCATGTTTAACAATTGTTGGCGCATTGTATCCTCAGAAATTGCATCATTTGCGACTAAAATTAAGTTGGCGCCTAAAGAACCGTTCCATTGTGTTGCGACTTGACCATGAATCAAGCGATTATCAATTCTTGTTAATAAAATATTCGGCATAGTGCTTCCTCCTCTTTTCTAATTGGTTAGATTCCGTCTGCTTCTTCTTGAGTAGTTGCTTGTGGTTGTTCTAGTTTTTTATGAACAATCCCGTCTCTGGCTGAATCTGTGACCATTGAAACAAAATCTTCTACGTTCGTGCTGATTGTGCGTAATGCAAGCCCTTCAAGAACCATCGGTAAATTTGTTCCTGCTAACACTTCAACATTTTGATAATTACTTGCGACAGTCATTGAAATTCTAAACGGTGTACCCCCTAAAAGATCAGTTAAAATGACCACTGCTGGACACGTCTCCAGCATAGAGTCAACGGCTTTACGAATGTTTGACTCTAATACATCAAGCCCTGTATCATTGAAAAAAGGGACCGCCTGAACATTTGCTTGCTCTCCTGCAATCATACTAACTGATTGATGCATTCCAGTTGAAAATACCCCATGTCCCGTTAAAATAAGACCTATCATTTATTCTTTCTCCCCTAACTATTTACTGAGCTTACTATTTAATTGGATAAGCAGAACTTATTCCTCAAAGAGTGTAACAATTCTTGTGACAATTGAGTATGCTTTCCCATGATTTTGGACGATGATTTCTATTTAAGAACATGTCCCTATATAGATACAAGGCGTCCCAACTTAAAGATGCTTTTGAAAAAATACTCGATTACAACCGTGAGTCCAAACGAGCCAACAAATGTACCCATATACAACACAAGAATAACCAAGCTGACTGGTTGATTGGTTAAAAACGGATGGACCAGTTTCAAGACCACTTGAAAAATAAAAACATTCGCTAAATAACTGCGATACGCATAAGTGGCTATCCATTTAACCATTGGTAAAAGACGAATCTTTTTGGCTATTCCTTGCGTTCCCAAATAAAAAACCAACCCGATAATCAGTAAACTATAGGCACTTTGAAGAAGATCCAAATAAGGTAGATCGTTCGGTGTCATCTGTGTTCCATCAAATAAATTCCCTTGGACTGCCTGCCAAAAAATAAAAAGAAACAACAGAAATAGGGCCGCTCTCGTCTTTTTCAAGAAAGTAAAAATTCCCCCCTGATACTTCGCTGCGATGACCCCGAAAATACCATAAATGAGATAACTAATCCCTGAACGATCTATTAAGTACCAAAGAGAAGTTTCTGCATATGGAAAAATCATTTTCTGGTACCAGAAGCACCAAAGGATATGCGCACCGATTGTAAAAAAGACAATTGGTAAAATCACTTTTTTGTTTTTTGTAATTCTTGTTGCCAACCAAATAAAATACGGCATAAATAATTGGAATTGCAACATCATTACGGCATACCATAGATGTGCCGCGCCATCACCACTGAGAACTTTTCCTAGAAATCCTAGGGGCGTTTCATAGGGCATTCGTTGTTGTAAACTAGGAAAAGCATATAGATAGAGACTGGACCAGACCACATAAGGAAGCACCAATTCATAAAATTTTTCCTTTAAAAATTCAAGATACGATTCAGCTTGACTCTTTAACACCATGTTGTAAATAATTGCAAAAATAAACATGGGTGCCGAATATTTAGACATTCGGTAAAAACTACCGATTGAATTCATTGCTTCCGTTTGCGGAGAATGTATCAACACGTATGATAAAACCGTTTGTAAAATAACTGATGCTACAGCGAAAACTTTAAAAAAATCGCTGATATTCAGATTTATTGGTTGTTCTTTACTCATGTACGTCCTCTTTCTTTCAATAATTTAGCGTGTAAGTAAGCGCTCAGATTAAGAACTTACTCACACGCTATTCACGCTTCTTTGATTTACATTGCTAGCGATTCATAATTGGCTAACAAGATGCCGCGTTCTTCAATCGCTTCTTTGACTTCTTGAGACGTTAATATTTCCACTTCACGAATTCGAGGCATACAATACCCTGATTGCTTTTGTAAAATAGTATCGATAAACGCAGGATGACAATTGATTTCAAAGACCTCTCCTTCACTACAAACAACCATATCAAGCAATTGCAAGATGGTTTCAGTTGAAATCGCCTTGTCATAAAATTGGTACAACATTTCATCTGGCGTGCGAACATCCTGATATAACTCTAAATAGTCTTTTGTTTCAATACTTCTTGAAGCGTTACGTAAAGGTAATTGATATTTGCGAGCAAGTGCCAAAGCTACGCCTAATAACTTTTTATTTTTTCCGTGAACGTTATGATGAGAATCAATATGATCAGGGCGTCTGCCACTTTTCATAAATGAAATAATTTGAGCATCCCATTCGTTATAAACCTCTTCTAAATTGACTTTTTCTTCAAAAATCGATTGATGCCAAAAATAACCAGCTTCATCTACTAAGGAAGGAACCATTTCTCGAGGTAAAATAGGTTTTGCTTGGTTCAATGTCAATGTTAAATGGACACCGATAGCTAAAGTCGGCGCACTGATTCGAGCACTCTCCATGGCCTCTAAAAAATAAGGAGAAGTTGGTAATGCGGTTGTTGAAGTAACCACACCACGTTTGTGTGCTTCAATGATTCCTTGCGTTACCGCTGGCGTGTAACCAAAATCATCAGCGTTGATAATTAATTTTTTATTGCTCATTTTTCCCCACTCTCTCTTCTGTTTCATGAATTTTTAGTTGTTTCTCTATTGATTGTAGCTAAGTGACGCCTTTTTTTATAGCTAGTTTTCTGATTGAGTGCTATAATCTACAAATAAGACCATGTCCCTAAAAAAGGACATTATGTTCACAAATGACAGGAGGGATCAGCATGCTGTTTTTAACCTACGATCCACAATTAAATCCAACAGAATTAGAGATTTACAAGTATATTAGCCACAATATTGAAAAAGTTCCTTATATGACAATTCGAGAATTAGCAGATGAAATTCATTTCAGTAAAACGGCAATCTGGCGTTTTTGTCAAAAATTCGAGTGTGAAGGCTATACAGATTTTAAATTTAAATTGAAGAATTATCTAAGCGAACGAAAAAAAACAGCCCAACCAAAATCTTTAGATGAAACAATGCTGATTCATTTTTTGCAACGCTCATCAGAAGAATTATTAGAAGGACGGATTGTTCAAGCTGCGGAATTGCTGGCAAAAAAAGAATTTGTTCTTTTTATTGGCGAAGGAACGTCCAAAGTCCTAGCTGAATTTGGTGAAATTTATTTTTCCAGTATCTATAATTTATCTGCTTCTGTATCCCACCTTTTTTCCCATCCCGTTAGCAAATTATCCGAAGAAACGGCTAAAAAAGTGGGTGTTATCGCCTTATCAGTTTCGGGTGAAACACAAAAAGTTCGGCAAAATATTGATTATTTTATCGAAATGGGGATTGATGTAATTGCTATTACAAATAGTGAAAAAAGCACGATTGCTCAACTTTCAACAGTCACGATCCCCTACTATATAACAACCGAGAAAAGTTCCATTGCAGACGTAACGTCCCAACTACCTGCACTATTCTTAATAGAAAAGTTGGCGAAAACTGTTTCAACGATGTTAAATGAGTGTCCATAATCACTGCAAAAAAAGGAAGGAACTAGCCATTCGTTTTGCTAGTTCCTTCCTTTTTAATTCTTCTATACTTATTTATACTGACACGTTTCTAAATGATCATTCACCAATCCCGCCGCCTGTAAAAAGGAATAGACTGTCGTGGCACCTAAAAATTTAAATCCTCGTTTTTTTAACGCTCGACTAATCTGTTGCGATAATTCCGTGGAGGCTGGAACCTCTTCTGGGTGCTGCCAGTGATTAACGATTGGTTGCTGATCGACAAAGTTCCAGAGGTAGCGATCAAAGGAGCCAAATTCTGCCTGAACTTCTTGAAAAACTTGCGCATTCGTGATGGTCGCTTGAATTTTTAAACGATGACGAATCACACCAGGATTTGCTAGTAAAGCTAAAATTTTTTCCTCATCATATCGCGCAATTTTCCGATAATCAAACGCATCATAAGCTGCTCTAAGCGTTTCTCGTTTATTCAAAATAATCGCCCAGCTTAAGCCCGCTTGCATACTTTCTAAGGTCAATAACTCAAATAACTGTTGCTCTTCATGAACTGGACGTCCCCATTCATCATCATGATAGGCTTGCATCTCTTCAGTTGTATTCGTTGCCCAAGTACATCGCTCCATTGTCCTGCCTCCTTTTATTTGCTAAAAAAGATGCGAACAAAGGGTACTGCCTGTTGTTCCACACCTTTTCTTATTCCTAATAAAATGCCCAGAAGTTTAACGCTTCATTCATCACTTCTTCGGCTGTAAATGTCCGTTTTGAATGGCCCTTTTCTTCTGAATCGTTTGGATCATTAATCCAGAAATCGCCTTTTTCATCCACACCACTCATCACCATAATGTGACCAGTTGTAGTGAAATAGCCCGGTTTTACAGAAATAATGACTGGATGACCTTCCTTCAAGAAAGCTGCCACTGTTTCAATATCCCCAATTTCTTGACAGTTATAGCCTTTCATTTCAGCATATGCACTAAAAATAGACCACGCCGTCCCTTGTCCTTCCATAAAGAAGTCATTTTTTGCCCAAGCTAACACATCCAGAGGGGTAACTTCTTGGTGATCCATGTATGAACCAACCATTGCAAGCGACACAATCGCACAGCCATTAATTTCGATTGTATTCGGCTTATCTACATTGCCAAATCCGTACGCGGTGTCTTTCCATTTAGCATCTGTCTGCAATTCTAACGGCAAATCCAGATGTCCATCATATTGCTTCTTTTCAATTTCTTGATTGACCTGTTGTCCATAGCTTAAAGGTTTGACTTTTTTCTCAATTTTAACTGGTGCTGGTTCTTTTGTTTTACTTGATTCAGCACTAGCTTTAACATATGAATCATCAAACCAACTTGAAAACCCACCTGATTTCATCGGCGAAAACTGCGCTAACAATCCGCCAAAGCCAAACGATACCAACAACACCGTGAGAACTTTTTTTTGGTAACCTGATGGTTTTTTTGACATACTATTCATCCTTTTCTATCTATTGACTACATCCGATAATCTTATGTATTTCTTATATGCTCACACATTATACTACTTTCTTTTTCGAAAAACAGAAACGTTGGTAAATTCTCATAATTATTGAAGGCGAACATATTTTCTTGAATTTTATCACAAAATTAGGTAAAATACAGGTAATTAGTCATTTGAGTTTTATTCTATTTTATTCGTAAAGGAGGCAGAAGAATGGATCAACATAAAGCTACCATCAAGAGCATTTCTAAACTGATTACGCTCTCTTCCCAACATTTCTTTTCGGCATTTTTAGAAGATTCTCAAGATCAAAAGAATAAAGAAAAGGAACGCAGTGCGCTTTTACAAGAGCTCCAAGTCGCTGCCGCCCAAAAATCCTTAGTGGTCTTACAATTGAAAGAAGTCCCTACAGCGCATAAATTCGAAACGGTGATCGGCTGGATTGTCTCAAAAAATATTTCGGACAATATCGTTGTTCGTTTACAAACGGATGAACAACAGTTGCGCATGATTCCTGTTGCTTCTGTCATGAAAGTCAGCACGTTAGCCAATCGTCACCAACGTCAAATTCACTAGAATATTGAAGTCTTTATAAAATAAATGGAAACCACCAACCCTGGCGATTGCAGGTTGGTGGTTTCTTTTATTTATGACTTTAGTCAAAATCCCATGAAACTTCTGACTTAGGACTCAACTTATTTCTTAGGAACAAATAATTGCGGTGCTACTTTTGCCAATAAGCCTAGAACTAGACTTACATACAAACAATTGACGACAGTACTTGTACCGTTTAGAACAAAGGAATAGAGATATGGGCTCATCCCTTCTGGTGCATACATGCCCCAAACCAATACACCCGCCCAAAAATGCCAAAACCAGCGGGCGAAGACTGCGACAACACTTCCTAAAATAATCGTACGAATGGCTGATTTTAAAGGATTCGCTTGAAAATACAGTTGAATTTTTCTAGCGAATACGCCACCCATTCCTCCAAACGCAAAAGCAAAGGGATATTCAAAAATAATCTGCGGAACGGACAAGAAATTTTTCATGGCTGTACCGAGAATAATATTTAACATGCCCCAAACAAAGCCTGCTGCAACTCCAGGAAGCAACCCACGACGAAACGAATAAAGAACTAATGGGACCATTCCCAACGATAGGTCCAAGCCACTATTGGCAAATTCAATCGGTAAAAAAGAGAGGGCCATTGCCATTGCTGCGACGACTGTTCCTTCTACCCAAATACGTAAATCCATTTTTCTAGCCAAACAAATTTCCTCCTATGTTCTGACGCTCTCAACCACTAATACATCGTTATTTTACCATAGGGACTTTAGAAAAACACGTTTGTCGAACAAGCAAAAAATAGCTGGACCAACGTTTAAGGGAATCAGCTCCTACTCAAACGCATGCCAGCTACTGTTTATCCATTAATCGTCCCGCTCAGTTGTCAAAATTTTACCAGAATGAGCATCGATTTTTACCTCTATTTTTTGTTGCCCTTCTTTCACTTTCACTTCCCAATAGGTGATTCCTAATTCTTTCTCTAACTTCCAATCTGTTGCCTGGCCGACTTTCGCTTCTTTTTCAGCCAAGGTTGTGGCTTGTTCTCTGGAAATGATCTTTGTTAAATCAAGTGCCTCTTCTTGCATTTTAACGCCATTTTGTTCATCGGCATCCAAGGTTTCGACTTTTTCTTTTGTGAATTCGCCTGTCTCTGCGTTCACTTCAACTTGATATTCTTTTTGCTGATCCACGCCTTCTATTTCATAAAAATAACGGCCAAAATCTGTATCTAACTGCAGACTTGTTATTTTAGCTTCTGGATATTTTTTCTCAAATGCTGTCGTTACTTTTTCTAAAGAGACAGCTACCGCGCTTGTCTTCTCTGATGTCGTCGTTGCTTCTTGTTGTACGGATGAACTTATTTCACTAGTTGATATTGCTGTTTCTTTTTGTTCATTTGTTGATGAAACAGCAGTAGGCGTTTTGGGTGTACAGCCAGCTACCAAAAAGAGGGCAAAACCAGTCAGAGCGCCATAGAGTATTTTTTTCATTAAACAACCTTCTTTCCTTTTTATCATTTTATTATACTTGATTTCTCATTCAAATCATAGCTACAAAAAGAGCCCTACTTTAGTTGATAAAGTTAGAGCTCTCTCAGCCTTCATGGGCTAACATAAAAATTTCACCGAAATCATTCTCTTGTTCAATGTGCCAAATGCGTTTTTCACTATTATAGACAAGCGTTGCCAAAATTTCTTCTTTTTGGTATGACGTATTTTTCATCTTGCTAAGTGAATCTTCCACCAAGTAAATAGGAATCCGATATTCTTCTTTATCCACTTCTGTTTGTTGGAAGCAAAAAATAACACCTTCTTGCAAGATACCTTTCATATTTTTAAGTAATTCAGGACTTAATTTTTCGACAGGCGTATTTCGTTTAAAGAAGGCCTTTTTCTGGTTGACTTTCTCTAAAACAACACGTGTAATTTTATCAGCAAAGATTCGATAAAATTCATCAATATAACGATAATAGACACGCGTCATCTGATCTGCAAATTCAAAAAAGACAAAATCATTTTGTAGCTTATAAAAGAAAGGCGAATGCAAACTATTCTTCATGTGTCCAAAATAAAGAAGTTCCGAAATTTCTAATGGCGTTAGCTCTTTTAGCATCGTCACATCGGAAAAGTCAATCCATTTAATTTCTTCAGTCATCCAACGACGTTGTAGCGATTGAAAATAGCGATTGACGCTTTCTTCTCCACGAATAATTTTCAAACCTGAATGCATATCGTATTCGCCAGCTTCGGCAGAAGGATCTAATAATAGTAAGTTCTGTGGATGATGCACAATTGAACGAACAAAATCGGAATGGGTAATTCCTTTAGATAAAACCGCATTGCTGGTTACATCTATATGTACATAAATTAAATCAAGCAAATTCCCATCTCCCCTCTACTAGCCTCCTTACCATTTTACAATATTTTCAAAAGAAAAGCTTGTTTCTTTTACTTTAAAATTCCATTACAAAATGAGGATTTTTTTGAAAAATCAATCGATTCAGTTGTTTTTTATTAAATCAAGGTCCGGTCTGCTTACCTATTCCCCGAAGAAAATAAATAGGTTTTTCAAATAAATTGTGGTAAACTTGATACATTAAAAGGAGGGAGAATATGCGCCCAAAAGAGAAAAAAAGAGGAAAAAATTGGTTAATCAACAGTTTATTAGTTTTACTATTTATCATTGGCTTAGCCTTAATTTTTAACAATCAGATACGTAGTTGGGTGGTTCAACAAAATAGCCGCTCGTACGCCGTTAGCAAGTTGAAACCAGCCGATGTGAAGAAAAATATGGCTCGTGAAACAACGTTTGACTTTGATTCAGTTGAGTCCTTGAGCACAGAAGCGGTGATGAAAGCCCAATTTGAAAACAAAAACTTACCTGTGATTGGTGCCATTGCGATACCAAGTGTCGAAATTAATTTGCCCATTTTTAAAGGATTGTCCAATGTCGCTTTATTAACTGGTGCCGGGACCATGAAAGAAGATCAAGTCATGGGGAAAAACAATTATGCCTTGGCTAGTCATCGAACGGAAGATGGCGTTTCCTTATTTTCACCTTTAGAAAGAACCAAAAAAGACGAACTCATTTATATCACTGATTTATCTACTGTTTATACATACAAAATAACTTCTGTAGAAAAAATCGAACCAACCCGTGTTGAGTTAATTGATGACGTTCCTGGTCAAAATATGATTACCTTAATTACCTGTGGCGATTTACAAGCAACGACGCGAATTGCTGTTCAAGGAACATTAGCAGCAACGACGCCTATTAAAGACGCCAACGACGATATGTTGAAGGCTTTCCAATTGGAGCAAAAAACTTTAGCCGATTGGGTGGCTTAATAAAAAAATCCTTGAAAAGTTTTGACACTTTTCAAGGATTTTTTGCTTTATTTCATCACTTGGCGTTCTTGCTGTTTCAAACGAGCAAAACCATAACGGATACCTGCAAATAATAAAACTAACGGAGATAAGAAAACAGAGATCATTAACCATTCACTTGTATACATACTACTAAAAGATAAATGATACGTGACAGCATACACTAGCGGCAGACTCATTATCAACAATAAATAATACAAACTCAATTCAAAAACATAGGATAAATAACTACTGTTCATCTTACTTCCCTCCTGTCTCTTTTTCCCTGAACAATTTGTTAACACTATTGTACCAAGGGGAAACAGAAAGTACTATCGGACTATAGTCCTAATCTTTCAGCTGTGCTTTTATTTTTTTCAACCATTCTGAGGTACCTGCTTCCACTAAGCGGTAAGTTTCCTCAAAATCACCAGTATAATAAGGATCAGGTACGTCCATGGTTTCTTTACCAGCCACAACTTCCATAAATAAATGAATCCGCCGTTGCTCTTCTTGAGGAGCTAATGCTTTTAAATCTGCCACATTATTCGCATCCATCCCAATGATATAGTCATATTTTTTAAAATCACTTGGCTGGATTTGTGTTGCCCGCATTCCTTGATAGGAAATTCCTTGTTGTTCCAAAATTTTTCTGGTTCCCTTATGTGGCTGACTGCCAACTTCCCAGTGGCTAGTAGCTGCTGAAAACACTTGAATAGTCGATTCTAAACCAGCTTGTTGGACTTTCTGACGAAAAATCGCTTCTGCCATTGGCGAGCGACAAATATTGCCTAAACAAACAAATAACACAGTTACCACAACGTTTCACTCCTTCATAAAACTTTTTATCCTTCACACATTACTCATTGGCTTCTTGTTCATACAAATGATAAGCCATAAATTCTGTATCTTTCGCTAAACGGAATAATTGCGTCGCCATTTCCAAAGGAGTCTGAGGATATTCCTCAAGAATCCATTTCGTTAAGACGCCACTACATCCATAGGAAAAGAAATTCGCATAAAATTGTTTGTCTTTATCTGTTAAATGATTCTCAACATCGACTTGTTCAAATAATGATATAAATAAGCGATTGGTCGAAGCGGAAAAAACATTAAGAAGAACTTCTGAATCTGAGGTCACCGTTGTATAGTAGAAATGGCTCTTCTCTTTAATCGCTTTTAATAACTTCAGGGCTTGTTCCTCCCAGTTTTCCAAACAAATATCTGTTTCTAAGTAAATCAATGCATCGTGACGATAAATCCAACGTAATAAATCATATTTATCTGTAAAGTGATAATAAAATGTTTGGCGATTCAAGCCCACTTTTTTGGTAATATCTTGGACACTTATTTTACGAAAATCCTTTTGTTCACATAATTCTATTAAAGCTGAAGCGATTGCTTGTTTTGTATCGTGCGTTCCGCTCATGCTGATTCCTCCGCTCCTAATATGTATATACCTCTATAATTGCAAAAAAACGGCCAGATTACAATATTTTCAGATACATTTTATGCATATATTTAAAATTAAATGAATAAAAAAAGCGGCAACTAACGATTTTTGTTAGTTACCACTCCTTGTTATCAATTATTAATAGATGACTATTTAGCCTGGAAAACGCCATACAACAGCGCGGAATCCTGCTGGTGGTGCTGGTGACCAGTTAGAGTTAGAAGAAACATAACCAGAACCTCCTGGGTTGTTCGCTTCAACGATTTGAACACTTCCGCCACTTACACCTGTAACCAAGACAGTATGCACGCCACCAATCCAGCTATCTGGACTATAGGCACTTTCATATTGAACAACATCGCCTGGTTGCACGTTACTCCAGCTAACTTGTGTTGCGCCAGAAGCAACATAGCCACTGTTTGGACCACCATAACCGAAGTTAATACCGCCTGCCGCTAACCAGCGACGAACAGATACTAAACATTCGCCTGGTTGATTCCAACCTGTTGCATAAGAATTACCAACATCTGCTAAAGCTGCATTAATTGCGGCTTGTTTTCCTGAAGTCACGCCACCATTCCCTGGTTTTGCTTCATTGCCTTTTTCAGGAGTCGTTGGGTTAGTTACAGGAACTTCTTTTTCTTTTTCAGGTGCTGCTGCAGGTGTTGTTACAACACTTTCTGTTTCAGTACTTGAAGTTGTTGTTTCTTGCGTTGTGGTACTTTCAGTAGTTGTTGATGATTCTACTACTGGTGTTGCGGCTTTTTCTTCAGCGGCTGATGCTGCTGCCTCATTGGCTGCTTTTGTTGCTTTCGCTTGCTCTGCTGCCGCTTTTTGTGCTGCGGCTTGTGCTTGCGCTGCCGCTTGTTCTTCTGCTTTTTTAGCAGCTGCACGTTGGCGTGCTTGCTCTTCTGCTAAACGTTTTTCCGCTTCTTTTTTCTGTTTAATGAAGCTGTCTTTTTTCCCTTGTTCTTCAGAACGTTGTGCTTCTAAATCATTTTTAGCCACTTCTTGTTGAATCTTCAATGTTTTTAATGATTCTGTTTTGTCATTTAATTCTTTTGTTGCTGCTTCTAATTCAGCAATTTGTTTTTCAACATTCTTTGTTTTCTTTTCAACAGTCGCTTTGTCTTCTTTTTGTTGTTCTAGTAATTCATTGTTGGCGCTCATCATTGTTGAGACCGCTTGAACACGACCAATTGCATCTGCTACTGAATCTGCATCTAAGACAGCATCAATAATTGAATCACTTTGACCATTCACTTGGACATCGCGTGCTTGTTTTGTCATTTGTACTTCACGTTTTTGAATACGGACATTCAAATCAGAAATTTCACTATATAATTTAGATACTTCTGATGATAGCTTGTTCTTTTTAGCTGTTAATGTATCGATTTGTTTGGCCGTTTCAACCATATCATTTTCAATCGCGGCAACTTTTGCTTCTGCATCTGACATTTGGCTAGTTAACGCATTAATTTTTTGATCTTGTTGTTGAATCTTTGTATCGTATTCATCTGCAAATGCTGCGGATGGCAACGCTACGCTTGTTAAGGTAATGGAACATACCATTAGAGCCGATAATACACTTTTCTTCAATCTGTTGTCCTCCGAAAATCCTTTTTTGTTAAGCTTTTTTATTATTTATTAAAATTTGAATAAATTTCTCTTTTTCAACGATAGAGCAATTGTAGCATAGCTGTATGTCACTGAGATAATATGGATGTTACAGTAATATTTCAATTTTCTTCTTGTAAATGACAAAAAAAAGCTTCACTTTTTTCACAACTTTCTTCAAGGCTCCAGGGTAAGCTTCTCATCGTTTTGTTATTTAAAGAAAATAAAAAAAGCGAAAAACGCTAACAAATGAGCATTTTTCGCAAACGAACAAAATTTTCAATTTTTATTTTACGGAAAACAGTTTTTTCAGCGGATAAGATAAAATAACATACCACACCATGTTCAATAGCAATGTAGGGCCCAACACACGTGTAATAAATAAAATTGGGCTGACATCCGCTAAATGAAAGGCCACTTGAATCAGTACCGCAATCAGTTCATACAACGTGGTAAAAATGACGATCCCAAAAAAACCAGTTAGTAAATTTGTTTGAATTACTTCTTTAAATGTATACATCAACATAACCGAAAGCGTCAGTGCAACTGTATAAATCCCGATAATGCCAATGTAGTAGCTATCGCAAATAAAGCCTAAAATTAACGAAGTAATTAATAAATAACGTTTAGAAAAATTAGGAACGGCAAACATAAACGCAAGTAATAACAGATGAGAACTGGCGAAGTAAACATTACTTGTCCACGTTTCAAAAGACTTTGTTAAATGAGCATCAATTAACATTAAGAAAAACAAGAGAATAGGTGTGACGTATTTTAAATACTCTTTCCGAATCATTCGCTTTCCCCTGCCGATCTTTTCACGACCGTCACAACGGAGATACCATAAACATCCGCATAAGGTTTCACATACACTTCACGATCTAAACCAAAACTATCTGGTTTCACTTTAATAACTGTCCCTACCGCTAAATCGGCTGGGGAATTACCACCTAAGCCAGAAGTCTGAACGACATCGCCTTCTTTCAGAGTAGCATCGCCAGTTAATTGTGACACAATTAATGCATTTGTCTTATTGTCGTAATTTTTAAGTAAACCAAACGATTCGCCATTTGCGGAAGTTACTCGCACAGGGAAATGGTTTGAGTTAACATTTTTAGACGTTAGTAGTTCCACTTTTGCAGTCGTTGCATTGACTTCAATAACACGCCCCACTAACCCTTTTTGCGCCATGACCGCCATGCCCGCTTCAATGCCGTCATTGGTTCCTTTATCGATAATTAATAAGTCTTGCCAAGTATCCGGCGAACGCGTAATGACATTCGCAGTTACTTTTTCATAGTTGGCCAACGTTTCGTTCAGATTCAATTCTTGTTTTAAACTATCAATTTCACGTTTATAGTTATTGTTTTGGACAGCTAATTCATTATAGCTATCAATTTTTTCTTTTAGACGTTCGTTTTCTTTAAACGTGTTAATTAAATTGCCCATTGAAGACAAGCCATTTTCCACCACACGAGCTGGAAAAGAAATCACACGATCCACCATACTAACGCTATTATTGACGCCACCTTGAACGACATTGGTTTTGCCTTTTTCAGAACGTTGCGCAGCAGTTAAACTAATAATGGTTACTAAAATAATGACTAAAATTAAGGTAATGATTATATTTTTATTTGGATTAAATTTTTTCACAAAGACACCCCAGATATTCTTCAGACTGATAGTATTAATTTTACCACTAATTGACTATAAACAAAAGAGTTGGCGATCGTCTTTAGCTTTTTTTATCATTTCTTTTTTAGGGCTTGTTTTCAGCGAAAAAACCAACGAAAAGAAAGGAAGCTTCCTTGGTTTTCGTTGGTTTAAAAAGAAATTATTTTTCTTTGTTTTCTTCGTTTAATAATGCTTTTCTTGAAACGTTGACACGGCCTTGTTTGTCAATTTCAGTTACTTTGACAAGGACTTCGTCGCCTAATTTCACGACATCTTCAACGTTGTTCACACGTTCGTTTGCTAATTGAGAAATATGGATCAAGCCATCTTTGCCTTTAATTAGGTTAACAAACGCACCAAATTTTTCAATGCGGACAACTTTTGCTAAGTAAACTTGACCGACTTCAACTTCTTTGGTTAATTCTTCAATAATCTTGATGGCTTTTTTAATCATTTCAGCATCTGATGAAGCAATACTTACGTTACCGTCTTGATCGATATCAATCTTAACGCCAGTTTCATCAATAATGCTGTTGATTGTTTCGCCACCTTTACCAATGACATCTTTAATTTTCGCTGGTTTAATTTGAATCATTTCAATTTTCGGTGCATATTGACTTAATTCTTCACGAGGAGCAGCAATCGTTGTTGTTAATTCTTCTAGAATTTCCATCCGTGCTTTCTTCGCTTGGTCTAATGCTTCCGTTAAAATTTGTTCTGTAATTCCTTGGATTTTGATGTCCATTTGTAAAGCAGTGATTCCGTCTTTCGTTCCTGCTACTTTAAAGTCCATATCGCCAAGGTGGTCTTCTAAACCTTGAATATCTGTTAAGATTGTATAGTTTTCGCCATCACTAACAAGACCCATTGCAATACCTGCAACTGGCGCTTTAATTGGCACACCCGCATCCATTAATGCTAATGTTCCCGCGCAAATACTTGCTTGTGAAGAAGAACCATTTGATTCTAACACTTCTGCTACTAAGCGGATTGTGTAAGGGAAGTCTTCTTCTGATGGAATAATTTGTGCTAAGGCACGTTCACCTAACGCACCGTGACCGATTTCACGACGACCTGGTGAGCCCGCGCGTCCTGTTGAACCAACAGAGAATTGCGGGAAGTTATAATGATGGATGAAACGTTTGCTATCTTGGACACCCAACCCATCGATAATTTGATGTTCCCCTAAAGGCGCTAATGTACAAACGGATAAAGCTTGTGTTTGACCCCGAGTAAATAAGCCAGAACCATGCACACGTGGTAAAATACTTACTTCTGATGATAAATGACGAATTTCGTCTAATTTACGGCCATCCGGGCGAATCTTATCGATCGTAATTAACTCACGTACGACATCTTTTTCAAGATCTTCCGCAATTTGTTTCACTTCTTTTAGTAATTGCGCTTCTTCTTCGTGTTCCGCAAATTTTTCAGCGTAAACTTCTTTGACTGTATCTTTTACTTTGTCAATTTCAACTTCACGTGCTAATTTTTCTTCCGTCATTACGGCTGTTTTCATTGTATTGTAGTACGCATCAAAAATTTCTTTTTTAAGATCAGCGTCCACTTGTAATAAGTCCACGTCCATCTTTGGTTTACCTACAGCGGCAACGATTTCTTCTTGGAACGCCACTAGTTCTTTGATGGCATCAAAACCGAAAAGTAAGGCACCTAACATATCTTCTTCTGATACTTCTTTGGCACCACTTTCAACCATGTTGATGGCTTCTTTTGTTCCAGCAACAGTTAATTCAATATCTGTTTGTTCTGCTTGTTCTACCGTTGGGTTTAAGACATATTCGCCATTAATACGACCAACGTCAACGCCAGCAATTGGTCCGTCAAATGGAATATCTGAAATTGCTAACGCTAAGGAAGACCCAAACATTGCAGCCATTTCTGGTGTACAATCTTGATCAACACTCATAACGATGTTCGTAATTTGGACTTCGTTACGGAAGCCTTCTGAGAACATTGGACGAATAGGACGGTCGATTAAACGAGCGGTTAATGTCGCACGTTCACTTGGACGACCTTCACGTTTAATGAAGCCGCCAGGAATTTTTCCTACCGCATACATTTTTTCTTCATAGTTTACAGTTAATGGGAAAAAGTCTACATCTTTTGCTTCTTTAGAGGCAACAGCAGCACTTAAAACGACCGTATCGCCGTAACGTACTAAGACAGCTCCATTGGCTTGTTTGGCTAATTGGCCGATTTCTACTTCTAGTGGGCGGCCGCCCCAAGTTGTTTTAAAGACTTGTTTTTCTGTCATAATTCTTCTCCTTTACTCTTGCTCTTTGGAAAAGTCAGACGGCTACTAAACAAATGAAAAAGTAACAAGTCGTTGCTGCTCTTTCATTTGGTTAGTAGTTCCTAAAAACTTTCCAAAGAGGACCTTCAATAGTGACAATAAGATAAAAAGCGAGATTCTGATTGAACCTCGCTTTATACGTAATGATTAACGACGTAATCCTAAACGTTGGATCAATTCGCGGTAACGTTGGATGTCAGTTTTACGTAAGTAAGCTAACAAGTTACGACGGTGACCGATTTTTTTCATTAAACCACGGTAAGAATGGTGATCTTTTTTGTGTGTACGCGCATGTTCGTTCAATTGGTTAATGTCTTCAGTTAAGACAGCAATTTGTACTTCTGGAGAACCAGTATCTCCTTCATGACGTGCGTATTCTTTAATGATTTCGTTTTTTCTTTCTTGTGAAATTGCCATTTGTTCCACCTCTTTCTCTATTATTCGTCTGATCACTGAGTGAAGCGTTGGTGACTCGCTAAACCAAGTGATAGATGGTGTGTTTCCACACAAGCTTACTTTACAGGAAACACCGCTAAAATGCAAGCTTAATCTCTATTATTCGATAGTTTTTTTAAACAATCTAGCCCCTTTTTTGGTGATTTTGTGATACACTAAATGGTGGTAAACAACTGATTATTTCAGCGCATGAATAAATAAAAGAAGAATTTTTTTATGTTTCAAAGGAGGAACCATTGAATGATTACAATGAAAGATATTATTCGTGAAGGGAATCCCACACTTCGTGCTGTGGCAGAAGAAGTGCCTGTCCCTATCACTGAGGAAGACCGACAATTAGGCGAAGACATGTTGACTTTCTTAAAAAATAGTCAAGATCCAGTCAAAGCCGAAGAATTACAATTACGTGGTGGCGTTGGTTTAGCTGCACCACAATTAGATATTTCTAAACGAATTATTGCTGTCCATGTTCCTAGTAACGACCCAGAAAACGAAACGCCTTCATTAAGTACGGTGATGTACAACCCTAAAATTTTGAGCCATTCTGTGCAAGATGTATGTTTAGGTGAAGGGGAAGGCTGTTTATCTGTCGATCGGGATGTGCCTGGATATGTCGTTCGCCATAACAAAATTACCGTCAGTTATTTTGACATGGCTGGCGAAAAACACAAAGTTCGTTTAAAAAACTACGAAGCGATTGTGGTTCAACATGAAATTGATCATATTAATGGCATCATGTTCTACGATCATATTAACAAAGAAAATCCATTTGCTTTAAAAGAGGGCGTTTTAGTCATCGAATAAAGGAGCGTGGGACAAAAATCACTTTGGATTTTTGCTCCACGCTCAAAAACTAATAAACGGCGGGAACAGAAGCAACTCCTTCGGAAATAAGCCGAAATTCTCCAAAAATTAAAGAACAATTTTCGGAAATTCCTTCTTATTTCTCGGAGTTAAACACTTCTGTCCCGACCTCAAATGGCCTTCATTTCTTTTAAGGCTTTCCAAATCCCATCATTATCATTGGTATCTGTGACCATCGTGGCCACTTTTTGAATGGAAGGACTCGCGTTGCCCATTGCGACGCCAATCCCTGCATGGCTTAACATTTCTCGGTCATTTTCGCCGTCCCCAAAGGCAATGATATTTTTTGCATCAATGCCCACACGTTTAGCTAAATACGTTAACGTAGCTGATTTTGAGCCATCTTTAGGCACAACATCTACGCTATGTTGATGCCAGCGAATAAAGCGAAATTCTGGGTATTCTTCTTCAAACGTACACTGATCTTCTGCGTCATAAAAAGCTAGCGCTTGGTAAATATCATTTTGACGATAAAAGTGTTCATCATAAGCAGGTGAATGAAAATGAAAAGAGTTCATCGCAATTTCCATTTTTTCAGCACGGTGCTGGTTGCTCTTCTTAATATCATCTAAGCCCACACAAGCAAATCCTAAGCCGCGTTGATCACTGTCTTGTGCCAAACGTTCCAACGCTTCAGCATGCAATAAATTTTGATAATATTGCTCATGATCCACAAAAGCCGCGGCGCCATTACATAATACGTAATTGGTAAAATCTAAATCCCAAATCACCTCTTGCGCCATATAACGACTTCTGCCAGTTGCCAGCGTAACTAAGTGTCCTTGCTCCCGCAATTTTGCTAGCGCTTCTCTCGTGCTATCCAATGCTTTCTTCTCCGAATTTAACAACGTCCCATCAATATCAAATGCAAAAAGTTTTCTTTCCATCATTTCTCCTTATTCGCTCGCTTTCGCTAAATATTTACTGCCTTCTCGTTGTGCTAAAGGACTCAACACTAATTCTTTCATCAATTCCTCGACCCATTGCGGATTCGTTTTACTATATTGGCGTAATGACCAGCCAATCGCTTTTTGAATGAAGAACTCCTCTGTAGTTCTATCATAAATAATCGCCTTTTTCAACAGGTCCTGATTGGTCTTTTCTTTCAACATCAACTGTAAATTCAGCGCAACACGCCGATTCCAGAAATTTTCAGCGCCATAAAAAAGGGCAAAAATCGTTGGCAATTCAGTCAGATGCAACGCCACCCACGACCCAAAAAATTTTCGCCAAGCATCCACACTATCCCACCACGCTTTTTGTGGAACATAGGCTTTAAACGCTACGACCTCTTCTAATGAAAATCTCCGAACATTTTGAAGGGCTAAATCAATAGCGACATACTGATATTCTCGTTCTGTTTTTTGATAGTAAGCCTCAATCTCTTGGCATAATTTTTCCTTTGGCCACGTATGACTTTCTTTTAAAAGTTGTTTACTTAACGCTTGACGTTCTGGGGCGGGGATGCCTGCAAAAACAAATTGGTGTTTCATATAAGCAGACATTTTTGCTGCTGTTTCTGGGTTCTTCTGAAATTGAAGTGTGTCCATTCCTTCGCTCCTCATAATAAAAAAACTATACTAAAACAGTGTACCATGTTTTAGTATAGTTGGTTGGTCAATTAATCAAAATACGTTAAGTTTTTGTTGTCTTTATCTAACCAAGCATAGCCGAGACCCATAATTAAGCCACCACCGATAAAGTTACCGATAAAGGCCCAGAAAAGATTATGAATAACATTACCAGCTGTGAAAGCTTCAATTGCGCCGTTTGAAGCAAAGTAAGCTAAACTGAAGGCTGGGAAGTTGGCAATCACGTGTTCAAAACCAAGGAAAGCAAAGATAAAGATAATGAAAATAATGGCCGCGACTTTGCCGGCGTCATCTTTCATTCGCATACTCACTAATACGGCTGTATTAACCACAATATTGGCGAACATAGCTTCAACTAAAATTTGCAGGGTGGTTTTTTCTAATTTTCCAGCAATCGACGTAAAGAAGAAACTATCTTTTGGTAAATCTTGGAACGGCACCGTAAGTGATACCAAGAAACCAAATAAGACACCACCAATTAAATTGAATAAGATACAGGTAAATAAAATTTTTGCAGCTAAGGAAAAGTTGACTTTTTTACGATAGACGCCAACAGTCATGTACAACATATTCGAGGTACCAAGTTCGGCATTCATATATAAAATCATCACAAGTGACCAACTGAACATGAAGGCGTAAAGCATTTTCCCTAAACCATGAGAAATTCCTTCTCCTTTAATTGCGATTGCAAAAGCAACGGCTGTTCCCAACGTTAAAAATAGACAAGCAAGCATTGCACGAACAGCGTAGCGGGAAAAGCTGTTTGAGAATAAATTCACTTTCTTGTCGATGGATTTATCAATTTGTTCAAACAATGGTGAACCAGACTTCATTGTAAACTCCCTTTCATTCCGTTTTCAACTTATATTTTCAAAACATCTCTCCTTATTCTAATGAGGAAAAGTGTTTTTGTCTACCTTTTTTTCATATTTCACTTTAAAACCTTGACGTTTCCTATCCTATTAAGTATACTAGATTTTGTGTAAAATAATTGCAGCAGAAGAATAATAACTCGTCAACAGTTCATTGCCAAACTTGGTTCAACTGCGTAACCGCGGCTGCAAAGGCGAAGGTTGAAGAATGAACTGAACGAATATGAATTTTTCATCTAATTATTTTACTCCAAAAAAACATTTATTTATTGGAGGAATTTTTAATGTCTCGTTATACTGGACCATCATGGAAAGTATCTCGTCGTCTAGGTATCTCTTTATCAGGTACTGGTAAAGAACTAGCTCGTCGCCCTTACAAACCAGGACAACACGGACCTAACAGCCGTGGTAAAGTTTCTGAATACGGAATGCAATTAACTGAAAAACAAAAATTACGTCATATGTATGGCATGAACGAACGTCAATTCCGTACGTTGTTCATTAAAGCAAGCAAAATCAAAGAAGGTAAACACGGTGTTAACTTCATGGTTTTACTAGAACAACGCTTAGATAACGTTGTTTACCGTTTAGGTCTTGCAACTACTCGTCGTCAAGCACGTCAATTAGTTAACCATGGCCACATCACTGTAGACGGCAAACGTGTTGATATTCCATCATACCACGTTGAAGTTGGTCAAGTGATCGGTGTTCGTGAAAAATCTCAAAACATCTCAACAATTAAAGAAGCGGTTGAAGCAACTGTTGGACGTCCAGCATTCGTAAGCTTTGACACTGAAAAATTAGAAGGTAGCTTCACTCGTTTACCAGAACGTGATGAACTTTACCCAGAAATCGACGAAGCACTTGTCGTTGAATACTACAACCAAAAACTTTAAGATTTCAAAAGGTCGAACTACGGTTCTTACCTTCTTTCAAAACCTTGCCTTTCTTGGCAAGGTTTTTTTCTTTGCCCTCTTTACAAAATGGTTTACTTCCGCTAAACTATTGTTAACCAAATAAAAATAATTGGTTAACAATAGAAAGTGAGGCTTCTTATGAATAAAGCATCGTTACGCTCTTTAATTTTAGCAGCAGAATTCGCTGTGATTATTGCTGTACTTTCACAATTTACAATTCCATTGGGGATTGTCCCCTTAACTGGACAAACATTTGCCATCGGCTTAACCGCTACCGTTTTGGGCAAGCGAACGGGGACCTACGCTATTTTAATTTACTTCTTATTAGGATTAATTGGTTTACCCGTTTACGCTGGGATGTCTAGCGGGTTCGGTGTACTCTTTGGACCAACTGGCGGCTATTTAATCGGCTTTATCTTTAACGGCTTATTAACTGGTTATATTTTAGAAAAAACAACCTTTAACTATACTTGGGCCATTATCGCAAATATTGCCGGTGCCTTAGTTACCTTAGTTTTCGGCATGATTTGGTTGAAATATTCCGCAAATCTGCCGTGGCCAAACGCTTTCGCTGGCGGGTTTGCTCCGTTTATTATTCCTGGTATCATCAAGGCTGTCGCAGCTGCTTATGTTGGTATTTTAATTCGCCAACGCTTTATGAAACGTTTTTTAGCACACCTTTCTTAAGGGGAAAACTTTTTTCTTTTCCTTGTCTGTAGTACACTAAAAGGACAAAGGAGTGAAGTCCATGTCCTCATTATTAAAACGATTGGTTCAGTTGGTTTTGTTAGTCGTCGCTGTCTTGCTAATTCGACACTATGTTTTCTCCCCTGCTGCGGTGAACGGCTCTTCAATGGAACCAACACTTCATAACAACGACCGTTTATGGGTGACCTCGATTAAAAAACCACAGCGCTTTGATATTATCGCTTTCCCTAGTCCTCGCAACGGCCAACGAGTAGCCAAACGTTTAATTGGTTTACCTGGCGAAACAGTCGAGTATCGCGATGATACCCTTTATATTAATGGTGTATCGCTCAGTGAAGATTACTTAGCAAGTGCTAAACGAAATGTCTCTAAAAATGAAAATTATACCCAAGATTTTACGCTAGAGACCTTAGAAGCCACCCAATCCCTGACCGTTCCAGAAGGCATGTATTTTGTCTTGGGGGATAATCGCCCGCGCTCAGACGACAGTCGTTATTTTGGCTTTGTTAAACAAGCGAGTGTGGAAGGTGTTTTGACTTTTCGTTATTATCCATTAGATAAAATTGGCTTTCCATAAAATAGTAAACCGCCCCCAAAAAGTTAGACTTTTTGAGGGCGGTTTACTATTTTTTTAAGGTCCAGTGACTAAGTTCCACGTCACCGTTCCTTGATATTTCTCATTTATTTTCCCTTGATTGGCAGGGACTTCTAATTTCACATTGGCAAAATCAAAATCTAATTGATAGACATCATTACCTGTAAATTGGTTATTAAGAATTACTGGTGTAGATGTGCCGTCACTCGTCAAAGCTAACGGCTCCGTAATTCCAACTTTATTCGTTAATTCTGTGACTTGATTATAGTTTTCGATTGTTGCAACGTCTGCATTGCCTAATAATAAGCGCGTACTAGTTGGCAAACTATCGGCAGACGCTTTTAGCTGTGATAATTGTGCTGTCAACTGCCAATTGGGTTGGCTTTTCTTTATCCGCAAATACGGATTACGTGTGCCATTCCCATAATAATCAGCTGCTTTTTTCAGGCCGTACTGCTTAGTACTACCGCTAATCATAATTTTTCCAAAGTCAAACGTCGGCATACTAATGAAGCCTTCTTCTGCTGGCGTTGGCTCAATCGTTTGATCTTCGCCTTGAATACGCACAAAGTTACTAGCTGTTACTGCAGAAAAGTTCCCACTAGCTGTCATTTCTGCGGTTAAAAGTTGTCTTGGTTCTCCCGTGATTTTCGCTGTGTTCACTGTCACTAAAGCTTCACCATTCACCGGAATTTCCACACCCAAGTTAACTCCTGTGCGCCATTGTTCTGCCGTCACTGGAATAATTTTATTTGGCGTATTACCAAGGCGAACAGCTAATTGGGTCGGCGCCGAAATACCTGCCGCCCATTTGGCCGTTGGTGCTAGTTTAACGTTGGTCAATGGAACTTCACTAGTGTTTTTTAGCCTAACTGTCCAAATCATAGAAGCTTCATTGGAGACAACTTCTAGTAACCGACTAACGGTCATTTCTGCCGTTGCTTGGACTTCCTCATAGACTGCCGTCATGTCATCTTTATCATCGTAAGTTACGGCATAACTTGGCGTTTTCGTAGTTTTCAACGCAGTTTTATCAGTACCTTTGTACCAACCTTTGAACTTGTAGTTTTTGTCCCCTACTGTGTAGGTGGCTGGCAAGGCTTTGGCACTGGTGTAGGTGAAGCTGTTGCTTGTCATTGGTGTTTGTTTCCCTTGCGTGAAACCTGTCGGTGGCGTAATTTTAGCACCCGCGGCATCAACGAAGTTTTCGGTGACTTGTTTTCGTGTGACTTTATAGTTTATCGTTTGCTTGTAGTCGCTAGTTCCATCGAAACCAAATAATCTTGGTTGGGAATTTGCACTAGTTAGAAATAATAGACTAGGAAGGACATCTCTTGTTAGTCCTGATTGGCCCCACCTTGCCTTAACAGAAAAAGTATTGTTCGTCTCTCTGTTAAACACTGTTTCAAAACTAGTAAAACTAGTCGTTGCTGAATCCGATAGAAGGTTGGTGCCAATGTCACTAATGGTCTCGTAGTCGTACAACGTAATGGTTTTCGTTGTTGCTTCCACTTTGTCAACATACTTCAATTCATTCGTAATATCAAAGTTGTTCAACGCAAAACCTTTATTTAAAACACCTGTTGGTAGATCAGAAAAAAGTTCATAATCATTAGGAATCAAGACGTTTTGCTTGGTTTCTACTTTATAGCGATTAGCAACGGTCGCCTCTTTACTTCCCACCATTGGGTAAAGCGAACCTGTTGCTTCAAAGGGACTAGTGGCGGTTTTTCTGAAAAATTCTGTATAGTTTCCAGAAAGCGTAAGTGGATTCGTGAACGCTTTTCCTTGTTCATCGACAAACTCTGCGTAGAATCCTGGGTGAACAGTGATTTCTTGGACTTCTTCATAGACTGCCGTCATGTCATCCTTGTCATCGTAAGTGACGGCATAACTTGGTGTTTTCGTCGTTTCCATTTTGGTTTGATCAGTGCCTTTGTACCAACCTTTGAACTTGTAGTTTTTGTCCCCTACTGTGTAGGCATCTGGTAAGGCTTTGGCACTGGTGTAGGTGAAGTTCTCACTATCAATCACTACTTTGTTGCCTTGGGTAAAGCCTGTTGGTGGTGTAATTTTGGCACCGCTGGCATCGATGAAGTTTTCGGTGACCTTGCGATTGGTTAGATAGTAGTAAATTGGTCCTTGAATCGTATAATACGTTGCTTGCCTCGAATTATTACCTGATATATCTCTTAAATAGGCTGGGACCTGAACATTTTCGGGAGCAGCCGCTGTTGTTCTGTTGAGAACAAACTCCTGACCTCCATTATTCTTTAATTCAAAATATTGGGAGGTCCTAGTTACCTCCGTACCTGATGGGTGGTTTAGTATAGTTGGATAAGGATATGCGGCATCAAAACCACCTTGTTGATTTTGCACACTGATGGATTTGTAAAATCTTGGAAGGTGGTATCTTAAGTTTGCTGCACTAAATTGAAATGCATCTTTACCATTCGTTTCAAGATAGTGAACTGGATAGGTGATTTCTTTAAAATTATTGTTTGTATTTGCCTTAATCCCTGTTTCTATTTTAGTAGTTGCCCAGGCTGATGGGATATTATTGGGTGGTTCCGTGCCAATACCGTACCAATTATCATAGGTCAAATCAATCGTGGAGGCATCTACTCGCTTACCTGATTCATCAACAAAACCAAATTGATATATACGACTAGGAAATTCCAAAACATCAATCTCCTCATACACTACATTCAAATCATCATTATCATCATAAGTCACCACATAGCTTGGTGCTTTGGTGGTGGTCAAGGTGTTTGGCTTGGTTTTGCCTTTGTACCAACCTTTGAACTTATAGGTTTTGCCATTGCTTGCTTTGTAAGTCTCTGGCAAGGTGCCAGCTTGCTTGAAGGTATAGTTATTGCTGGTAATACTGGTCTGTTTGCCTTGGGTGAATCCTGTTGGAGCAGAAATGGTTGCGCCTGCTGTATCTTTGAAGGATTCGGTGACTTTTTTATGGGTGACACTTAAGTCTACATCTTTATTAGGAATAGTAGCATTTACATAAACACCTAAGGACGGCTGTGCCACATTTCCCCATCTAACTTGGATATAACCTAGATGATTCGCTCTAGTGATTCCACTATCAGCGAAAGTAGGTGTGAACTCACCAATATCATAGGTTGTACTGTCTAACTTGTTTACAAGTAATTCTTCTGTATTTGTAGATATTCTATCACTCATTATCCCTTGCCAACTCCCAGATATATCTACACTTTCAATATATTTTGGAACTTTAAAATGGACGTTCTCTAAAAAGTATCTTGTCCATTTATTATTAAAGTTGAGTGACTTACTTGGGAGTGTAACATCAAACCCCGTTAAACTTGTTTTTACGGGAGAGATACTTTTATTAACCGTTATCGCGTCGTAATAAGATCTTACATTATCAATCACTTCAGCACTCATAGTAAAGTCTGATAGGTTAATAGTTTCTCCGTTATCAGACTTTATATTAAAACCTATAGTTATATTAGGTGTCGTCATTGTACTGGTAGTAGTGAACTTTTTATTTTGAATCAAAGTTACCATTTGTGGAAATGTGCTATCTAAATTCCCAGTTCGAACCCCAACCCCACTCACTGGCGTAGGTGTCAACACTGGATTCGGCTGAACTACTTCCGAAGTTGCTGTTTCCTCTTCTTGTTTCTTCGCTTCTGTTTGCGTTTCTTCTTTCACTACTTCTGGTTTCTCTATTTCCTGTGTTACTTCTTCCCGACTCGTTTCAGTCGTTTCTTGACTGCTTTCCGTACTTGCTGGCGTTGCGCTACTTGCTGATGTTGCTTCCTTAGCGCTACTTGCTACTGTCGGACTACTTTCAATCGTAACGGTTTCCGCAACTGCCGTCACGCCCGAAAAGGCATTCACTAGCAAAGAACCACATAAACCAATAGCTGCAAGACGTTGCCACTTAGTTTGCTTCATGTCGTCCCTTCTTTCTATGTACCATTCCGACAAGGCCAATTAAGACCAAGCCGAGAATGCTAAGATTTGCCTGACTCTTGCTCCCTGTACGCGGTAGTTGTTTGTCACCAGTGGTAGGGATGCCTTGACCGCCTGCCACACCTGCTTGATTAGTTCTCGTCTGTCCCGATACTTGCCCCTTAGGACTTGGCGCGTCTGTTTTCGGTGAGGGCTCTTCTTTCGGGGGTGCCTTTTTGTAAAATTCAATCCCCACCGAACTAGAACCACGTTCAGACGCTTCAACATTTATAAAAAAACTAGGGGAAAATAGTAGGAACACAATCATTAAATAACGCTTTTTTTTCATTTAAAAACCTCCTTTTAATTCAACAACAGATTTGAGTTTCTCTACAATTACTGCTCAAACCACCTTTTTTCATATCTCTATAATAACAAAGAAAAAGCTTTCCAAAACACCATTATTTTCCATTTGACAACCCTATTTCCCACAAAACCCTTATATAACAAGTATTTCGTGCTTTGTTATTTAAAATTATCCTTTGAAAATGATTGTCGAAACACGTTTATCCTTTAGAAATCGCCTTTAATTTCTTAAATTTTTGCTAACCAAACCTCAGAAAAGCTCACAATGTTAGTTTTCGATACTAACATTGTGAGCTTTTCTCATTTTTGACGATTAGATAATTCGATAAAATAACACTAAAACACAAAATGCTGTCTGTTTCTCTTATTGGGCAATAGCCAATTGGTACAATGGCAGGAGTTGTTGATAGGTTGCCAACATATACGCTCGTGCTTTTTCAGGGTTTTGCCACAAAGCACTATCTTTGGGAATGATGCGCCCAATTTCAAACTCACCTTTTTTTACATCTCTAAAACGAGTTAAGGCTTTTTCTAAATCCGTTTCCGGCAGCGGAGTAATTTGAGGAACCGTGTGATCCAAGGAAACATACGTATCTTCTGGTAATGCTTGGAATAATTGCTGATTCTCTAAAAAGGCTTGCGCAATCTGCTTTTCATTTTTAGGATTATCAATAAATGACAACCACATAAACACATAGTCGCCCCAAATGCCTAATTGAAAATGCGGCTGCATTTTATAGCCGCGCTTATTCGGACTGAGTGCGGACCAAGTATTTTCTGGTGGATACACGGTGCGACGGCGATGTTGCGCAATATGGACAAACAACTCCGTTCCTAGTTCAGGCGCTAGTTGTTCGGCAAAATACGTGTCTAATTCTTGAAAAATAGGTTGAATTTGCGCACGGATAACCGCCATTCGTTCATCTAATCCAGCAACTTCAAAGGCTGCGAATTCTTTTTCTGTAAACATCAACATTTCTCTAATTCCTCTCTCAACTTGTCTTACGCTTCTATTTTTGTCGATTTTGCCATGTTTCCAGTGTCATCCCACGATAAACATCTGTGACAATTTTCCCTTTACTAATTCGAGCATTGGGTAGTGTTCCTTCGTAGGTAAAACCAATTTTCTCCATGACACGACCAGAAGCTGGATTGTCTTGATCATGTAAAGCAAAGATTCTCATGAGTTTCATTTTTGCAAAACCCAGTTCAACTAACGCCGTCGCGGCTTCAGGCATGTAGCCATTGCCCCAAAAGGCACGGTTCAAGACATAGCCTAATTCTCCAATATTATTGGTTTCATTGACCCGCAAATCAATCGTGCCAATCATTTTGCCCGTTTCTTTCACTTCAATCCCATATTTTCCTAAAGGTTCCCCCATAAAATATTTCGCAATACTGGCTCTTGTTTCTTCTTTGGTTTCATTTTTAGGAAACACAAAACGCGTCGTTTCTTCATCTGAAGCATATTCAAATAAATCATCTGTATCTGCTAATGTCACTGGTCGTAAATGCAATCGTTCCGTTTCCAATTGTTGGTTTTCTGCAAAAATCAATGGATAATTCATGAGCAAAACTCCCTACTTTTCTACATACTTTACCGAAAAACAGCGAAACACGCAAGGAAAATCGGCATTTCCCTTGCGTGTTTCTTTAATTAGCGTTTAAGCGAATGATGGCAATGATCGTTTGAACAGCTTTGGCCATTGATTCAACGGTAATGAATTCATATTGCCCATGAAAATTCTCGCCTCCTGTAAATAGATTAGGCGTGGGAATGCCCATGAAAGAAATCTTAGAACCATCTGTCCCGCCACGAAATGGTGTGATGATTGGTTCAATGTCACAACTTTCCATTGCTTGGACGGCCAATTCTACAGGGGTCCAATCTTTTTCGATAATTTCCTTCATATTATAGTATTGGTCTTGGAAAGTAATTGTTAGTCTGGGTTTATCCGCCAGCGCATTTAAACGTTGGACTTGTTTTTCCAAAAATTGCTTTCTCGCTTGAAAGTTTTCTTGATCATGATCCCGAATGATATAGACAAGTTCTGCTTTTTCAATACTTCCTGTAAATTTATTGAGTAAATAAAATCCTTCATTTCCACGTGTTTGTTCTGGTACTTCCTTTTGCGGCAGTGATTGATCAAGTTGTTCGCCTAATTTAATGGCATTTACTAACGAACCATAGGCCGTTCCCGGATGGACACTGGTTCCCTCAATTGTTATCACAGCTTGGGCAGCGTTAAACGTTTCATACTCGAAATGCCCCACGCGGCCACTGTCAATCGTATACGCAAAAGCGACTGGGAAGTTCGGCGCATCAAATTGATCGGCCCCGCGTCCAATCTCTTCATCTGGACCGAAGGCGAGCCAAACATCCCCCCGCGCTACTTCTGGATGTGTCAAAAAATACTCAACAGCAGCTAAAATCTCGACAATTCCCGCTTTGTCATCTGCTCCTAAAAGTGTGGTTCCGTCTGTAGTAATCAACGTTTCCCCTTGATACTCTTTTAAATTGGGAAATTCAGCAACCGATAAAACGATGCCTTGTTCTTGATTCAAGAGGACATCTTGGCCATCATAATTAGTGATGACTTTGGGACGGATATTTTCTGCTGAAAAATCCGCCGTATCCAGATGTGCAATCAACCCGATGCTCTTCGCTGCAGGTTGGTTACCAGGCAACCGTGCCGTTAAAAAACCGTTTTGTTCGTTATAATGCACATCGGCCAAGCCTAATTCATGAAGTTCTGTTTCAATCATTTTGGCTAAAACCACTTGACCGACCGTCGTCGGTGTGGTTTGACTGTTGGCATCTGAACGGGTGTTAACTTTCACGTAAGTTAAAAATCGTTCGACTAATTTTTCCATTTTTTACTCCTTCTTCCTGAATCATTCTGTTAAATAGGCATTGCGCAAGTGGAAATAATCCCCATACAAGTGATAACTAATGCCTTTCAATTTAGGATTGATTAGATAATTTGAGGCACTTTGATACAGCGGTACTTGGGCAGCATCTTGGTTCAACAAGATGTCTTCCGCTTCTTTGTATTCTGCAAACTGTTTCTCTGGATTATTGGCATTAATCGTTCGTGCATCTTCTACCAGTTGGTCGTATTTGGCATTATGATAATTGCCATAATTGTAACTTGATTCTCCTGCATATAAGTTAAAGTAAGAGTCTAATTCACTACTGCCGGCAATCCATCCTGAAAGAGACAACTCATAATTTTTTTCACGTCGCGATTGATTCACATTATTACTTGGTTGCGATGAAATGGTAATTTCTAAACCTGGCAGATTTTCTTGCAACTGACTTTGAACATATTCCGCAATTCGTTTTCCTTGATCTGTATCTGCCGCCAGCAATGAAAGTTTCACTTTTTTACCGACATCCGCTTGGGCTTTCGTCCATTCAGCTTGGGCTTTTTTGACGTCATTTTTCAAATATTCGCCACTGTAAGCTCGGAAATCTTCATCTGTTTCTGGATTCGCATAAAGTTTACTTGGAATCAATCCGTTGAGGGGTTTTGACCCATCGTTTAAGACACTTTGTGTTAAGGCTTCTTTATCAATTGCTTGGCCAATCGCTTTTCGTAAATGAACATTCGCTAATGGCGTGCCTTCTTTTTTGTTGAAATCTAAGAAGTAGTTGGCCACATCTGGATGACTGACATAGCCTGGATCATCTTGATATTGTTGAACATATTGTCCGTTAATGCGAACTAAGTCTAGTTCATTCGCTTGATATAAGTTAATCCCAGTATTATCTTCTTTGATTGTGCTAACCGCAACTTCTTCCAGTTTCACTTGATCCGCATCATAGTATTCTGGATTTTTTTTCAATGTCCAAGTATCTGAAGTCGCATCCCAATTGGCTAGCGTAAATGGCCCGCTATAAAGTAAATGTTCACTATCCAAGGCGTAATCTTTACCTTGCGCTTCGACAAATTTTTGATTTTGTGGCGCTAACCAAGCAATCGAAACGACTGCTAAGAAGGAAGGTTGGGCCTGTTTTAATTCAACAATGAATTCTTTGTCATTAGGGGCTGAAATCCCTAATTCATCGACTGACTTTTCACCGTTGCGTATTTCAAAACTATTTTTAACACTATCTAGTAAATAGGCATTCGGTCCAATCGTCGCTGGTGTCACCAGTTTTTTCCAAGAATAAACAAAATCTTGGGCCGTGATTGGCTCGCCGTTGCTCCACTTAATCCCCTCCCGCAAGGTAAAGTGGTACTTGCGCCCATCGTCACTAATCTTGACATCTTTAGCTAGAGCTGGCACCGTGGCACTATCATCATCAAACCGATAAAGGCCTTCAAATAAATGTTGTGCCATTGTAAAGGTATTTTTATCTGTTGTTTGTGTTGTATCCAATGTTGAGATTGGTGCAGGTGAACTAATACTGATTTTTTGTTCAGCTGCTAAATTTCCCGAATCTACTTTCTCTGCCGCTTCTTTGGTTCCGCCACATGCGGCTAAAAGAAACCCTGTTGCAATCAAACCTACTACTTTTTTCCCCAATTTCATGTTGTTGCCCCCTCATATTTTTTAAACAAATAAAAAAAGCATTCGTCCTAAAAAGGACGAATGCTTATGCAATCGCGGTACCACCTTTGTTGATCTCTTCGCTAAAAAAGATCCGCTCGTTTCCAGTACAATCATACTGTAGCGCTATAACAGGCGCACCTGAATTGGTTTAAGCAAACTGCTTCAACCAACCTGTTCAAAGGCCATTTTCCCCTTTAACGTCACTACCTCTTCTCACCAAACGAGGCTCTCTGCAAGCTATTTTAAAAAGTACTTTCCTTCTCATCACATTTTGTTCTTTTATTTGTTTCATCAATCATACTGATTTACGGATAGTTTAGCAAACATTTTCGAGGCCGTCAACCACATTTTTAATTTAAAACTTTTTTGTTTTTCATAAAAAAAAGAAAAGAGGTTTCAATCCCTCTTTTCTAAAACAATTTTACTCTAATCCTTTTTTAACATCTTCTATCATCAAATGCATTGATTCTAATCCACCACCGCTTAGATACCAAACATCTGGTTGAAGCATAATGACTTTATCATTTTTACCAGCATCGGTTTTTTGAATCAATTCGTTTGCAGCGACGTTATCTTTTGAATCGTCGCCACCAATTGCTTTGGTGCGATCTACCACAAAGAGAATCCCAGGATTTTTTTCTAAAACATATTCGTAAGAAACACTTTGCCCATGAGTGGAAGCTTCAATCTTATCGTCTGCTGCTTTGAAGCCAAATGTATCATGAATTAAACCGAAACGAGAGCCTTTTCCGTAAGCAGAAAGTTGTCCTTCGTTAACTAACACAACAAGCGCATTATTCGCACTAGCTTCTGCTTGTTTTTTCACGTCAGCAATTTCTTTTTCTAAGCCGGTTATTTTTTCTTTAGCTACCTCTTCTTTATCAAAAATAGTGCCTAACGTTTCGATATTTTGTTTCGTTGATGCCCAAGGATTTTTGGCATCTACAGCTAAGTAAATGGTTGGCGCAATGGCTTTTAATTGTTCTTGATAATCTTGTTGACGACCAGAAATAATAATCAAGTCTGGTTTTAGTTGATTGATTTTTTCTAAATCTGGTTCTTTAATGCCGCCTGCTGATTCAACTTTTTGGTATTTTTTCAAATACGCAGGGATATTTTTGGTTGGCGCACCTACCACGCGGTCACCGACACCTAGTGCGTCCATTGTATCCAAGGAACCATTATCAAAAACAACGACTTTCTGAGGATTTTTGGGAACGGTTAATTGACCATTGGTGTCTTTGACTGTAACTTCCGTTTTGGCTGTTGTTTCCGTTGTTGCAGAATCTGCTGTTTTTTTATTTGTTTGACAAGCACTTAACATTAACAGTCCCATCATTGAAACTGCCATCATTGCTAAAAATTTCTTTTTCATTTTTTTCCTCCAAAAACGTTATTTTTAAATTGCCCGATTTAGTGATAAAGACAAAAGCGTTTTCCTTCAATTTCACAAATCCGGATATTCATTTCATAAAGATCATTTAAAATACTTGTTTGAATAACTTCTTCTGTTGCGCCATGCGCATAGAGCTTTCCGCCTTTCATGGCGACAATTTCATCTGCATAGCTTGCGGCAAAATTAATATCATGTAGAACAATCAGAATCGTTTTTCCTAGTTCATCCACTAAGCGTTTAAGAATCTGCATCATTTGAACCGCATAATTCATGTCGAGGTTATTTAAGGGCTCATCTAATAAAATATAATCGGTATCTTGGGCTAAAATCATGGC
Organism: Enterococcus sp. DIV0682; assembly: GCF_051712685.1. Classification (NCBI taxonomy): domain Bacteria; kingdom Bacillati; phylum Bacillota; class Bacilli; order Lactobacillales; family Enterococcaceae; genus Enterococcus; species Enterococcus sp. DIV0682. The sequence continues at coordinate 2,554,664 of NZ_JBIOPK010000001.1, forward strand.
AATATACGCCCTTTGTAATTGGCCCCCAGAAAGGGTATCAATGTATTCTTCCGCCATTTCAGTTAAGCCCAATTGTTCCAACGCTTCTGCTACTTTTTCATGGTCAGCGCTTTTTAAGCGACCTTTGGAATAAGGAAAACGACCAAAATTGACCAGTTCTCGCACAGTTAATTTAAGTTGTACACCGTTGGCTTGTTTTAAAAGGGCAATTTTTTGTGAAAAAGCCGATTGCTTCCAGGTTTTTACTTCTTGCTTGTCCAGATAAATTTCCCCGGTATCTTTGGGAATTAAGCGACTCATCATGGCTAGCAGCGTGCTTTTCCCAGCGCCATTTGGCCCAATAAAGGCCGTTAATTTGCCTTCAGAAATAGGTAAATCAATGTCTGAAACGACAAATTTATCGCCATATTTTTTTGATACATCACTCATCTGGATCATGTGCGTTGCTTCCTTTCTGCAATAATTTTCCATATAAAATAAACGCCCCCAACAAATTGAATCACGACACTGAGCGGGGTATTCAAATGAAAGACCTGTTCAACCATCAATTGACCGAACACCAATAAAAAGACTGCTATTAAACTCCCTGCCACAAACAGTTCTCGGTGGCGATAGGTTTTCATGAATTGATAACTCATATTGGCCACGATAAAACCTAAAAATGTAATCGGTCCCACTAATGCTGTTGATAAGCCGACCAGACTACTGATCAAACACAACAACACTAATTGAAACTGATTCACAGCAATCCCCAAATTCTGTGCTTGATGGTTCCCTAAATGTAAAACGTCTAAACGGTAACTTTCCCGCCAAAGTATCCCACAAATCATGAGTACCGCCACACCAACGAAAATGAGATACTGACTATTGACGTTACCGAAACTGGCAAACAACTTTCCTTGGAGTAAGTCGTATTCGTTAGGATCCATAATCACTTGTAAAAACGTACTAATACTACTGAAAAAAGTACCTAAAATCATGCCAATCATCAATAATAAAAATAAATCGGATTGATTTTTGCGTAATAGAAAATACGATAAACTAGTACTTAAAAACACCATTAAAAAGACGTTCATCAAAAACGAGCCAAGACTTACTTGACCTAACGCTTGTGCGCCTCCTAAAAGAAAAAATAACACCGTCTGCACAAAGACGTACAAGGAATCCATCCCTAAAATGTTTGGCGTTAGGAAATGATTTTGCGTGACTGTTTGAAAACTAATAGTTGAAAAAGCCGCAGCGATTCCGACAAAAATAAAAGCCAATAACTTTTTGCCTCGTAACGCCAAAGCAAAGGACCAATTGCCATACGTGTTATAAGTTAAATAACAAAGGCTCACAATTACTACGGCAGCTAAAAGCAAAAGTAATGAAAGCCATTTTTTTAAAGGCCGTTTCATCGTGTGCGCCCCCTTAGTAATAATAAAATGAACAAAATGCTCCCTAATGTTCCGACAACCACGCTGACAGGAATTTCATAAGGGGCAATCAATACTCGTGCTAAAATATCACAGATTAACAAGAACAAACTCCCGCAAATCCCAGTTAACCACAAGGTATTTTTCATATGATCGCCATAACGTAAAGACACGAGATTAGGAATCACAACCCCTAAAAACGGAATATTCCCCACCATCAATAAAACAATGGCACTTGCTAAAGCAACCAGCGTCAAACCTAAAAACTGAATTCGCTGGTAATGGACGCCAAGACTATTTGCAAATGCTTCACCCATACCAACGACAGTGAAATGATAAGCAAATAAATAAATAACAAACCACAAAGGAATCATTAAGAATAACCATTCATAATTCCCTTTCATAACTGTGGAAAAATTTCCTTGTAACCAAGCAGACATATTTTGAACCAATTGGTATTGATAGGCAAAAAATGTGGCAATTGAGCCTAGAATGTTACCAAACATCACGCCCACCAAAGGGACCATCACTTGATTCTTACTTGGTAATAATCGAATGAGCGCTAAGAATAATAAGGTCCCGCTTAGCGCAAAAATAAAAGCAATTGCCGTTCGATAGAGAAACGGAGCTGTTGGGAAAAATAACATTGCGACTAAAATACCCAACCTTGCACTATCGGTTGTTCCAGCGACACTTGGAGCGACAAATTTATTTTGTGTGAGTTGCTGCATAATCAAGCCAGAAATACTCATCGTACTACCAGCAATGATTAAACTCAACGTGCGGGGAACACGGGTGGCAAATAAAACAAATTGTTGCTGCGCATCTAATTGAAACAACTGAGAAAGTGCAATGTCCTTCACCCCTATCACTAATGACAATAAGCTGAAAAGTAATAGTAGAACAAACAAACCAATCTTTTTCATGAGAAAACTCCATTTTTATTTAATTGAGAATGATTCTCATTCTTAATTACAGTGTATGAGAAAACCATCACAAATGCAACCACTTTTTTTCCTTTCTTAAAAACTTCTTCTCAAGCCGACTGACCAACGACTTATCTAAGATATGCTATAATGGAGGGAAACGTTATGAAAGGAGTGTTACTGAATGGCGAATGATGACTTACAACAACGTCTGGATAAAGGAATGTACGGTACGCCCCTCGTCAATCCTGAAGAACAACACAAATATATGGGTACATTTCGTGAACGCTGCCGTCTCTCCATGACCGTCGCTGAAATGAAAGATACACAGAATCAACAACATTTATTAGAAGAATTAGCGAAGCATCCTGAAGTTACAGTACTTTTAAATGGCGAAATCTCTTCTGACCTGCAAAGTACCTATATTAAATTATTAAATCAGCATGGCGCAACCTTTAAGATTGTTAACAATTTTGTGGAGAACAACCCTGACTCTCTCGGCTTACTGTTAGCTGAAAAACATGCAGTCGATGAACCTGTGATTGACGTTACAGAAAAATATCCTCAAGCAACCGAAACGCCAAAAGAAGAGCCAACAGCTAAAAAAGGCTTCTGGCAAAAACTATTTCACTCATAAAAAGCTCAAGAAAAGTTATGAGTCATTGGATTGTTTAAACATAAGTTATGAGCGCTTCCATTTATAATAGAATTGTGCTATTATAAAGATGAAAAAGAGAGGTATGCGGGTACATACCTCTCCTTTATACCAGCGCCAGTTATAAGAACTGGTGGCTTACTGAGTTAAATTTTTGTTACTATTTAACCGTTCGGCCTGTCAAGCTTATGAACGGTTATTTTTTATTGTTTTTCGTTGCTTCAAGGATACCGAAAATCAGTAACGCAACAAGGGTTGCAAAACTAATCATCAATTCCAATGTCGCTTCGATTGACAAAAAAAATGCTCCTTTCGTTAAAGTGCATCGGATACACATAGGCATCACCTGCCTCTCTAACTCAGAGCCACCGTCATACAACTTTCATTGGTAATAGCTTTAGTATAACCTATTGGGTTCACTAAGAAAACGTTTTTATAGGAATTTTCTATAAAATGATATAAGTTATGAGCGCTTCCATTTTAAATAGAATTATGCTATTATGAAAATGAAAAGAGAGATATGCTACTACATACCTCTCCTTTTATACCAACACCAGTTATAAGAACTGGTGGCTTACTGAGTTAAGTTTTGAATCTTAACCGTTCGGCCTACGAAGCTTGTGAACGGTTATTTTTTATTGTTTTTCGTTGCTTCAAGGATACCGAAAATCAGTAACGCAACAAGGGTTGCAAAACTAATCATCAATTCCAATGTCGCTTCGATTGACAAAAAATGCTCCTTTCGTTAAAGTGCATCGGATACACATAGGCATCACCTGCCTCTCTAACTCAGAGCCACCGTCATACAACTTTCATTGGTAATAGTTTTAGTATAACCTATTGGGTTCACCAAGAAAACGTTTTTATAAAGAATACCGCCAAAAAATCTATTATGAATTTTTTGGCGATATTCTTTTTTTATTGAACCACTTCTGGGTATAAAAGTTTTAAAACGTCCATTGTCAAGCGTCTACCCTGTCCAGCGTATGGATACACATGCATGTGCATGGCTGGATTAAAGTTCGCTTCGATAATCCCGTACGTTAAGCTATCACGTGTGCCTTTTACGTCTTTATCAGGAATGATTAAATCAATGCCACAAATTTTGGCTCCTAAAGCAGCTACGGCCTCAATGGCGATTTGTTTATAACTATCATCAATGACATCGGTCATATCAATCGAATCCCCGCCCGTGCTAACATTAGAATTTTCTCGCAAGTACACGATTTGCTCTTTTTCTGGCACAGAATAGATAGTTAAACCTTGTTCTTTCAACATTAGTTTTTCTAAATCATTTAACTGGATTAACTCTAGTGGTGCACGGTGATTGGTCCCCCGCAATGGATCACTATTTTTAGCGGCCACCAATTCTTCTACAGTGTGTTTGCCATCTCCGGTAACATTGGCTGGCACGCGCAACATGATGGCTTTTACATCATTATCTAACACAAAGAACCGATATTCTGTTCCAGGTAAAAACTCTTCAATTAAAACCGCTGTGTCCTCTTTAAAAGCAATCCGTAACGCTTCCGTAAAGTCTTCCAACGAAGCGCCTTCTTTAAAAATGGTAATTCCTAAACCGTAATTCGTTGATTTTGGTTTCACGACAAACGCTTTATTGGCGTAGCGTAAATGTGCTTCTTGTGCCTCAATAAAAGATGAAAATTCTTCACCGCCAGGCACATGGAACCCTGCTGCAGACAAAATTTTCTTTGTCACGGTTTTGTTTTCCATAATCAATGGTACCACGTAGTTATCTTTGCTAGTCATGTTGGCATTTTTGACGTATTCAATGTGCTCACCATGTTGCAGTTTCAAAAATTGCTCTTGTTCATCTAAAATTTCGATTTCCAAACCTTTTTGAATCGCATCAAACAAGAAAATTTGTGTGGATAATTCCATCTCACGGAAACCAGCTAATTGATAAGGGCGTTCAAAGGCCATACTTTGATATTGGTTTCCAAAAATATTTCCCAGTTCACTGTTGGAGTTTTCTTGAATAATCGTCCACATTTTTCCAGAAACGGTGTCTTGTGGATTCCGCAGTTGTTGATAATACTTACCGACAACTTCTTTGCCTTTGCGAATGCCTAGAGCATCTAACATATCAATCATTTCTGAAAAAATCCGATCGCCTTCTGCAATTAACTTAATCGTTTCATGAGGATGACCAAGAGCCACTTGTTCATTTAAAATATCGCCAGTTTTTACCCATTCATCCGCTTCTTCTTTTTCATCTGTCCACAATAAATACAACATGAAATAATGTAAGAAATCCACAGTATCTTCCACAATGCCTAAACGTGAAAAAGGATTTAAGTCTAAATTACGCAACTCGATATAGCGAATACCTGTTTTAGGCAGATCAGACATTTGTTTCCCACCACGTAAGCGCACAGGCGCATAAAATTCTTTTTCTTCAGAAAGTAAACCATTTTCCACCATGCGATGAATATCTTCTAAATAGCGTTCCAATGAGGCATAAGATACTTTCACATTGTCATGATTTCTGTAGCCATACGTACTATTCCGAATACTGCGAATAGGTTCTTGTGGTTGGTCGTCATAGACTCTAAAGTAGCCGTCTTCACTAACTGGTGAAGCCCCAAAAAGATACGTAATTAACCAGCGATAACGTAAAAAGTTACGGGCAACTTTCATGTATACTTTCGTTTTAAATTGTTTGCAATCTGTCACTTCGGATTGTTCATCATATAATTGCTGAATCAGGGCTTGGTCATATTCAAAATTAAAATGAATTCCGCTGACCATTTGTTTTCGTTTGCCATACTCTTTTGCCAAATAACGACGATATAACACCGCATCATATTGATCTAATTTAGCGATTTTAATCTCTTCATCTTTTGTTGGTAATCGTGGCGGCATACTTAATGGCCACAGCATTTCATCTTCTGGAATCGAACGACGAGCCACATCGTGAATGGCATCTAAAAAACGAAGCATTTCTGTGCCGCTATTTGCTACAGGCGTGATTAGTTCTAATTGTGTTTCACTAAAATCTGTTTGAATATATGGATGATAAGAACGGTTACCAAAAACCGTGGGATGATCAGTTGTCGCTAAAAGCCCTTCTCGTGTACTACGTTGGTTTTCTTTTTCTAAACCAAAACGAGCCATCAATACGTAAGGACGAACATTTTTCTTTTGCATTAATTCTCTATAATTCATCTTGTCGCCTTTCTTTCTACAAACTATCTGTTTCTCTTACTATTATATAGGAAAACGAGTAAATATGCTATTTTTTTGAACGTTCACTTGGGAATTTTCGAGACACTTTTAGAGAGCGCCTTTTTCCGTTATACTGAAAACAACTAGTTTATAGAAAGTGGGGATTGCCCATGAAAAATCGTGCATTACTTTTAATTGACTTTCAAAAAGGCATCGAAAGTCCGACGCAGCAATTGTACCGTCTACCAGCAGTGTTGGATAAAGTCAATCAGCGTATTGCTGTCTACCGCCAACACCATGCGCCCATTATTTTTGTTCAACATGAAGAAATCGAATTACCTTTTGGCTCAGACTCTTGGCAACTTTTTGAAAAGCTGGATGCACAGCCCACAGATTTTTTCATCCGCAAAACACATGCGAATGCCTTTTACCAAACAAATTTAAATGATTTATTGACGGAACACGACATTCAAACGTTAGAAATCGCTGGTGTCCAAACCGAGTTTTGTGTGGACACTACAATTCGGATGGCTCATGGTTTAGGCTATACGTGTTTGATGACACCGAAAACCACTTCCACCTTGGATAATGGACATTTAACCGCGGCACAAATTATCCAACATCATGAAGCTATTTGGGCTGGCCGCTTTTTGACTTTTTTGCCTTCAATAAATTGAGGGCTTTTCCAAAAAATTGTTTGTTCACTATGTTTTCTTGTCGTATTTCATGTTAGTATAAGGAAAAAGTGTTCAGTTGATTAGTTGAAGATTTAGAGTGTGGGACATAAGTCGATTAGGCTTGTCTCTCATGTTCTGTCTTTTTTTATGTCATCATTCACTAAACTAATAAATAATTGGAGGTATTTCATGAATAAATTTTTTACAGCCCAACGTTTAAAAGACACCGCCTATGTAACAGTCGGTGCATTCATTTTGGCCATTTCAATCAATGCGGTCTTATTGCCAAATAAACTTGTCGCAGGCGGAGCCAATGGCATTAGTATTGTTATTAATTATGTTTTCGGGATTAGTCCCGCCATTGTTCTTTACGCCATCAATATTCCTCTTTTAGTGCTTTGTTTCTTACTTCTTGGGAAAGAGGTCGGTGTCAAAACCATTTATGGTAGTCTTATTTATCCATTTTTTGTAGGAATTACTTCGGGGATGCCTGTTTTAACACATAATATTTTTCTAGCAGCATTATTTGGCGGTATTATTACAGGTGCTGGCCTAGGCTTGGTTTTCCGTGGCAATGCTTCAACTGGTGGGACAGCAATCATTTCACAAATTGTCAATAAATACTTCAAAGTTTCCTTAGGTATTGCTATTTTATTCGTTGATGGTTTAGTCATTTTATCAGCAATGTATGCTTTTAATGCAGATATTGTGTTATTCTCTTTAATTTGTTTATTTACAATTGGTCGTGTCGTTGACATGATTCAAGTTGGTCTGGTTCGCTCGAAGAATGTGATGATTATTTCACCAAAATATGTCGCTATTCAAGAACGCTTATTACGTGAACTAGATAAAGGTGTGACCTTGGTGCCAATCGAAGGCGGTTATCGAAACGCGAAAGGCATGCTCTTAATGACCGTCATTCGTGAAAAAGATTTTCCCCGCTTAAAAGAAGCCATTCTTGAGATTGATGAAGAAGCCTTTTTGATTTCAATGAGTGCGAGTGAAGTCTACGGAAAAGGATTTAGCTTGAAAAAAGTAGCTGATTCTTATGGCGTTGAAGCAACTAATGCCAATAATTTACAATAGTTTTTTGTAGGAAAAGAGCCGCAAAATCTGTAGAGATTTTGCGGCTCTTTTTACATCTTCATCCAGACAGGTTCTAAGCTATTGCCATCCAAATCTTGCACTTCTAAGCCATACATTTGCTCTTCTGGTATTCCCATATCAACTCGGTAGCAGTTGCCTCCGTTAGCTTTGGCGGTTTCACCAAACTGTTTTACGGCTTCGGCACTCTCTAAACTAAAGGAAATTAATGCTCCACTGGTTGTTTGCGCATCAATAATTTGCTTTTCTTGGATAAATTTTCCATAAAAGTCATGGTTCAACAACATAATCCAAAATTGATCATCCCACATCATCGAACTAGCTTCCTCTGTTGAAAATTCCTCGTTCTTTTTGAATCCAAGTTTTTCATAAAATGCTGTAGAACGTTGGACATCCGCTACTGGGAAGTTAACAAAAACCATTGTGCCCATGTGATTCATCCCTTTCTTTTAATCATCTACGACAGCTAAGTGTGCGTTGCGACAAAATCAACAAGCTTGTTTGATTTATACTAGCATATTCATAAAAGAAATGTTACTAAAACGTTTTCTTAAGGTAATTCTCGATAAGCCAAGTGCTGAATGATTTCACTATGTTGTGGATAATCGTTTAACAATTCCGCTTGAGTAAATAACTCGAAGTCTTCAAACTCAAAGCCTGGTGTAACCACACAACTGACTAACGCAAATCCTGTCGCTACTGTAGAGCCAAAGATTGTGCCGGCAGGAACTGAGAACGAAAGCTGTTGTCCTTGAACTAAGTCTTTCCCTAACTGAACAGCTTGATACGTTCCATCAGGGAAAATACAGTGAACGGTTAACGGCTGACCATCGTGAAAAAACCATAATTCATCCGCTTTTAAACGATGAAAATGTGACGGACTTTCTGTATTTAATAGAAACAAAATCGCTGTATGCAACGCCCGTTCGCCTCGTTTGGTCGGAATCAATTGCTCACTTTTATTGGTTTGTTTAAAATAACCGCCCTCAGGATGCGCTTCTAATCCTAACTTCTCAATCCACATTTGTTCTGTCATCTTCTCCCTCACTCCTTCATTTTTTCAGAAACGATTTAGGAAGAACTTAGAACATCCGTCCTAATCCTAAAATAAACGGCGGGACAGGAGTAGCTTCTTCATTCTTGAAGCTAAATACTCCTGTCCCACGTTCTTCCCAAACATGTTATTTTCTACAACTAAACATCTTTTAATAAGCCTTTAAATAAGCCCATTGCGAAATCGTTGGCATTAAATGGTTCTAAATCGTTAATTCCTTCACCTAGACCAACTAATTTCACTGGCAAGTGTAATTCATTCCGAATAGCAATGACAATACCACCTTTGGCTGTTCCGTCTAGTTTGGTTAAAACTAAGCCAGTGACATCGGTTGTTTCTTTGAACTGTTTGGCTTGTGTCATCGCATTTTGCCCAGTAGTTGCGTCCACGACTAAGAGAACTTCGTGAGGCGCATCTGGAATTTCTCGTTGAATGACTCGTTTAATTTTTTCTAATTCCTTCATTAAGTTGACTTTATTTTGTAAACGACCTGCTGTATCCACTAGCAAAACATCGGCCTGTTCTGCTTTGGCACGTTCCACTGCATCGAAAACGACCGCTGCTGGGTCGCCGCCAGCATTTCCACGTACAACTTCAACGCCAGCCCGTTCGCCCCAAACAACTAATTGGTCGATGGCGCCCGCTCGGAACGTATCGGCAGCGGCCATTAAAACTTTCTTTCCTTCCAACTTGTATTGATGGGCTAATTTACCAATGCTGGTTGTTTTACCAACTCCATTAACACCGACAAATAAAATCACGGTTAAGCCATTTGGCTGTAAGTTAATCGCATTATTTTCATTAATTCCTGCTTCTTCATACAAATCAACCATTTTTTCAATGATGGTATTTTGCACTTGAGCTGGTTTTTTCACGTTTCGCAGTTTCACTTCTTGTCGTAAGGCTTCTGTAATTTTTAAGGATGTATCAAAGCCTACATCTGCACCAATTAACGTTTCTTCTAATTCTTCAAAGAAATCTTCATCGACGCTTCGGAAATTAGCAAACAATTCGTTCAACCGTTGACCAAATGTTTTACGTGTTTTTTCCAAGCCTTTTTCATATTTTTCTTGGACTTGCTCTTCTTTTGACTCTTCAATTTCTTCTGAAACCTGCGTGTCTGTTGGTTCTGCCAACGGAGTTACGACACTACTTTCTTCCTCAGGCGCTTCCACAACAACTTCTTGTGTTTTCTCTGTCAAGATTTCTTCTGGCTCTTCTTCTAATGCTTCTTCTACGCCAGCTAATTTTTCCATTTCAGCGTTATCTGTTAAATCGGCTGTTTCTGTGACTTCTTCCGCTGTCGTTTCTGGCGTTGTTTGCGCCTCTTCTGTTGCGGTTTCTTTTGATTCAGCAGGCGCTGATTCATCACTAGGTGTTTCGTCTGCTGTTTCTTCAATTATCTCTTGTTTTTCTTCTTCCTTTTTTTCAGCGGAAAAAGCTTTTTTAATTTTATCAAAAAATCCCATTCTTATTGGCCTCCTTCCAACGGCGTTAAAATATATTTTTCGACCGCTTTGGCAACGCCATCTTGGTCATTCGTGTCTGTAACGACATCTGCGGCTTCTTTAACTAATGGAATCGCATTTGCCATGGCGACACCTAAGCCAGCGTATTCAATCATCGGTAAATCATTTTCTTCGTCCCCTAGGGTCATGATTTCTTCCGCACGGATTCCTAAATCTTTGGCTAACAAGGAAATACCATAGGCTTTCGTAATCCCTTTTGGCATAAATTCTAATAAGTTATTTCGCGTTTTAATAATTTCAAAGCGCTCATAAAAGGAGGCCGGAATTTCCTTGATGCGTTCATTTAAATACGCTTCATCAATCGCAACAACAACTTTGTTATAAATTCGATTTGGGGTTAACTCTTCTAATTTGTAGGACTCAAAGGTTAATAATTTGTTTAGAGAACTATAAATTGAAGGATAATTAGGTGCAGAAGGCAGTTGCATCACGACCTCATCGGATAAGACATCAAACGGCATGTTGAGTGTGGTTGCTAATTGGTACAGCTCATGAATCGCTTCCAAGGGCATCAATGTTTTCTCAATAATGGCCCCTGTATCATTTTTTTGAACCAACCCGCCGTTAAAAGTAATGCTATAATCGCCTTCCTCTTGTAAACCTAATTCTTCTAAGTAAGGACCAATAGCTGCCAAAGGTCGACCTGTGCAGATAACAACTTTCACGCCTGCTTGTTTCGCAGCCATCAGTGCTTGTTTATTCCGTAAAGAAATCTCTTTTTGGCTATTTAATAATGTTCCATCTAAATCAATAGCAACTAATTTTATCAAACGTTCGCTCCTCCTTGCTTCTGGCTAATTGCTTTTTTCAATTGCGCCACCTTCTTTGACCTCTTCCAAGCGAACTGAAACGATTTTTGAAACCCCAGATTCTTGCATAGTCACGCCATATAAAACATCTGCGGCTTCCATTGTCCCTTTACGATGCGTCACCACAATAAACTGTGTGCCATCTTCAAATTCGCTTAAATAATGACCAAAACGAGCAACGTTGGCTTCATCTAAAGCTGCTTCTACTTCATCTAAAATACAGAACGGAACGGGTCGAACACGAATAATTGAAAAGAGTAACGCAATCGCCGTTAATGCCCGTTCGCCTCCAGACAACAAGCTTAAATGTTGTAATTTTTTCCCTGGTGGTTGCGCCTCAATCTCAATCCCTGTATTCAAGAGATCCTCTGGATTGGTTAGCACCAGTTCTGCCCGTCCGCCACCAAACATATTAGGAAATACCACTTTGAACTGGGCACGAATTGCTTCAAAGACTTCTTTAAACCGTTCTTTCACTTCTTGGTCCATTTCATCCATAGTTTCAAATAATTGTTCTTTCGCATTTAATAAATCATCACGTTGACTGACTAAAAATTGATGGCGTTCATCGACTTGTTCAAATTGCTCGATGGCACTTAAGTTAACAGGTCCTAACCGCTCAATTTCTTGTTTTAGGCGTTTCACTGTTTGCTGCGCCTGCGCTAAATCATCGATTGGGAAATACGCTTCATAGGCAGCTTCAAAGGTTAAGCTGTATTCTTCCTGTAAGTAACTTAACGAGCTATCTAATTGCATTTCTGCACGATTTTTTAGGACTTCAATTTGTGTTTTATCTGCTAAATACTGTTGTTGGCGTTTGTTTTCTTCCGCTAATTTTGTATCTAACTCGTCTACTTCTTCTTGCAACGCTTGTCGTTGACTACGTGCCGTTTGTAAAGACGTTTGCAATGCTGTTTGTTTCTCCGCTAATTGCGCGACTTGTGCCGCTAAGCCTTCTTCGGTTAACTGGTGATCGCTAGAATGGCTACTTAGTTGTTGTAGCTGTTGACGGATGGCCGTTTCTCGAATCAACAATTCGTCCAATTGTTCTTGTTTGTCTTGCTTTTGACGAGCAAAATGGGCACATTGTTCCGCCGCTACTGCTTGTTCTGCTTGAACTGTCGTCAAGCGTTCTTGCGCTTGGGCTTTAAAGGTTTCCATTTGGCTAGCTTCTTGTTCCACTTGTTTCATTTCAGCATCTAAACGTTCTTTCGTTGCCGTTAAGTTTGCTTGTTGCTCTGTCAATGTGGCTTTTTTCGTTTGATATTCGGTTAAGAATTGATGCAATTCCCGTGATTCATATTCAAACAGACGTTTTTCTTTTGTTAAACGAGTAATCGTTTCTGTTTGATTGGCTAATTTATTGTCAATTTCTTGTTGTTTTAAGCGATTTTGTTCACCAGCAGAGCGCAACATTTCTGCACGTTCCGTGGCTGTTTTCACTTCTTGCGAGAGCGCTTGGACTTCTTGTTCCACACTTCTTAGTTGTGTCTCTAATTGAGTCATTTGTTCAGTAATTGTTTGAAGTTCTTGCGCTTGTGAAAATAGGCTTCCTTGGTTGCCACGTTTATTGGCTCCCCCAGTCATCGAACCGCCAGGATTCATCACATCGCCTTCCAATGAGACAACACGATATTGGTAATTGACTAATTTTGCTAACTGGTTGGCACTCGTTAAATCTGCCGCTAAAATCGTGACGCCTAAGAGATTTTGAATAACGGTTTGTACTTGTTCTGGATAACGAACTAATTCACTGGCAATCCCCACGAAGCCCGGTGCACCAGCCAAACGATTCTGAACCATCGCCGATACAGAGCGCGGCTTAATGGTAGTCAATGGTAAAAAGGTTGCCCGGCCACTGTGTTGTTGTTTTAAGAAGGTAATGCCTGCTCGACCATCTTTCTCATTTTCCACAACAATATGTTGCGCCGCACCACCTAGGGCCGTTTCAATCGCCAACGTATATTCTTTAGGCACTTCAATTAACTCAGCCACTGCGCCAACAATCCCAGTTAATTGGTTTTTGTGACGCAATACAGCTTTCACGCCTTGATAGAAGCCAGCGTAATTTTCTTGAATTTCTTGCAAACTTTTTTGGCGTGCCTTCGCTTGTTGCACTTGATTCATCGCTTGGTACATATCATTTTGACGCTGTGCTAATCGTTCACGTTTGGCTTCAAGCGTTGCTTTCAACGCGGTGTATTCTTCCAGCTGTTCTTGTAAGCCTTGTTTTGCAACTTTTTGCTCTTTTTCTAGCGTCTCTTTCATTGCGAGAGCTTCAACCATCTGTTCTTCTAGCGCTTCGTGTTTTGCTAGCGATTGTTGATTTTTAGCTGTTTCTTGTTGATATTGTCGTTCTAAATATTTTAAGTCATTGGCTGTATTGGCTTGTTCTTGCATGACTTCCACATACTGACTGCGCAATTCTTCCATTAATTCTTTAGAAGACTTACTATATTTTTCCACATCTTTCGTTGCCAAAGCCAATGCTTCTTTTAACGTCTGACGTTGTGCCGTTTTTTCTGCGATTGCTGTTTCCAGCGTCTGCAATTCTTCTCGATAACGAACAATTTTTTCGGCCGTTTCTGCCAATGTCTCTTCGTATTCGCTTGCCGTTTGGGAGGTGTGTTTGGAACGTTCAATTAAAACATTTTTTTGTCCTTCTGCTTGTTTCAACGCTTCTGTCACTTGTAATAATTGTTGTTGTTCCGTTTCAATTTGTTCATCTAAACGATTGCGCTTGCTGCGTAAACGTACCAATTTGCCTTCTAAGTCATGGACTTGCTTACTTGCGCTAGCTAACTTTTCTTCAATGGCTGTTAATTCTTGCGTTTTCGTTTCCCAAATAGCTTTTGCTTCTTGAATTTCGGTCACAGTTAAATTGACATCAATTTCGGTAAGTTCTTCTTTCAAAGCTAAATACTTTTTAGCCGCATCTGCTTGGGCGGCTAGAGGAACTAATTGGTCTTCCAACTCGTAAATGATATCTTGGACACGGCTTAAGTTGTCCTCGGTTTCGAAAAGCTTTTGTTCAGCCTTTTTCTTCCGTTGTTTGTATTTTAAAACGCCCGCTGCTTCTTCAAAAATCCCTCGACGGTCTTCAGGTTTACTATTAAAAATCGCTTCAACTTTCCCTTGTGAAATAATTGAAAAAGATTCTTTGCCTAACCCTGAATCCATAAATAAATCTTGAATATCTTTTAAACGGCACGCTTGTTTATTAATAAAAAAGTCACTTTCGCCCGTTCGTTTTAAACGACGGGTGACACTAATCTCACTATAATCCAATGCTAAATAATGGTCGCTGTTGTCTAACGTCACGGTAACTTCCGCAATATTTAGCGGCTTACGACCTTCCGAACCGGCAAAGATAATGTCGTTCATTTTGCCCCCGCGAAGGTTTTTCGCAGATTGTTCACCTAATACCCAGCGAACGGCTTCCGTGATATTACTTTTCCCACTTCCATTCGGACCAACCACTGCTGTCACATCATCTTCAAATTCAATAATGGTTTTATCTGCAAATGATTTAAATCCTGTAATTTCAATTCGTTTTAAATACACGAATATTGCTCCTTCCAGCCTTACTGAGGAATACTTTTCAGTGCCCGCTCAGCGGCATCCTGTTCAGCTAACTTCTTCGATTTTCCTTGGCCTAACCCAATGAGTTCACCATTCATGTAAACTTCAGTGAAAAAGGTGCGGTCATGAGCAGGGCCTTCTTCTTTAATTAAACGATATTCAATTGAAACATCGCCTTTGCGTTGTAAAACTTCTTGTAATTGTGTTTTGTGATCCATCTCATGTGAAAAAGCACCGGCATCAATTTTCGGAAAAATAACGTCTTCAATAAATTTCTTGGCTGCGCCAACTTTTTGGTCTAAGTAGAGGGCACCTAAAAAGGCTTCAAATAAGTCACATAATAATGATGCACGTGTTCGTCCGCCCGATGCTTCTTCTCCTTTACCTAATAAAATGTAGTTGTCGAAGTGACATTCTTTCGCAAATTTGGCTAAACTATCTTCCCGAACGATGGCTGCGCGCATCTTCGTTAATTTTCCTTCTGGAAGTTCTGGGAATTTTAAATACAAATATTGTGAAACAATTAATTCTAAAACTGCATCTCCTAAAAATTCAAGACGTTCATTATCGGATAATTTTAAATAGCGATGCTCATTCACATAGGATGAATGAGTAAAAGCTTGCTCTAATAGATTGACATCATGGAAAACAATGCCGTAACGTTCTTTTAACTCTGTTGTTAACTGATTGTCCATTCTCCACATTCCTTTACATTTATTTACACCTTGTTTCATTATACTTTTTTTTTCACTTTTTTTAAATGGTTCTATTCAGAAAAAGCCTGTTATTCACTGTGTTCTCATTATTTTTTAGAAAAAAATAAATAAATAGAGCTATGACTGAGATAAAAGCGTTTGTTTACGTAAGAGATAGAAAGAGCGTGGGACAAAAATCACTTTGGATTTTTGCGCCACGCTCAAAAACTGATAAACGGCGGGAACAGAAGCAACTCCTTCTTATTTCTCGGAGTTAAACACTTCTGTCCCGACCTCGTTCTATCTCTATTAAATCAGCGGAACGTTGTTTAACGTTTTTCCGCTGTGACACCCACCGTTGCCCATGGATTATCTTTCGTATCAACTGCCCAAGTAAAGTCAACTACACGGTCGTTGACTGGCAAGACTTCATTTCTGTAAAGCGTTGGGATTACAAACGCTTCATCAATGGCATACTCTTGCCAATCGTAGAAGGCTTTTTTACGTTTTTCTTCATCAAATGATGCTTTTGAATCGATCGCATCAAGTAATTTAGTATTTTCTTCTGACTCAAAACGTGTGTAGTTAAAGGCTGAGTTTGGACCATATAAGCCGGTTGGTGAAGGATCTGAACCTGTGCCCCACGCACCTTGATAGATATCTACTTCTGGGTCATCATTTTTCAATTTATCATAGAAGGCTTGGAAATCAATTAAGCGTCCTGTTGTATACGTTACGTTTAAGCCAATTTCTTTCCATTGTTGGACATAGTAATCAGCAAGTGGTTGTGCAGTTTCGCCGCCTGACATTGAAGCAAACTTGATTTCTAGTGGTTTGCCTTCTTTGTCTTCGCGAATGCCATCGCCGTCTACGTCTTTATAACCAGCATCGTCTAATAATTTTTTGGCTTTGTCTAAATCAAGCGTATAGCCTTTCGCTTCGCTATCATGCAAGCTCTTGAAGACTGGTGGAATTAACGTTGTTGCCCCTGTTCGTAAGCCGTTGTAGAATTTTTGGCCGACTGCATCATTGTCAATTGCATAGCCCATGGCTTGACGTAAGCTTTTATCTGCCATTTTAGCTTTTGGATTGTATTTCACTGTATTGGTTTCTTTGTCAAACGTACCCATTTTAAAGCCAATATACGTGTAGGCTTGTTCGGGACGTCCTAAGATTTGATACCCTTCAGTATCTTTGTATGTTGGATACGTATCTGTTGGCATTGATAATGCAATATCGTATTGTTTCGCTTTCATCGCTTCTACAATGCTCGCAGAAGGAACAGATTTGAACACTAATTTATCTAATTTAGGTTTGCCACCGTAGTAATACTCATTTGGTAGGTATTCAACAGATTCACCTGTCACAATATTACTCATGTAGTATGGTCCAATAGTCACAGGGTTTTTACGAACTGCATCGCTTGATTCCATGTCTTTAACAGCAATTCCTTCAAAGGCATGTTTTGGTAAAACTGAACCCCAAACACCGCCACCTAATTGTTGCATTCCTGGGTGAACTTCTTTGTAAGTGATTTTAACTTCTTTATCATTGACTTTTTCTATGCCAGAAATGGTTGGCGATTTACCATCATGGTAGTCTTCCATACCAACAATATTCGTAAAGTTATCATCATAACGAATCCCTGTATAGTCTTTATGACCAATGACTTCATAAGAGAAAATCACGTCATCTGCCGTCACATCTTTACCGTCAGACCATTTTAAATTGTCACGTAATTTAATGGTTGCTGTATTGGCATCTTCATCTAATTTCAGATCCGCAGGACCCCCATCGACAATCTTAAAGTCTGCATCATTGTTAAATAATGGCTGTACCGTTGGAAGCATGTATTGTGCATCATAGTTGTCTTGATAAAATTCTTGCTGGAAAAGTCCTTGGAATTGTGTATCCATAACTACAGCGACATCTAATGTCCCGCCATCAATTGCTTTTTTATCATTTTTAACAGCGATTGGCATTTTTGAAATGTCTTCTGTTTCCGTTGCTTTATTGCCCCCGCCTTTATTGCCGCCACCACATGCAGCTAACCCGAATACTAACACAGAAGCTAACGTGATTGCACCTAAAATCCGTTTCTTGTTCATCTCTTTTCCTCCCTCATTTTTTGGCTAATTAGCCTAATCGTTGTCGTGCATCTGCTGAGCGCTTAAATGCTTGTCCAACATAGTTTATACTTAACATCAAGACTAGAATTAGAATTGATGCAGGTAACCAAACCCATTGTTTATTGACTAATACATCCCCACTGCTGGCGTAGCCAATTAAGGTTCCTAAACTTGGGACACTTTGTGGTAACCCGAAGCCTAAGAAAGTTAACGTTGTTTCGATCCCGATATTGGCCGCGAAATTAATCGTTAAGTTCGTAATAATTAATGAACTTAAATTCGGCATAATTTCTCGAAACATAATTTTAAAATCGCTTGTTCCCATTGTCTTAGAGGCACTAACGTAATCTCGGCGCCCTTCAGATAACGTTTTACTGCGGAACAACCGCGCTTTTCCAACCCAATAAAACGCACACATAATCCAAATAAAGGACCAGATACTATATTTAGGAATCACGGAAACGAACACAATAATAATTAACATAATTGGCAAAATCATAATAAAATCCACGATACGCATCAAAATATTATCAATCATGCCTCCATAATAACCGGAAATAATCCCTAAACCGACCCCGATAATAGACGTAATAATCGTAATGGCAAAACCGATTAAAATCGAGTTCCTAGCCCCGATAATCAATTGTCCTAAAACATCACGACCACCTTCATCGGCACCTAAAATGAACTTGGTGCCATTCATTGTAACGGTACCTGGTTCCGCATATTTATCTAAAATACTTACATGCATAACGGCACTTTGGTCTAACACTAACGAACCGATAAAAACGGCTAATAAGATAATGACCAAAAGGATTAAAGAAAACATCGCCATTTTTTCTTTGACGAATTCTCGCGCAATCATCCGAAAGCCCATTGGTGGAATACTTTCTTGTAAGACTTCTTCTCTTTTTTCTTCTGTCAATTCCATTTTTATCACCCTTTCTTCGTGTTTTTTCTACTGAATTCGAATTCTTGGATCAACAATACTCATTACAATATCAGAAATTAAGGTTCCGATAAGGGTTGCCAATCCCAAAATCAACACGAGAGCGGTAATAACGGAATAGTCACGTTGAATGATACTATCAATAAATAATTTTCCAATTCCTGGGAAAGCAAAAATCTTTTCAATAACGACTGATCCGGCAATCAAAGCAGTAATTTCATAACCTAATTGAGAGGCAATTGGTAATGCTGCATTTCTAAAAATGTGTCGATTAAAAATTTTATTCGTTGGCACTCCTTTTGAACGAGCAGTACGAACAAAGTCCATGTTTTTAACATCAATCACTTCACTGCGCAAATATTGAATAGTGACCGCTGTCCCTAGCAACGCTTGAGTGACCCCTGGTAAAATTAAATGCTTCAGTTTATCTAAATAATACGGCCACGTTCCCTCAGCCAAACCAACAGTCACGGTTCCACTCGTTGGGAACCAGTCTAAGCGATACCCAAAAATAAAGAGCATAATCAAGGCAAAGATGAATAATGGTACGGCAAAACTGAAGAAGTTGTAGATAACCACCATTTTGTCAAACCATGAATTTTGGTAACGGCCAGCAATTAAACCGAAAGGAATGGCGATTAAATACGTGATTATAACTGACACAGCGGCCAATGCAATCGTATTCCCCACCCGACCAGCAATGAGCGTGGACACAGGTAATTTAAAGATAAAACTATGACCAAAATCTCCATGTAAGGCATTGCCAATCCAACGGAAATATTGTTCGTACCAAGGATCATTTAACCCGGCAGCTTCGCGCATGGCTTCAATCACTTTCGGGTCTTGGTTCGGATTAATCAATCCTGTAAACGGATCACCTGGCATCATTTTAGCCAACAGGAAAATCAAGACACTTAAAATAATCACTTGCGGAATCATCAATAACAAACGGCGTAAAATTGTTTTCCACATTATTCAGCACCTCCATTTTTTAACGCTACTTGGTGGGTTGGACTAATCGCATGTAAGTTATAAACCCGCCCATTTTCATCATAATAGTCTTTATGATTTTCCCGATACTCTTGCTCAACTCTTCTTCGTTCTTCTTTGTGAGCTTCTCGGTTCGCTACGTCAATTTTAGGAATTGCTGAAAGTAAGCGTTTGGTATAAATGTGTTGTGGATTAGTGTAAATATCTTGGCGTGTACCGATTTCTACAAAACGGCCTTTGTACATAATGGCAATGTTGTCACACATATGTTTAACTACGCCCAAATCATGGGAAATAAATAAGTAACTTAACCCATATTCCTGTTGAATGTTTTTCATAAAATTCAATACCTGTGCTTGCACAGATAAGTCCAGTGCTGAAACAGGTTCATCTGCAATAATTAATTTGGGGCTGGTAGCCACCGCTCGGGCGACGCCTAAACGTTGGCGTTGTCCACCAGAAAATTCATGAGGATATTTGTACAACGCATCTTCTGGCATCCCCACAATGTCCAACAAACTTTTGACTTTTTTCTTTTCTTCTTGGTCACTTAACCGTTCAAAATTTCGAATTGGTTCGGCGATAATATCTAGTACTCGTTTTTTAGGGTTTAAACTTGACATCGAATCTTGGAAAATCATTTGGACATCTTTGTTGTATCCAATCGCTTTTCGACTTCGCGGCTTGGTTACATCTTGTCCTTGATAAATAATTTCACCATTTGTAATTTTTTCTAAACCAATAATTGCTTTTCCTGTCGTTGATTTTCCAGAACCCGATTCACCAACTAACCCATACGTTTTACCTTGTTCAATCATGAAATCCACACCATCAACCGCCAAAACATGATCAGTGATTCGATTGAAGAAGCCGCTGCGAATTGGATAATGAACTTTTAAATCTTTAATTTGAATAATTTCTGTCATTACGCTTCCCCTTCCCCGTCTCTAAAATGAAAATGTTTATAACATGTACAACGAACATAATGATTCGGTGCAACTTCATGTAATGTTGGATTTTCTTCATGTTGCGATGCATCAATCCAAGGAATTCGTGGGGCAAACCGACAACCTTTTCTAGGTAATTTGGTTAACGAAGGAACAATCCCTTCAATCACATGAAGTTCTTCTTCATCGGAATTCTCTTGGGGAATGGACTGAAGTAAGGAACGTGTATATGGATGTTTCGGATGACTAAACAATTCTTCAGCAGTGGCTACTTCTACAAACTGACCCGCATACATAACCGCTACACGATCAGCCATTTCCGCAACTACACCTAAGTCATGGGTAATTAAAATAATGCCGCTCCCTGTTTCTTCTTGCAAATCTTTTAACAAATCGAGAATTTGTGCCTGAATGGTAACGTCTAAGGCCGTTGTTGGTTCATCTGCAATTAAAATCGGTGGTTTACACGCGATTGCAATGGCAATAATCACCCGTTGGCGCATGCCGCCAGACAATTCATGAGGATACTGTTTCCCGACACGCTCTGGGTTGGGAATCCCCACTTGATCTAACAGTTCAATGGCCCGTGCTTGTTTTTGTTGTGCAGTCATTTTGGTATGATACGTGAGACTTTCTTTAATTTGGTCTTCAATTCGCATGAGCGGATTCAGTGCAGACAACGGATCTTGGAAAATCATCCCAATATCGTTTCCTCTGACTTTGTTGTACAATGTTTCATTAAACGTAGTTAAGTTTAAATTGTTGTATAAAATTTCCCCAGTAATTTTGGTATGATTGGGATCATGTAAGCCCATAATCGTTGTTGCTAAGGTACTTTTTCCACAACCAGATTCTCCGACGATTGCCAGAATCTCATTTTTCTTCAATTCAAATGAAACATCATCGACGGCATTATAATAATCATCTTTGATTCTAAATGCTGTTTCTAATCCTGAAACCTCTAGTAATTGTTCATTTCCTTGCATCCATACGCACCCCTTACGTCCTTTCAAAAACATTATATAAATTAACTAATATTTAATGATAGCACTTTCTAATTTTTATCAATGTTAATTTACAGCTCATTGTTTTTTCATAATTTTATAGAATTATTCCATAAAAAGCAAGATAAAATAACTTTTTTCGCAGTTATTTTTTTACATGTATGATTTTTTTTACAAAAATATGTGTAAAAATAGCCTTATTGCTTAATAAAATAACCATTATGTACGCAAAAAAAGTCGATTAACAGGAATGTTAATCGACTTTGTCTTATTATTTTTTATGAATTACTCACAATATAATCTACAGCGGCACCAACTGTTTCAATTTTTTCTGCATCTTCATCTGAAATCTCTGTTCCAAATTCATCTTCAAGTTCTAAAACAAACTCCATTACGCTAATTGAGTCAGCGTTCAAATCATCTTTAATGTTTAATTGATCTGTTACTTGATCCGCTTCAATATCAAAGTGGTTTGAGATAATCTTCGCTACTTTTTGAAGTACTTCTTCACGAGTCAACTGTATTCACCTCCACTGCTTTTGAAAAAAGGTTCTTTCTTTTACTAAAACGCTAAGATACATTGTACTCACAATTTGGGTATTTGTCCATCTTTTTTTCATTTGAGTAACAAACTGATGTCAAGACAATTGCAAATTACTCTGCTTTGCCTTCATAATATTCCACTAATTGTGGGACAACTTGGGTTTCTAACATTGTATGAATTTGACGAATGGTGTAGCGGACGGCATCAGGACCCGTGGCCCCATGCGTTTTAATGACTGGCGCTTTTAAGCCAAATAAAACCGCTCCCCCATGTTTTGAGTAGTCCATTTCGTCTTTCATGCCACGCAACGCATTCTTTAATAATAAGGCGCCCATTTTTCCTTTGACACCTTCAGAAAGAATCGCTGTTTTCAGCAAGCTCATCATGTTCATAGCTGTGCCTTCGATGGATTTTAAAACGGCATTTCCTGTGAAGCCATCTGTCACCACCACGTCAGCTACGCCATTTAATAATTCTCGTGCTTCAACGTTTCCGACAAAATTAATCGTTTCATCTGCTGCTAACAATTCGAAGGCTTTTTTCGTTAATTCACTGCCCTTTGTTTCCTCAGTTCCATTATTTAATAGACCGACACGAGGATTCTGAACGTTCCGAACTTTTTCAGCATAGAATGAACCTAAAACGGCATACTGAACCAAATGTTCTGGTTTATTGTCTGCATTGGCTCCTAAATCTAACATGTCAAACCCTTTGTCTGGTTCTCCCATGACAGGTAAAGTTGACATCAAACCGGGACGTTCCACATTTTTGATGCGGCCGACAATGAACAGACCCGCTGCTAATAGCGCTCCGGTGTTGCCTGCAGAAAAAATCGCATCGGCTTCCCCATTTTTAACTGCTTGCGCTGCTAAAACCATGGAAGCAGTTTTCTTACGACGGATTGCTTTAACTGGCTCATCGTCACTAGCAATTTTTTCATCGGTATGAATAATCGTAATGTTTTTTTCATCGGTGATGTATTTTTTTATTTCGGCTTCTTTTCCATATAATTGAAATTCAATGTCTGGGAAGTCTTGTTTGGCTAGCATAACCCCTTCAACAATTGCTTGTGGGGCGTTATCTCCACCCATTGCATCTACAGCAATTTTCATGAGTGATTCCCTCCTACTTTTTTGTTTCCTAACAAGTATAACATATTTTTTTCAAAGAAATACGCATTGGCTTTTACTTTCTGGCTTCAAAAATTACCTCTTCTAATCGAAAAATTGGGCTGCCTCATCTTGGGGTTTCACTCGATTGGCTAAGCCTTGATAAGCAGGATATTGCCACCACTCTTTCACTTTCCATAGGGCACTTGCTTCTTGGCGCGCAACTTCTAAAATGTTAAAGTCCGTCACGATATCTCCTACCGCAAATTGAGGCACCCCTGATTGCCGTGCACCGAACACTTCCCCAGGTCCGCGAAGTTCCAAATCACGCTCACTCAAGACAAAACCATTGGTGGTTTCTGTCATGATTTTCATACGCTCAACGCCCATTTCATTTTTCGGATTGGCCACTAAAATACAATAAGATGCACTGGAGCCACGCCCCACACGTCCCCGTAACTGATGTAATTGTGCTAACCCAAACCGGTCCGCATCCATAATTAACATCACTGTGGCATTTGGTACATTCACGCCAACTTCAATAACGGTGGTAGAAACCAATAATTGCAGCTGATTGTCTTTGAACTCCTGCATAATGTCATCTTTTTCTTGGTTTTTCATTTTACCATGTAGTAATCCCACTTGATATCTTGGGGAATAAAAGCTTTGCATATGTTCAAAAATTTCTGTTGCGTTTTTCACATCTAAGGCTTCTGATTCTTCAATCAAGGGACAAATAATATAGGCTTGATGTCCTCGAGCCAGCTCTTTTTCCATCCATTCTAAAACAGTATCTAACTGCGGCGGCCGAATCCAACGTGTTTCGATTGGAATCCGTCCAGCTGGCATTTCATCAATGATTGATACATCCATTTCGCCATAGGCTGTAATGGCCAGCGTTCGAGGAATCGGAGTGGCCGTCATAAATAGAACATCTGGTTTTAAGCCTTTTTCTCTTAATATTTTTCTCTGATTCACACCAAAACGATGTTGCTCATCGGTGATTACCAAACCTAATTGATGGAAACTGACATCTTGTTGTATCAAAGCATGGGTCCCTACCACAATGTCAATCTCGCCATTGGCCAGTTCTTCGAGAATTAGACGACGTTCTTTCGTTTTGGTGGAACCTGTTAATAAGGCCGTCCGAACTTCTAATGGATCAAACAACTGCTGTAAGCTTTCCATGTGCTGTTGCGCTAAAATTTCAGTCGGAACCATCAACGCTCCTTGAAAGCCAGCGGTCATGGTGGCGTATAGCGCAATCGCAGCCACTACCGTTTTCCCACTCCCCACGTCACCTTGAAGCAATCGTTGCATATGCTTCGGACTTCGCAAGTCTCGACAAATTTCATTGGTCACTTTTTTTTGGGCGCCTGTCAATTCAAAAGGCAGTCCTTGGGTGAACGTTTTTAAGCGATCCACGTCATATTGAATAGCTAAACCATTTTTTTCCGCTTTTTCTTGTTTCTTCAATCCTTGCATTTTAAGTTGGAAAAGGAAAAACTCTTCAAAGACTACTCGCCGTTTAGCTTGATGGCTTTCTTCTGGATTACTGGGAAAATGCATCGCCCACATTGCTTCTTTTCTAGGCATCAAGCGGTACTTTTCTAATAAATCATTCGGTAAAATCTCTTCAACCAGTGAACCATACTCTTCAAAAGCAGTGCGGATTAACTGAACCAACGTGCTTTGGCGGACTTTTTTATTCACATGATAAATGGGGGCGAAATCTTCATTGTCTCCTTTAGAAGCTAAGATTTTCATGCCATTTAATGATTTTCTCTTGGCATCCCACTTGCCATAAACAGCAATTTCTTCGGAAAGAACTACTTTGTCTTTTAAAAAAGGTTGATTGAAGAAGGAAACATTAATGACCGCATGTTCTTGCATCATTCGAAACGTTAACCGGCTCTTCTTATAACCGTACCGACTAACGACTGCTTCCGAAACCACTAGCCCTTTTAGCGTAACTTTTTCCTGATCCTGAATCTCACTTAAATCCTTTTCTTGGATATCATCGTAGCGGAAGGGATAATACGTCAATAAGTCTTCAATTGTAGCAATCCCCAGTTCTTGTAAATTTTCAGCACGTTTTGGGCCAACACCGGGCAATACGCTGACTAAATCTGTGATGTCCATAAAATCCCCTCCTCATTAATATACGCAAAAAAATGGATCATTCATTAAATAGGCTGGTTCATTAGCCCTAACTAATGAACCAGCCTATTCGTTTTTATTTTTTCATCACGAAAACCTATTCTGCTGAGAATAAGTATGGATATACAGGTTGTCCACCTTCATGAAGTTCTGTTTCTAGTTCATCGTTTTCAGAAACTAAAATAGCGATTAGCTTTTCAGCTTCTTCAACCGAGCCATCTTCGCCGACAATAATTGTCACGATTTCAGTGTCTTCATCAATCATGCGGTTCAACGTGTCTAATGATGCATTAAAACGATCTGCTTCAGAAACGACGATTTTACCATCAATCATTCCTAAGAAGTCATCTTTTTTAATTTCAACGTCATCAATGGTTGTGTCACGAACAGCTGTGGTTACTTGACCACTCACAACGCTGTCTAACATTTCCGTCATACTTGCTTTGTTTTCTTCTAATGATTGTTGATCATTGAAAGCTAACATTGCTGTCATTCCTTGAGAAATGGTTTTAGATGGAACAACCGCTACTGGTACATCGGCAACTTCTGCTGCTTGATCAGCTGCCATAAAGATGTTTTTGTTATTTGGTAAGATAATGACTTGCTCTGCATTCACTTCTTTGACTGCTTTTAAAATATCTTCCGTACTTGGGTTCATTGTTTGGCCACCACTAATAATGTAGCTTGCACCTAAACTTCGGAATAATTCTTGAACGCCTTCACCGGCTGCAATAGCAATCACAGCAAACGGTACGCGAACTTTTTCAGTCAACGCTTCTTGCTGAGCATCGCGTTCAACTAACGTTTCATGTTGTAAACGCATATTGTCTACTTTTATTTTTACTAACGAACCAAATTTTTGGCCGTAGTTCATCACTTCACCTGGATGCTCGGTGTGTACGTGAACTTTGATAATTTCGTCATCGTTAACGACTAATAGAGAATCGCCTAGTTCATTTAAGTAGTTTCTGAATGTTTCATAATCAAAAGCGCTGTCCACGGTTGGACCTTCGCCGATACGAACCATAATTTCTGTACAATAGCCAAATTTAATGTCTTCTGTCGCAACGTGGCCACTAACACCACGGTGATGTTCAGCATTAACCATTTCGTCCATTTCGGCAGGACTTGGTTCATACGTTTCAGTTGGTAAAAATTCACCACTAAGCGCTTCTAAAAATCCTTCATAGATAAATAGTAGTCCTTGACCCCCACTATCTACAACGCCGACTTCTTTTAGGACAGGTAATAAATCAGGTGTTTTCGCTAAGGCACGTTTAGCACCTGCTACAACAGCTGTCATAACTTCGATACAGTCATCTGTTTCTTTCGCTTTACGTTCACCAGAACGCGCCGCTTCACGAGAAACAGTTAAGATTGTTCCTTCAACAGGTTTCATCACTGCTTTATACGCTGTTTCTACACCATGTGTAAATGCAGCGGCCAAGTCTTTGGCATTTAATGTTGTAACCTCAGGAATTTGTTTTGAGAAGCCGCGGAATAATTGAGATAAAATAACCCCAGAATTTCCACGAGCACCCATTAATAACCCTTTGGATAACGCGCCTGCTAATTCTCCTACTTTTTCAGAGCGAGAATCGGCCACAGCCTTTGCACCACTGGTCATTGATAAGTTCATATTTGTTCCTGTATCACCATCGGGTACAGGGAAAACGTTTAATGAGTTGACATATTCTGCATTTGTGTGCAGACGAGTCGCACCTGCCTGGACCATTTCCTGGAACTGACCTGCGCTGATTTCTGTTACATTCACCTAAAAAATCCTCCTTCAGATTTACCGCTAACGGCAACACACGACTTCCTTGTGCAATTGCATCGTTGACAGTACACTACCTCTAATCCGGTAATACACGAACTCCTTGAACAAAAACGTTAACTGAATTCGCAGTGACACCTAATAATGTTTCAAGATTATATTTTACTTTTTCTTGGACGTTACGAGAAACTTCAGAAATTTTTGTACCATAACTAACAATCGTGTAGACATCCACTGCGATTCCGTTGTCTTCTTGACGAACAACGACACCACGTGAGTAATTCTCACGACGTAAAATATCGTTTAAGTTATCTTTAATTTGATTTTTGCTTGCCATTCCGACAATTCCGTAAATATCTGTCGCAGCTCCGCCAACTACTGTAGCGATCACATCATTGGTAATCTCAATGGTACCTGCGGGTGTTTGAATTTTTACAGCCATTGATGAAAGCCTCCTTATAAGAGCACATTCGCCCTATTTTCTTCCATAACATTTTATCATATCCAGCCTTTAATTAAAAGGAAGTTCGTCAGATATTATAGACCCTTCCTCATAATTACCAACATTTGTACAATTTACAACGTTTGTCGTGCATTGTCAATGCAGAAAAAGACAAGATTCGACTTGGTTCATTGAATCTTGTCTGCTGATTTTAGAGGTTTTTCATGGCTCTCACTGAGACTAAACATCTTTCTCCGTTACTCATTTCGACAATCCGTTCGCTTTTTATAACTTTACTTATATGCTTGCGGTTGATTAAATATGATTTGTGACAACGATAAAAGTCATTAGACTGTTCTTCAATCTCCTTTAAGGAACCATAAAATTCAATTTCTCCGTTTTCAAGATGTAAAACGATTTTATGCGATACGGAAGAAGATTCAAAAAAAATGATTGTTGCCATATCTACAGACCGAATGGTATCGCCGTCCTTAAATTTAAATAATTTTTTTGTATCTCCACGTTCACTAGTTATACGTTCATGAGCCAATTGAATATTTTCACAGATTTTCTGCTGTAGATGTTCTTTGTTGTCTTTAATGATATAGTCCAGCGCTTCCACTTTATACGTAAACGTCAGATAGGACAGTTCCCCATGTGTTGTGACAAAAACGATTTTACCTAAATTATCGTAGTCTCTGATTTTAGCTGCTAAGGTTAATCCTGACATTTCATGTTGTAAATCAACATCTAGAAAATATAACCCAATTATTCTAGGCTGACTTTTGACAAATTCAAGTACTTCTAACGGATTTCCTGTTGAAAAAACCAGTTCCATATCAAGACTTTCCATCATTATGTAATTTTTAACATAGGTTTCTAACATTTGTCGTTGTCGCCAATCATCTTCGCAAATAATAATAGAAATCACCTTATTCGCACCTCCTATTGTTTTCAATCGTCAATTTTTGAGTAAACCATCCATCACTGATGGAGGTAGCTAGTTGAACATTATTTAGGGATTGAAGCAATTCTTGAACATTACTCAATCCCATTCCTCTATCAGTGCCTTTTAATGAAAAACCGCGTTGCTTAAGTAGATGGAATTTTGGTAAATTTTTCCTACATGAATTTTGGATAATAATATGTACAGCAGAGGCATCTTTATATACAGCGATTACAAGCTTACCCTCACCTAAAAATTCGATTTCTTCTATAGAGTTATCTAAAAAAATACCTAGTATTCTAACCAAAGAAATTGAATCAATGGCTAATTCTTCAATTGGTTCAGTCACTTCTAACTGTACATCCATTCCTTTTTCTTGCGTTGAAATCAACTTAGACACAAGGAGACTTTTAACTTCTCTTACTCGAATGTTTCCAATCGCTTCTAACTTGAACCCATTTTGGTCAATGCATTTTGATGCTTTCTTTATTTTATTGAAATAATAGTCATTAAGACTCTCGTAATCTCCACTTACAATAAAATCTTCTAATGAATTTAGGATATTTTTATAATCATGCCGAAACTTCCGAATCTCCTTGAATTGTTTCTCCATTGCCTCCATATATCTCTGATTTTCTAAATATTCTGTTTCCTTCTGTTGAATATCATATTTATTTTTGAGCGAACTAAGATACACAATAAAAGAAATTAATGAAACGACTAAATAGAGCGTGAGAAAGATTGAATTTACTACAATTATTTCCTTGTTATTCCCCAAATATTTTCCTAAAATCAGGCTGGCATAGTAGATAATCATTGTGCCGATTCCTATCAAATTAAAAAGCAGAAGACATTCATTGATAATAGAAAACTTTTTTTCTAGTTTTTTTATCCCCTTTATCATTAATATCGTCAGAATTACTGATAGCGCTAGCCGAAATGTACTATGTAAAAACATAGTTAAATTACTTGAAAAAATTAGTTCTGTGCCAAATATTTTTTCCTTTACAAAGGATACAAACTGACCACTTATAGCTGAAATAATGACGATATAAGAATTTATACCCAAAACTTTAATAAGGCTTTTAGAGATAAAAAAATAACCTAAAATTATTATACTCAAATAAATCCAAGCAAATCCGTACATTCCTATAGCAGAAATTATTTTGCCATTCAAAATTGCAATAACCATCAAGCCAAAAATACTATGTAAAGTAATTTTTTTATTAAGCTTTACTACTTTTGACTTTAGATAATTAAAGAACACTTGAAACACTGCCGTGATATTACTTAGAATAAAAACAAACCTCACCAAATTAAAACCTCCTTATATTTCAGTTAATAAAAAAAGTATATACTCTAATAAAAGACAATTCAAGCTTTCTTTATAAGTGAAACTGAGAAAAAGTAGATTTCGGTGCCCGACTATTACGCTATAAACAAAAATTGTACACTCGCTATACTGAGTGTACAATTTCAATTACTTTTTTATTTATCAAAATAAATGTTTTATACATGAGAGTTGCGACAAGATTTTTTATACTCATCTAACATAATATTTCCCAGATTTAAACGCTTTTTTGAAAACATTTATAAGTTTATCTCCACTATAAATAAACACGCCCCCTTGATAAACACTCTTCCCTAGAAACGCTAAAATCGCAGTAAAAACCAGATTAATTCCCATCGCTACTGCAAAAGCATTTAACGATGCATCCCCCAGCATATAACGTGCGTACATGACTATCGGTGATAGATACGGTATATAAGATGAAATGATAGTCGCTTGGTTACTTCCTAATCCAGCTGCAAGAATCATTACCATAAACATCGCAATAAATAAAGGAATAATCAAAATATACATCAACTGTTGAACTTCCTGAACAGAGGAAACAACAGAACCTAAAATAGCAGCCGTAACAGAATATAGCAAATAACCTAAAACGAAACATATGACAGCTAAGATGATTGCTTGACTATTTTTGCCTTCACTCAAAAAGTCAAATACTCCTGTACTATCTCCAAAAATTCCATAAGATGCATACGCAGCCCCAAAAATTGCTGCTGCTTGCGTTACCCCAACTAGCCCAATGCCAACAATTTTACCAATTAAATGCTGAACTGGTGTAATTGTTGTGAGTAAAATTTCCATAACTCTTGAACTCTTTTCCACCGCAATGTCTTGGGCAACCATTGTAGAAAAGAGCATAACTGCAATGTAGAGAATAAAACCAACAATATAAACTAGTATTAATGTTTGAACCGAATTATCTTGATTTCCAGCTAAAGATTCTAAGGATAAACGTGTGCTTTCATTCAAAAACTGTTGTTGCGCCGCATCAATATTTAATTGATTTAATTTAATCGATTGATTTACAGTGGTTACAAGACTTTGTAATTGTTCAGACACATTATATTGGAGAGCTCCTTCGTAATAAATTTTTCCTTCGTATAGACCAGCGCTACTCTTTCCAATTTTCAAAATGGTTTTACTCGCTCTATCTTTCAGCTCTTTCTCAGCATCTGATAACTTTTGACCGCCGTCAACAAAGTTCAGATTGGTACCTTTACCAACTTCTTTCAGCATAGTAACAGTTTCTTGATTATTTGAAACAACAAGGATGGTTTCTTTACTTGGTTCCTCTTTTTTTAGAATCCCTTCATAATTCATTCCCAAAAATGTCCCTACCATCAAAACCAACAGTATAATAACAAACACTTTTGACACGACTTTTTGTTTGTATGTTTCTAAAGCAATCGTCACTATATTTTTCACTTTACTCACCCACTCTTTCTAGAAAAATATCATTTAACGAAATTGGCTCAATTCTGAATTGCTGAATATTTTCTGATTGAAAAATAAATTTTTGAATTTTCTTCGCAGTACATTCATCTTTTACATAAAAAGAAATAACATCATTTTCTTCTTTATACGATTCTATTTCAAAATCTTGTTTTAATATTTCTCTGTCAAAATCAGCCTGAACAATCACTTTTCTTTTATCCGTTTCATCTTTGATTTCTTTTAAATTTCCTTCTAAAAGAACCTCACCCTTTTTTATCATACAAATGTTTTCACAGATTTCTTCTACGTTTGCCATTTGATGAGAGCTGAAAATTATCGTAGCACTATTTTCCTTCAAAAAAAGAATTGCTTCTTTTAGTTGATTCGCATTAATCGGGTCTAGCCCAGAGAATGGTTCATCCAAAATGACAAGCTTGGGTCCATGAATGATCGACGCAATAAATTGAATCTTTTGTTGATTCCCTTTTGACAATTCACTAATTTTTCGATCTACGTTCTTTTGTATCTTAAAAAAATCCAGCCAAAAGAGGATACTTTTTTCAATTTCTTTCTTTTTCATTTTACGGAGCTTCCCAAAGAAAGTTAATTGTTGTCTCACCGTTCTTTTCGGGTATAGGCCACGCTCTTCTGGAAGATAACCGACCTCTTTAGCATCAAAGCGATCAACTTTACGTCCCTGCCAGGTTATTTCCCCTTCATCAGGAGAGTAGATGCCTAAAATATGGCGGAAAATAGTAGTTTTACCTGCACCGTTTGCGCCTAAGAAGCCGTAAATTTCGCCTTCTGGAATAGTCAAATTGATTCCTTTAATAATTTCCTGCTCATTCATTTTCTTTTTCAACTTTTTAATTTCTAAGCTCATATTTTCCTCCTTTTTCATTTATCTAAGTACTTTAATTATATTAATCAAACACGGACCACTACATTTTTTTCTTGAACTCTTAAATTTTCATCTTTATCGTCTTACGTTTGTGCATGGATTTCTTAAGTATTTAAAATCAGACAATGAAAAACTATCACCTGACAAGCTACTTTTGTTGTTAGTCACTAAAAATCTTCTTGCAAATCAGTGCCTAATATGATAAATTAAGTTAGTATGAGCTGAATATTATCGCTCCAAGATCAAGGCAAAGGAGGAAACTTAAAATGGCAAAAGTATGTTACTTCACTGGTCGTAAGACTTCAAGTGGTAATAACCGTTCACATGCGATGAACTCAACAAAACGCACTGTGAAACCTAACTTACAAAAAGTTCGCGTATTAATCGATGGTAAACCTAAAAAAGTTTGGGTGTCAACTCGTGCTTTGAAATCTGGTAAAATCGAACGTGTTTAATAAACTTAAATAAGCAAAGCTGGACGTTCGTTGTTCGGCTTTTTTTATTGCATAAAAAAAGAGGTTGGACCTTCATCACTTTGATGAAGGTCCAACTTCTTTTTACTTGTCTTTACTTTGAATAACTGCAATCATCCCTGCATCGAAGGAAAAAGCAGCGGCTTCTTCGATAAATTCATTACTTGCATACGATGTTGGGTAAGGAACATCTTGATTGGTTAATAAATATTTACTGCGTCGTAGCGTCAAGTTTTCTACAGGCGTCAAACAGCAGTAGGCCAGATATTCTTTATCTGGCTCTTTTGGTACGATATACGAACCAGGGGCGTAATACTGGATGCTATTTTGACGATCGCATAGACGGATTTGGCGAAGTACGCCTTGAAATCGTGGTTCAAAGGGTAACCAAAGATTGGCTAACAGGTGGTCAATTCTGCCCCCTGTCGCACCGATAATCGTCATCTCTGCTTGTGGAAATCGTTGTAAAGCTTCTTGAAGCGCTAATTGTGTATCTGTATCATCTTTTTCAGCAGGTGCTTGGATGAGTGTTTCGGCAGTTTCTTGGACAAAATGGTATTCTTCTCGTGATAATGAATCAAAATCGCCCACTGCTAATTGTAACGGTAAATCGGCCTCTAATAAATGGAGACAGCCGCGATCAATACCTACGAAATAATCATACGTAGCTGGTTCAATGGTTGGCCAATCACTTGGATTGCCGCCAGCTACCAGTAAGACACGACTCATTTGTCTAGCACTGCTCTCAGTGCATCGATTCGTTCTTGAGGATTTTCAGCATTATAAATGTAGGAGCCTGCAACAAACACTTCTGCACCGGCTTCTTTGCAGCGTGCGGCAGTTTCAGGAACAATCCCGCCATCGACTTCAATTTCATAGGTGTATCCTTTTGTTTCTTTCCATTCTTTTAATTGAGCAATTTTTTCTAGTGAGTTTTCAATAAATGATTGTCCGCCAAAGCCTGGATTGACAGTCATTACCAAGACTTGGTCTGCTAAGTCTAATACATTTTCAATCATCGAAAGTGGTGTCCCAGGATTGATGGTTACGCCAGCTTTCACACCCGCATTTTTAATCATTTGTAAGGCACGATGAATATGGGGTGTTGCTTCTTGATGGACAGTAATAATATCCGCACCGGCTTCCGCAAAGGCATTGATATAATTTTCAGGTTGTACAATCATCAAATGAACATCCAATGGTAGTTTTGTCACTGGACGAATCGCTGAAACGATATTCGGTCCTAAGGTAATGTTGGGCACAAATTGACCGTCCATGACATCAACATGAATATAATCTGCTCCTAATTCTTCTACTAAACGGATATCTCTTTCTAAATTGGCAAAATCGGCACTTAAAATGGATGGTGCTAGTTTCATTTGGCTCGCTCCCTTTATATTTGCTATGATTTTTTCTTATAAACAGGTCGTCGATTCTCGATTTCCATTAAAAACTGTAAATAATTTTCGTAACGACTCGTCGCAATGGTTCCCGCTTCCACTTGGCGTTTCACTTCACAACCAGGTTCTTTGTGGTGCATACATTCACGAAACTTACAGTGAGAGGCCGCGGCAACAAATTCAGGAAATTGCTTTGGTAATTCCACTGCTTCCATCTCCAAGAAATCGATGGCACTAAATCCTGGTGTATCAGCAACCAAACCGTCGTATAACGGAATCAACTCCACGTGACGGGTCGTATGTTTGCCCCGTCCTAAAGATTGGGAAATTTCCGCAGTTGCTAGTTGTAATTCTGGTGAAATTTGATTCAACAATGTTGATTTTCCAGCGCCTGATTGTCCCATAAAAACAGTCAACCGTTCTGGGAAAAAGCGTTCTAATTCTTTGGTGGCTTCTACGTCTTCCGAAGCGATTACCGCATAACCTAACGCTTCATAAATCTGTTTAATTTCAGTGACTTCTTGACGTTGCGGCTCATCTAATAGATCAACTTTCGTTAAATAAATAACTGGTTCTATATCCTTATACTCTAAGCTGACTAAGAAACGATCCAACAAATTAAACGAAAAATTTGGCGAAACCATACTCATGACAACCACACCTAGATCCACATTTGCAACAGGCGGGCGCACTAATTCATTTCGTCTTGGTAAAATTTCCAACACATAACCATCTGTTAAATTATCGCTTTCAAAAAGTACTTCATCTCCCACGAGTGGCGTAATTTTTCGATTACGAAAATTCCCTCGCGCTCTTGTTTGATATGTTTCTCCATCTGCGTATACATAATAAAAACCGCTTAACGCTTTTCTGATTTGACCTTTCAGATAAACCACTCCTAACTACTTTCGAATATACAGGATAGTGGCAGAGAAATCAAGGGAGCCTCTCGATTCTATTAATTAAAAAGAGCCTAGGACATAAGTCGAAATGACTTACCTTCCTAGACTTAAATCTTAAGATAAACGGCGGGACAGGAGCAGCTTCTTCAGAAATAAGCCGAAATTCCTCGAAAGACGAAAAGCATCTTTCGGAAATTTCTTCTTATTTCTTGAAGCTAAACACTCCTGTCCCAACCTCTTGTCTTAATTACTCGTACTACTTTCACTAGTGGTGCTTTTTGAATCATTTGCTTTTGAATAATAAACCGTAACAGCGTCGCCTTTTTTGACTTTGCTGCCAGCGGATGGGCTAGTTCGTTCAACGACTTGGCCATCGCCAGAGCCAGATAATCCTTGTTCATTGATTTTAAGGCCAGCGTTATTGATGCTGTCTTCTGCAGCTTTTGGCGAATAACCTGAAATATCGGGAACAGTTACTGAGTCGCTGCCTTTGCTGACATGTAAAGTAATCGTGTCATTTTTCGGATCAACAGCGGTACCAGAAGCTGGTTCTTGACTAATCACGGTATCTTTTTCAACTTTGTCGCTTTCTTCGTCCACTCGTTTTATTTGAGATTCTGGGATACCTAAAGCAATTAAGCGACTTACCGCATTATCATAAGAAATTCCGCTATAATCAGAAAGTGTCACTTTGTCGCTACCTTTACTTACATATAATGTCACTTGACCATTTTTAGGTACTACGGTGCCCCCTGGTGCGGGGTCTTGCGTAATGACTAAACCTGGTTCTACCGTATCGCTTGCTTGGTCGACACGCGTAATTTGAGATTCAGAAATACCTAATTGTGCCAGTGCATTTACTGCATTTGTGTAAGAATAACCGGCGTAACTAGGCAAAGTAACCGCTTCTGGTCCTTCACTGACCGTTAAAGTGACGTTGTCTTTTTTCGGATCAACTTTTTTACCTGCAGCTGGTTTTTGTTTAATAATGTTATCTGTAGACACAGAATCACTGTATTCTTTTTTCGTTGTAATTTGGTCTTCTGAAAACCCTAGTTTTTTCAAGGCTTCGACAGCAGATTCATACGATTCCTTTGTATAATCGGCCATCTCAATTTTTTCTGTTCCAGAGCTGATATATAAAGTAACAGATCGGCCTTTTTTCACAGATGATTTTGCTTCGGGGTCTGTTTTGACCACCTTGCCTTCTTCAATCTTATCGTCGGGAATTTTTTTGGTTTCACTATCGACTTTCAGCCCGGCACTTTGTAGCGCTTGTGAAGCGGCCGCTTTCGTTTCATTTGTAACATCAGGAACTTCAACGTCTTTACCGCCCGACATTGCAAAGGCTAAGCCACCTATTGCTAAAGCAATTAATGCCGCAATTGCTAAGCCAATCCACAATTTTTTGCGGTTTTTCTTCGGTGGTTGTTCAGCTAAAATGTCATCTGCGATATCTTCTGGAACTTCGACAGGCGTTGTCTCTTCCGGTTCAGCGATGTCTTCGGGAATCGGAGTTAATACTTTCGTTTCTCCTAATAAAGCCGTTGGTTCCCACGC
Organism: Enterococcus sp. DIV0682; assembly: GCF_051712685.1. Taxonomy (NCBI): domain Bacteria; kingdom Bacillati; phylum Bacillota; class Bacilli; order Lactobacillales; family Enterococcaceae; genus Enterococcus; species Enterococcus sp. DIV0682. The sequence goes on from NZ_JBIOPK010000001.1 coordinate 2,591,320, forward strand.
AGGTTCGTTTAAACGACTGGCTGACAAGGACGTGTATAAGTCTTCTGCCATCTCATTCGCTGTTTTGTAGCGATCGCTTGGGTCTTTTGCGGTTGCGTGACGAACCACATTTTCCAATGATTGAGGAATCCCTGGATCAAACATTTTGACAGAAGGAATTTCTTCTTGAAAATGTTTTAAGGCAATCGTTACGGCTGATTCACCATCAAACGGTACATTCCCCGTTAACATTTCATAGAGAATAATTCCCACAGCGTAAATATCTGATTGGTTAGTCGCCATGCTTCCGCGCGCTTGTTCTGGCGATAAGTAATGCACCGAACCTAACATTGTGTTCGTTTGCGTAATTGACGTTTCTGACAAAGCAATCGCAATCCCAAAGTCAGTAATTTTGACTGTGCCGTGTTCGTCAATCAGAATGTTTTGCGGTTTTAAATCCCGGTGAATAATTCTATGTTCATGTGCCATTGCGACAGCAGATAAAATTTGTTGCGTAATGTCCACAACTGTGGAATAAGGAATTGGGAAATGCGTTTGGATGTAACGTTTTAAGTCCATTCCTTTCACATATTCCATGACTAAATATTGTAGTCCATCTTCTTCGCCTACATCGTACACACTGACGATATTCGGGTGAACCAGCTCAGTTGCGGCTAGTGCTTCACGCTGAAAACGTCGGATGGCGGCTTGATCGTTTTGGAAGTCAAAGCGCAAGACTTTTACTGCAACGTCTCGGTCTAAAATTAAATCGTGTGCTAAATAGACGTTGGCCATGCCGCCGCTTCCGATGCTGCCAATAATGTGATATCGACCATTCAGCTTCTTGCCGATTTCTATCATTGGTTTTCCTCCTTCTGTTCGTCAAAGTGTATCACTAACACGGTAATGTTATCTAAACCACCCGCTTCATTTGCTTGGGCAACGAGTTGGCTTAATTTGGATTCTAAGGGATCTGACGTCTCTAAAATTTCTAAAATTTTTGTCTCAGGAACCATATTGGTTAAGCCGTCCGAACATAACAGTAAATAGTCATTAGGCAGCCATTCATGATTGGTTACATCGACTTCGACAGTGCCAGGCATTCCCAAAGAACGTGTTAGGACATTTTTTCGTGGATGATTTGCAGCCATCTCACGAGTAATCTCCCCTGATTTTACTAGTTCATTCACTAAAGAATGATCTTCTGTTAATTGTAACATGTGTTGGTCACGAACTAAATAAGCACGACTATCCCCCACATTTGCTAAGACAAATGAATCCGGTAAAAGAATGGCACCAACCACGGTTGTCCCCATTCCTAAATACTCTGGTTTCGATTGTCCGCGTTCATAAATTTTTTCATTTTCCTTTTGAATTGCTTGAATTAACCACTGTGCAGATTTTTCAGCTGAGTCGACAGACGCATTGGACCAACTCTCACCTAAATTATTGACTGCCATTTGGCTAGCGACATCACCTGCTTGGTGACCACCCATGCCATCTGCTAAAACAGCAAAGGTTATGTGTTGTTGGTTCTCAAAAACGTTGGCATAATCTTGGTTCGTATTTCTTTTGCGACCGACATCTGATTGAACGTTGATTTCCAAATTATTTCACCTCATTTGAACTAACTTTCCGCATACAGCAAATAAAGAAGCCATCTGTCATGTATTGATGGGGATACAGAACCAGTTCTTGCTCTTTTACTACTGCTTGGACATTTTCATTTGCAACAATTTCAATTTTTTCAAATTCAGGGTGTTTGGCTAAAAAGGCTGCCACTACTTCCTGATTTTCTTCTGGCGTAATAGTACAAGTGCTATAGACCATTATACCCCATTGTTTTAGTGTTGGGGCAACACTTTCTAAGATTTCTAACTGAATTTTAGGTAAATTTTGAAAATCATTGGCCGTTTTATGGTATTTAATGTCTGGTTTACGGCGCATTAGCCCTAAGCCTGAACATGGTGCATCAACTAAAATCCGATCAAAGGTTTCTGCGGGAAATTCTTCGGCCACTTGTCGCGCATCAAGCTTTTCTGCTTGGACGACATCCGCCACATGGAGGCGTTGCGCATTTTCATTAATTAGCTTAATTTTGTGCGCATGAATATCTAAAGAGGTCACACGACCACCTGCTTCAGCCTCTAAAAAAGTTGCGATATGAGTCGTTTTGCCACCAGGAGCCGCACAAGCATCCAAGACACGATGATGCGGTTCAATTTGCATCGCTGGAGCCACGAGCATAGAGCTTTCATCTTGAATGGTTAAACAACCGTTAATAAACAGTTCACTGCCAGCTAAGTAGCCTTTTTCAGCGACAACACCATAAGGGGAAAGTTGACTTTCCTTCGCGGCAATCCCTGTTTCTTGTAATTCTTCCAGCGCTTCTTCTCGTGAAATAAATCGTGTGTTTACTCGGCCACTCGCATGACTTTTTTCAAATAATGACAAACCTAACTGCCGTGTTTCTTCTTCGCCTAATTGGGCAAGTAATTTTTCTGTTAACCAACGTGGCATGCTAATTTCCGTTGCTAAACGATCAACTGGATCGCTAATTGCGGCCAAACTAGGTGCTCCATTTCGTTGGAACGCCCGCAGCACGCCATTCACGAATTTACCAATCCCAGGATTGCCACGACGTTTGCCAATTTCAACCGCTTCATTAATGACTGCATGATCAGGCACTTTATCTAAATAAAGTAATTGATATAACGATAAAATCAATAAATTTTTCACCCAATTATCGACTTTTTGCGGTTTCTTAACAAATGGTGTTAAGTAGTATTCCAACAATAATTTGCGACTAATTGTGCCGTAGACAAGTTCTGTAAACAAGCGGCCATCTTTCTCGCTTAGTTCTGATTTTGTCATCATTTCATTAAGTAAAAGATTGGAGTACGCCCCACCTTTATCCACACGTTCGATGGTTTCTAAAGCAACGTATCGAACAGAACGTTTTAATTTCTTGGGGATTTTTTCAGCCATTTTTGTTAGTCCACCTTATCTTTTTCTGCGACATTTTGACCAACGCCATTTAAAAATTCTTGAATCGTTAATTGACCTTTACCTGCTGGTTGCAGGCGATCAATTTGAAGAACTGTCCCTTCGCCACAAGCAATCCATAGCGCTTTTTTACTACGTTGGATAATCGTTCCTGGGGCGCTGGTTGTTGTTTCAGTCAGTGGTGTCACTGCCCAAATTTTCCAGTTGGTCCCTTGATAGGTTGTGAACGCTGTTGGCCAAGGACGCATACCACGCACTTGGTTATCAATTGCCTCAGCAGTTTTTTGCCAGTCAATTCGTTCTTGTTCCCGGGTAATATTTGGTGAAAAAGTAGCCTCTTCTTCCACTTGTGGAATAGGCGTGATTTCGCCAGCAATTAGCTTAGGTAACGTCTCTAATAAAAGTTCTTTTCCTAGAATGCTTAATTTTTCAAACATGGTGCCTACATCGTCTTGTTTCGTAATCGGAATTGCACGTTGCGCTAAAATCGCCCCAGCATCCATTTTTTTCACCATTTCCATAATCGTGACGCCTGTTTCTTTTTCTCCTTCAATAATCGAGTAATGTACAGGTGCGCCGCCACGAAATTTTGGTAAAAGTGAGGCATGGACATTAATCGCACCTAGTTTAGGCGCTTTTAAAATTTTCTCTGGTAAAAATTGTCCAAAGGCTGCTGTCACAATTAAATCTGGTGCTAAGTCAATCACTTTTTCCATTTCAGGAGAACCTGAAATTTTCTCTGGTTGTAAGACTAATAAGTTATGTTTTAAAGCTGCTTCTTTGACAGGCGTTGGGGTAATCACTTTTTTTCGGCCAACTGGTCGATCTGGTTGCGTGACAACCGCTTGAACGTCATAGCCTGCCTCGATTAAACTTTCTAAAATCGGAACAGAAAAGGCTGGTGTGCCCATAAATACAATTTTAGTCATCAAAATGTTCCTCCATATACGCTTCTAAATCTTCTGGTGCAATTTTCTCAATCATTTTGTCGATAAATAACTCGCCGTTCAAATGATCAATTTCGTGTTGAAAAGCTCGAGCTAAATAGCCGTAAGCCGTAACTTCCATTTCTTCACCTTCACGGTCAAAATAACGGACAGTCACTTCATCTGCTCGTTCAACGGTTCCATATGTTTCTGGAATACTTAAACAGCCTTCCACATCAATACTGGTTCCCTTTTTTTCAATAATCACTGGATTAATTAGTTCAAAACGACCAGATTCTTCATCGATTTCAATCACTGCCATTTGCAAATTTTTACCAATTTGCGGGGCTGCTAAGCCAATCCCATCATGGGCCAGCATTGTTTCATACATATCCTCTAGTAACTGCACAATTTCATCGGTAATAATCGTCACAGGTTGAGCCTTCATTTTTAAGTGTTCGTTCGGGTGAATCACAACTGGATAGCGCATAAGTGCTCCTTTCAAAGCTGTATTTTTTAAATAAAATTCATGGGTTCTGCATCAATGGAAAGCTTTAAGCCACGAGCCGTTGCTCGTTGTGTATCGGTTAAAATTTCTTTCAATAATGGTTGAAGCATTGGTTCTTGTTTATACTTGATAATCACTTGATAAAAGTATCGATTATTGACACGCATAATTGCGTTAGGCGTTGGTCCCAACAAAATAGCTTGCGGCGATAAGCCTTGTTTTAATTTCGTCGCGATTTGAAACATTTGTTTCGCTGCTTCATTTTCTTCAGGATGGCTAGCCGTAATTTGGACCGTAAAATAGTACGGTGGATAATCCCCACGATGACGGATATACATTTCTTTTGTATAAAAATCTTCATAATCTTGGGCTTTTGCCAATTGTATCGCATAATGCTCTGGGTTAAAAGATTGAATGATGACTTCCCCCGGTTTTTCAGCTCGACCAGCTCGACCGCTGACCTGTGTCAATAACTGGAAGGTCCGTTCACTGGAACGAAAATCGGGTAAATTCAAGGCGGTATCAGCATTTAAGACACCGACTAACGTCACATTTGGAAAGTCCAGTCCTTTGGCAATCATTTGTGTGCCTAATAAGATATCCGCTTGTCCTTCACCAAATGTTCGCAAAATCTTTTCATGCGCACCTTTGCGTCGGGTCGTATCAACATCCATTCGGAGAATACGACTGTCTGGTAACAACGTTTGTAATTCTTCTTCTACTTTTTGTGTGCCTGTTCCGTAGTAGCGAATTTTATCTTGGCCACAGTTAGGACAGCGATAAGGAATCCGTTCTTCATGTCCACAATAATGACATTTCATTGTTTTACTATCCATATGCAAAGTCAAGGAAATATCACAATTCGGACACGGCAACACATAGCCACAATCGCGACACATCACAAATGACGAATAGCCACGGCGATTAAGTAGGAGAACACTTTGTTCGTTTTTCTCTAAGCGTTCTTGGAGTTTTTCTTGCAACGACATGGAAAAAGAAGAGACATTGCCATTTTCTACTTCTTGCCTCATATCCACTACATCAATCGTAGGCAAGGTTGCCGCTTGATTGGCACGCTGTGTTAATCGTAACCGCTGATAAACATTTTTTTGTGCGCGAGCGCGTGATTCCAAGGACGGCGTGGCACTACCTAAAACAACAGGGCAATGATGGTACTCCGAACGCCAAATCGCTAAATCTCTCGCGTGGTAGCGGGGGGTTTCTTCTTGTTTATAACTTGCCTCGTGTTCTTCATCAATAATGATCACACCAATGTTTTCGATTGGCGCAAAAATGGCAGAACGCGCGCCAACCACCACTTCCGCTTCTCCTCGTTCAATCTTCCGCCACTCATCGTATTTTTCACCTTGCGATAAGCCACTGTGCATTACAGCAACATGTTCGCCAAAGCGACTTTTAAAGCGTTGCACCATTTGCGGAGTTAAAGAAATTTCAGGGACAAGCATAATGGCTGTTTTGCCTTGGTTAAGAACTTCTGCAATGACCTGTAGATAAACTTCTGTTTTCCCACTTCCTGTAATACCTTCCAATAAGTAGGTTTGGCTTTGCTGTTCTTGGACCGATTGTAAGATTGTTTCCACAGCCACCTGTTGTTCTGCATTCAAAGATAACGCAGTCGTTTTTTCAAACGTCTGATTAGCAAACGGATCACGATACGCTTCTTTTTCAATGAACGTTAACCAGCCGTTTTTGGCCGCTTCATTTAAAAGCGCGGTACTGAAACCTAATTCTTTCATTTCCTTCACAGCGGTGACTTTTTCAGTGCCTAAGCGTTGTAAATAGTAAAGAAGTTGCTCTTTCTTCTTAGCTCCCTTGCGTAAACCCAAACGAATTTCCTCTAATTGTTCAAATTCCTTAGCGGCTTGAATGAAGCGGACCATTTTGACTTTATTTCTCGTCGTAACTTCGTAGCGAATATCGACTTTTTGCTGTTTACGCAACGCCATTAGTTGAGGCAAAAGCCCACGTTCTTGCGCTTGGTCCCACGAAATTTCCTCTAAACCATAAAATAACTGATCTTGTAATTCTTCAGAAAGCTCATCCGTTAAATAAATATATTTTTGGTAATCGGCACGCATTACGCTAGGCAACATGGTTTGCAAACAAGTGATTTTAAAAGCAAACGTTTTTTCCTTCATATAATCAGCTAAAGCCAACATTTCTGTATTTAAAACAGGTTTTAAATCCAACACCGCCACTAGTTCTTTCAACTGAACATTGGTTTCGTCAAGAACCGTTGCAGCCACTGGTTCAACGGCTAGAACAAACCCTTGAACATGCCGATTACCGTTACCAAAAGGCACTTCTACACGCATGCCGACAGCCAATTGCTCATTTAAATTTTCAGGAACTAAATAAGTGAATGGTTGATCGGTTTGCATCGTTGGTACATCCACAATAACTTTGGCTACTTTTTGCATGGTGCGTCCTCCTTTTTATGTAAATTCTCTTTGCCTATTGTACTAAAGATTGACTGATTTGTCTTGTGTGTCTCGTTGGCACCTTTCAGAATAAACGAAGAGAAAGCCTCTGAAATAGACAGACGGCTTTCTCCATTCGTTGACAATCATTCAATTAATTTTTTTCGTCACGTAAACGGTTTTCTAATTCTTTTTGTTCTTGTTCACGTTGGCGTTTGCGTTCTTCACGTTCAATGCGTAGACGTTCGCGTTTTTCTTCAGGATTTGGATCACTGATCACTGTTCCTGCTTCGATTTCTTCTAACGCACGACCCACACTTTTTACAGAATCAAAGGATTCAACGGTTGGTTGAACACCTTCATCTAATTCATGCGCACGTTTGCTTGCTAAAATAACCAAAGAATATTTTGAAGGGACTTCTTTTAACAATGAGTCAATTGACGGTTTTAACATCATAAGGCTACATCTCCTCTAACATTTTAATATATTTTCCAATTACACGGTCAACACGGAAGTGCTCACTCGCGATAATGTCTTTAATTCGTTGCACGGCTAAAGGAACTTCATCATTCACTACCGCATAATCATACAGCGCCATCATTTCGATTTCTTCTCTGGCCACAGCCATTCGTTCTTCAATCACAGACATTTCGTCTGTTCCGCGGCCAATAATTCTTGATTTTAATTCCGCTAAATCGGGAGGTGTCAAAAAGATAAATACGCCATCAGGCACTTTGGCTTTGACTTGTTTAGCCCCTTGGACTTCGATTTCTAAAAAGACGTCTTTGCCTTCATCTAGCGTCTGGTTAACATACGTTAATGGTGTCCCATAATAGTTACCAACATATTCCGCATATTCCAACATTTCTCCAGCTTCAATCATCGCTTCAAATTCTTCTCTTGAACGGAAATAGTAATCTACTCCATCCACTTCGCCTTCTCGCTGTTTCCGAGTGGTCATTGAGATTGAATATTGAAAATCATTTTCTTCACTGTCGAAAATAGCCTTTCTTACAGTCCCTTTCCCCACTCCTGAAGGACCTGACAATACGATTAATAACCCGCGCTCTGACATAACGACTTCCTTTCAAAACATAATTTCACAGTATTAGTTCTATTTTGCACTTTTTTTCTGCAATTTTCAAGACTTTCTTGGAGATTCACTGAAAAAATAACATTTCTTCTTTAATTTGGCTTTCATAACTTGTTCTTTTTTTAAACAAATTACCTAGAATTCCTATACAGGCAGCCATTTTTTAAGTAAAATGAAGTGATGACTCCTTTAGGATGAAAAAACGTGAATAAGAAAGGACTGAGAAACATCGCACGAATTAAACCATTTACATTGTTTCTGCTAGGCTTAGTTGTCAGTTGTGGGGCCTTTTTTGCCCAACCTACTGTGACTCACGCAGAAGAAGATATTACCGCAATTGCTAAAAAAATGGGAACGACCCTGAAAGCGGATGGCATTCCCAAAGCAGCCATCGTTGTTGATGCTGATTCTGGAGAAATTCTCTGGTCGCAGCAACCAGATTTAGCGTGGAATCCTGCCAGTATTGCCAAAGTGATGACCATGTACTTGGCCTTTGAAGCAATGGAGCAAGGAAAATTTACAATGGATACGACTGTGACTGCTACGCAAAAAGATGTCGATATTTCTAAAATATATGCCATTAGTAATAACAAAATTACGTTAGGTGTTGCTTATCCAGTCCGTGAACTGTTAAAAATGATTGCTGTCCCCTCTTCTAATGTGGCGACTCTCATGTTGGCAAACTTAATTTCAGGGAACCAGCCTACTGACTTTGTTCATTTAATGAATCAAAAAGCGGCTGAATTAGGGATGACAAATACTACCTATTACAACTGCAGTGGAGCGCAAGCAAGTGCCTTTAACGGCCTGTATCAAATGCAAGGAATTGACCCAAATGGCGATAACGTCTCTACAGCTAGAGATTTAGCTTCACTAACCTATCATTTTCTGAAAAATTATCCAGAAATTTTAGAAATCACCAATAAACCAGTGGTGAAAACAATGGTCGGCACGCCTTACGAGGAAACGTTTGAAGCGTACAATTATTCTTTACCAGGCGCTAAGTATGGTTATCAAGGCGTGGATGGTTTAAAAACAGGCTCTAGTCCAACAGGCGGCTTTAACTATATTGCGACTGTCAAACAAGGAGATTTCCGTTTAATTGAAGTCATTTTAGGCGTTGGTAATTGGCAAAACCAAGATGGTGAATACGAACGGCATGTGGCTGGTAATGCTTTGCTGGACTATGCCTATACGACATACGAACGCAAAAAACTTTTAGACAAAGGACCACAAACCATTGATCACAAAAAAGTCACTTTGGCTAACGATTTATACGGTGTCGTTCCCAAAGGCAGTCAGCCTACTTTTAAATTAGTAGCAGGGCAAGTGCAAGTCGACACGCCCTTGACATTGTTAAATAGTACTGTTCAAGCGCCAAAAGTGGCTTACCAAGAAGTTAAGCCAAAACAAACAACAGCGGAAGCTGCGGAAGAATCAAACGAACATTCTGGGGATACCACCGTTGCAGAACCGAATCATTTTATTCCTAAATCGATTGCCACAAGCGTTTTAGTCCTTTTCGGGCTGATTTTCTCAGTAATTACCCGTCAGCTTCAAAAACGTTTAGAACGTCAGAAAAAACACGGCAAAGAAAGCAGTAAAACTGCAGCCATGCGGACAATCTTTTTAAGTGCCGCAGTTCTTTCTTTCCTATGCGCCGTTGGCTTGTTTCTTTTATTCTAATTAAAAAAATACCACCAAGCGTGAAATGCTTGGTGGTATTTTTTATAAGCCCATATTAGAAAGCGTATTGACCACGTTCATCAATTCATCGCGACGACGAACTTGTTTGTCGACAGGGCCGTCAACTTCTTTCACGTCAATGCGAACAACAAAGTGACGATTCAAAGTAACAAACGTGTCTTCGTTAATTTGGATATTTAACTCTGTTTCAGAATAGCTTGCACAAGCATCTTGCCAGACGTCAAATGGTTCTCTGTCTGAAGCGACTTCTGTTTTTACCACAGAACGACCACTTAATTCTTGAAAGGTTACATCATAAAATTTAGTCATTGCTTTCACCTCTGTCATTTATTCGTTACTTCTATATTATAGCGTTTTCTGGAAAAACACGAAACCATTTTCTCTATTCGACATTTTGAATTTGTTCACGAATCTTTTCTAAGGTTGTTTTCATTTGAACGACACTATTTTTTATTTCAATTGGACTTGATTTCGAACCAATCGTATTGACTTCGCGGTTCATTTCTTGAATTAAGAAATCTAGTTCTCGGCCCACTGGTTCTGTTTCGTCAAGCAACTGATGCAACTTATCAATATGGATATTCAAACGATCCAATTCTTCATGAATATCGCCTTTTTCCAATAAAATGGCCATTTCTGTTAATAAGCGTGTTTCATCCACTTGGCTACCTAACCATTCGTTTAATTTCGCTTCAAAACGTTGACGGTATTCTTGTTCAAAAACGCCCACAAACGCTTGCAGCTCTTGAATTGATTGGGTCAACACTGCTACATAGTCAAGCAGGACTTGTTTAATTTGCGTTCCTTCTTGCACACGGCTTTGGTCAAGACTAGCGATGGCTGCTTCAAATGCTTGAACAAGAAATGGTTCAAATGTCTGATCAACAATTTCTGCTTCCACTATTTCGACAAAATCATTTTGCTTTAATAAATGGTTGACCGTGTCCCCTGCATCAAACGTTGCTTCCGGATAGTTTTCCTTTAAATGTTGATCTACCGAAGTTAATAATTGATCAATTAAGTCCCACTGCACGCGCACTTCTTTTTGATTGTTGCCGATTTTTTGGAGATTTACATAGACTTCCACACGCCCACGTTTTAACGTGCGTTTGATTACTTGCCGAATCACCAGTTCATAGGCATTCAGTTCCTTTGGCATACGCAACTGAATATCTAAAAACCGCTGGTTGACACTTTTGACTTCGATATCCAATTGATAATTTTCATTTTGAATGGTCTTTTTTCCAAATCCAGTCATACTTTTCATTGACAGGGTGCTCCTTTTACATGGATTTAATTGTTTTGCTTAATTCAGCAAATTCTTCGTTGGTTAAGGTGATGCCTTTACCCATTTTTTCGTGATCAGGGGCCCACTCACGCAAATCAAATTTTGGTGGACGACCATTCCAACTAATTAAATTCAATTCTTTACGCCAGCCACGAGCATTCTCAGATAACACAGCGACTTCTTCTAAAATTTCATATGAAAATTCTTCTTTCATAACATTCACTCCTTGTTAGTATTCCTTAGGTTATTGTACCATCTTTTCCTCGACACTTAAAATACACATCTCTTTTCTATCACCCTGTCTATATAAACATACGCAACTTTTTCAAAAAATCAGTAAAAAAAGCGGCGACTGCTCGTTTCAATCGTGTCAGTCACCGCTTCTCTGTCTATTCTTTTTCTGTATAAAGATCCACTACTTCAAAACTTTGGCAAACTAACAGCATATCGGGATAAAATTGTAGCTGATAGGGGGCCAGTTCTTCTTTAAAGAACCGCGCATGCTCTTCATACCAATAATCCAACGTCAAATCTCCTTCACCTTCCGCTTGCGCAAAAGATTCTGAGACCTTATTCATGGGCATAATTTCAACTTTGGTTGTTCGAATAATAGCCAGCGGTTGAGACTGACCATCTAAAATTATGTCGTATTGACCAGCTTTAGGGAGTTGTTCTTCTTCCATCTTATAAATATCTAAAGAAGAACATGTCGCTGTCTTACGACCAGAAACAACCAATTGACCCAAACGATTACCCATCTCAGAAGAGCCATCACCAAACATCCACACATCGGGCATCAACATATCTAATTCATGTTTATCTAAAAAGTTTTGCCAGAACACTTCTACATTTTTTAACATCCTTTGCTCTCCTTTTTATTTTTACTTCACGCAACCTTCTTTCACTAATTATACATAACTGATTGCTTTTCTCCTATACTATTTTTACAAAATGAAAACTAAAATAATGTCAGTAACATTGGGACAGAAAAAAAAGAGGACTAAGTAACAAAACTTAGCCCATCTTTTTATTTTGCTTGTCGTTCTTTGATTTTCGTGAGTAAAGATTGAACATGCTGGCGTGCCGAAGCTTCATCTTCTTGAAGCATCTTTTCCGATAAAATAAAGGAGCCGCCCACTGCTAATACTTCTTCTGCTTCCACATACTCTATAAAGTTTGTTTCATCAATCCCACCAGTTGGTAAAAATTGAACATCATAAAACGGGCCACTTAAACTTTTGATGGCTTTTAACCCGCCGTAAATATCGGCTGGGAAAAATTTAACCACTCGTAAGCCATACGCCAGCGCTCGCTGAATCTCCCCAGGCGTAGCTGTTCCTGGAAAAATAGGCACCTCATTTGCCAGACAAAAATCAATGACTTCTGGAACAATCGCTGGGGAAACAATGAACTGTGCACCGTTCGCTACTGCCTCTTGGGCTTCTTTCAAGGTTCTAACAGTTCCTGCGCCCACAATTAAATTCCCTGAAGCAGCAAGTTGTTTGATGGCAGGCAAGGCCAGCTGACTCCGAAAAGTGACTTCAATAAACGGTAATTCGTTTTCTACTAAGACTGATTCTACTTGTGGCAAATAGCGTAAATCTGTTGCAGTGTATAGTGGTAAAAGTTTACATGTCGCTAATTGTTGATACAGTTGATTTTTTTCAACTTTTGTTTCCATTCTGTCACTTCCTATTTTGTTTGGCTTTGGTTGCTTCGTACAGTCCTTGAATATAGGTCAACCCCATTGCTCGATCATATAAACCATAACCAGGCATCGCTTTTTCATCCCAAATTGCCCGCCCATGGTCAGGACGAATAACGCCTTCATACCCTACGTCTACCAGTGCTTGCATTAATTCCGCCATATCTAACGAACCAGCGACACTCGGATGCGCCGTTTCTTCAAAACGATGCTCGCCTAAATACTTCACATTGCGGAAATGAACAAAATTAATTCTGTGACCTATTTCACGAATCATAGTAGGCAAATCATTCGTCGGGTCCGCACCGAGGGAACCTGTACAAAATGTAATCCCATTTGCTGGTGAGTCCACCAAGGAAAGGATCCGTTTTAAATCCGCTAAATTTTTAGTGATTCTTGGCAAACCAAAAATTTCCCAAGGTGGATCATCGGGGTGAATCCCCATTTTGATATTTTCTTCTTCACAGACAGGAATCACACGTTCTAAAAAGTAGCGCAAATTTTCGACCAAATCTTCTTCCGTTACGCCGGCATACATGGCTTTCAATTCTTGAAATTGTTGCAAACGCTCCTCTTCCCAACCTGGTAACCGGAATCCTTTTGACTGACTGTGAATTAATTGATACATGTCTTCTGGCTGCATGTTCTCTACCACAGCTTGATCAAATAACAACGATAAGCTGCCATCTTCATTCTCATACGCCAAGTCCGTTTTAGCCCAACCAAAAATAGGCTTGAAACTATAGCACACTAAGGAAATTCCGCATTTCCCCAAGTTACGCAACGTCTGGCGATAATTATCAATATAGTGGTCTCGTTGATCCGTTCCCGCTTTAATGGCATCATGAATAGCGACACTTTCAATTCCTAAAAGTGCTAATCCTTCTTGTTCCACCGATTGTTTAAGTGCCTGAATTTCGGCTACTGTCCAAACATCACCTGGTAGTTTATTTAACAAGGTACCGACAACACCAGTAATTCCTGGAATCTGTCGAATATGTTTTAACGGAATGGCATCGCCTGCCGCTCCGTACCATCTAAATCCCCATTTCATTGCTTTCACCCTTTACTACATTCTTAAAAATCATCGTCCTCATCCTCTTCATCCTCAAAGGAAGTCATAGAAATATCCCATGCTTGCACACTTTCTTTGCCTTGCGCAACAATCGCTTGCGCCGCTTCAGCAATCGGTGTGCCCAATAATTGATGATTTATCGCTTCTAAGACCATTGGTAGGTTGGTACCACTCACCACAAAGATTTTCTTTTGTAGTGCTGGTTCGAGTTCGTTAATCACCAAAACTGCCTGATTGTAAGGACTCGCACTTAATAAGTCAACCATGACCAACACGCCATCCCCTTGTTGGACGTTCTCAATCGCTGTTTTAATTTGTCCGCCTAGTGCTTGGACATCGTCTCCACTATTTAGATTAACAGTTTCGATATTTTCGGTTGCGCCCATAATCACGGTAGCTGCGTCTTTCGCACCGTCACTTAGTGCACCGTGTGTAGCAATCACAATCCCTAACATAAAAGTTCCTCCTTCAATTCAGTGGCTTGAGTCATTACTTCAAACAGTCATGCAATGACTCAAGCGACTGGCCTTTTTATAAATTAAATTTGCCTAAAACCTCTTTTAAACTAGTTTTTGGTGCAGAAGGCGTTGCTTGGAAATAAATATCTTCTACGCCATACACCTCATGTAGTTCTTTTAATTTTTCAGCATCTTCTTTGTTTAAATAAACTGATTTGGTTACTAATAAATCTTTTTCTGGATTTTTCTGTGCAATACCGCCGATGTTTAACTCCTTCATAGGGACTCCGTGTTTTACTAAGTCATAAATTACAGAGACGGTTTTAGCGATTAAAATACAGTTGTACTCTTTGAATTGGTATTCATCCCAATAAAATTTAGCTTTTTCCGGCGTAATGACAATGGTTTTTTGTCCTGTCCGACTGCCTGCACTTTTGTATAAATCACGCATAAATTTATCCTTTGCCACCACTTCATCAACAACGAAAATGGAATTAACGCCACTTTTTTGGGACAAGGTCACCATCACTTGTCCATGAATTAATCGTTCATCTACTCTTGCTAAATTTACTACGCCCATTTGATTCACGTCCTTTTCTTTTTATAAAATACCGACTGTTGCTAAGACAATTAAGATACCTGTTAACCACAATAATGCTTGCGTAACTTTCAAGCCTTTTTTCGTATAGAACCAATACACGCCCATTACGACAGCTAGCGGCAAGAGTCCTGGGACAATCTGATCAAGGATATCTTGGACCACAAACTCACGGCCAGAAAGTTTAAATTGAAGGGTTGAAGAAACTTTGACATAATTACCAGCTAAAATTCCCATCATGAACAACCCTAAAACAGATAACATTTCAATGGCTTTTTGAATCCCCGCACTTTGCATTAAGCCTGTGGCATTCCGCCCCATTTTGAAGGATTGTCTCGCAAAGAACACACCTAACAGTACTTGATAAAGGGCAAACGCCACAAATGGGAAAATCGCACCTAATGCGCTACCTTGTTGCGCCCACGGCACCGCAATCGCAATAAAAATATATTGAACCGTGCCTGAGTCAATCGCATCACCAATCCCCGCTAACGCGCCCATCAATCCAGCTTTGGTGTTATACATTAAATCATCTTGCATCATGATTTCGCGGCCTTCATGTTCTTCTTTGGCCCGCTCTTGTTCCATGGAAGCCATCAGCCCAGTAATGACCCCGCCGCCCCAACTTAATTGCGTATTGAAAAACAGCAGTTGACGCATATAAGCGGCTTTTAATTGTTCATCGTCTTTATATAATTTCTTTAAAAGTGGCATCATTGCGTACAATAACGAAGGCGCCAAGTAACGTTCAAAGGAATGGGGAATTTCATTGGCAAAATGCCAACGGAGATAGGCTTTTGTAACATCTTTATTGGTAATTTCTTCTGGTGCTAAATTCGTTGTTTTCGGCACGACTTTTTCTGTTGTTTCCGTCATTTCAGTTCCTCCTTTTTCTTTTAAAACCCGTCATCGTAATCGTCATCATCATCAAAATCAGTGGTGGCACTGGCGGAACCAGCACTTTCTGCTACAGGTTTGCCTTTTTGGACTTGCACAAAAATTAACGCAATAATTACGCCAAAGATGGCATACGTTACCATGGTAATTTCCAATGACTTAAAGACGATACTCATGAAGTATGCAAGGAAAAAGAAAACCAAGAAATCTTTTCGACCAATGACATAGACCGTTGTCGCAATCCCAATTGCGGCTAAACCACCACCGACTACTTCTAACACGTGAATCACAACGGTTCCTTCTAATGCTTTAATAATATCGGCAATGACTGGTGCCCCTAAATAAAGAGCAAAAAAGACTAATGGAACGAATAAAATAAATGAGGCAATCGTTGGATACCAGATAATTGAGCGGGCAATTTTTTTTGAATTTAGTTCAGCCACCGCACGATCGGTATACTTCCCTAAAAACGTGTTAATAAAGAAACGGAATTGATATAAATAACTTCCTAAAAGACCGACAGGAACCGCTACGGCGATAGCGGCTTCCGGCTTCAAATTCCCTAGCAACGCAACTGGCACAGCAATCGCTGCCGCAATTGATGGTTCTGCTGGCATAGAGCCACCTGGTGAAAAAACACCCATGTAAATCATTTGTAATGCTGCGGTGACAATCATCGCTTTCGGGACATCGCCCATCACTAAACCTGCTACTAACCCTGTCATTAAGGGCGAGAAACGCAACGTTAACGTTGCTCCTCCTCCAAGCCATCTGGACATAATTGCTGCCACCCAAAGCGCCATTATCAAACTTTGTAAAACACTTAACGTTTCCATAGTTCCTCCTTCTTATCCTTGGTTTTGTATATACTTTTCTAGCTCTTCAATCCCTTGACGTAAACGTTCTTCCGAAATCTCAATAGGAATTAAATGAACCTTTTCTTTTGAATCAATAAATTGAACCATTGCATCGAGTACTGCTTCTTCTGGGTAAAGGCCCATTTGTCGTAACGACATGGGCAAGTTTAGCTCTTGATAAAAAGGGATTAATGCGTCTATGATGGCCCACCTTTTTTCCAATGCTAATTGATAGAAGATGCCGTAAGCTACTTTTTCGCCATGTAAATAGTCATGACTTTTTGGTAAAAATTTACTCATAGCATCATGCATGGCGTGTGCTGCTGCATTGCGGGCGTATTTGTCACCGAAGCCGCCGACTAATCCGGAAACGGCGAAAACAATTTCTGAAAGATGGACAAATTCAGGCGTGAGTTTGCCCTCGTCCATCGCTGCTAAGGCTGCTTTTGAGTCCCGCATAATCGCTTCTTGCGAAAGCTTGGCGGTCGCTCCCGCTAATTGTAAAAAGGGTTCCCCTTGCAAATGGGCTTGGCGTAAAATGGTCTCTGATTCATACCATTTCGCTAACGTATCAGCTAAACCAGCGACAAAATAATCACGGGGTGCATCAAGAAGCAACTTAGGATCGGTGATTAAAAACGCAGCTTGGCGAAAGAAATGTTCCGTTTTGCCTTCGGCCGCGCCATTTTCTTGATACATCACAGCTAACGGTGTCCACGGCGCACAGTTACTAGCCAAAGTGGGGACCAAGCCAAAATTCAGATTGTTTAAATGGGCGCTGTAGCCCACTAAATCGGCTAACTTACCGCCGCCGACTCCCAGAAGAAAGTCAATCTGGTGTTCCTTTATTTGCTGTGAAATTTGTTCGGCGCCAAAATAACTACATTCTCCTGTGTAAGTGTGATAGAAGAATTGATACTCTGAATCTGCCAAGAAGGGCAAAAATGGCTGAGCTTTTTCAAAGGATACGGTGCCATGCACCACCAAAATTCGTTGGGCGTGATATTCCTTGAAAAGTGACGGCACCGAAGCTAAGGCGCCTTCGTGGTAACGATAAAATTGCGGTCCAACTTTCACTTTTAAATCAGTTAACATGCTCCTCCTCCTTCTTAACTAACGTAACGACTGACTTCTTGCACTGCCCGTTGAGGTAAAATACCTTGCACCACGTCTTCCACATCTTGTACACATTTTTCTCCCATCGCTTGCAGGCATTCCCTGGTATAAGCGGAGGTGTGCGGCGTCATTACTACATTTTCAAACGCAAGATAAGGATGATTTTTCCGACCTGGTTCCTCTTCTAAAACATCTGTCCCAAGCCCAGCAATTTTGCCCGATTCTAAGCCGGCAATCATGGCTTCTTCATCAATCAAGGCGCCTCGTGCGCTATTGGAAAGATAGACGCCGTCTTTCATCTTGGCAATTTCCGCCGAGCCAATCATGTGATAACTTTCTTCAGTTAAATTGGCACATAAACAAATGATGTCTGCTGAAGCTAGCAACGTATCTAAGTCTACTTTTTTTGCTCCATAACTTTGCAGATAAGTGGCGGATTTATAGGGATCATACGCTAACACGTCACAGCGAAATCCGTTTCGTAACGTCTCAACGACACAACTTCCTGTGTTCCCAACACCAATGACACCCACAGTTTTGTTAAATAACGTCCGACCGACAAAATTCGCTCGTTTTTCCCATTGATCTGCTTTAACGCTGGCATCTGCAGCCACGGTTTGCCGTAAAACAGCTAGTAAATTTGTGACATTGTTTTCCGCCACGGCATCTCGTTCTACTAAAGCTGGTATGATGGAAACAATTGTGTCATGCTGTTTTGCAGCGTCTAAATCGATGTTGTTATACCCAATACCATGGCGAGAAATCAGCAATAATTCATCTTTATGTTCAAAAAATTCTTTCGTGAAAAATGGCGTCACGCTAGCAATAATAATCGTATATCCTTGTAAACATTCCGCTAACTCTTTGCCACCAATTTCACTGTCGACTGTAAAATGCTTCACGGTGCCTATTTTTTCTAAGCGCGTCAAGTGTTCAGGAAAAATTTGACCAAAACTACTGGAATTCACTATGGCAATTTTTTGTTTTTTTAACATGACTAAACTCCTTTACTGACTTTTTACGACTTCATGCCCGCCAAATCCTTGTCGCAAAGAAGCGACCACTTTGTTTGAAAAATGATTTGCTAGCATACTTTCATTTCGAGTAAATAAGGACAACGCTGTCGTTGGGACGGGCATCTCCAAACGTAATGCTTCTTCAATCATCCATTTGGCTTCGCCATTTGCTGCAACTTTCCCTTCTAGATTGGCTAACGTAGGATTTTCCGCAAAAACCTCTTTCGCTAAGCCCATCAAGCGAGCTTCAATAATCGAGCCGTGATTCCACACATCGGCTACTTTCTCCAACGCAAAATCATATTCGGCAGCTTCTAATAAATTGAATCCTTCGCCCATGGCTTGCATCATGACGTACTCAATCCCGTTATGCACCATTTTCAAATAGTGACCAGCTCCTGATTTCCCAGCATAAAGATACCCTTGTTCACAAGCTAAATCTTCAAAAAATGGGGTTAACACCTTGACAGCTTCAGGCGCACCGCCAACCATTAAACACGCTCCTTCCCGCGCTCCTTTGATGCCACCAGAAGTACCACAATCAATAAAATAAATTCCTTTTTCCTTAGCAAGCTGAGCATTCGCGACACTATCATGAAAATTTGAATTGCCACTATCCACAATGATATCCTCTGGTGCTAATTGCTCTACCAATTCTGCCACTAATTGATTGGTAATCTGACCAGCGGGGGTACTTAAAAAAATCACCTTCCTTTTATTAAGCGCTTTCAATAATTCTGACAACGAATCTACAACGGAAAGACCCTGTTCTCTAGCAGTCGCTCTTGCTTCCTTTGTCACATCAAAGCCAATAATGGGCCAGCCTTGTTCGTGAACATTTAATGCCATGTTCAAACCCATTTTCCCAAGTCCAATAAAGCCAATGTCCATTTTTCTTTCACCTGCCTCTTTTGATACTTCAATCATAAAGGATAAAAAAAATAATGTAAACGATTACACTAATTAAAAAATATTTTTTATTTTTTAGCAAAAATCTTGCCTACTCAAAAGGTAAAACGTTTTTATTTTTAAGGAGCTTTCATACAAAAAACACAAGTAAATCTCTTGGTATCACGTTCTTTTTACTGGCTACTTTCTTTAGTTGAGAGAAGTCTTTTCAAGACCCCTTCATTTTTCAGAAAAAAGATTATTTATTTTTTTTGGCTTTTTTTAAAGAATTTCTTTTTTGTGGAGAAAAAGAGAAATTGTATTTGTCCTCTTTTTCCACTATAATCAGTCTATACCAACAATGAAAAGGCATTCATTCTATTTTAAAAAATAAGATTGGAGGAACGTGTTAATGAAAAACCACTATTTGGATCAACGGATTCGGATCAAAAAACCGAATTTGAGCCTCACAGAAAAGAAAATTTCCGATTACTTTGTTCATTCTGAATCATTATTGACACAAATGACGTTAGAAAGTCTGGCCAACGAAATTGGCGTCTCCCAATCTTCCGTGTATCAATTTGTAAAAAAGATTGGCTATTCTGGGTTCCAAGAATTTAAAATTGATATCGCCAGGAATTCTAATTATCAGCCGACTTTTCAAAACGTCAATAGCGTGAATGGCGCCGATGATATTTCACCAGATGATGATAGTATTACGATTGCTAAAAAAGTCTTACAAGCCAATATTTATTCCCTCAGTAACGCCACACAGTTCTTAACAAAAGAGCTGTTAGATAACGTGTTGGCTTTGATGTACTCTGCCAAAACGCTTCACTTTTTTGGGCAAGGCGGCTCCTCGATTGTGGCTTTTGATAGTTTCCATAAATTCATTCGGACCAACTATCGATGCAACTACATTTTTGATTACCACATGCAGTTAAGTTTTGTCACAAAATTAACCAGTGAAGATTGCGTGTTTATTTTTTCCCATTCAGGCAAAACCAAAGAATCAATCAACCTAGCACGACAAGTTAAAAAAACCAACGCAAAAATGATTACGTTAACCGGTAACAGCGGTTCAGAGTTGGCAGGCTTGTCCGACGAAGCAATTATTGTCGTCACCGAAGAAGGCTTGTTTCGTGCGGAATCCTTGGCTTCACGGATTAGTTACTTAACGGTAATGGATATTTTATACACAAATACGATGTATCACAATTTTGATCAAAATGCCGATTCCTTGAAAAAAATCCGTGATAACATTAGCACGACTAAGACCGATCCGCATTATTTGTCGTAAAGATCTGAATGGTGCTTATTTTTGTAATATCGGTCCTCGCAAATTGGCTTTATACCGTGACTCTACATTTTATGAAGCAAGTGAACTATCATGGAGGTATTTCAAAAGCGACCAATTTTTTGGTCGCTTTTTATCTTGTGGGTAAAAATAAGTTAGAAAAAAGAACTTGGGGGTTATGTCCAAGTTCTTTCTAAATCTTAAGACAATTAGTTAATGCACGTGTTGTCTTAGCTTCATTTTAAATTTGCTTATTTCGTTCATTCCGTTACTTTAAATTGTTCGGATACATATTTAGCGTAAGTTTTATGTTTACTTACTAGCTCATCATGTTTTCCTGAACCAGTTACTTTCCCTTTTTCAACAAAGTAAATGCTATCCGCATCAACAATTGTCGACAATCTATGGGCAATAACCAATGTCGTTCGGCCCTTCATTAAATTAGACAATGCCTCTTGGACCTTCATCTCAGATTCTGAATCTAGGCTAGCAGTAGCTTCATCTAACATTAAAATCTTGGGATTCCGCAAGAATGCACGAGCAATTGCAATACGCTGTCTTTGTCCTCCAGAAATTTTAACGCCACGTTCACCGACTTCCGTATTCAATTTATCTGGCATTTCTTCTACAAATTTTCGCGCATATGCTAGTTCCAAGACATCCCATAGTTGTTCATCTGAGAAGTTTTCTGCTAAGCCATACGTTAGATTATCTCTGATTGTCCCTGCCATAATCGCAGAATCCTGTGATACAAAGCCGATTTGACGACGATAATCTGATAATTTGATATCTTTTATGTCAATATCTCCAAATTTAATTTGTCCTTCTGTAGGTTCATAAAACCTTTCAATTAAACTAAAAATCGTCGATTTCCCGCCACCTGATGGGCCAGCAAAAGCAATTACTTGGTTTGGCTGAGCAGTAAAAGAAATGTCTGTTAAGATAGGTTCCTCTGGTGCATCTTCATAAGAAAATTTTACATTTTTAACTGATAAAGTCTTTTCCGATAAATCAATATCTTGTCCACTTTCAAAGTCTTCAGGTTCTCTAGATAACAATTCTTGCACTCGTCGCGTTGATCCTGCTGCTTTAGCTACTTCAGAAAATAACGTCGCAATGATTGGCATGGCGCCAATAAGATTAAATAGATACATTAAGAAACTCATCAATGTTCCGATTGTCATCACACCAACGGCAATTCGATGCATCCCATATGCTAATAGCCCAAATACCATGCTCATAAAGACCATCATCATAATTGGTTGCATAGATGCATCAAATATTGCTTCTTTTTTCCCTACATTAAATAACCGATCCACTTCATTTGCAGCACGAACCTGCGCCTGAGATTCAGCATTAGAAGTTTTGACTAAACGAATTTCACTCAACGTTTCAGTAGCAAGTCCGTTAAATTGACTCATAGCATCTTGGCGAATGTGACTAACTTTTGAACCAAATGCCATTACTGGAATCATACAAAGGATTACAACAGGAACAGCAATTACCATAGCAAGCGACATATGCCAATCCATTTTAATCATCATATATACCGTACCAATAACTGTAATCACACTGGCAACTGTTTGAGGAAAAGTAACGGCTAACAATTGCTTAACTTGATTAGTATCATTTACGACCCGGCTGGATATTTCACCCGCTTTAACAGAGTCAAAATAAGAAACTTTTAGAATAGTTAATTTATTCCATAAGCGTTTACGCATATTTTGGATGACATTTTCACCAAAAATACCTAAAATTGTCCCTCCTAATGCAGAAACGAGTGCTGAAAATATAAATAACCCAACAACTTTACCTAATAAACTATAATCTACTCCCTTTTGAAAATTATTGACTAAACTTGAAGCAAGTTTTGGAACGTACACTTGGACACTAGAAGAAATCACAAGAAATATCATCCCGATGCCAAGCAGTAAATAGTTAGGCTCTGTCATCTTGATTAAGCCTAAAAATTCTTTAAACGAAAATTTTGTTTTATCTGCTCGGATAGAATCATGACTATTTTTGCCGCCTCCACCTACTGCCATTATCTTCTCCGACCTCTCTTCCATCCTTCAAAGCCACCGTATTCACCATTGAATTCACCAAATCTACCAAAGCCATCATGTCCCATCATCTGTTCTCTAGCTCTACCATATCTAGCTGATATTTTTCTGAAATGTTCCCAATTTTTATCGTCGCCAAAAATTGTTTCAATTTTATCTAAAAATTCTTCACTAGAAATATTCTTTTCTATACGTTCTAAATAATTATTTAAAGACTCTAGTTCCTCCTCTGAGAAGCCCTTAAACATTTCTTCATTAAATCCATTAGAAATATTTCCTTGAGTACTTAAACTTTCTCGTCCCTTATCGGTCAATACAACGAATGTGACCCGAGCATCTGATTCATTTTTGACTCGTTTAACTGCTTTAACAGACTCTAATTTTTTTATGATTTGTGTCACACTAGAAGGTTTTATATCTAAATATTCAGCGATTCTTCCAGCTGTTACATTTTCTTCAGAAGCAAGCAATTTTAACGTTTCAAAAGTGTTATCTGGTTTCTCCTCTATGCTAGAAGCAAAGATTAAGTAAGGTTGTTGAGCAATTTTTAATAGTTTATTTAAAATATCTGTTTTTTTCATAATTTCCTCCAAAAAATTTATTTAGTTTATATATAAGCTAACGAACTAAATAGTAATCTATTTAGTTTACTTTGTCAACAACAAACTAATTATTTGTATGTAGATATAACCAAAATGAAAAATAGCATACAGAAACTGCCGATTTGTTTTATCGATTCATCTGTTCCTCTACTTAAAAATCTATTTGTCCATTCAATCATGAATACTAAAAAACGCTTGGCACAAGCCAAGCGTTTTGATTCTCTCTTTACATCGAACCTTTAAAAACATCTTTATTCTTAGCAAAATAATCAACACCAGAGTAAATGGTGAAAATCAAGCAAGCATATAGCATGATTTGATCTAGTGGTAGATGAAGTGCTGAAAATGGAATGTTGTTAATGAACAGTAAAATAATTGCAACCATTTGGGTAGCTGTTTTTACTTTTCCTGGCCAAGCTGCTGCCATTACTTCGCCATGTTCGACTAATAACAACCGTAAACCAGTTACTGCCAATTCACGACAAACAATAATTGCTACAATCCAAGCGGGTACTTTGCCTTGACCAACTAAGACGATAAAAGCGGTCATCACTAGCATTTTGTCCGCTAATGGGTCCGCAAATTTTCCGAAGTTCGTCACCAAGCCTTGCGCACGGGCAATTTTGCCATCCAACCAGTCTGTAAAACTAGCAACTGCAAAAATAATCGCGCCCACTAATTGGGTAACGGCTAACGTTGTGTCGCCAAAACTAATCGTTCCCCAGTCCATTGGCACTGACACAATAATAATAAAAATCGGAATCATAAATATTCTTAAAACTGTTAATTTATTTGGTAAATTCACTTCAATTGCCCCTTCCTTCTCCTGTTCTATTTTACGTTATCTTGCTGGCAGTGTCACGAAAAAAAGAAAAGAATCTGGAATAATTGCCGTTTGACCGTTTATTCAGAAATATTCTTGCCTTTTTTTAGAAAGAGCTGATAATAGCCTAAACCTAAATTAATCATTCCAATCAATGTGATACTGTCTAAAAATTTAGAACCATAGATAAAGTAGAAATACAGTTGTAAGCCAACAATCAAGAAGCCCATGACCAACAGAGCGATTGAAAATATGGTGATAAGATTAAATTTTTTATTAACTATTTTAAGCATTGATAACCCCTTCTCTCTTGAATTATTATTGTCGTCTTTTTAACCATTCGCTGTTAATTATAAAAGAAAAGAATCTGGAATAATTGCCGTTTGACAGTTTATCCAGATTCTTCTTACACCATTTCTAACGATACGTAATCCCTAATGTAACATCCTTACGAATTAAAACTGGCGTTTTTTCCAGTGTTAAATCGGCGCCATCGACTTGAATGGCGACATTATTTGAGGCGCCTAGAATCAGTGTTGCATTGGCGGCATTCGCAGGTAAAGCTGTTGTTTGGGTCTCTCCTGCTTGCAGGGTGTGTTGGTACGTATAGTTGCCATCGACCATCACGCCAATCCAGCAAGAGCCTTCAGTGCCTTTAAAGGTAATGTTGATTGGACTATTCGCATCTTTAACCGTTGCAGTTACTTGATTGTTGGCATCGCTCACCACAGCCACAGCTGTTTTCTTCTCTGGTTCGCTTGAAGAAGACGGCGGTGTACTACTTTGTGTGCTACTTTCTGGGGCTTGACTTGATTCTTTGGTTTTTTCCACACTGGCACTAGTTGCCGGTGTTTGAATAATCGGTTCGGCTTTTTGATCTTGCCACATAATATACAGCACTACGACCGCAATGGCTAAACCAATTAACGAAAAGGCAATGGCTGGTAAGTTCCGCAGTAACCAACTGGATTGCTTTTCTTCGTCATGCAATTGCTTACGTGATCCTTCAAGCTCTTCATACACTGGCTTGGGTTCTTCGACAATTTCAGGCTCTTTGCCATCATAGATATCTACCAATTGATTGCCATCTAAGCCGACCGCACTTGCATATTGGCGGATAAACGCCCGCACATAAAAGGTGCCTGGTAAGGACTCAAAATCGTTTTGTTCAATAATTTCTAAATATCTTTTTTGAATTTTTGTCATTTGTTGCAGTTCATCAATTGTGATGTTCTTCTGCAATCTTGCTTCTTTTAGTGTTTCTCCAATATTTACGCTGGCCACTCGTCCATCTTCTCCAGTCTATTTTGTTAATTTATCGATTGTCTCATCAGTCTTTTTCAATTGCCAAGGAAAACATTCCCGTCCTTTAAGAATACCACAAAAGAAGCCAACTGAGGATAACAAAATTGAAAGATTTCAAAGATTTTTCTTTTTCTTAAACAGTTGGTTTATTGCTCGGTTTCTCCTTTAGGATACATGTAGAAACGGCTCAATCCTTCTTCACGAATAAAGGTCTCTGCTACTTGGCGGACGTCGGCTAATTGAATGCTTTCAATGACTTCAATCTTATCAAACAGCGTGGTTTCCCCAAACAATGATTGTGAAAATTGGTTGGCGATATACTCTAAAGAGTTTAAGGATTGGAAATATTTACCAATCATTTTTTTCTTCAATAAGGACAAATTTTCTTCCGTTAATTCTGGACTTGTTGTGGCAGATAATAAAATAGCTTCAATTCGTTCTGCTAAGACTTCTGGTTGCTCACTATCGCCGCCAATATCCGCAAAATGGAAACTGCGATCTAAATTAAAGTCATAACTAAAACTATCATCTAACAAGCCTTCATCATAAAGAGCCAAATAGTTTTGAGAGGTATTACCAAACAATAATTGTAACAACAAGTTCACGGTGATTTGATATTTCATTAAGTCACGACCCGTTGTTGGCACTTCATCTAAGCCTTTCAAGCCAACAAGCACTTTTGCCCGTGTGACTGCCATTTCAATGGCGCTCTCTTTGACAATGTCAGCAGCTGTTTCTTCAGGAAAATGCCGACGAATAGGTTGGGCGGCAGGAAACTCTTTCGCCGCTTGATTTTCACGAATGAACGCCATTAACGCTTCGGGGTCCATTTTCCCTACCACGAACAAGGTCATATTACTTGGATGATAAAACGTATTGTAACATGTATACAAATCTTCTGCGGTAATCTCCGCAATACTTGCCACTGTACCGGCAATATCAATATGCAATGGATGTTTCGGATAAAGGTTGCCTAAAATCCCAAAGAACAAGCGCCAGTTAGGATCATCTAAATACATTTGAATTTCTTGTCCGATGATGCCTTTTTCTTTTTCGACCGTTTCCTTCGTGAAATACGGCGATTGCACAAAATCAAGCAACGTTTCTAGATTTTGTGTCACTTGATCCGTCGTTGAAAACAAATAACTCGTTTTCGTAAAACTGGTAAAGGCATTCGCTGAAGCCCCTTGTTGCCCAAATTTTTGGAAGACATCGCCATCTTCTTTTTCAAACATTTTATGTTCTAAAAAGTGGGCGATTCCGTCAGGTACTTCAATCATTTCCTCTTGACCAATTGGCACGAACGTATTGTCAATGGAACCATAATCGGTCGTAAACAAGCCATACGTTTTTTGGAAATCATTTTTCGGTAATAGGTAAACCTTTAACCCATTTTCCAGTGTTTCTGTATACAATGTTTCTTTAATTTGTGCATAGTCTTTTTTAATCATTTTCCGTTTCTCCTTCCAAAAAGAAGATCGCTTGAAGTTCCAAGCGTTTGGCTACTTCTTGGATTTCTGGAATAGTCACGGCATTAATCCGCGCAATCCATTCCTCCGCCGTCAGCATCGTCTGCGGCATTAATTCGTTCAAGTATTCTTTTTCCAGCCACGCGCCTGCATTATCTAACGCTAAGATATACTGATTTTTTAACATTGCTTTCGTTTGTTCAATTTCTAATTCGCTAATCTTACCTAAGCGAATATTTTCCAATTCTGTCGAAATCAAACGCAAGACCTGATTCCGATTTTTGCCATCGATTCCTGTTTGAACCGTCATGAAGCCACGGAAGGTGTCGATACTACTAGAAGCATAATACGCTAAATGCTCTTTCTCACGGACATTCATGAATAATTTAGAATGCGGGAAACCGCCAAAAATCCCATTAAACACTTGCAACGCAAAATAATAGCTATCGCCATAATAAATATCCGTGTTGTAAGCCAAGTTTAATTTCGATTGGGCTAACACCTCACGCTCGGTCCGCTCTTCAATCACGTTGCGAATTGGTTGATTGTAGAAAATCGCGGCTTTGCCTTCTTCACGAGGCGTAAACGGTAATTGCTTGAATAACGGCACTAGCTCCGCCTCATTGACATCACCTAAAACAAAAATATCCACTTGATCTTCCGCCAGCATTTTTTGATAATACGCCGCTAATGACGCCGCAGTTTCCTCAGCTAACGCCGCAACAGTCCCAAAACTAGGGATTTTTTGATCCTCCGATTGATTAAAATAGACACTTTGAAGCGCCAAAGAGGCATAGGTTTGCTTATCCTCCACAATACTTTCCAAGTACGCTTTCAAGTTCTCTTTCTCCCGTTGGAAGGTTTCCGCTTCGAATTGGCCCGCTTGAATATTGGGGGCAAAAATAATTTCCTTCAAAAAGTCCACCGCTTCGGCGAGAACCTGACTATCCTGTAAATAATGATCATTGACAATGTTCATAGAAATATTAAACCAATGTTGATTGCCTTTTTTGGAAACGCCAATCCCAAAGCTGGCGCCGTAAAGTTCCGCCAAACGCTCACTTAACTTGACTTGATTCGGGTAATTCAAGCTGTTGGTTTCCATCAAACTGGACAACAGCGTTCTTTTTGTAATGGTTTCATGATTTAATCGTGTATTAAAGCGGACTAAAAGACGCACCGTTTTATATTTTTCTGTAGGAATGACGTGTAAATTCACGCCTTTAACTAATTGAACAGACATTGCCGCATCGCTCCTTCATTTGCTTCATCTTACCTAAAGAATGCTGTGAAATATATGTATCGCGTAAATTCTAAAGCATTTTTTAATGTTTTTTCCAATAGCTCCATTATAACACAGCTTCAGGTGCTTTCTGAATGATAAGAGTTTTTCAGTTCAAATTTTCAAGAAGATTCGGTATACTGTTTTTAAAGTGAGGAGGGAAAAAAGAATGATTAAAGAATTTAAAGAGTTTATCATGCGCGGAAGTGTCTTAGACCTAGCCGTTGGTGTTGTCATTGGTAGTGCGTTTACAGCGATTGTGACACAAGTGGTGGAAGGCTTGATTACCCCGTTAATTAGTCTGATTTTTGTCTTGACGACTGGGAAAAAGAGTGCCGACGATGCATTGGGTGCCCTTGTTTATAAAGTCGAAGGCGTTGAATTCAATATTGGTAGCGTGATTAGTGCACTTATTACATTTTTAATTACGGCTTTCGTCCTCTTCTTGATTGTCAAAGCGGCCAACAAAATGAAAAACCGTGGCAAAAAAGAAGAAGCGGCAGAAGAAGTGGTACCAACGAGCGAAGATTACTTAAAAGAAATTCGCGACTTGCTAGCGGCGCAAACACCGCCTGCTGAAACTGTCAAAACAGACAGCACCTTCACAGAGAAATAAGCAAAAAGTCATCCTGAGGGGATGACTTTTTTGTTTGGACTTAAATTGATGGTCCTGCCACGAGATTCCAGGTGATGTTACCTGTATAAGCGCCTTTTTTCAGCTCTTGCATTGGGGTTGTAACGTTTAACGTTAGATTTTCCAAGTCAGTAGCCCACATTCCTTGCCCTTTGCCTGTCGGTGCATTAACTAATGTAACAGCGCCACTCCCCAACTTTATATTTGTTCCAATAAAATCTGGAGCGCTAAGGTCATCTTGAATATTAGTCCCATCTTGATTTGCTGAAATTACGTAGCGCCCTCCTGATTCTTCCAGTCTAAATACAGAATAATAAGCGGACAAGTTAAAGTTAAGCTCTCCGTCTAATTTGTCGGTTCCGTTAATCATTTGTGGGATTTCTGCAGTTAGATGCCAACCTTCCTTTGTTCCACGTACATCGCCGACATGAACAAGTTTACGGACCAAGCTAGTTTTAATAGCTGAAAGATCTTCCCCTATTTTTGAAGGAGCAAAATTTATATACTTTGGAATAGCAAGTATATCAAAATCCGTGTTGGGTGTTCCTGGTTCAGGTGCTGTCGACCCACCACTGTTATTATCTTGGTCTGGTAATAATCCTCCACCAAACTCCACCTGCACTGGCGTATTCCCTGTCGTCACAGCCTGTGCCGACAGTGGTGCCAAACTAGCGCCAACCACTGCGCTACTTACCAACAAACTTGCGAGTAATTTCTTTTTCATTTTGCATACCTCTCTTTTTTAATTGATTGTTTAAGAACGGATGGAAGACCATTTAAACAGCTCTTTCGTCCGCTATTGTTTACCTGTTTATGCTTAAATCGCTGGTCCTGCGACAAGATTCCAGGTGACATTTCCTGTATACGCGCCTTTTTTCAGTTCTTGCATCGGTGTCGTTACATTTAACGTTAAGTTATCTAAACGACCTGACCAAGTCCCTTGCCCTTTTCCTAGAGGAGCGTTAATTAAAGCCGCGGCGCCGCCACCAATCTTAAGGCTCGCACCGTTAAAGCTAGGGGCCGTTGGATCATTAGCGATATTCATGCCATTCAGAGTATTGAAGCCCCCGTAAGAACTCGTACTTTCATTGAATATGGCATAGTATGGTGTCATTCCAAAAGTAATCTGTCCATCTAATGTATCTGTGCCATTGCTCATGCCCACTACTTCGCCAGTGACATGCCAACCTTCTTTGGTTCCGCGGACATCACCCACCATGATCGATTTTGGCGCAGTTGAAATGGGTCTAATAGCGGTTACATCCTCACCAATTTTTACGGGAGAAAAGTCAAAAATTTTCGGGATGGCTAATAAGTCAAAATTCGTATTCGGTTGCGTCGGATCGGGATCTACGATTGGGCCAGTATCATCCCCCTGATCTTGCAATGTTCCACCTTCAAATTCTACCTGTACTGGTGTATTTCCTGTCGTGACAGCCTGTGCCGAAAGAGGCGCCAAGCTAGCCCCAACAACTGCGCTGCCAACGAGTAAACTTGCAAATAATTTCTTTTTCATCTATGTACGTCTCCTTTTGTTTAAGAATTTCCAGAATGTACTTCTGAAGCTATGGCCTTAATTATACAAGATTCCCCTGTGTCTGTGATTTTAAATATTTAACCGCGCATAGAAAAAATCAACAGTTCTTTTAATATCAATGATATCTCTTGGTTTTAAACATAAATTTCAACACTTTTTGACATTTGAAAGTGTTATTTAATGATTTTCGCGGCAAAATCGATTAATAAACAGCAAGAAAACGTCAAAAAGTAAGGGTTCAACTCTTACCTTTTGACGTTTTCTCCTAAATTCTTATAAATTTATCCGCGATTTCGGCGAAAAAATCTTCAAATTTCATTTAATGACAGCCGTTTTTGTGTTTGCTAGTCACTGCGCCTTACAACTTGCGGCGACGGGCGAATTCCACAAACTTAAATTTGTTTAAGCGGTGACGGGATTCCGTATAGCCAAAACAGCGAGTATCTTCCAAGTTCATGATACTGCGGACCACGACGACATGATTGCCTTCGACTTCACCAATCAGTTGCTTGTCCATCTCTGTGAGCGGTTCCACGGTAATTTCTTTCTGGGCATAACTAATCGCCAAGCCAAGGTCGTTTTCCAAATAATCGAAAATCGAATCTTCGGCACGATGCTTCGGCAGTTCAGGGACAATCTCTTTAATCAAGTAATCAATATCTAAAATATCGACTTCCCCTTCAATCTCCCGTTGCCGAACTAAGCGCCAAACAGGGGCCCCTTCGGTCCAACCAGTCAACTGAGCCAAGTTGCGCTCTACAGGAATTTCTTCTAAGGAAACCACATGAGTATGACTTTCAATATGTTGCGTTTGTTGTAACTCCTTGTAACTGGTCACCCCTGAAATAGGAAAATTAAATTTTTTAAAGTTTAAGACAATCGAGCCTTTGCCTTGCTTTTTCTGAATGTAGCCAGCGTTAATCAGTAAATTCAAGGCTTTCCGAATTGTTTCACGGGAAACATTGTAAGTTTCCACTAATTGATTTTCACTAGGTAATAAATCGCCTGGCTGATAGTCGCCTTGGACAATTTGTTGTTCTAATTCTAAAAATATGTCATGAAACTTGTTCATGCCGATCCTCCTCTACCAACAATTTCTTTTCTAAAAGCATAGCATATTCCCTCCGAAAAACCTAGAGCTGGTCAGAAAAATCCCCCGCACTTTCTGCCTTGCTTACGCCACTGACTCCCCCAGCCAAACCACTGCTTGACCGCCTTTTTTTCGGACCCAGCGCAGTCTGTTACAGCCCCCTTCTGGAAAACTTTTCCCAAGAATCTAGGGAAAATCCTTGTAATTCTGATTCGTTCATACTATACTGTAGTCAAACAAAACATGTCTATACAAGTTCGCAAGGAGGCGCCAAACATGACCATTTTAGAATTAACATTCGCAACGAACCAACTAACGACGACTTTTTTTAACCATAAATTGGAACCGCTTCACCAAAAAACGTTCCCTTTTGAAGCCTTGACTATCGAAGAAACGGTTCCTGAACTGTGCCAATTGATTGTGGCAGAGGCTGCGCCGATTCTGGGGGGAATTGTGGCTGATTTCCCAGCGGACTTCTTTTCGCCAGAGGAAACGTTGGCGCTGGTTCCGCAAGCGGTGATTCAAGCATTCGCGGAACAGTTGAACACGCCACTTTTAACGGCAGCCGAACAAGCGGCGGCACCGAATCTGCTGGCAGCATTTGAAGAAAAACGGCAGTATTTGGCTTGGCATTTGGACTATTATGGCTACGTGCCTGGGAAAAATGAATATGCGGTGGAGTCCCTGTTAACTGTCGGCAATGGCTTTTTAGGTTTGCGCGGCACGACACCTGAGATGACGATTTCTGATGATCATTATCCAGCGACCTACATTGCGGGGCTTTATAATACAGCGGCTTCGGAAGTTGCGGGTCAAGTAGTGGAAAATGAAGATTTCGTCAATGCTCCTGACAACCAACACATCGCTTTAAAAATTGGCGATGCCACTGACTGGTTAACGATTTCTCCAGACACGCTACAACAATTACATCGTCAATTGAACTTGAAAACGGGATTGTTTGTCGCAGAAATGATATTGAAAGATGCGGACAATCAGCAAATTAAATTAACGACGAAAAAAATTGCCAATATGGCACAGCCGAATGACTATCATCTGCAATATACGTTTGAGCCGTTAAACTTTTCGGCCCCGATTACTTTGAAAACCGTCACTGATGGTAGTGTCTACAACTATAACGTGGCGCGGTATCGTAACTTAACAGCGAAACATTTTCAGGTGACAGCATTAAGCGCGCAGGAAAACAAAACCGTGATTGAGGTTTGTACCAATCAATCTAACTTGAGCGTCCGAGAAACGGCCTTGATAACCGGTGATTTTTTTGAAAAAGAAGCGATTACGATTCAAGAAGAAGCGGAAAAAATCGCCCAAGTGGTGACCGTGATGGCGCACCAAGGCACGCGCTATACGCTAGAAAAACAAGTCTATGTGCAAGCCAGCCACGCCGAACAAAGTTGGCAAGTACCGTTTACGCCGAAGGACTCTTTTGCGGCCGCCGCTCAGGAAAGCGCCCGCGCTTGGCAAACTCTTTGGCAACAAGCCAACATTACCGTGACAGGCGATTTGATGTCTCAAAAACTTTTACGGATTCACAGTTATCACTTGCTGGCTTCGGCTTCGCCTTTTAGTAACCAAGCGCAAGCATTGGACGTCTCGATTACCGCCCGAGGCTTGCATGGTGAAGCGTATCGTGGACATATTTTCTGGGATGAAATTTTTATTTTACCTTTTTATATTCAACATTATCCTGACACAGCGAAACAATTGTTGCTGTACCGCTACCATCGATTAGAGAAGGCGAAGGAGAATGCGGCGGCTAGCCAGTATCGTGGCGCAATGTATCCGTGGCAATCAGGACGTGACGGGCGTGAAACCACGCAAAAACTTCACTTAAATCCGTTGAATGGACATTGGGGCGAGGATCATAGCATTCTGCAACGGCATGTGTCCTTGGCGATTGCTTACAATGCTTGGTTGTATTGGCATAGTACACAGGATCATGAATTTATGAAACAATATGGCGGCGAAATGTTGTTAGAAATCGCTCAATTTTGGAACAGCGCTGCGACGTTAGATGACGCAACAGGACGGTTCTTTATTGATAAAGTGATGGGACCTGATGAGTTTCACGAGGGCTATCCAGACCAAGCGGAAAGCGGATTGAAAAACAACGCCTATACGAATTTGATGGTGGTTTGGCTATTCGAAGAATTAACCAACATTTTGGCACTTTTCTCTGAGGAAGAACAGGCACAACTTTTTGCCAAAACGCAGACCACTTCGGCTGATCTAGCCCGCATGCAGCAAATTCAAAATTCACTGGAAATTGAAGTTAATTCTGACGGCATTATTGCGCAATATGAAGGGTATTTCGGCTTAAAAGAGATTGACTGGGCAGCGATGAAAGAGAAATACGGCAATATTTACCGCATGGATCGAATTTTAAAAGCCGAAGGAGAATCTCCCGATGATTACAAAGTGGCGAAACAAGCCGACACGTTAATGTTGTTCTACAACTTAGACAAAACTCGGGTGGATCAAATTTTAGAAGATTTAGGGTATCAATTGCCTGCGGATTATTTGGAAAAAAATCTTTTGTATTATCTAAAACGGACGTCTCATGGTTCGACTTTGTCACGAATTGTTCATGCCCAATTGGCAGAAATGGCGCAATTCCATGAGCTATCTTGGCAACTTTATCAAGAAGCGTTGTATTCCGATTATCGTGACATTCAAGGTGGCACGACCTCTGAAGGGATTCATACAGGGGTCATGGCTGCGACGATCCACGTTACTTTAGCGACGTATGCAGGCGTTGACACGCGCCAAAACGAGTTATCAATTTGTCCAAACTTACCTGAACATTGGCAATCGCTGGCCTTCCAGTTTATTCATCAAGGCGTGACGTATCAATTTTCATTAACACAAACCAGTGTCACGATTACAGCAGATAAAGACACACAATTATTGGTTCAGGGCGCGTTGATTCCGTTAACCGCCGAACGACCAAAAGAAGTACATTATCAATAAAGGAGCGAACCACAATGACGATTGGATTTATTTTTGATTTGGATGGTGTCATTACTGACACCGCCAAATTTCATTATCAAGCTTGGAAAGCGTTGGCCGATTCGCTAGGTATTCCCATTGACGAAACCTTCAACGAAACATTAAAAGGCATTAGTCGGATGGATTCCTTGGACCGCATTTTAGCCCATGGCCACCGTGAAAATGCGTTTACTCCAGCAGAAAAAGAAGCCTTAGCTCAGCAAAAAAATGACCACTACGTTCAATTATTAGAACATTTAACGACAGAAGATGTTTTACCTGGTGTCGTGCCATTGCTACAGCAAGCTCAAGCACATCACATCCCCTGTGCCGTGGCTTCGGCTTCAAAAAACGCGCCCCTGATTTTGGAAAAATTAGGCGTGCGCGCGTACTTCGCCACAATTGTCGATCCCGACTCGTTAAGCAAAGGCAAACCTGATCCTGAAATCTTTTTAGCCGCCGCTGACAGTATTGGCGTGCTACCGCAAAACGCCATTGGCTTTGAAGATGCACAATCAGGCATTGACGGCTTGAAAGCCGCGGGCATCTATGCCGTCGGCTTGTCGGCCAGCCAACCCTTAATCGGAGCCGACATACAAGTCTCTGAAATGACTGAACTAAGCGTTGATGCACTGCTCAATCGCTAAAGAAGGACAAGAACCTTTAGCAGCAGGCACCTCTTTTCATCTACATTGTATCTATGCTAGAATGTAGATGAAAAGAGAGAGATGCGTCAACGTACCTCTCTAGTGTAGAGCCGTTTGAGACGGTGACCTTTTGGATTATTTAAAAATAACCGTGCTGGTCAAAGTTGACGGTTATTTTTTATTGTCATTACACTCCATTATTGGATTAAAAAGGATTGAGTTGAACGTGGTTCTGTGGTAGACTTTTATTAGAAACAAGTAGATGTTTCTTGATGATCAGGCATCATAATAACTCAATACTGAAATCGGAAGTAATAGCCGATAGTTGGCGAGCAACAGAAAAACTCGATATAGAATTGGACGTAGAGCCAATAGTTGGTGAGCAACAGAAAAACCTGAATTATATTTGAAGTTTAAAGAAGGCAAGCTAAGCTTGGCTTCTTTATTTATAGGAGAAACTAATGATTGAGAAAAAAGATTTTGACACAATTAGAAAGGCGTTCTTAATTTATGACACCAACTTCAATAATCATATGTTCACTTATACATATCAACATCGGAAAACAAAGAAATTGTTAGAAATGAACGTTCAATTTGAAGCTGGGAATTTTATGCATTTATGCGGAGTTGACTATTATCAAATAGATAAACAAGGGAGCTGTAAATTTCGTTTTAAGGCTACTCAATTTTACAGAGCTTTAAAAAATAATAAAGTTTCACTGCGCGGGATTAAACCTAAAGATGATGGAACCACAGGCCAAAAATTACAAGTAATTTCTCTATTAGAAATGCTTATTTCTCCAGGTGTACGAATATGCGATGGAGGAAAATTTTATAATTTACAGTATGAAAAAGCAATTCGTTCAGGCAAAATGATTGTGGCGTTAACATGTAAAGAGAATAACAAAAAGTACGTCCCACAATCTTTATTATCGTTAATAAATCAGCCACGAAAGAGCCAATCGAAATCTTTAACTGAATCCCATGAAGTAATTAAAATAAGTAAGTCTGAGCTGAATAGCACCTCAGTAATTGAAGTTTACGATAAATTTTAACAAAAAAGCGGGCTAAACAGACTATAGGCAAAGAGAAAAAGCCCAGAGGTTTTTCTCCTCTTTAACAGCTTTTAGGATTTCACGGATTAACGCTAAATTTATTCGTACTTTTCGGGAAAATATGCTATAATAAAAACGAAAAGAGAGATATGCGTCAACATACCTCTCTGATGTAGAGCCGTTTAAGACGGTGACCATGTTAATTATTTAAAAATAACCGTGCTTGGTCAAAGTTGACGGTTATTTTTTATTGTCATTTTTAAGCAATTTAACAATCAGCGCAATCAAAGCAATGGTAAACATACCAAACCCTAGGATCGTCTGAATTGTTTCATATGCTGACAAAAGGCCTCTCCTTTCTGTAAATTTTGGAAGTACGCTCATACGCACCACCTCACCGAAAGGGGAAAGTCTCTGCTCCTACGCTTCTCACTTTGTTGCGATGCTCGTCGCAAAGCGCATGTTCCTTTGCGCTTGCCTCCGCATTAACTTCTCTACACTTATCGTATATCATGAACACCTAATAAATATTCAGGTTACAATATATTTTTTTAGATAAATGTGCTATAATGAAAACGAAAAGAGAGAGATGCGTCAACATACCTCTCTGATGTAGAGCCGTTTAAGACGGTGACCATGTTAATTATTTAAAAATAACCGTGCTTGGTCAAAGTTGACGGTTATTTTTTATTGTCATTTTTAAGCAATTTAACAATCAGCGCAATCAAAGCAATGGTAAACATACCAAACCCTAGGATCGTCTGAATTGTTTCATATGCTGACAAAAGGCCTCTCCTTTCTGTAAATTTTGGAAGTACGCTCATACGCACCACCTCACCGAAAGGGGAAAGTCTCTGCTCCTATGTTTCTCACTTTGTTGCGATGCTCGTCGCAAAGCGCATCTTCCTTTGCGCTTGCCGCCGCCTTAACTTCTCTACACTTATCGTATATCATGAATACCTAATAAATATTCAGGTTACAATATTTTTTTAGATAAAATGATTTAGAGAAAAAACCGCCCACATCAGAAAAATGATGTGGGCGGGTTTTTTGTAATTATTTATTTTTTGTTTCAAATAACGGACTAACTGGTTTGTTTTCGTGGATACGTTTAATCGCATCTCCGATTAATTCACCAACGCTGACTTCGTCAATTTTTGCAATTTTACGATCATCAGATAGGTAAATAGAGTCTGTTACAACTAAGCGTTCAATTGCTGAATCTTCAATACGTTGTAAGGCTGGTCCTGATAAAACGGGATGTGTACAAGAAGCGTAAACGTCTTTTGCTCCGGCTTCTTTCAATGCGTTTGCAGCAAGAGAAATTGTCCCCGCTGTGTCAATCATGTCATCAATTAAGACACATGTTTTGCCTTCCACATGACCAATGATATTCATTACTTCTGCTACGTTCGCTTTTGGACGACGTTTGTCAATGATCGCAATTGGTGCTTTTAAGAATTCTGCCAATTTACGTGCACGCGTTACACCACCATGGTCAGGGGAAACAACAACAACGTCATCGCCTTGAATGCCGTGTTCGATGAAGTAATCGGCAATTAATGGTGCACCCATCAAATGATCCACTGGAATATCAAAGAATCCTTGAATTTGGACCGCATGTAAGTCCAATGTCAACATTCTTGTTGCGCCAGCTTTTTCAATCATGTTTGCAACAAGTTTAGCAGTGATTGGTTCCCGGGCACGTGCTTTACGGTCTTGACGTGCATACCCATAATAAGGCATAACCACGTTAATTGTTTTAGCACTCGCACGTTTTAACGCATCAATCATGATTAATAGTTCCATTAAGTTATCGTTAACAGGGCTACTTGTTGATTGAATGACGTAAACATGTGCACCACGAATACTTTCTTCAATATTCACTTGAATTTCGCCATCACTAAATTGTGTTACAGAGCACTTTCCTAGCTCCACACCCACAGCATCCGCAATTTTTTCTGCTAAGGGACGATTAGAGTTCAAAGAAAAGATTTTCAATCTTGGATCAAAATAATGTTTCGACATTAGAACCTCCACTTTCTATTTCAGCCAATTCGTTAAAACTGAACAATACTTTCCTTCTAAAATAATAGTAGTCCTAGCCAAATAAATCAAGAGATTTTCTGTATTTCATACAAGATATTCATCAAAAGTCGCTTTCTTCTAACTATTTTATCGTATTTGTCTAAAAAATGAGGATTATTTGAATAAAGAAAGGTACTCGCCATAGCCTTCTTTTTCTAAATCTGCCACTGGCACAAATCTCAAAGCTGCCGCATTAATGCAATAACGTAAGCCGCCTTCTTGGAGTGGGCCATCAGTGAAAACATGCCCTAAATGTGAATCTGCTTCTTGACTGCGAACTTCTACTCGGTGCATGCCGTGACTAAAATCAGCTTTTTCTTTGACGCCACGTTTTTCAATTGGTTTGGTAAAGGATGGCCAGCCGCAACCAGCATCGTATTTGTC
Source organism: Enterococcus sp. DIV0682 (assembly GCF_051712685.1). NCBI lineage: Bacteria > Bacillati > Bacillota > Bacilli > Lactobacillales > Enterococcaceae > Enterococcus > Enterococcus sp. DIV0682. The sequence goes on from NZ_JBIOPK010000001.1 coordinate 2,630,161, forward strand.
CAAGGAGCTAAACAACGGTTCGCCACTAACAATGTCTACATAGATTCCGTCTTGGTAAAAGTCATCATATTCTCCTGAAAAAGGGCGTTCTGTTGCGTTTTCTTGTGTGACGGCATATTGAAGATCCGTCAAGGTTTGTTTTAATTCTTCTTCTGTTGGTTTTGTCATTCTGTCCACTCCTTTTCTTCTGTTCAATTTATTGGGTTCAATGATACCACGTTTGCCAAACAGGCACCTAATAGTTTGCATAGTAAAAGACAGTCCTTTCTCTTTTTGACGAATGAAAAGGACTGTCTTTTATTAGTTGAATTCTTTTAGTAGTCGGGCTACTTTGGCAATTGGTAAGCCCATAATGGCGTAATAATCGCCAGCGATTGCTTCAATTAGTAATGCTCCTTGTCCTTGGATACCATAAGCGCCTGCTTTGTCGGCATATTCTGCGGTATCTAAGTAAGCATGGATTTCCGTGTCTGTCAGTGGATAAAACGTCACGGTTGAATGAACTGTCGCGGAGCGCTCTTTTTCCCCTTGTTTCAACGTCACACTTGTATACACGTCATGTGTTTTGCCACTTAGGAGGCGCAACATGCGATAACCGTCTTCCCGAGAAGTGGGTTTGCCGAGGATCTCTCCCGCCAATGCCACAATTGTATCGCAGCCAATGACTAGTGCTTCGGGGGATTGCTCTGCTATAGCCGCTGCTTTTTGGGCAGCCATTTGCGCCACATATTCTGCTGGTAAGCCGTCTTTGCCAACAGTTTCATCGATGTCGGCTGGTGCAATCGTAAAAGTTGGAACCACACGCTTTAATAACTCCTGACGGCGAGGAGATTGGGATGCTAAAATAATTTGCATAAATTGATGACGCCTCGTTTCTTTTTAATGGGGGTCTTGAATGCGTTTAAACATTCGTTCCATATCTGAATTCGTAAAATGAATCAGCACCGGACGTCCATGCGGACAATTAAACGGATTTTCGCACAAGGCTAAATCTTTTAATAGCACGCGTGCTTGTTGCTCATTGAGGTAATGATTGGCTTTGATGGATCGCTTACAGCTCATCATAATGGCAGTTGCTTCACGGAATTTTTTCACGCTGACCGAGCCAGTTGTTAGCAACATGTCAATCATCTCGCGAACAATGCTTTCCTCTTCGCCTGCAGGATACCAAGTTGGGTGCGCCCGCACAATGAAACTATTTTGTCCAAAGTCTTCCAAATGGATGCCGACTTCCGCAAGGGTTTCTTTCTGCTCTTTAATTTTCAAGGCATCGCTATTTGGATAATCAATAACGATTGGTACCAATAGTTCTTGTAAATCATCACTGACTTCGCCAATTTTTTCACGGAAGTACTCGTATTTAATTCGTTCTTGGGCAGCGTGTTGGTCGATAATAAACAGGCCATCTTTGCTTTGTGCGAATAAATAAGTTCCGTGCATTTGACCGAAGTATTCTAGCTCAGGAAAACGTTCTGTCGGTCGTTCTTCTTCCAACTTGTTCAGGGCTTGTTTCAGTTCTCTTTGGCTCGCAGCGCTATTGGCATCGAATTCCGGGTGAAGTTTCATTTCTTCTTGGAAAACCTCGTCAGCAGCCTCTGATGAACGCAGAGAAGGTTCTGAATCAGGCACTTCAGTTATTTTCGTTTCTTCGGCTATTACCTGTTGCTCATTACTAGCTGTTTCCCAATGATTTGCGGAATCAGCAGCTGCCGAAGAGGTTTCGTAAGCTGACGTTTCTTCCGCTACACTCGTTGATTCTGGCACTGGCGGCGCAAATGGGTCGTCCATTGGATCCACTGCTCTTTCTGTCTGGTTGACAGTTTCAGGGGCGCTTGAGACTGGTGTTTCGTCTGTCGCATGTTCCGCATAGAAGCGGCCTGTTGCGGGATTATAGCTTAAGCTGCCCGGTCGTTGTTTTACCGCAGGTTGTTCAGTCGATAGAGGAATTTCCATTTGTTCGGCTTTAGGTTCTGGCGGTAGTTTCTTTTTAAAACGCAAATTGTCTGCCGCATTGGGAATCAACTGTTCTTGGCTCAACACTTCTTGAATCGCCTGTTCAATTAATGCCATTAAATCTTTTTCTTTACTTAAACGAACTTCTTGCTTAGTAGGATGGACATTGACATCGACTAACAGCGGATCCATTTCAATTTCTAACACAGCAATTGGAAAACGCCCCACCATTAGTTTCGAACCATAGCCGGCTACAATTGCTTTATTTAACGCGAAATTTTTAATATAACGACCATTGATAATCGTTGATAAATAGTTGCGGCTGGCCCGTGTGACTTCTGGCAATGAGACATACCCTGTCAAAGTAAAATCAAGGTCTTTTCCTTCAATTTTCAACATTTTCTTTGCGGTGCTAATGCCATAAATCCCCGCAATCGTTTGTTTTAAATCACCATTGCCTGTTGTACTCATCATTTTGTGGCCGTCATGAACCAAGCGAAAAGCGACTTTAGGGTGACTTAACGCCAGACGATTGACAATGTCACCGATATTGGCCAATTCCGTTTGGATCGTTTTGACGTATTTCAAACGAGCGGGCGTATTATAAAATAAATTAGAAACGGTCATTTTTGTGCCTTTACGGAGTGCTGCTGGTCGGTTTTCTTCGACCTTGCCCCCTTTTAGAATCACATAGCTGCCTTCTTCTTCCTCAGCTGTGGCAGTTTCGACAATCATTTCAGAAACTGAGGCAATACTTGGTAAGGCTTCGCCTCGGAACCCCAAGCTGCGAATTCGGAACAAATCATCTCTTGTATGAATTTTGCTTGTGGCATGGCGTTTGAAGGCATTCAGTACATCTTCTTTGGCAATTCCTTCACCATTATCAATAATTTGAATGGTTTTCAAGCCAGCTTCTTCAATAAAAATATCAATTTGGGTGCTTCCTGCATCCAGTGCATTTTCCACCAATTCTTTGACGACAGAAGCGGGACGTTCAACAACTTCACCAGCAGCAATCTGGTTGGCTAGTTGTTCGGATAGTTCTTGAATTTTCCCCATTTCACGACCTCCTAACCGGTTCGGTTCCTAATTAGATACGTTTTTGCAATTGATGAAGCATGTTTAACGCATCTAGTGGTGTCATTTCTAATAGATTCATTTTCTTCAATGTGTCAATGACACTTAATTCTTCTGTTGAAACTTCTTTAAATAATGAAAGTTGCTCGGTTTCTTCATGGACTTCTGAAACTTCTTCATGATGAACTGAACTTGGAATCGTTGTTTCTTCCGCTTCTAAAGCGGATAAAATGGTGGCTGCTCGTTCTAAAAGCGAGCTTGGTAAACCAGCGATTTTAGCAACATGTATCCCATAGCTCTTATCAGCAGGTCCTTCCATCATTTTATGAAGAAAGACCACTTCGCCATCTTTTTCGACAGCGCCCACGTGAATATTCTTCAAGCCTTTTAAGGTTTCATCTAGAACAGTTAGTTCATGATAATGTGTAGAGAATAGCGTTTTAGCTTGAACTTCACGATGGATATATTCAATGATGGCTTGCGCTAGCGCCATTCCATCATAGGTTGCCGTGCCGCGTCCTAATTCATCAAATAAAATTAGGCTATTAGGCGTGGCGTGCCGCAGTGCTTGGTTGGCTTCCATCATTTCTACCATAAAGGTACTTTGCCCTGCAATTAGATCATCAGAGGCCCCAATCCGTGTAAAAATTTGATCGAAAATTGGCATTTCAGCACTTTCCGCTGGTACAAAACAGCCAATTTGCGCCATGACCACCGTCAAAGCCAATTGACGCATGTAGGTACTTTTCCCTGACATGTTTGGTCCAGTAATCAAGAGAATATCTGTTTCTGGGTTCATGCGGATACTGTTTGGAATGTATTCTTGGTGCCCTAAAACTTTTTCCACGACTGGGTGTCGTCCTTCGACAATCGCCAAATTTTTCGTGTTACTTCTTAACGTTGGTCGAACGTATTGATACCGTTCACTAATTGTTGCAAAAGATTGTAAAACATCAACCGCACTAATGGTTTTAGCCAGTGTTTGCAATCGATCAATATTCGTTTTCACTTGTTCTCTCACGGCCAAGAACAATTGATATTCTAGTTCAACTGATTTTTCTTCGGCTTCTAAGATTAAACGCTCTAGTTCTTTTAGTTCGGGCGTAATAAAGCGCTCCGCATTAGCTAATGTTTGCTTACGCTCGTATTTTCCTTCTTCTAAATTCGCTAAATTTGACTTAGTGATTTCAATGAAATAACCAAAGACACGATTGTAGCCAATCTTCAAGTTTTTAATGCCTGTTTCTTGGCGTTCTTTCGCTTCTAACTCCGCTAACCATTGCTTACCATTACGCATGGCATCACGGTATTCATCTAATTGGTCGTTATAGCCGTCTTTAATAACATTTCCTTCAGTAATTTGTAAAGGGGCTTCTTCATTAATCGCCGTCGCAATCAATGCCACTAAATCTTCAACAGGGTTTAAGTCGACTAACAAATCATCCCATTCCCCTTGATTGATCCCGACAATTAACTGTCGAATCGTTGGTACTTGTTCTAAAGAGGTCCGTAATTGAATTAAATCACGCCCATTCACACTGCCGAATGCCACGCGTCCTGCTAACCGCTCTAAATCATAAACGTTCGTCAATGCTGCTTGCAAATCCAAGCGTTCAAAATAGGCATTTAATAAGGATTGCACCATTTCTTGACGCGCCTTAATTTGACGTTCCTGAATTAGCGGACGATCCAACCATTGTTTCAACAAACGGCCGCCCATAGCTGTTTTCGTTTCATCTAATAGCCACAATAGAGTCCCTTTTTTCTGTCCTGTTCGAATCGACTGACTCAATTCTAAATTGAATTTAGAATAATGATCCATTTTCAAGAAATGATCTGGCTGATATTCCACAGCTTTCTGAATATGGGACAAGCTCCGCTTTTGGGTAACGGATAAATAAGATAATAATTTGCCTGTAATTTCAATTTCTAATGGATTAATCAGTTCATTGGTTAAAAAACTAAACTCGGCATTTTCTTCCACCGTTTCTTGTGTCGAAAAGATAATATTTAAACGTAAACTTAAGTTCTCTTTTAACGATTCAGGAATCCCTGAACCTAGGACCATTTCTTTTGTTTGCAACGCAGAAGCTTCGTTTAAAACGCCCTCTTCATCAGCCAAGACTGCTGTTTTTAATTCGCCTGTACTCAAGTCTACATAGGCAAAACCGAACTGATTACCATCTGTTAGCACAGCGGTTAAGTAATTATTGTCTTTGGCTTCCAAGCCTTTACTATTCATCACCGTTCCTGGCGTTACCAACTGGACCACTTCTCGTTTGACCATGCCCTTGGTAGTCTTTGGATCTTCCACTTGCTCACAAATCGCTACTTTATAGCCTTGCTCAATCAACGTATCAATGTAGCCTTGCGCGGCATGATAAGGAACGCCACACATAGGAATCGGATCATCCGCATTGCGGTTACGACTGGTTAACGTCAATTCTAAGATTTGCGCTGCATTGATAGCATCTTCATAAAATAATTCATAAAAATCACCTAAGCGATAAAATAAAAACGCATCCTTGTATTGGGCCTTAATGGATAAATATTGTTCCATCATGGGTGTATTTTTTGTCTTTTGTGGCATTTAATTCCCTTCCTTCTCTAGCTCTTCGTTCACGCGGTATTGAATGAGCGCCGTGACATGTTGGACTAAGTCATTGGCTTCGATCAGTTGTTCGCGGTAGGCTACAACGAGTGGGTGCTCATCAAATTCTTTTGTTTTCGCATCAGCTCGTTGAATGGCTTCTTTTTCAGCAGTTGGTTTGCCATAGTGAGCAAATTGAACCGCATCTTTTTGCGCAGCTTTAATTTCTTCCACTAATTCTGTCAGCTTTTTGTTTTTCTTTACCTTTTCTTCAATCGCTTGGTAGCGCTGAATGACTTCATCTTGTCCAATTAAATGTAGCAATTTTTCTAATTCTTTATTACTTTGTGCATCTAAATTCAACGGCTCCATTTTTTTCACCTCCATCTTTCACCGGCACTTTTTCTATAAGAGCAGAAAAAGTTAACCTCTTAATGATCCGAGATTAACTTTTCTTCTATTATTCTTGAAACGGGCGATCTTCGCTAATCTGAATCGGCTCAATCATCTTCGCTTGGCCCGTTTGGTCATCAATCTCTAAAATACAGGCAGATAAAATCGTCCGACCTGTTTCGACTACCTCAAAGCGCTTCGGCAATGCTGTCATAAACTTCTCAATAATCGGTTCACGCTTCATTCCTAGAATCCCATCATAAGGTCCGGTCATACCGACATCACTTAAGAAGGCTGTCCCTTTCGGTAAAATCCGAGCATCATTTGTTTGAACATGCGTATGTGTTCCAACAACGGCTGAAACTTGGCCATCTAAAAACCAGCTCATGGCTTGTTTTTCACTCGTCGTTTCGCCATGAAAATCCACAAAAATGAGCGGTGTCCGTTTGCGAGCGATAGCCACTAGCTCGGCGGCTTTCTTGAAAGGATCTTCCAATGGCACCATAAATGTGCGGGCCTGTAAATTAATCACCGCTAGTTCCAATTGATTGACTTTCACAAAAACCATTCCTTGACCAGGCACATCTTCTGGAAAGTTCGCTGGACGAACCATTTTCTTCGCATCATCAATGAATTCAAAGATATCCTTGTTGTCCCACGTATGGTTACCCATCGTAACAACATCGACACCATCTTGCAAAAATTTCTTATAAATCTTGCCAGTAATTCCCCGACCAGATGCCGCATTTTCACCATTGGCAATGGTCACTTGTGGACGATATTTCTTCTTTAATTTAGGGACATACGTTGCTAGGGCTTCTCTTCCTAAAGAACCGACAACATCTCCTATAAATAATATACGCAAAAAGGTTCCTCTTCTCTTTTTAACATCTCTTGTTTATTATAGTTGTTTTCGCTTTGAAAAGAAAGTTTTGGTTTTAAAAGATTAAAAAAAGTGTCTCAACGAACAATCCTTGCAATTGTTCGTTGAGACACTACACGCGATACTTATTCGCTTTTTATTTTATTTCGCATAGTCTACGGCACGTGTTTCACGGATAACCGTTACTTTGATATGTCCTGGATAATCCAAGTCATCTTCAATTTTCTTCCGAATATCTCGAACTAAACGAACAGATTCTAAATCAGAAATTTCTTCTGGTTTCACCATGACACGAACTTCACGTCCTGCTTGAACAGCAAAACTTGAATCCACGCCTTCAAAACTATTAGAAATATTTTCTAAGTTTTCTAAGCGGCGAATGTAGTTTTCTAACGATTCACTACGTGCACCTGGACGGGCTGCAGATAACGCATCTGCGGCTGCCACTAAAACAGAAATAACTGAGGTTGCTTCCACATCACCGTGATGCGAGGCAATGGCATTAATAACTACTGAATTTTCTTTATATTTCGCAGCTAATTCTGCGCCAATCTCAACGTGAGAACCTTCAATTTCATGATCTAATGCTTTCCCAATATCATGTAGTAAACCTGCACGTTTGGCTAATTGAACATCTTCGCCTAATTCGGCGGCTAAAACGCCAGCCAGTTTTGCTACTTCGATTGAGTGGTTCAAGACATTTTGACCATAACTTGTTCTGAAACGTAAACGGCCTAAAATTTTAATTAAATCAGGATGTAACGTATGAGCACCTACTTCAAAGGCTGCTTGTTCTCCGTATTCACGAATCCGTTCATCCATTTCTTTACGTGATTTTTCTACCATTTCTTCGATACGAGCGGGATGAATCCGACCATCTTGGATTAATTTTTCCAAGGTCATTCGAGCGATTTCTCGTCTGATTGGATCAAATCCGGATAACACAACCGCTTCTGGCGTATCATCAATGATTAAGTCAATCCCTGTTAATGTTTCCAATGTACGAATATTACGTCCTTCACGACCAATAATGCGACCTTTCATCTCATCATTTGGTAAAGTGACCACGGAAACAGTTGTTTCAGAAACAGAATCGGCGGCGCAACGTTGAATTGCTAGGGAAAGCAAGTTCTTCGCTTTGCGATCAGATTCTTCTTTGGCACGTTGTTCTGACTCCTTGACCATCAAGGTTAGTTCATGATTCAACTCTTCTTCTGTTGACTTCATAATAATCGATTTTGCTTCTTCTTTTGAAAGGGAAGCAATTCGTTCTAATTCTTGATGTTGCTGATTAATTAAGTTTTCTACTTCTTTTTCTCGCTCATCAATTAATTGCTGTCTAGCACCAAGTTTCTCTTCTTTTTCTTCCAGTGAGCCTTCACGTTTTTCAAGAGAGTCATCTTTACGATCCAACGTTTGTTCCCGTTGAATTAAACGATTTTCTTGAGATTTAAGTTCTAATCTGCTTTCTTTCAACTCACTTTCAATTTCTGAACGATACTTCTGGTTCTCTTCCTTAGCTTCTAGCAATGCTTCTTTTTTCAGTGTTTCTGATTCTTTCCGAGCGTTCTCGAGAATACTCGACGCTGAAATTTTTGCACCATTTATTGCTTTATCATGACGTGACTTTGCAATAACAAATCCTAAACCAAGACCGACAATCAAACCGACGATAGCGAGGAGAATATTTAAAACCATATTTCCACCTCCATACTATCTTTTTGTTAATTCATATCTTGTAGTTTTTTGATAAACTAAAATCAATTATCAATATGCCTACTTGCATATTTGTGCATACACACAATTTTATTCTAATGTTTGTCGCGAAAGGTGTCAACTTAAAAAAGCCCTTTCTTTTGGAAAGGGCAGCAAATATTAGACAACGTCACATTTTTAGGTTTCCGCCGTCACGAATTGTTTAAATTTTAGAACAAACGCCGCATAGTCTGCTGTTTGACTAAGCTGCTTGATGTGGATGGGTTCGGACATGGACAACAGTCTATTTAACAATTTAGTTCTAAACAAAAAAAGACAACACCTGTCCTGTTCAGTAAGTGTTGTCTTTCTTCTTAACGAGTCGTATTCACTCGTTATTTATTCATCTAAAGGCAGTTCTTCTTGACCTTCTGCTTCTTCTGTAATGGTTGAACCGTCACCGATGCCATATGCATCACGGACCAATTTAGACACTTCTGCCATCATTTCAGGATGATCCGCCATGTATTGTTTGGCATTTTCACGGCCTTGGCCAATTCGTTCTTCTTTGTAGCCATACCAAGCACCACTTTTGCTGATAAGGTCTTTTTCCACAGCCATATCTAGTAATTCGCCTTCTTGGGAAATCCCTTGGCCATACATGATATCAACTTCTGCCACTTTAAATGGTGGCGCCACTTTGTTTTTAACGACTTTAATTTTTGTGCGGTTACCGACGATGTCTGTTCCTTGTTTTAACTGTTCTGCACGACGGACTTCTAGACGAACCGTTGCGTAGAATTTCAATGCACGTCCACCAGGAGTTGTTTCAGGATTTCCGAACATCACGCCAACTTTTTCACGAATTTGGTTAATGAAAATAGCAATTGTTTTTGTCTTATTAATTGAGCCTGATAATTTACGTAGTGCTTGAGACATTAGTCGAGCTTGTAAGCCGACATGGCTCGCTCCCATCTCACCATCAATCTCTGCACGAGGAACTAACGCAGCAACCGAGTCGATGACAACGATGTCAATCGCACCACTTGAAACTAAGGCATCGGCAATCTCTAAGCCTTGCTCACCCGTATCTGGTTGAGATAAAAGTAATTCATCAATGTTAACGCCTAGTTTCTCCGCATATTGAGGATCCAATGCATGCTCAGCATCGATAAAAGCGGCTGTTCCACCATTTCGTTGCACTTCTGCAATTGCGTGTAAAGAAACAGTTGTTTTACCTGAACTCTCAGGACCATATACTTCAATAATTCGGCCACGTGGATACCCACCTACGCCCAATGCAACATCTAACGCTAAAGAACCACTAGGGATAGTTGAAATTTTTTGATCAGCTTTTTCGCCTAATTTCATAATAGAACCTTTCCCAAAGTTCTTTTCAATTTTTTTCAGTGCGGCATCTAAAGCCACTTTACGATCATCTGCCAATGGATAATCCTCCTTTAATTTATATAAACTTATTTTTCATTTCCTGTTAGTAGGTCTATCATATCTCTTTTGTACCAAAAAAGCAAGAAAAAACCGAACAAACATTCGCATATTTATTTTTTATTAATGATTCGGCGCCGCAAAAGATCTAACCCTCGCATAACCGCACTCTGTCTAATATAATTTCGGTCACGGTTAAAATGGAAACATTCTGCAACGGTTGGTTGGCCTTCTTCCGCCAGCCCAATCCAAACAGTGCCTGTCGGTTGACCTTCGATTGGGTCACCAGCGACCCCAGTAAATGATAAACCATAGTTAGATTTAGCTAACTGACGCGCTTTCTCTGCCATTTCTTTGGCACACGCTTCACTTACCGTGCCATGTTCTTCTAAAAGTTCATGAGAAATTCCTAAAAAGTTCTCTTTTGTTTCTTGCGAATACGTCACGAAGCCTCCCTTAAAAATCTTCGAAGCACCCGCAATTTCCCCCAGTGTACTTTGGAATAGGCCAGCGGTGAGGCTCTCAGCAGCCGTGACGGTTTGTCCGTTTTGTAATAACAAATCCACTGTTACCTTGGCTAAACTATTGTCATCCCCATACCCATAAAAATAGTCTCCCACTTTAGCTAAAACCTTTTCTTCCGTCGCTGTTAATAATTCTTCGCCAGCTACTAAGTCTTTTGTTTTAACTGTTAAACGAAGTGTCACTTCATTAGGCTTAGCATAAGGCGCAATGGTTGGATTCGTTTGGTGCGCAATCAACGATTGAATCTCGGTCACCAGCTGTGATTCACCAATGCCATAAAAACGCAAGACTCTTGAAATCAATTGTTCTTCTTGTGGAAACGCATCAATCAATAAAGGTCGTGCCGCTTGTTGGAACATCGGAATTAATTCATTGGGCGGCCCTGGTAAGAGCAAATAGCTTGTTGTCCCTTCTGTTACGAAAGAACCAACCGCTAATCCTGTCGGGTTTTGAAGAACTTGTCCACCTTCAATGGCTAACACTTGTCGTAGATTATTTTCCGTCATTGGCCGCTTAGACTGTTGGAAAAACTGGTGCAAGCGGTTCAATCCTTCTTGATCTTCTACTAATGATTTATGGAGATGTTGTGCGACAACTTGCTTGGTTAAATCGTCTTCTGTAGGTCCTAGCCCTCCACATAAGACAATTAAATCACTTCTTTGTTCTGCTTCTGTTAGTAGCGTTTCTAAGCGGCCGCCGTTATCGCCAACAACGGTCTGATAGTAAACATCGATGCCTAGCGCAGCTAACTCTTCTGATAAAAAGGTGGCGTTGGTATTCACTACTTGTCCCAGTAATAACTCTGTTCCGACTGCAATGATTTCTGCTTTCATTGATTTCCCCTTCTCTAATAACATACGTAGTTAAACTCACTTTCCATTTTAGCACAACAAAATTTTTACAAAAGAATTTGAGCTCCAGGAAATAATTTTTTTATCAGGAAATTTATTAATTATTACGAAAAAAATGTTCATTTCCTCACAATACATTGTATAATAACGTTATATCGAAAGGAGAGAAATGAATGAGTGTAGTATTAGTACTTTTGGGTCTATTAGGGTTACTTGTCAGCGGGGGACTGACTATCAAAGCATTAATTAAGAAACAACCGAAAAAACAATATGGCTATGCCGCATTAGCAAGTGCCGCTCTATTTATTGGTGGGGTTGCCACGACAGATTCTTCCCCAACGCTTTCACTTGATGCAGAGAGTGTTGAAACCGATGCCAATGGCTCAGCCACCATCAAAGGCGAATACGATGGCAACAGCAAACTAACGGCCAATGGCAAGGAAGTAAAAACGAAAGACAAAACGTTTGCTTACAAAGTAAAACTGTCCGATGAAAAAACGCAAAAAATCACCTTTGTGGCTGAGAAGAAAGATACCAAAGTTGAAAAATCAGTCGAAGTCACACCATCAAAAGAATTTATTGCGAGCATCACAGATTCTGAACAAGAATTGGCCAAAACAGAAAAAGCCTTAGCTTACGCTGAAAAACAACCTTCTCAGAAAAACTATGATGAAGCCGCAACCTTAGTATCTTCATTAAGTCAAGAATACGAGGAATACAATGATCGCCTTGAAAAAATCAAAGAAGCAGTACCTGTTGATGAAGCAGTTACAACTGCTGAAAAATCTAAAAGTAAAAGCGATTATCAAGCAGCTGAAAAATTAGTAGCTGCTGCCCCAGTTGGCAAAGAAGGATTTCAACAACGATTAACGACTGTTCAAACCGCTATCGCTGAAAAAGAAAAAAATGAACAATTAGTCGCCAGTGCAACTGCCGCTGTTGAAAAAGCTGAACAAGAACCAACCAATGAAGCTTACTATAATGAAGCGGTCAAACAAATTGACGCTTTAAACTCCCCAAATCAAGCTTTAACAAAACGGGTAGCCGTTGTTAAAACTCAATTAGATGCCCACAAAGAAAAACAACGAAAAGAAGCAGAAGCTCAGAAACTAGCCGCTGAAAAAGCGCAAAAAGAACAAGCCGAAGCGGCAGCAAAAGCGCAAGCTGAAGCAGAGGCGCAACAAGCCGCACAGGCGCCGGCGGAAGTCGAGACGGCTGCTGCGGAAGCACCAAGCGGTAACGCCTTAATTAAAGGGTCACGTAATGGAATTTATCATGTGCCTGGAAGTAGATATTATAATAGAACCACTAATCCAGTGGCTTGGTTCTCTACTGTTGAAGAAGCAGAAGCAGCAGGATACCGAGCACCCAAACAGTAAATACATTAGCAATAATTAATCAAACAAGAAAATGGGGCCTCCGTTGTTTTAACGGAGGCCCCATTTTTCTTGTTTCTTTTATTGATACACACTAATTCGTTGATTTGGGTGTGCATTACTTTCCACTTCATCTAACATGGCAACGGCGTAGTCTGCGTAACTAATGTAGCTGTCACCTTGACTATTGGTTGTTAATTCTTCGCCAGCGACTTCATAATGGCCTGTCGCAGGACCTTCAGCATCAAACATGGCTGCAGGACTAATATAGGTCCAGTGGATGTTTTGAGCTTCTTTCAATAAGTTTAAAGCTTCGCCCATCGCCGAAGCTAATGGCTGAATTTCTGCTGGGAATGATGGTGTATCTTTTAATTGAGTTGTGTGTTCTGGGTCCACATACAAGGTTCCAGCGCCCCCAACGACAAACAAGCGCGTTTTTTGATTGGTTAAAATCTCAATCAAATGCTGGGTAGATTTGGGGAAATCTTGCACATTAGGGAATCCTAAGGCACTAATTAATACATCAAACGCTTGAATATCTTCTGTTGTTAATTGATAAACATCTTTTTCAATGGTCGGTGTGCCATCTGTTATTTTTGAGGAATTACGAACGATGGCTGTCACGTCCATCCCGCGACGTTTAGCTTCTGCTAAAAGTAATTGTCCTTCTTTTCCTGTTGCTCCTAATACTGCTACTTTCATGTAAATCATCCTTTCATTTTTAAATAGAACTAAAATAGTTACATTTGACACTTTAAAAGTAGAGCTTGAAAAAAATTCACTTTGAATTTTTCCCAAGCTTAGAGGCCGATAAACGGCGGGAACAGAAGCAACTCCTTCGGAAATAAGCCGAAATTCTCCAAAAATTAAAGAACAATTTCTGGAAATTCCTTCTTATTTCTCGGAGCTGAACACTTCTTTCCCGACCTCTTAACTTCTATTTCATGAATCACATCTGCTAAGGTGATGCTTTTCAATTCTTCTTCCATTTTTTGTTGCACTTTAGTAAATTCAGTTTCTAGTACCGATTGGATATTTGCCCCAACGGAACAGTTTGGATTAGGATTTTGATGAATATTGAAAATCTCTCGTTCCAATTCAACCGCTGTATAAATTTCATACAGTGAGATCTCTTCTGGTTTCTTTAATAAGGTATTTTTATTGGCTCCACGCATGGAATGAATCAAGCCGGCTTTTTTTAACTGGCTCATTAGTCGTCGAACAACGACTGGATTCGTATTCACGCTCGAAGCAATGTATTCAGAAGTCACTTGTTCTTGAGGACCTGTTTCAATCAAACTTAAAATATGAATCGCAACACTTAATTTCGTTGACATGGCCATGTCTAATCACTCCAAACTAAATGTAACGTTATTTGTTACATTTACAGAATACGCTGTTTCGTTTTATTTGTCAATGAGAAACCTCTGACTATTCAAAATAAAAATCATTTGTTGAAACAACACGGGCCCCAAACGGCATTAACGCTAATTTCGCCAATTTAAAGGATTGTTGCCCAAACGGAATACCGATGATTGTCAGACAAAGCAACAAGCCACTAATACAATGCCCAATTGCTAATGGTAGTCCACTGATAATCAGCCAAATAATGTTTACCACCAAAGATACGCCGCTATCACTATACACGACTCGCTTTTTAAACGGCCAAAAGCTCAATCCCGCTAATTTGAAACATTGTAAACCAATCGGAATACCAATGATTGTAATGCACCAAATCACGCCTGCGAATAGCCACGATAAGCCACCAAAAAAGCCGCCAAAGATGAACCATAAAATATTGCCAAGTGTTTTCATTCTTGTTCCTCTACTTTCCTCATTAAAAATTATGCATGTGAGTAAGTATACCATGAAAGCTTCTTTTTGTTTCAAACAATATTGTAAGGTTGCTGACTCGTTAAAAGACGAAGACGGTGTTTCATGATACAATGAAGAAACTAACGATAAAGGAGTAGACTTCATGGACTTACATTTAACCGTTGATTTAAAAAAAACAAAGACACTCATTGATTTAGCCGATCAGGCCCACTTAATCATTGAACAAACAACTAAATTACCGAAAAAAGAGGCAGCGATTCTTTTCTTGCTAAGAGATAACCAACTAGTTGCTTTAGGACTTGCTGAAGAAAAAGCTACATATAAAGAAGTTTCTTTTGATCACTCGATTTTATTGAAACCGACTTGGGACACAGAACTTGCCTATTTAGCGCAAGCTTTCCTAGATGATGCGAAAGAAAGTGGTTTAACATTGGAAGCAACCCCAACGACAGTCAAAATTCCGAAAAGTGCGGTAGCGACAGTGACTAACTATAAAGAAACAGTCACCTTTATCTTGGAACGTTTTGGCTACTCTCTGTTTAAAAAACCGGCGCCGAAGAAAGCCAGACCAGCCAAAGCACGCCACAAATGGACAAAAGAAGTTAGCCAAATTCCTTTTTATATTGATACTCGACAAAGCAAAGCAACTGTTTTTTGGCAAAAGCGCAATGAAATGCTTATTAAAGCTGGCGCGACAATGATGCCAGAAGCCCCTTTAAATAAAGACGGGTCTGTCGGTTTCTCCGCTAGATTTGGTGAAAAACTTCGTGATGAACGCAAGGGCCAATTTAAAGACTTTGTCACAACGGAAGATATCATCTTAAAAAGCGTTAATGAAGTCGGCTTGTTTCTCTATTTTGCTGGAACAAACAGCTGGTTAGAGCTAGTTGATGAGAACGGCAAAACCTTAAATGAATGGACTGTGGTGGAATAAACCTTATAAAAAATGTCGCACCTGATTTTTATGATTCAGGCGCGACACTTTTTTAATTTAAATAACTTTTTGCTATCGCTTGATACTTATCAATCATATCTAAATAATTATCAATTTCGACATATTCGTCGACTTGGTGTGCAGTAGTGGTCACACCTGGTCCAAAGACAACGCAATCAAATGTATTGTCTGATTTAGTAAATTCAGCTAAGTCTGTGGTCCCAGCGCTTGTCACTAATGGTAATGGTTGATCAAATTGGGCTTGAATGGCTTGAATTAACGCAGAATCTTTCTCAGCTTTTACAGGAATTTTATTGTAATCAATCGTTAATTCTAACTGATGTTTTTCTTTTTTGTTCAATTCATCGACAATTTTTTGTAATAACGCAATGACTTGGTCGTTGCTAAATTCTGGAATTGAACGGATATTCCCTTGCAAGGCTGCTTGACCTGGAATACTGTTCACTTGTGTGCCACCTTTAATGACGGTTACATTGTGAATCGTTCGACCTAATTCAGGATTTTCATAGTTTGCTGTGACTTCCGCCATTTGTTGGTTTGCTTCTGTAATAAATTCGTTCAAATTATTAATCGCGTTAATGCCTTCTTCTGGCATCGAACTGTGGGCTTCTTTTCCGTGTGACACAACAGAATAGTTAATTGAACCCATGTGCGCATACATCAAGTTATAATTGGTTGGTTCTCCAATGACTAAGGCACTTAAATCATCCGCATAGCCTTTTTCAGTTAATTGGCCAGCACCTAGCTCACCGACTTCTTCACCAACTGTACCTAAAAATTTAACCGCTCCATTTAATGGAACTTCCTTTTCTTTTAATTCAATCATTGCTAAAACCATTGCGACTAAGCCGCTTTTCATGTCCGTTGCGCCACGGCCATACAATTTATTTCCTTCAATATGGGCCGCAAATGGCGGGAAAGTCCATTGACTTTCGTCCCCTTCAGAAACCACGTCCATGTGGCCACTAAACCCTAAGACTTTTTCTCGGTTTTCACCTAAATAAGCAACCAAACTACTACGATTTGGTGCATAAGAAACAAGTTCAGAAGGGATCTCATATTTCTTCAAAAGATTTTGTAAATAGATTGCCACTTCTTCTTCGTTTCCATTTACAGATTTAATTTTAACCACATCTTGTAAAATACTAATTTTTTCTGATTTTTCCATTGCCATTCGCCCTTTCTTGTTATGCTTAATTCTAGTGTACGCTTCTCTCAGTAAAACCGCAACTGACTTGGTTAGGTCAGTAAAAAACACGCGACAGTTTTAAGAAATGTCGCGTGTTTTTTACTGAGTTTATTTTAAATAATTAGGCGCTGCCAATTCATTCTCAATGACTTGATTAGGAATCACAAATTCAGGGGTGCCCATATAGTAAGGCGCAATCTCTCCTTGAGAAAACACAATCACTAATTGGTGTTTTTCATTGATATAGAAAGGTTGGTCCTTTTTAATTTTTTTGAAGGGTTGAACATCACTGGGGGCATCCTCTTTTTCGGACCAGTATATTTTATTGCTATCGTTCTTCATTTGGTCTGCTATTTGTTGTTTAATTTCACTACTAATGACATCAATGTAAAAATCATTTTTAAAAATTAAGGGGAGTGAAACGACAACATTGGCTCGTTTGTCGATGGTGTCATATTTCGTTGTCGTCGCAGAACTGCCTTTAATTTCTGTGAAGGTTCGCTTGACCACTAGGAAGCGACGGTCGTCCACAACTTTTTCATAATCTCCAGTGACTGAAACACGAGAACCATCAAACAATTGCCCTTTGACTTGTTGAAATTCTGTTTGGGCTTCTTTCAAGTATTTTTTGTTGAGCGTGTCGGCTACTGAAGATTCTTGGGATGTTTGGATTTTAGGGACATCGATGTTTACTTCACTTTCCTGTTTTTTCGCTGTCAACGTTTTGATGGTGACTAATTGAACAATTTTATCTAACACAGGAATGTTGCGGGCTGCTTCACTAAAACCTGGAAACAAATTGACTGATAAGACAAAGCCACAAGCCACTACTAGACTACTTTGCAGTGAGCGGTTTCTAAAACGAAGCCAGGTGTACCGCTTTTTCTCTTTATGAAAACGCGCTTTGACTTCCGCTTGTAGATCCGTTGGCAACGGTTGTTGGCGGTATTCTTTTGAAAAGTTTTTAACAACACTTTTTACAAAATCTTCCATTATTTTTTCGCTTCCTTTCTTTTACTAATTCAATAGACTTCGGAGTTCATTCAAACTGCGGTACATCTTCGTTTTAATCGTGTTTTCGTTAATATCCAGGATCAAAGCGATTTCTTTTAGCGTAAATCCTTCAAAAAATTTTAATAGAATAATTTCACGATTGGGACTATCTAATTGATTAATAATTTCTTCAATTTCTAAAAAACTGCGTTGGGGATTATTTAAAAGGGCTAACACATGTTCATCTTTTTCAATATGAACAGCTTCTCGTTTCTTTTTACGCCAATAATCTGTCGCTACAGAAAGCAGAATTCGAAAGAACCACGCGTCAAAATCATTAATATCGGGTCCTTTTTGGATGGCCTTCAGTGCCTTTTCAAAGCTTTCTTGAATCACATCCAAGGCATCTTCTTTCGAATGTGTATAGTTAAAGGCAATGCGATACATTTTTTCATATTTGGTATCCACAAGCGTTTCTAACGCGCGAATTTGTTTTTTTCTTTTCCAACCATCGAAAACCATCGATTTCTGGAACCTCCTTTCCTGTACACTTATATAGACGAATCACAAGCATAAAAAGTTTCAACTTTTTTATTATTTTTAATTTTTATATTCTAAAAGAAAAAGCGTGGTACAAAAATCACTTTGGATTTTTGCTTCACGCTCAAAATCTGATAAACGGCGGGAACAGAACCAGCTCCTTCGGAAATAAGCCGAAATTATCCAAAAATTAAAGAACAATTTCCGGAAATTTCTTCTTATTTCTCGGAGCTAAGCGGTGCTGTCCCGACCTTGTTTTCTTCTCCCGAGTGCGGTCTTAGTGCACTCAGCGTTTTAATAAAATGCGACCAATCAACAGGACGTGGTGGCGCTAGCCAAATAATTTGGGTAATCTCAGGCCAATCGACAAAATGAATATCCGATAAAATTAATTGTACACTTTCATCTACATGTGCTTTGAAAATGATATTCCATTCCGTAATTTTTTCAATATTTTTTTGTATCATACGATTATAGGCTTCACCAAAGGAAAAGTCGACACACAATGTAATCGGAGCCAAAACTTTTTTCAATGGTAACGCATCCACCATTAACAACAGATACCGATAAAATAAAAACTGTCTGGCATCCCAAACAGCGGGATTCGTTTTTTGTTCTTGAATAAATTGTCGACTAGCAGAAAAATACTCTGTATACGTTTCTGCAAAGTAGGTTATATCCATTTTGCGATAACTATAGTTTGCTTCTATTGGAAAATGGAACAATTTAAAATGTACGATTGTTACTTTTTGTTCAAAACCTTGCAGGACTTCCTCGGAAAGCTGAAATTGTATTTTTAAATAGCTTAACAAGTCACGATTCAATTGTTGAATTTCTGCAAATCTTTGGCAAAGTGCTGCAGAAGCTACTTGAAGCCACTCTTCAGCAATTAAAAATAAGAGTAAATAATTGCCTTCGTTTGTTCGTTGTGGTTCTGGGACTTGAAGACTCTCTAACCAATTGAAAACATTCTGCTGATTGTCACCGGCTAATTGTTTTAACACTTGCGAATCTACTTTTTTCTCTACATAAAACTGTTGCTGCGTTCGTACTAAAGAAACCGCCAAAAAATGAAAACATTTAGCTTGTGCATAGCCCGCACGCTGATTAAGATGAACCTTCTCAGAAAAAAATAGCTCAAAGTTCCGAATCTGCTCTAAAACTTTTTTACCGTACAATGAAAAATCACGTTGGTATAATTGTAAAAAAACCAGTGTTGTTACTTCGCGTAAATTGGTTTCATTTCCCACCAAGTGAAATTCTTTATTAATTGTAATTTGATAATTTTCCAGCATTTTCTTTAATTCCTTGAACTCCTTATAAGCCAATGTGTGACTAACAAAGTGTTCTAAAGCAAACTCATTTACAGAATCAAAACGCTGAAAAAAGAAATCTTGAAACATAGCAAAACGTAACGACTCTTTAATATAGCAATCAATCAAAGTAGCGGAAGTTTCCGTTCCTGATTCATTAAGCGTTAAGAAAATACCATCGCTCACAATTTGAAAATCCTCTGATAAACCAAATTCAATAAAATCGGCATTTAATTCAGCGACCGTTTTGTTCACGATAAATTCAGATAATTCTAACTCCTGCATTACGGTTTCTTTTGACTCTGTTAACATCGGTGCATTTTCCAGTAACTGAAATAAGGCGATTTTTCTTTTATCCACTTTATTTAAAAACATCATCAATATCATAGACTTCTCTCACATCCATTTTTTTCCCATACAATCCATTTCCTGAAAGAAAGTACCCAACCGCTGCTAAATAGCTTTCAGATTCTTCATCGCCGCCTGCACCAAGTCCGTTAGGAAAGACAAAATCTTTATTCACTTGTAGGGGATGAGCCGTTGTTTCTTTTGTTTGTTTCTTTTTTTCTTTTGACATTGCCGGTTTCTCCACAGGTTTGTCTTTTTTCTTGGGTGAAGGCTTTTTTTCTTCAGAAGGAACCGTTGTTTTTTGATCTTCCGGAGGGGTCGGCGCAGGTTGTTCCGGTTCTGACTTTTCCTGAGGGGTGATTGATTCTGGTTTTGGTTGAATTTCTTCCGTTGGTTCTAAGGGATTATAAATAGGTGTCGCCAATGTTTGAATTGGTTCTATTTCGACAGCCGTAAAAATTAGCAAAGAACTAAATAAAAAAAGATACTTTTTTCTCATGGCTTCTCACTCTCTCTACCTCTACTTTATGGGAAGCAATTCCTTGTAAAAGTACCTTTACTTTTACAAGGAAAACCCTTTTTGTCAATAGATAGCCCTTTTTATTACTCAGATTGTTGTTCTTCCTCTTTTTTCTTTTTACGATACAAGAAGAAAATCAATAAGAGCAGCGCTAGAATGATTAATGCAATCAGTAGATACAACCACCAATTGGTTCCTTTAATGGTTACGTCTTTTTCATTTAATTCTTTAGCGACGTCCCCAGAAATAGTAAATTCTTTTGTAAATTCCCATTTGTACAGGTACCGTTCTTCACCATTGGCGCCTTTGACTTGATAGGTGCCCTTTTCATCTTTTACACCATAGGCTGTTGATTTCAAGACATATTTCCCTGGCGTTAATCGTTCCCCTTTTAAAGAAATTGGGTAACTAAAGTTAGAGTTTGGCGCCACTTGCATATCCTCAGTATCGGATTGGTAAAGCGTTTCGCCTCCTTTTGAAACAGTGTTGATTAAATGTAATTGGTTTAAGTAGGCCGCTTGTGGGTTTTGTAAAGAAACATTGATGACGTTTCGCGCGTTGACTTGGCCTGGTTTAACCCCTAGTAATTTTAAATCTGGTTGAACCTTTGTCTCATTTTGCTGAAGAATAATAGCCACAACATAGGAGTATTCATTATTAATAGCTAACCCTTTTGATTGATCCGCAGAAGTCGTGGTTTCTTTCTTTTTCTCTTTGAGTGTTATACCGCCAGCCATCACGCCATCAAAAGAATCTTTAGGCATCGTGATGGTTAAAGGTAAGGTCTTTTGGGAATGCTTCGGCAAGATGATTTCTTTCGGTGCTTCCACATAATCTTTTAAGTTAAAGCGTAAAGTTTTGTCAGGTTTGATCCCGTTTTGGCCATATTCTACTACGCCATTTAAATTTGTTGTCGCTGAGTTCACCGTATTTTCAATGGTAATGTCTTCATCTGTATCATTGCGTAACTGAATTTCTACGGTTTGTTTGGCACCAGGCGCCATTTTTAAGTCAAAGTAGGTTTTTGATTTATCCGCTTGATTTTCGGGAATTGTTGGTGTGACCGCAAAATTAAATTCAGAAGCGTGCGCCTCCACGCCAATCCAGCCAAATAACATACAAGCGATTACCGTTGCATATACTTTCCATCTGTTCATATTCATTCTCCTATGTCTGTCATTCTTTGTTGTATTATAAGCACCAAAAGACCGAAAGATAAGCCAAAAAATTTTTGACTTATATCCCGATCTTGCGTGTATGCTGTCGTTCTTAGTTTCCTGTGTTAGCAGGTGTATCTGTCAAAGTCCAAGTAAAAGTTGTCGTGTATTTTTTCGCATATTTTGTGGTTGAACCAGGTACTTCTAATGAAATACTTGTTTTAGCGGCATCTACACTATCGCCCCAGCTCATTAAGTACGTACCCGCACCTTCTTTATCGCCAGCAGCCATGACCACTGATTCAGCCCCAGTTGGGTTTAATTCAATCGTAGCTGGCGCTGTCGTTGGTTTTGCAGATTGTGAAGCTGAAACCACGCGTCCGTTGCTTAAAGTTACTTTGGCCGCTGTTAGTTCTTGGTTGGCTTCAGTTTTGAATTGACCATTTTGTTTTACTTTTAACGTCCAACCTGTCTCAGTCCCACGATTATCTGAGACTTGAACAAAGTTTGGGCCTTCTTGGTCGGCACCAGCGTTATCTTTGTATTTTTGTGTTTCTGCATAGTAGGTCATATTTTTTGAGGTAATCGTTTGTTCCCCAAAAGATAAACTAGATGCATAGTCAATGGATAACGGACCTGCTGTCCCTGGCTTAGGCCCTGTCGGATCAGTTGGATCAACTGGCGTAATTGGTTTATCCGGGTCTGGATTCGTCGGATCAACTGGATTCGTTGGGTTCGTATTTGGTGCAAATTGAATCGCTCCGTTTGTTTGGTATTCACCACCGTCGACTGCTAATGCACTCATTGGTACAAGTGCTAGTGCGCCTAAAGTTGTGGTTGCCATCAATGTCATTACTTTTGTCTTTTTCATTTATTTCCCTCCATTATTTACTGGTACATCTGAAAGTAGCCAAGTCAATGTTGTTTTATATTGTACTGCATCCTTAGGGGTTTTCCCGGGAACAGTTAGTGAGATTGCCCGTGTGATTGTGGCATTTACTTGCTGTCCTTGTTGATTTTTTTCGGTCACTTTTTCTGCTTGCCCCCACAGCGTGATCCACGTTCCGGCGCCGGTCTTTTCTGGGGCTTGCATGACAACAGTTTCTGCGCCTGCAGCATCCAATTGAATGTTTGCGGTAGCAGTTGGCGGCAATACGTCCGTCGCATTTGAGCGCACACTGGGCTCAGTAAAGGCGACGGTGGCGCCTGTTAATTCTTTGTGTAATGTTTCTGCATTACGAAATTGACCATTTTGTTTCACTTTTAAAACCCAGCCAGCATTGGTTCCCCGTAAATCACTTACTTGTACATAATTAGCAGTTGCCAATTCACTTGCTGAACCATCTGGATTTTTATAGGTTTGCGCTCTGGCAAAATACGTTTGATCCTTATTCGATATCTCATTACTCCCAAAATCCAAACTTGAGGCATAATCGATGGAAAGCGGCCCAGGGGTACCTGGATTAGGTCCATCAGGATTCGTTGGATCGACTGGTCGAACTGGTTTTTCTGGATCGGGATTTTCTGGATTTACTGGATCCGTCCCATCTGTGCTTGGGGTAAAAACAATCGACTGTTCGCTATCAAAAACGACCGTCGCCGCTTCAGCAGGAACAGTGGCGCCAAGCAACATTGTTCCGAATAACAAGGAGTAGACGACTGTTTTTTTCATTTACTTAGCCTCCAACATTCGTTGGTACAGATTTCAATGTCCATGTTAAGGTCGTACGATATTCTTTTGCTAATTTAATCGCTTTACCTGGGACATTTAATTTCACGGCAGTAGCACCTTCTGTCGCATCTTTCCCAAAACGATAGACCCAAGTCCCCATTCCTTTGCCATCTTCTGCTTTGACTAATTCTACTTCTGTTCCAGGAACAAAGGTATGTGCTGCTGTTGGTGTTGGCGCGTATGCGGCATCAACAATCGATGTCACACCTGCATTGGCAATCGACAAAGCGGCCCCAACTAATTCTTCATTTTGGGCTGTTTTGAATTGCGCATTTTGTACAGCGCTTAACGTCCAGCCTTCTTGTGTCCCACGTTTATCCGTTACCTGAACATAGTTGGGACCTGTTGTTCCATCTTTAAATGTTTGAATTTGTGCGTAATAATCTTTCGTATCGGAAGTGATTTTTTGGGCGCCAAATTGAAAGCTTGAAGCATAGTCAATTGATAAGGGGCCTGCAGTCCCTGGTTTTGGTCCAGTTGGGTCAGTTGGATCTTCTGGTTCAACTTTTTCATCTGGATTGGTTGGGTTAACTGGCTTCGTTGGATCTGTATCTGGTTCAAATGTAATGGCGCCATTACTTGTATAGTTCACGTTAATATCTTCCGCAAATGCTTGTTGTGTCGCTAGGACACCGCTAAATCCTACAATCCCTACTACTGCTAATACTGTTTTTTTCATCTTCTTTTCTCCTTTTAATAAATAATATGCCTATAGTGATAAGGCTGATTCCCAAATAAATAAATGGTCCTTGATTGGTGGTACCTGTCGCTGGTAATCTTCCTTGTCGCGACCCATATACGCCAGAAGAAAGGACGGATGAAGCGCCTCCGTCAGCTGGCTTGGTGGGTTCGGTCGTTGTGGAAGAATTACTAGTCGCTGTTGTCGACTCTTCTGTGGGATATTCATACGTTCCATAAAAGGAGACAACACCACTATTTTCATAAGCTGCTTCCCCAAACGCAGTGTCTGAATGACAGAAGCTGAAAAGACCTAAAAAACAACTAAGCAAAAGGTATTTTTTCATCTCACTTCTCTCCTCCTTGTTATGGCGCCATAACTAATGACCATGACAATGTCCCTTTGAATTCGCCAACTTTTTGTTTCTCGACTGGCACAGATAGTTTAATTCCCCGTTGGTTTGCCGCACCCCAACCTTGGTTAATTGTATAACTACCTGAACCTGAGCCTTCATTTTCTGTAACAACCGTGTCTCCTTTATTGAGTAAAAATTCTCCTTTGTCTGTAACCAATGACAAATCTTCCAATTGATCTGTGCCGTTCGTTAAGGGATTCGTTACCTGAACATTCAGTTTCCAAGGCGTACTTTCTGTCCCGCGTGTGTCTTGAACGACTAAATCATCTGAAAGAGTTGGCCAGTAAACTTCTGGCTTGGCAGAAATTTTTTGTTTGCCAAAATCAATTGTTTTAGGTACTTTTTCTAACGTTAATTCACCTGAAATAGACACATTGACTTTTTTATTTAACGTTTCACCAGCTTCTGTAAATTGATAATTGGCTGGCACCGTTTTGGCTAATTCTTCTGGTTTCGCTTGCTGAACGGCTTGGAAGGTTGCGGCATCAAGACTTGGTGTTTGATTGGCCCGACCATCTGCGAAAATCACCGTTGCTTGTGTCCATTGTGCCAACTCGTCTGAATTCGTTAAGCCATTTGCTTCTTTTAATTTCAAATGCGCACTTGTCGCATACAAAGCAAACGAACGATCTTTGGCAAGGACACTTTCATTTTTCACAACAACTAAATGAACCGTTTTGTTTTGCAAATTATCTCCTGACGTCCCTGCTTCTAATTGAATATCATGTGTCCGCGATACAGTTTTTTCTGCTAACGGCGCTTGAATTTGTGGTAAATCCGTCTCTTTTAATGAGGTTTTGAAAAACGGCCGACCTTTTGCGCCAAGCATTTCTATTACTTTATCAACAGTCGTTAGTTGCGCTGCCTCATCTTCTGTGACAATCACCGATTGCCCTGAAAGTTCCACTTTATTTGAAAATTGAACTTTCACCTGATAACTGTAGTTCATATTCGTCGCTTTCCATGAAAGCGGGGTGGTATCTTTCTGCTCTGGAATTTGCTCTATCGCGCTCCCAACTTCACTAGATTTAACCGTTCCTTGGTGCAACCAAGAACCTGTTACTTCGTCAGGAAGGAAGCTTAGGGTTGGTGTTAAAGCACTTGAGGTCGGAATCATCAAACGTCCTTTTTGAACTTTTTGTCCAGCTACTTCGGTGCCCCACGCTTGTAAGGTTAACGGCGCATTGCCAGCTTTGACCTCTTTTACATCATGAGAAATAGTACCTGCACCTGCCACAATCCCAGGCGTTTCCACTTCGTAATCGATGATGGAGCCAGGAATTGCTATTCCATAGCCATTGGCGCCCTTGGTCACATCGTTATCGCCAATAAATGTTTTTCCAGTCGCTTTTTCAATCCCATGAAACGTTGTTGGCGTAAGTTTTGTAGCATTATTGACCGTTGGATTAATCGTCAAGACCTGATAGGCTTTGACATTTCCAAACCAAGTCCCTGTGCTATCCACCAAAGCAGTTGTATCTGTCGTTGGTTTAATCCATAAAAGTTCATCTTTTGTTGGATCGACAGCTTCAAAATCCGCAATGTTTACTTTACCTGTACCAGGAATTGTTTCTAATGTTGCATGATCCTGAACCGTTAGTTTGCTAGCTGAAATTAAATTGGCTGTGTTGGTGATTCCAATTCCAGCGTTTTTAGATAGATGAATTGATCCGAATTCATTGTAAGTCGTACTATGATTCGCGGCAGTAGCAGAAACGCCATTTTTGATGTTCCCACCATTAGCCATTAATTTAATGCCATTGGTGACATTTAATTCCGTAAAGTTGACAACGCCTAAGCCTGTCGCATTTAGTGGTTCTGTTTGATAGTTATTGGTGCCGTCAACGTTAGTCCCAAAGTTAAAGGCCACTTTATTTGAACTAGCATTCACAATTGCATTAGTAAAATTATCTGTTGATGAACCACCGGATAAACCGTTAATACTAACTGCACCTTGAACATTTGCGGTAACATCACGTAAGATTTTTCCGCCACTGATATTGGAATACTGTGTCGCATATAAATTTCCAATACTAGAACCCGCTGCTTGAATATTCATTGTAATCTTGCCGTTCTTGGTATACGCAGCATTGGTTCCACCATCACCGTAAATGCTGGCCCCATTTAAAGATTCCACACCTGTTTTAGTGAAAATATTTAAAGTAATTGTGTTTGATTCATCCGTTCCTAGTGTCGTATTTTGACCATAGGGCCGACCACCAGTAATGTAGGTATTACCAGGCAACTTAAACTCTCCGTTGTAATTTCTTAAATCAATTAAGAGTTTGGCATTTCCAAGAAGTGAGCCCGCATTGGTAATCCCACCTGAAAAACCGTTCGCGCCTGTCCGAGGAGTTCCTGAGAAATTTCCTCCGTAGATGCGATTGTCTGAATTACCAGTAATTGTATGGCCACCGCTTGCTCCATAAGAAGCGCCCATCGAAGCATTAATTACTCCTTCATAAACCGTTACACCGACATTCCCAACATTTTTGGCATCATTCCAGCCACCGCCTGAAAGAAACCAATCGACTTGACCATTATTAACGATTGTTTGACCGTTTCCATAAACTCGAGCTGCTTGATAGCCTGTTCCTTCTAATGTGTCAGCAATCCCGCCATTCAATGTGTTAGAAGTATTGCCTTCAACGACACCTGAAAAAGAGCCACCATATGTCCAGCGAGCAATGGTATTATTTAAAACAGTCTTAGTATCTCCTTTTATATAGATATCCCAAGTATCATTACTAGCAGGATAGCCGCCGCCACCAACAATATCCCAACCTGAATTATTACCACGACTTTTATTGGTCGTTGAATAATCTAAGCTTGTCGGTTTTGCGCCTGAATAAGCCATACCATCGCCACCTAAAGACCCATCACCATTCGCTGTTCCCACTTCAATTGTTGTATTTCCTTCGATATAACCGCCGCGGCCAGCTGCAGTTGAGTAAATTGCACCATTATTAAACGAACCGCTGACTAATTTAGAAGAAATATTTCCGAGAACTTTAAAAGCTGCTGCCGATTTGGCTAATTCTGCTCTTTGCTGTGGTGTATAAGCATCATACGTTGCTTCATTTGAGGCCCCAATTTGACTCTTGTTAAATTTCGAAACATTGTTACCAGCACCGCCGTTAAAATCATTAATACCACCAGCGGTATTCGTTCCTGCTGTAACCACATTCGTAATATCTCCGATGATCGTTCCAGAATATTGGTTGCCTCCTTCAAAATCTGCACGACCCGCACTATACAACTGTGTATTTAAATTTGTAGTAATTCCATCAGTCACACGATTCGTTCCTATATCGCCGCGGGAAGAGCCACCAATAAAACGTTGTCCCGCTGTATACCAACGGCCATATCCAGAAATATCGTTTGTTACTTTTCCACCAATATTTCCGTATTGAACACCGCCATAATACGTACTTAGTTGGAAACCTGTAGCAGCATTCGTAATTGCAACCTTTGTTGAGACGTTACCAGTAACATTCGCTGTGTTGGTTGCGTTGGTTCCATAACCGCCCCCATAAATTGAAGCAATTCTGCCACCAGAATCATTGACAACCAATGAAGTATTCCCAGTCACTGTCCCAATATTGGCGCCCCCACTTAATGTATTTAGTCCGCTCCGTGTATTGTTAATAACAATCGTAGGATTTCCAGCTAAATTACCACCATTTTGGTTTCCGCCATAGAAATTCCATGTCCCTGTACCTGTACTATTTACTGTTAAAGTTGGGTTTCCTGAAACATCTCCTGTATCCGTTCCACCGTATACGGTCAGACCGTTTCCACTAGAGCCACCATTCAAGTTCAAACTGTAACCATTTAAATACATATTCGTACCTGTATAGTTTAGATTTCTCAAAGTGATGTTTGAGCCAAAAAAGATATTTTGATTAAATCCTAACGTCTTAGAACCCGTTGGCGCCGTTTGATCCATACTAATCGGATCCGCACTGTTTCCAGTAATCACTAAATGATTGACCTTGCCTTGCAAGGCGTAAAAAGTCATATTACTTGCCGTAACGGTGTCAGGAATCACTTTAGCGGTGGTCGCCGCACTCGTCGTAATATTGTTTCCTATATAAAGAGTGAAATCGCCATTGTTTCCCTGTTGATACAAATCAAACAAGGCTTCTTTCAAGCCAGCCTCTGTCGATGCATATTCTTTGTACGCTGCTCCATCTCCTGCAGGACTTGGCACAACAATCACTTTTGTTTTATCTGCAGGGGCAATTGTGTCCGCAATGGACTGATCAACTGAGATAGCTCTGGCCATGCGTGTCAGTTTCTGTTTAAAGACAGCCGTAAGTTGTGTATCTTCTGAAAACTCTAATTGAAGAAGTTCTTCATTTGTATATGTTTTTCCTTGGTAAGACCAGCCAACGAAAGTCGCATTTTCCTCACTATTCGCCCATTTTGGTAATTCTTCTGTCCGAAGTGGCTGATTTTTTTCTTTTACCACTTGATAACTTTTGGCATCATTTAGAAACAAAGCTTGATCCGTTGTTTCAAAGGTCAAGGTGATTTGCTTCTGCTCTTCGCTTGGTTTTGTTTCTGTGGAAGAGGTGGTTACTTTTTCTGTGATAGCACTAGATTCCGTCATTGATGACTGTTCTGTAGAATGTGCGCTGCTTTCTTTTGTTGCTTCACTTGTACTGGTTTCTGCTGTTTTTGGCTGTGTCTGCGTACGTTCCGTTTGTTGCTCCCCTTCAATCGCCCACGCTGAAACAGATAAAAATGGTTGTACAAGTAAACAAGTTGCCAATAAAACAGCGATTTTCTTTTTCATTAACTTCATCACTCCTCCCTCGAAGTAAACTTTCCACAACCAACCTATGGCTCAAGTATACGAAGTTTTCTTCTGATTTTTTTAAAGATATTTTCTTAATTTCAAAAAAAAAATTTATTTTTTAATTTTCTTTTTGTTAACTAAACGAATTTTTTGCTGTTTTTGTAAGATAAAAATGTTAATTTGTTCACAAAAATAACAAAAACGTTATTTTTAACATTAAAATTAACAAACGAGTTCGTAGTATAGCACGGATTTTTTCTCATGTAAACATCATTAAATAAACATTTTTGTTTAATTTATACATATTTCTCAGCTAAAAAAATGACAAAAATAAATAAACAGAGGCCTTAGAAATATTTCTAAGGCCTCTGTTTATTTATACGTATTCACAAACTGGACTGTTTCTTGGTAACATTGTTTAGCTTCTTTTGTTTGATAGTCGAATTGATATTCGTGGGTGATTGTTGCTTTCTTATCTTTGAAAAAGAGAGTTGAAACTGGAACATTTAAAGTTTTTAACCGCTGAACCAAGGCTAGTCCTTGATCTTGGAATGAAAAACTATTGCCATCTGTTAGATACGTCGGGGGAAATTCTTTGGTGACTTTATCCACTAAACTCACTTCTTGCAGTTCTGCACTCGTCTGCCAGTCTTTAGTGCCGAGCAAGGACCAAGCCACTGTTTTAACGAAAAATTTCATAAAACGATTATCACTTTGTTGGTTGGCCATTTGTTTCAAATCCACCGGACCACAATACGAGAGTGTGCCTTTTAAATGGCTAGCCGGCAACGCTGCAGTCATCCCTAGTTCTTTGGCATAGTTGGCATTGGTTTGAACTGTTGCATATTGTAGAGCAATCTGTGCACCCGCACTGTCCCCGCCAATAAAAAGCTTAGATAAATCTAACATGGGATATGCTTGTTTCTTTTCTAATAAAAATTGAACAAGTTCATTGACCTGCTGGAGCTGGCTTGGATAAGGTGCGTCTGGTGCTAATTCATAATTCATTGAAATAAAGGCAACTGAGGAATCAGCCACTAAACGTGTCGCAAATTCTTTCATCCCAGACTTATCTCCTCCCACATAGCCACCACCATGGACCCATAAAACGACTGGTACCGCTTGTTTTGACGTTTGGGGATAATACAAATCAAAGGTATTCTTTTTTCTTGAAGAAGGGTATGTTTGATTTTCTTGCAATTGAACATTGGGCAATGCTTTATCATAGGAAGCTGAATCTTTTATTTCAACTTCGCCTGCGAATAACTGGTTGATGACCCAAGCGCCTGGCTTAGGAGATAATTGAAAGGCGAGAAACACACCTAAGCAAATAACCACAATGATTCCTAACAACCAAAGGATAAAACGTACGATTTTTCTTTTCACTCTATTCACCTGCTTTAATTTGTAGCAAAATTATAGCATGTTTTTTAGCCAAAGCGTTTATTTTGAAACAGCTTTTTTAGAATTTGATGTACTTTTATCATTTGAAATGCCCTCTTAAAAGCTGTAAAATGAACAAAATGACTTTAACCTTTAGGAGGTTGCCAAATGAAAGCTCTGATTTCCATTGATTATACAAATGATTTTGTCGCCACAGACGGAAAACTAACCACTGGTGCCGCTGGACAAGCTATTGAAACGGCCCTTGTTCAACAAACAAAGCACTATTTTGACAATGGCGATTTTGTGGTTTTTGCCATTGATGGGCATGACCCCCTAGATCGCTATCATCCTGAAAATAAACTTTTCCCGCCCCACAATGTCTTAGGAACTGACGGGCGTAATCTGTTTGGCTCGCTAGCTGATTTTTATCAAGCTCACAAAAATGAGGCAACCGTTTATTGGATGGACAAACGGCACTATTCTGCTTTTAGTGGCACGGATTTGGACATTCGGTTACGAGAACGAGGAATTACAGAGCTTTGTTTAACTGGTGTTTGTACAGATATTTGCGTGTTGCATACGGCTGTTGATGCCTATAATTTAGGCTATCAATTAATGATTCCTGAACGCGCCGTTGCTAGTTTTGATGAACAAGGACACGAATGGGCGTTACGCCACTTTAAACAAACTTTAGGAGCAACCATTCTATAAAAAGACTGGTCAATCCTTCCATGCGCCCTATCTATACTCAAAAAATCCTGTAAACAACACAAAAGCCAACCTTACTATGGATAAGGTTGGCTTTTTTACACTCATTTTAACTCCGAGCCTGCGGATTAGTGATAACTAGCATTCACAGAATAAGCAGAGACTGCTAGCTGATAGAAATTAGCTACTCATAAAAAAGTGGGATTCCTCACTTTTTTATAGACCAATGACCGTTGCAAAGAAAGGAACTACTAAAACAGTAACTACGCCAACCACTACGACAGAAATACTAGCCATAGCAGCCTCTGTTTCACCCATTTCCATGCCAACTGCCACACCTAGGGCATGTCCGGCCGCACCTAAAGCTAAACCTTTGGCGATTGGATTGTTAATCTTAAACCATTTCAATGCAATTCGACCCAAGGCATAGGTTAGTACACCATTGAAGATTACGGTAAACGCCGTAATAGAAGCAATGCCGCCAACAGTTTGAGAAATAGGTACGGCAATCGCTGTTGTAGCAGCTTGTGGTAAGATTGAGGCCACTAAATGATTATCCATGCCAATCACTTTTCCTGCAAAATAAACAGCCACTAGCGAACCAAAAGAACCAATTGTTAACGCCGTTAAAATTTCTAACCAATATTTTTTCAACACGTCTCTCTTTTTATATAAAGGAATCGCAAACGCTACTGTCGCAGGCTCTAGAAAGAAGCTGATATATTTGCCACCTTCATTGTATTGCTCGTAACTAATTCCTGTTACTTTTAAAACGACAACGCCTAAAATCATCGCAACGAATAATGGCGTAAATAAGAAGAAACCTTTGCTTTTTTTAAACAACCAAGTACCTATGCCAAATACAGCTAATGAAATAATAATGCCAACATACGGATTCATGCGCGAACCTCTCCTTTCGCTTTCTTCGTTGCTGCGGGTTCTTTTTCTTTTCGAGCATCTTTCATATGCAATAAAAAGGCGCCCGTCCAACCAGTCGTTGCTAGTAACGCTAGTGTCGCTACTAAAATAACAAAAACAATTTGAACGCCAAATTGTTGCATAATCCCTAAAGAGTTAACTAAGGAAATCCCTGAAGGAACAAATAAAAATGTAATAACCGTTGATAAGCTATTACCTAGCCCTTCCACTTGCTCCAATTTAACAACTTTTGTACATAAACCAATGAACAATAACACCATGCCAATTACTGAAGCAGGCATTGGTATTGGGGAAATGAACGCCAAGCCGTTGGCGATTAACATAATAATGGCAAAAACTGCTGCTTGTTGTAAAAATGAATATACTTTCTTTTCCATTCTTCTTCGCTCCCTTTTCTCTGTTTTCTATGGGTTAAGTATATAAAGAAAACGTTTTTTTAAGGGCTTTTTTTCATGAAATGCCAGAATTTCTTCACCAAATGCAAAAATCACCACTTGAAATGCATTCGACATTTCAAGTGGTGATTTTTTAACTTAAGCCAAGTTTTTCTTTAAATTCTTTGACGTATGAACGGCTAACAGGTACTTTTGAGCCGTTGGTTAAAATTACTTGCAACGTGTTATTAAACCACGGCTGGATTTCTTGAATTTTTGTTCGATTCAAGATGAAACTTCGATGCGTTTTAATAAAGAGCGTGGCAGGTAATTTCTGTTCGATACTGTTGAGGGTCCCTGTCATCTTGTAGACCTGTTGATCCACAAAAATGCTCAGTTGCCGTTCTTCGACAGAAACGAGGTAAATATCTTCTGGCGCCACAAGATAAATGCGGTCTTCCCCTTGAATAGGTATTGCTTCAGATTTCGGTCCTTTTTCAGCAGTGTTTTCTGGGACAGCTTGAGCCATTTCTTTCGATGCTTTTTCAATGACTTGTGTTATTTTTTCTTCTTCAAAAGGTTTCAAAATATAATCTTTTGCATTCACTTGAAAGGCCTTTAACGCATATTGATCATAGGCGGTTGCAAAGACCAAGTAGGGCGCTTTTTTAAGATGGGTTAATTTTTCCGCTAAATCAAACCCGCTTTCATCGGTCAAATGAATATCTAAAAATAACAAATCTGGCTTTTGATCCATCATCTCTTCCATTGCCTCCGCCACAGAATCCGCTTCTGCAACGCTCATCACTTGCGGATGTTGGGAAACAAGATAACTCAATTCTTCTCGTGCTAAGGGTTCATCATCAACGATTAATACGTGCATCTAATTCCTCCTGTTCCATCGGGATTTCTAAATGAACATGGCTCCCGCCTGTCTCTAAATTTTCAATTAAAAAACAACCTTCTGATCCATAAAGGTTCGCCATTCTGCGGGACAAGTTTTCCAGTGCCGTGCCGGTGCCTTTTTCCGAAGTCACTGTCGTCTTTCCTAATAACAAGCGGCGTTCTTCAGGAATCCCTTGCCCATTGTCATACACATCCACATGTAATTTATGTTGTTTTGCTTTGACCACTACCCGAACTTGATTGTTCTCCTTCCGGCTGCCAAATGCATGCTTGATGGTATTTTCCACTAACACCTGAATCGCATACGGCGGTACTTTTTCTGAAGCAACCGCTTCTTCCACGTCAAATGTTACTTGATAACGATTCGGAAACCGTGCTTGTTCTAATGACAAATAGGCTTTTACTTGTTCTAGTTCTTGTGAAACTGGGATCGTAGTTTGCACGGCTCCCTGTAAGTTGCCTCGAAAGTATTTACTTAATTGGAGCAATAGTTTCCGCGCTTTTTCACTGTCTTTCCGCATTAATGCGGAAATAGTATTGATGGCATTAAAGAAGAAATGCGGGTTCACTTGCGCTTGCAAGGATTTAATTTCAGCTTCTTTAAGTAATTTTGATTGTACTTCCGCTTCCCCTAATTCAATTTGTGAAGAAAAAATTGTCCCAAGACCTTCTGCTAACTGTTCCTCGACATGCGTTAACTGCGCTGGATCCGTAAAGTACATTTTTAAGGTGCCAACAATTTGCTGATGGGAAAATAATGGAATCACAATCGCCGCTTGCAACGGACAATTAGGGTCCGAACAACCAACTTCTTCTTTGGCATGTGCGATGGTCATTCGGCCCGTCCGTAACACTTCCCGAGAAAGCTCTGTAATGACTTCTAGCTCTGGAATATGATGGTCGCTTCCTGCGCCAACATGAGCTAAAATTTGATGACTGTTTGTCATGCTAATCGCACTGACTTTTGTATAATGCTTAATAATCTCCGCAACTTTTTTGCTGGAATTTTTATTGAGTCCTTCTCGAAAATATGGCAGTGTTTCCGCTGCTAATTCCAAAACATCGTGCGTCTGAACCGCTTTGGCCTGCTCTTCTTGTTTCAATGTCGTCGTTAGAATCGACATAAAAATGAACGTTCCTACGCTATTTAACAAAATCATCGGCAGCGCAATAAAACGAACCAACGTGGCTCCATCCGATAGATCACCGCTGAAAAAGAAAATAAACATCATCTGAATCATTTCCATGCACGCTCCGACAATGGCAGAAAAGCCGGCAGACGGAAAAACGGTTTGCTTTGCCATGCGGCTCCCTAAAAAACCAGCAATTAAGCCAACAATTAAAGAAGCAGGCACATAAAAGAAACTATGCCCCCCGCCTTGAATAACCCGATGAAAGCCAGCAATTAAACCAACCGTACTGCCGACAATCGGACCACCCACTAATCCAGAAACGCCAATTACTAACGTACGCGTATTCGCAATGGAAGCATTGCTGCTTAAATAGGTTAGTAAATTATTGGGAACAATCTGATTCTTAGCGATTTCGATACCTGTAAAATTAGAAATAATAGCAAATAAACCAAAAATCAAAATCAACTGAACTTTTGAAGACATTTTTTCACGACTTAATAAAACACGCTTAAAATAAGGCACATTCACTAAAAGAAAGGCCAGTAAAATAATTAAGCCCACCCGTTCCATCATTAAAATAAATAATTCGACCACACCGGCACCTCCTTCCTATTAACTATACTATAAATCAAAGAAAAGAAAAAAATGAAGCTTCTCAAAAAAGAGGCTTCATTTTTTCTATTCATTAAAACGCAGGAATATTAGCGCCTTTAGAATTTTTCTTGATGTATTCAGCAACTTCTTTTGTTGTCATCGCTTCTTTTAAAACCTTGATTTTTTCGCTATCTTTTTCGCCTTTACGTGTCACAACTTGCAATGCGTAATGTTTACTTGCTTCTTCATCTTCTAACAAAATCGCATCTTTCGTTGTTAAACCAGCAGGTTCTAAGTAGGCTGGGTAGCAGAACACCATAGCGATGTCTTTTTCATCATAGGCTTTAGCTAAATTCAGTAAATCAATGCTTTCAAAAGTAATGTTTTTAGGATTTTCCACGACATCTGCCACCGTGCCGTTAAAGCCGACACCTTCTTTTAATTTAATCACGCCGTTTGCATTTAAAATTGCTAAAGCACGACCTTCATTGGTTGGATCGCTAGGAATCCCCACTTTGGCATTTTCAGGTAAATCTTTCGCATCTTGGTATTCTTTTGAATAGAAACCACCAGCAAAATAATAAATCGGTTGAACAGCCACTAAATCAGCTTTTTTCTCTTTGTTAAACATTTCCATAAATGGTTCATGTTGGGCAAAATTGGCATCCGCTTCGTCATGTTGCACGGCATCATTGTAGGCAACATTGTCGCTCACTTCCATAATGTTAATTTTGTACCCTTTTTTCTCAGCTTCTTTCTTGGCAATTTCCAAGATATCTTTTGAAGATTCCAATTGCACGGCAACGGTAATCTCCTTGTCTTCTTTCTGATCTGCTTGTTTATTTCCCCCACAGGCAGCTAAAATAACTGTTGCAATAACAGCGAATGTTGCTAAATAAAACTTCTTCATTCTTTTGTCCTCCTACTTTCTTTTGTCTAGTTTTTGGGCAATGAAGTTCCCAAGCATTTGTAAAATGAAGACCAGTGCAATCATAATCACAATGGCAACATACATAATACCGTATTCATACCGTTGATACCCGACACGAACTGCAAAATCGCCAATCCCGCCGCCACCAACAACACCCATCACCGTGGAATATGAAACCATACTCACTGTCGTGGTTGTGTAAGCAAGGACCAATCCGCTACGTGCTTCCACCAATAAAAAGTGCCAAATGTATTGGACTTTCGAGGTGCCTAACGAATTAGCTAAAAAATAAATTTCTTCTGGAACATCCAACAGCACTTGTTCAACCAAGCGAGCAAAAATCGCGATCGCAACAATACTCAATGGCACAGATGAAGGAATTGGGCCAAACGCCTTTCCTAAAACAGAACGAGTAACTGGAATCAACGCAATCACAAATAATAAATAAGGAAACGAACGAATAACAGTTACAATGAAATTTAAAACCCAGTATAGCCAAGGTTGATGTCCTTTGACTTTCGGATTAGCCAAAAATAGTCCTAAGCCTAAAGGCAAGCCGACAAGCAAACAGATAGCCATCGAAATCGACATCATAATCCCTGTTTCTTTTAAACCGACCAGCATAGATGGCCAATATTCGGCAAAGGTTTCTGAAAAAGTCATGGACGCAAACTCCTTTCCACTTTTTCTAAATAGGAAAGCGGTTCTTCCTCATATTGCTGAGGATTATTCAGAAATTCGCCAATTAACTGACCTTTTTCCATCACTAAGATACGATTACATAAGCGCTTCACGGTTTCTAATTCGTGACTAACAAAGAAAATAGTCGGTCGGAATTCCTGATGCGTCTTATGTAATAGTCGAACGACACTTTCTGTATTTTCTTCATCTAATGAACTCGTTGCCTCGTCACATAATAACCATTTTGGATTACGGCTCAACGCTCGAGCAATAGAGACACGCTGTTTTTCCCCACCAGAAAGCTGAGCAGGATACGCTTCTGCCTTATGGGCCATATCAACAAACGTTAATAAACGCTCAATTTTTTCAGGCTGTTTCTCTTTTAAAAGTTTCAAAGGCAACGCAACATTATCATAAATTTTCAAATTTTCTAACAAATTGTAATGCTGAAACACCATCCCCATTTGTTGTTGCTGCTGGCGAACTTCTTTTTTAGAGAAGGTTTGAACATTTTTGCCATCAATACGAATCTCCCCTTCACTCGGTTGTTCCATTAAATTCAACAAACGTAACAACGTGGACTTGCCAGAGCCACTTTTCCCAACAATCCCAACGATTTCTCCTGGTTGGACAGAAAAGTGAATATTTTTTAACGCGTGTGTCTCTTGATAGACTTTCGACACATTCACTAACTCAATCATGATTACCTCCTAAAGGCCGACAAACAAACTATAACAACTAAAAAAACTGTATAACAATTAAAGTAATTCTGTGAAACGATTTAAAAAAACTATTACGAATTAAAAAATAACACACGTTTCGCAAAACAGCGTTATACCAGAGATGTAACTACTTACATCATCTACTAAAACAGAAAAAAAAGCAACCTTTTTATTTGTGAAAAAAACACTATCTGTTTTTTGTCTGTATTATTTTGTACAAATGAATTAAAAATTTCCTGTTTCTACAGCTATTTCCCCACGCTCCTACTAAAAAAAAGACATTCTCAGAAACGAGGCATCCAAAAAGGGAAAAGCGCTCGTAACGATAATGTCTCTAATAGTTTACTTTTTAAATACAACTGTTTCTTCGACAGTAATTCTTTCAGCCAATGATTGAATCACTGGACAGTTTGGGGAGACAAGCTTCAAACACCGTGTCGCCCGTGCTTGAAAGGCTTCTGGAACAGTCACATAAAAGAGAATCGTTACCTGTTTTAATGGTTGTGCGCGTCTCTCTACTTCTCTTGAATACGTGACTTCTATTTTTTCAAACTCAAAGGGAATGTGCGAATTTTCCAAAACGGATTGATACACGTACCCCCCACAAGCGCCAATTGCCGAAACGAGCATTTGAACTGGCGAATATCCCTCTTCTTTTGCTAACACCCAGCGCGCTGTTTTCGTTTGTAATTCAAATTTTTCCACACCACGAATAATCGTCAAACGTTCTACCATTGCCATCTTCACTCCTTTTTACTCTTTCTTAAAAGATACTACAAAACAGCGCTAAAACAAACATTTCTAACTTCTCAACTTAGCAAGTCCTAAAAAAAACGAAATTCTAACTTGACAAACAACGCAACACCTGATAATATACTTCCGTTCAAATCGTAACCATTACGATTTAGATTTTATAAATCCAAAAAGAAAGGAAGTGCCTTATGGCTAAAAAATCAAAAATTGCTAAAGCAAAAAAACAACAAGCAATGATTGCAAAATATGCGCCTATTCGCCAAGCCTTAAAAGAAGCTGGCGATTATGAAGGTCTTAGCAAATTGCCAAAAGATGCTCATCCAAGTCGCTTAAAACTCCGCGATCAAACAGATGGGCGCCCACGTGGCTACATGCGTAAATTTGGCATGTCTCGGATTCGTTTCCGTGAATTGGCTCACCAAGGCTTGATTCCTGGCGTCAAAAAAGCAAGCTGGTAACTCATTATTTCGATAAAGACAACTAGCGAGGACGGTCGCATTTGGGCTGACCTCGCAGCCCCTTTTATCTTTTATACGCAATTAAAAAAATCAAATTGGAGGACGGTACTATGCGCCAAACCATTACGTTAGCTTGCGCTGAAACTGGCGAGCGCCTTTACTTAACAAGTAAAAACAAACGAAATACACCAGAAAAATTACAGCTGAAAAAATATTCACCAAAATTACGGCGCCGCGCACTTTTCACTGAAGTCAAATAACAGGAGGAAAACTTGATGGGCATTCCAATCACCATTGTTTCTGGCTTTTTAGGCGCAGGAAAAACAACCTTAATTAACCATGCGCTTGCGCAGTCACCGTTTCCTAAAGAAGAAATTATTATTATTGAAAATGAATTTGGTCAAACAGGCGTTGACCACGCATTACTTTTACAAACCACGGAACGAATTATTCAATTAAATAACGGTTGCATGTGCTGCAGCTTACGAGGAGATCTTCTTGCCTCTTTATCAGCAATCTTAGAAGTGTACCAAGAAGAACAACAACCCATTGCCCAAGTCATTTTAGAAACAACGGGCATTGCTGATCCGCAACCAATCATTCAAACAATTTTAACGACCCCGCACATCAAAAATCATTTCTATATAGACAGTCTCTTAACGGTCGTTGATGGGCATCATTGGCAACAACAGCTTCAAGAAGCCGAAGCCATCAAACAACTGGCCTTAGCAGATCGCCTCTTTTTTTCTGTCAAGGAACCAGCAGACAGCACTCAGCTACCAACGTTCCAAGAAACCCTTCGTACCATTAATCCTTTTGCTGATATTTTATCCTTTCAAGCCAACGAGCCTCTTTTGGCTAGTGACTTTTTTCAATTAAATAAGTTTACGGCGACACTTACAGAACACGAAATGACTCATTCCCCGCATGAGCACGCCCACGAGCATCATCACCATACCTTTCACTCCCTTACGTTAACGGCGTCCTCAGCCCTCAACGAACCTCTTTTCACTCGTTGGCTTGATTGGTTAATGTATACACATCAGGAAAAGTTATACCGTTTCAAAGGGATTCTCGCCTTACAGGAGCATGACTTGGCCATTGCCATGCAAGGCGTCAACCAGCAAGTGGCCTTTCAAATGACGAATCAACCCCCTCAAGAAACGACAATTGTTCTGATTGGCAAAGAATTAGAGACAAAAAAAATTCAAGAAACCTTTCAAACCCTCAACAAAATAGCTACTCCGTAAATTATTTTTTACGAAATGGAGGTCCTATATATAATGGAAAAAACTGACTTATCTAGCGCTTATCGTCGACTGAAAAGTCCCAACATCAAAACACGAAAACGCGCACTTAAAATCATTAAAGAACATAAGCGCAATAAACAAAAGAAAATTGCGTAATTCACTAAAGGAGCACACCTATGAAAAAATTTACTCTTCCCCTGTTAGCCGCCTTAGCGCTAATCCTTTTCGGCGCTTGCGGCAAAACAAACACCTCTGATAAAACCGCTGACGGTAAAGAAAAACTATCCATTGTCACGACTTTTTATCCTATGTACGATTTCACTAAAAATATTGTAGGCGATGAAGGAGACGTCAAATTGTTAATCCCTGCTGGTTCTGAACCTCACGATTATGAACCATCCGCCAAAGATATGGCTACCATCCATGATGCGGATGTTTTCGTTTACCACAATGAAAATATGGAATCTTGGGTACCAAAAGCTGCTAAAGGCTGGAAAAAAGGAGCCCCGAACGTCATTAAAGGTACCGAAAACATGGTCTTACTTCCTGGCAGTGACGAAGACGGACACGACCATGACCACGAACATGGCGAAGAAGGCCACCACCATGAATTAGATCCGCATACTTGGGTTTCGCCCCATCGTGCCATCCAAGAAGTTACAAACATCAAAGAACAATTAGTCAAACTTTACCCTAAAAAAGCCAAAACATTTGAAACAAACGCAGAAAAATACTTAACAAAATTAACAGCCTTAGACAAAGAGTTCCAAACAGCTTTGAAAGACGCTAAGCAAAAAAGTTTTGTTACCCAACATGCTGCATTTGGTTATCTTGCCTTAGATTACGGCTTAAAACAAGTGCCAATAGCTGGTTTAACACCTGAACAAGAGCCAACAGCAGGGCGCTTGGCAGAGTTGAAAAAATATGTCACAGACAACCAAATTCGCTATATTTATTTTGAAAAAAATGCCAACGATAAAATTGCTAAAACGTTAGCTGACGAAGCGAATGTTCAATTGGAAGTCCTAAACCCGCTAGAAAGTTTGACACAAAAACAAATGGACAATGGCGAAGATTATCTTTCTGTAATGAAAGAAAACTTAACTGCTTTGAAAAAAACAACAGATACAGCTGGGAAAGAGGTTCAGCCAGAAACCTCTGAAAAAACAGAAAAAACCGTGGCTAACGGCTATTTCAAAGACAGTGAGGTGGCTGAGAGAACACTGACAGATTACGCTGGAAATTGGCAATCCGTCTATCCTTTATTAAAAGATGGCACATTAGACCAAGTCTTCGATTACAAAGCGAAACTGAAAAAAGATAAAACACCAACCGAATACAAAACCTACTATGATGCCGGCTATCAAACCGATGTCGACCACATCAACATCACTGATTCCACCATTGAATTTCTGGTCAATGGCAAACCACAAAAATTCACCTATAAAGCAGCCGGTTATAAAATTTTAAACTATGCAAAAGGCAACCGTGGCGTCCGTTTCCTTTTTGAAACAGACGATGCCAATGCTGGGCGGTTTAAATACGTCCAATTTAGCGACCACAACATCGCACCAACGAAAGCCGCTCATTTCCACATCTTCTTCGGCGGCGATAGCCAAGAAAGTCTGTTCAATGAAATGGACAACTGGCCAACGTATTATCCAAACGACTTAAGCAAACAAGAAATTGCCCAAGAAATGATTGCGCATTAAGCATTCAAAAGAGAGGAGGTAGCATTAGCTAAAATGCTACCTCCTCTCTTTTTTTATTTAGTCAAGCACACCATGTTCTGCTTCAAACGTCGCTAACAACTGGCGCACTTCATCCGTTGATTTTGTATTCATTAATTGTGCTCTTAAATCACTGGCACCTGGAAAGCCTTTGACATAAATTTTGAAGAAGCGATGCAGCCCAACGATGGAGCGAGGCACCAATTCTGCATACTTGTCTTGCAAATCCAATTGTAAACGTAACAAGCCCAGTAATTCTTGTGGCGTATGTGTTTTGGGTTCTTTTTCAAAGGCATAAGGATTTTTAAAAATCCCCCGACCAATCATGATGCCATCTACACCATATTGTTCTGCTAATTCTAGGCCCTTTTGACGATCGGGAATATCCCCATTAATCGTAATTGTCGTTTGCGGTGCGACACGGTCCCGAATAGCCATAATTTGCGGAATGACCTCCCAATGGGCATCCACTTTGCTCATCTCTTTTCGTGTTCGCAAATGAATGGATAGATTCGCAATGTCTTGCTCTAATAAATGCGTGATCCACGCCTCCATTTCCGCCATTTCAGTAAACCCAATGCGTGTTTTGACACTAACAGGTAAGCCACCTGCTTTGGCGGCGTCAATCAATTCAGCCGCAACTTCTGGGCGCAAAATCAGCCCGCTGCCTTTTCCACGCTCAGCCACGTTAGGCACAGGACAGCCCATATTTATATCTAATCCTTGAAAGCCCATCTCCGCTACACCGATACTCATTTCACGGAAAAATTCCGGTTTATCCCCCCAAATATGTGCCACCATTGGCTGTTCATCTTCTGTAAAAACGAGGCGCCCGCGCACACTGTCTTTTCCTTCAGGATGACAATAACTATCTGAATTAGTAAACTCTGTAAAAAACACATCTGGCGCCCCAGCTTCTTTCACGACATGACGAAAGACCACATCAGTGACATCTTCCATTGGTGCTAAAACAAAAAAGGGCTTTGGCAATGTTGCCCAAAAATTCTTGCTCATCTTCATATACTCCGTTTCTGATTTTTTCTTTATTTTCAACGACAACTTGTCGACATATTCTGGTGCGAAACATTGCTATTATACAGGGAAATGCACGAAGAATCAAAAAAGCATACTTAGAAACAAGAAAACTGTCTGAATCTGCTCGCTAGAATGAGTGATTCAGACAGTTTAATCTTTTTACGGCTTAACTACGTAAACCACGCCCTGTTTCTACAAGGTACCAACAAATGCCATATAAAACGACAATAAATAAGATTAAAATGGTCATAGAAATACCAATTGGCACATCTTGAACCCCTAGGAAACCGTAGCGGAACCCAGAAATCATGTAAACAATCGGATTAACTTTTGAGACAGCTTGCCAAAATGGCGGCAACATGGAAATGGCATAGAAAACCCCACCCAAATAGGTTAAAGGCTGTAACACAAAGGTCGGCACAATCGATACATCATCATAGGATTGCGCAAAAATACCATTTAACAAACCAGCTAAAGAAAAAAGAATCGCTGTCATCAATAAAGTCATGATGACCATCAGCCAAGAAACAACGTGCAATGGGACAAAAAATAGAGAAATGATGGTGACTAACGCACCGACCAAAATACTACGACCAACGCCACCAATCACAAATCCCCAAATAATCACATGAGTTGGAACTGGCGCCACGAGAATTTCTTCGATATTTTTCTGGAATTTTTGTGAGAAAAAGGAAGACGAAACATTGGCGTACGAGCTTGTAATGGCTGACATCATAATTAAACCTGGCACGATAAATTCCATATAAGAAAAACCGCCCATGTCGCCAATTCGCCCGCCAATCATTTTCCCAAAAATCACAAAATATAAGGACGTCGTAATCACTGGCGGTACCAGTGTTTGGACCCAAATCCGTAAATAACGGTTGGTTTCCTTCACAGCTAAACTTTTTAAAGCAGTAAAATACAGACTAAACATGTTGATCCTCCCTTTGGTACGTATCCTCGGTAATCTTCAAGAAGAGCTCTTCCAAACGGTTGGACTTATTCCGCATTGACAATACTTTGATTCCTTGTTGACTTAGCTGTTCAAACAAGTGATTGACTCCTTGGTTTCGTTCCACTTCCACCGCTAACGTTAACTCGTCCTCAAATACGCTTTGATAGCCTTCAATAACTGGCGCCTGCGTATAAGGTGCTAAATCAAAAATAAACGTTTCAAATTGTAATTTTGCTAACAAGTGCTTCATGCTGGTGTTTTCAATCAATTCACCAGACTGAATAATCCCAATGTTGCGACACAACATCTCAGCTTCTTCTAAGTAATGGGTCGTCAAAATAATCGTGGTTCCCTGCGCATTTAACTCTTGTAAAAAGGCCCACATTTCACGACGCAATTCAATATCGACACCTGCAGTCGGTTCATCTAAAATCAATAACTTCGGCTCATGCATCAGCGCGCGAGCAATCATCAAGCGACGTTTCATTCCGCCAGAAAGCATCCGAGCCCGTTCGTTCCGTTTTTCCCATAAGTTGGATTGTTTTAAATACTTTTCACTCCGTTTCATGGCTTCTTTACGAGACACCCCATAATAGCCCGCTTGATTGACCACAATCTGCTGGACCGTTTCAAACGGATTGAAGTTAAACTCCTGCGGCACTAACCCAATCTGTTGCTTCGCCCGCACCATCTCCGTATCTAAATCATACCCAAAAATTTTGACTTTCCCCGAAGTCTTATTAACTAACGAGGTCACAATCCCAATCGTCGTTGATTTTCCTGCGCCATTCGGTCCCAAAAGAGCATAAAAATCGCCTTCTTCGACTGTTAAATCAATCCCCCGCAACGCTTCAACACCTGAAGCGTACACTTTGCGTAAATCTTGTATCACAAGAGCATCAGTCATTCGTAACTCTCCTTAATGTATAAATATTCATGAATATTATTGTAACACTTCTCGATAAAAAC
Organism: Enterococcus sp. DIV0682; assembly: GCF_051712685.1. Taxonomy (NCBI): domain Bacteria; kingdom Bacillati; phylum Bacillota; class Bacilli; order Lactobacillales; family Enterococcaceae; genus Enterococcus; species Enterococcus sp. DIV0682. The sequence continues at coordinate 2,674,958 of NZ_JBIOPK010000001.1, forward strand.
GGGGGTTATTTTGATTAAATTTCACAGTTTTGCTTAGCTATTTTTCAACAACAAACTAGCCAACGATTAACGTGTTTATTTTGATTCAAAACTGTTTAAACAGTTCCGAGAGCGTTAAAACCCTTTCAAATCAAGGATTTAGAGTTCTCTTTTTTTGGCACAGAACTTGCTTTATATAAAAGTGAGGTGAAAAGAATGAAAAGAAAATTTTTAATTGCTAGTCACGGAAACTTAGCGAAAGGCTTCCAAAGTTCCTTGGATATTCTCGCAGACAAAGGAAAAGAGCTGGCGGTCATCAATGCCTATGTGACTCCTGAGGACTACACGCCAATTATTCAAACGTTTCTTCAGTCCCTTGGCGCAGAAGAACAAGCTATTATTTTAACAGATTTATATGGTGGTAGTGTCAATCAAAAAATTGTTCAAGAAGTCATGACGACAAAACCAGACAATGTTTTTATCATTTCCAATGCCAACTTAGCCATTGCCTTGTCGCTGATTTTCTTAAAAGAAGGCGCAAAGCTAACCAAAGAAGATATTCAAGCAGCAATTGCTGAAGCACAAATTCAATTCGTTGAATTAAACCCATCAAATGAAGAAGAAAACTTTTTTTAGGAGGAAATTAAAATGATTACACAAGTACGAGTAGACGACAGATTAATTCACGGCCAAGTAGCCGTAGTTTGGACCAAAGAATTGAATGCCCCCTTATTAGTTGTAGCGAATGATGAAGCAGCCAAAAACGAAGTAATGCAAATGACGTTAAAAATGGCTGTCCCTAATGGCATGAAACTATTAATTCGCTCAGTCGATGATGCGATTGATGTCTTTAATGATCCTCGTGGTAAAGACAAACGAATTTTTGTAATTGTGAACAGTGTAGCGGATGCTACTAAAATTGCGAAAAACGTGACAGATATTGAAAGTGTGAATGTTGCCAACGCTGGCCGCTTTGATAAATCAGATCCAGCCACCAAAACAATGGTTTTCCCAAGTGTCCAATTAAACCCTGAAGAGTTAGAAGCTGCCAAAGAATTAGCCAGTTTGACTCATGTGGAAAGCTATAACCAAGTCCTACCAACCAACTCAAAATTAAGTCTAAAACAAGCCGTCAATTAAAAGGAGGAAATGAACAATGCTTATGCATGCAACAATGGCAGCCTTAGCTGTATTTATCTGTTTTGCTGGGAATTATTTAACTGGTCAAAGTATGATGGAACGTCCCTTAGTCGTTGGATTAGTCACAGGAATTTTAATGGGCGACATGAAAACAGGGGTTCTAATGGGAGCCTCTCTGGAAGCAATTTTCTTAGGAAATGTTAATATCGGTGGTGTTATCGCAGCGGAACCTGTAACTGCGACTACTTTAGCCACAACGTTTGCAATTATTTCAAATGTCGAACAAAAAGCCGCCATGACGTTAGCCGTACCAATTGGGATGTTAGCCGCTTTCGTGGTGATGTTTTTAAAAAATGTCTTTATGAATATCTTTGCTCCTTCTCTTGACAAAGCAGCACGTGAAGGCAACCAAAAAATGGTTGTAACACTGCATTACGGAACGTGGATCATTTATTATTTAATCATCGCTTCGATTTCATTTATCGGAATTTTAGCAGGAAGCGGGCCAGTAAATCTGTTTGTTGAAAGTATTCCACAAAATTTGATGAACGGCTTAAGCGCAGCTGGCGGACTTTTACCTGCCGTTGGGTTTGCCATGTTAATGAAACTGTTATGGGATAATAAATTAGCCGTCTTTTACATTTTAGGCTTTGTTTTAACCGCGTACCTACAATTACCAGCCGTTGCGGTAGCGGTCATCGGGACAGTAATTTGTGTCGTGAGTGCCCAACGGGATGTAGAATTTCGTGACATTCTAAAAAGAAAACCTGCGGCGTCTTCTGCGGTTGAAGGCAGCGCGAAAGAAATCGAAGAGGAGGACTTTTTCGCATGAAGTTAAAAGAGAATTTATCTAAAGAAGAGAAAAAAATGATGCGCTCTGTTTTCTGGCGTTCTTGGACGATGAACGCTAGCCGGACAGGAGCTACACAATACCACGCAGTGGGTGTCATGTACACTTTACTCCCAGTTATCAATCGTTTTTATAAAACCAAGGAAGAACGGGCCGAGGCATTGGTGCGTCACACCACTTGGTTCAATGCAACCATGCATATCAATAACTTCATCATGGGGCTCGTTGCTTCGATGGAAAAACAAAACAGTGAAGACGAAAATTTTGATGCTAGCTCTATTACAGCGGTTAAAGCCTCACTAATGGGGCCACTTTCAGGCATCGGTGATTCCTTCTTCTGGGGCATCTTGCGTGTCATTGCTGCCGGTATTGGGATTTCATTAGCCAGCACTGGTTCGCCATTAGGGGCGATTGTCTTCTTACTTTTATACAACGTCCCTGCGTTCTTAATTCACTATTATGCGTTGTATAGCGGCTACTCAATCGGTGAAAGTTTTATCCAAAAAATGTACGAATCAGGCGGAATGAAGATACTCACAAAAGTATCGAGTATGCTAGGCTTAATGATGATGGGCAGTATGACTGCTTCAAATGTAAAATTCAAAACGATTCTTGAAGTTTCCGTTAAAGGAAGCGAAGACGTAGTTAAAATCCAAGACTATTTGGATCAACTATTCGTCGGTATCGTACCATTAGCCGTGACATTACTTGCTTTCTGGCTATTACGCAAAAAAGTCAATGTTAACGTAGTGATGTTTGGCATCATGTTCTTAGGCATCTTGCTAGGATTACTAGGCATCTGTTAAAATTGAAACAATAAACATTTAATTATTAAACACTTAGAGCCTGAGACAAAAATCCAAAGTGATTTTTATCTCAGGCTTAAAAGCTGATAAACGGCGGGAACAGAAGCACCCCCTGTCCCGACCTCTCTTTTGGAAGGACGATGAATCATGCGCTTGGAGACCTACCAACACTTAGTTGATATTTTAGAAACCAGCAACACCCCGATGAGCACACAAGAAATTGCCACAAAAATTCAATTAAGCCGCTCGGTAACCAGCTTATACTTAAATAAATTATTGGAAAAAGGTGAAGTCCAACAAACGGGAAAAAAACCCGTTTATTGGCAATTAACCCGTGCAACAACCCCTACGACCGATGTGTTTCGACAATACATCGGTAGCCAAGGCAGCGCCAAAAAAGCCATCGAACAATGCAAAGCCGCTATGTTGTATCCCCCATTGGGTATGCCTTTATTAATCCATGGAGCCAGTGGCGTCGGCAAAAGCTTTTTGGCAAAACTGATTTATGAGTATCTGAAAAATGAACAAATCATTGGCCTGGAAAAATTCTACACCTTTAACTGTGCCGATTACGCCAACAATCCCGAATTGCTATCATCCATTCTCTTCGGCCATACCAAAGGCGCATTCACTGGGGCTGAATCAGAAAAACAAGGACTCTTGGCCCAAGCTAATAATTCCGTACTCTTTTTAGATGAAGTACATCGATTATCCAACGAAAACCAAGAAAAACTCTTTCAGTTTATGGATACAGGAACCTTCCGCCCCATTGGTGAAGAAGGAAAAATGGTGCATTCCAAGGTCCGGCTACTATTTGCGACCACCGAAAACCCGAAAAAAGTCTTATTACCAACCTTTTATCGCCGAATTTCCGTAATCGTCTCACTTCCGAACTTCAAAGAGCGCCCCATTCGAGAACGGATTGCGATTTTGAAAAACTTATTTCACCGAGAAGCGAAACGAATGACCAAAGACATCAACGTGGACGAAGAAATCTTTACGGCATTATTAGCAAATGACGAACCTGGCAACGTGGGAAGTTTATCCAACAAAGTGCAGCTCCTTTGCGCGTCGCAATTACGAAAAACTTTGCCCAATCAACCCGTCGTCATTGGCGATGCGACTCAACCAATGATTACGATTCCTTTAGACAAAGAAGTGTTAGAAGAAAACACACTTTCTTCCGATATTTTCGCAACATTTGAAGCCTTATTTACAAAAGAAAAAACACTGGCCCACTTAAAAACTGAACTGACACAATTCATTAAATATTGTTTAGACGATGAAATAACCTTGGAAAATGATTATTTTTTACAAAACCTAGTCACGGAAGTCCAAACCAAAAACAAACTAATTATTAACCAACCTGAGCAAACTGAAAAACCAATGAAAGATGTTGCTAAATTGCTGAAAATTTTACCGCCAACATTTAACGAAACAGTGCTCCTTCCAGTCCAAACACAGTTAAAAGAACACTATCCGCGAACGGTTTCCCTCGTGAAAAACTTAGTCAGTCCGCTGCCAGAAGAATACCGTTTCTTGACAGAGGTACTCTTATCTGTATTACTCAGCGGAGAAATTTCTGAAACGATTCCTTACCAAGCGCTCCTCGTGGCGCATGGTGAATCGACTGCCACAAGTATTCAAGCCGTTGCCAACAAATTATGTGGTACCTATATTTTCGATGCGATTAACATGCCCTTAACCTCCTCCGTCCGAGATATCGTCGCCGAAGTTAAAGACTGGCTTTCTCAGCGGGACACATCACAAGGCGTCATTATGCTCGTCGATATGGGTTCCCTGACACAACTTTATAAAAGTTTGAAACCGCAAATTCTTGGAGAACTCTTGGTGATCAACAACCTGACCACTGCCTATGCGTTGGAAATTGGTCATCAATTAATGAACGAACAACTTTTCTATGGTATTGCTAAAACCGCTGAAAAAAAATTTAAAACCGATGTACAGTACTTTGAAGGCTTTTCAGTGGAAAAAAATATCATTGTCTCTAGTATTTCAGGTCTGGATATTGCCAAGCAAATCAAACAAATCTGTCAAAAATACCTGTATACTGACATTAAAGTCATTACTCTAAAATACAAAGATTTGGTGAACACGTTAGACATTGCCAACGCCGAAGAAAATTATTTAAAAGAAACCTCGCTCATTTTGACGACGTCCTACTTAGATAATCATACGAATGTTGCTAGCGTGAATCTCTTAGACATGTTAGACGAAGATGCAGGAACCCAGTTGATGGAACCTTTCCAAAACTTGATGCATCCCAATAACATTGATAGCATGATTAACGAGTTTGTTCACTTCTTCTCGAAAGAAGGCTTGTCAGAAAAACTAGAATTTCTAAATCCTGACGTCATTATTAAACAAGTCGAAAACGTTACAAAAAACATTGAAAAACGCTTCGACCTCACACTCAGCGGCAAAATGAAATTTAACTTAATGATGCACAACGCGCTCATGGTAGAGCGGACAATGCTCGGCGTTGAAGACTATGAAATCCCTGCTAACCTCGAGGAACTAACCATTAACCAAAAACCATTTTTCCAAAATGCTAAGAACATTTTCTATACCCTAGAACAGTTTTATCGAATAGAGATTTCCAACTGGGAACTCTATGTGATTTATGAAATTTTGTCTTCTCGGTGAGAGGGGATGGGAAAAGCCACTTTCCAGAGGAAAGTGGCTTTTTTAGTTTGTGTTCTGCGTTAAAAATTCATACATATTAGGTTCTACAGGTGTTTCTAAGGTAAAGTCTAGTTTAACGACGCTTTTTTTCTTACCCTCTTTGTCTTGTTTTTCGACTTGTTGGATAGTTTCTTGAAGAGGGGCTACTTCGCCTAGATAATAGAAATCTGTTTCGTTCTCTTTTTGATTATATTTCCGTTTCACAAATAAATGAAATTTATATTCCCCAGGATTCCGCAAAAGTTGAACTTCTGGCGAGCGTAGATTTCTAGGCGCTTTTGTATACCAATGGAATGTTCGTTCATCAATAAATTCATCCTCATAAGCAATACGTGCAGCTTTAAAATCTTTGCCTTTATCCAAAGTTACAAAAATAGCAAAATGATTATTACTGTTTGTATATCCACCAATACTTTGTTCATTTTGATTAAAGTTCATATTTAATAATCGTAAAACATCTTTACGACGATATTTTTTGTATAAATTTAACGGTTGGGATAAATCATACTCCATAGATTTGTTAATCCCTGTATGGATTACATCTAACATCAAATTGATGAAATAAGAATTCTTTTTAAACTCTCTGAATTTTTCTGTTATTTGTAAACAATTTTCTTTCATCTTAAACATTTGTGATAACAAATAACGTTTTCTAATTGTTGATTCGTAAAAAGATAAATCTAAGACTTTAACAACAGATGCTAGAGTATCTGTCGTATACGTCAGGTTAAACGTATCAAACAGCGCTGTGATTTCCTCTAAAGATAACTGTTCTTTATCTGTCATTAAAAATTCTTCAATAACATAAAGTTCATGCGGGCGAATTCCTGATAGCAATTCTACAGAAACAAATTTTAGTGCACCGTTTTCTTCTTCACTTAATTTAGCTTCTGTTTCCCCAATTCTCTCCAAGAAATTATAGTATGTTTTTTCTTTACCTATAATCAACAATGGATCCACGCCATCTAACACTTGAAAATCATTCAGGTAAGGAACCCTATTCAACCGATTTTTCAACTTAAAATAACTAGCTTTTAGTTCTGACATCGCATCTAATTTAGCTTGATCAATTGATTTAAAGATACGTTCACGAGCAACTTTTTCAAAATTAATTGAAGATAAACCACTGATATACGTCACATCAATTGTATCGCGACGTAAACTATTCTTAGTTTGAGAACTATCTCCAGATAAAGCCATAGGAATCATATAGTTATTTTTATAATTACCAATAAAATCAATTACCGTAACAAATTCTTTTGATGGGTCTTTTCTTAGCCCCCGACCTAATTGCTGAATAAAAATAATACTAGATTGCGTATTTCGCAGCATAATTACTTGATTTACTTTAGGGATATCAATGCCTTCATTAAAAATATCAACCGTGAAGATATAATGAATCTCTCCAGTATCTAAACGCTTAATTTCCTTTTCTCTTTTATCAAAATTATGGTCACCAGATAAATAAACACTCGGAATTCCACGATCGTTAAACATCTCTGCTAACTGCCTTGCTTCGTCTTTACGACTACAAAACACCAAGCCTCGAGGACTATCTCCCGAATAACCATAATAGTTAATTTTTTTTATTAAAAAATCAACTCGTTCTTCCTGTAGCAAACGTTTTAAATCGGTTGTTTCATCAATGATTTCACCATCTTTTTCATAATCAGTTACGCCAAAATAATAAAATGGACAAAGCAGTTCTGCTTCTAAAGCGGCTTGCAAACGTATTTCATACGCTACATTATAATCAAATAGCTCAAAGATATTAAAATTATCTGTTCTTTCAGGTGTAGCCGTCATTCCCAATAAAAACTTGGGATTGAAAAATTCAATGGCTTTAATATAAGATTTCGCTCCAGCTTTATGGACTTCATCAATCAAAATATAGTCAAACGCTTCTTTTCCTAAACGCTCTTGATATTCACTTTTAGATACTGTTTGAATTGTTCCAAATAGATATTTTGCATCAAAATTCTTAGAATTCCCTGATAAAACACCATAATCATCATCTTTTCCACCTAAAATCAATTTGAATGATTCTAATGCTTTCATTAAAATTAGCTCACTATGAACAATAAATAATACACGTTTAGGATTGAATTGCTGCACATCAAATGCTGCTAGATACGTTTTCCCTGTACCAGTCGCCGAAACAATCATTCCCTTGGTTGCGCCCGTTTCTCTAAGCGCTTTTAAACTTCTAAGCGCTTCTTTCTGCATAGAGTTCGGCAAAATATATTGCGTATCTAAACACTCGTTTTCAGAAACATCTTGCACTAACATCTTTCTATTAACAATAGGATGATAATTTTTTTCAAATGCATCGACCCATTCTAGGGTTAGCGACTGTGCCTCATGCCATTCTTGAATGAGATGCTTTTGAATAGAAGAAACCATCTCGCCATTCTCTCTTGAAGTTAATCTAACATTCCACTCATAGTTAAGTTTCAAAGCAGACATTGTTAGGTTCGAACTACCAATAACAAAGCTTTGATAATCCTCCATCTCAAACAAATATCCTTTTGAATGAAAACCTTCTTTTTTAGAAACTCGTACTTCTACATTTGGAATATTCAACAATGCTCGAAATACGTGTGGATCATTAAAATTTAAGTATGTTGATGTTAAAATTTTTCCAGAGATTCCACGCAAAGCCAGATCAGCCAGTTGTGTTTTTATTGCATTTAAGCCACTAGGTGTTATAAATGCAACGGCTATAAAAAAAGTCTTACAGCTTTTCAAATCTTTACTCAATGTATTCAATAAATAATCATGTTTTTTGGGATTGTTAACAATAAATTTAGGTGTAAGTTCGTCACCTAGAGCTTCCTTATTAATAAATGCCTTTTGTAACGCCAATTCTAAATTATCCATTTTGTTCAGTTCCCACACCTTTTTCTACTAATTTTTCCACAGTAGGAATATCAGCAGGCGCCCACTCAAGTTGGTTTAATTCATTTGGTGTTAGCCATTTAATTTGTAGATGTTCTGTCAACTGAGGTTCACCTGATTCTAAATAACAGATAAATGTAGTTAAATTAACGAAACCAAAATCATACTCATATCGACAAAAAGCATACTCTTCCTTGACGATCGTTACTTCTATTTTTAATTCTTCTTGCAATTCACGTTCAAGCGCTTGAACTTTCGTCTCACCATTCTCGATTTTTCCACCAGGAAATTCCCAAAGATTTGCTAATGCACGTTCAGGTCCTCTTTGACAACACAAAACTTTCCCGTTCTCCACTATGATTGCTCCTACTACGTGAATTTCTTTTTTCATATATTTTAACCCTCTAATCTAATTGATTTTGTTAGTTTTATTATATTTAGGATCGCATAAATAAGCTATGGTTGCAATATTAGTGGCGTAAATTTCATTTATTATATTTGTTTTTTGATTTACTATACTTTAATTATTTAATAACTCTTCAGTTTAAACATACTAATCTCTCAAAAAACCGCAACTTACTCCCTCCAAAACGCAAGAGAGAAAAAGTTAATAAAGAAATATCTCCCAAAAACGTATGATGAATTCAAAGAAAAAAGAAATAGCGGCGATCAAAATGAGGAAATCAACTAAAAAGAAATGTATCATCTGCGTAAGTGCGTTATTCGTAATGAGTATACTTGCTGAAATCGGAATCAATTATTCTTTTGGTAAGAAAGATAAACATATTGTCAGTATGTGAATTTTTATATACTGGTTTATGACAGAACACACACTGTCGCTACCATAAAAAAAGACACCTTCCAAAAAATGGAAAGTGTCTTGAAACATTGTAATTGATTCGTAAGCGAACACGTTCGCAACGACTCCAAATAATTAACGTTTTGAGAATTGTGAAGCTTTACGGGCTTTCTTAAGACCTGGTTCGATTGCTCAGATTTTGAATAAAGTTTAGAATCCTTTAATAGCAACGGATACAGAATGATTAATACTTCAAAGTTTCATTGGATTGCAATAAATTTAAAATCAATGGTGTCAACTTTTCAATAAAAAACATGCGAGCCGGAACAGATTACTAATATATGTCTCTCTAACTTGTTCAGATTTTTCAATCACCTCTCGCTAAAATTTGTCTAATAAAATTGGTATAAATATTTTAAATTTTTATTTAATACATGAGACTAAATTTCTAAATAAATACGCCTATTTACTCTGCTTAACTTCATACAATATGAAATCAATTGCTTCGACAATGGATTTAACTTTACACCAAGCTTCTACTAATTCTATACTGTCAGGTATATGGTTTTGAGAATGTATCATAAAATTTAGAATTCGCATTAAAGAGCTATTGTTATTTTTAGATAATGACACTTCAATTAATTCTGCTTGTTCTGCATATATAGGATAATTTTCTTTTATATGTTTACTAATAAAATCTGCATAAATTTGATTCACTGTTTGATTTCTTTTTATACGTTCTTTTGCTATAGACTTCATCTTTCTAGAATCCGTGTAGTCTATGTTTGCAAAATAATCAACATATTCATGTCCGTACACTTCCATAAGAGACCTCAATAAATATTGAGTAGCCAAACGGAAATCTTTATATCTGATCTTATTAATTTCAATTATTAAAGTATTAATTCGAAGGTTATTTTGATAGATATTTGTAAATGGAACCGTATCAATAAGGAGACTTCCACTTCCTATTTTAGAAGGTAACTCTGGTTTTAGAAGAACACTATCTTTTTCTTCATCTGTGCCTTCATTTTCAAGACTCAAGTCGGAATCCTCCTCTACACCTAAAATTGGTATAAGCGGAACACTATCACTTTCTTTTTTCGGACTTTCGGGATATGGAAAAACGATAGGCTGATTTTCTTGTACACTACTGTCAATATATTTTCCCTTTTCTTCTAAACATTTCGTTTTCAAATTTTCTATAATTGGTAATAATATTTGCTCAATTACTTTACGTTTGTTAAATTTACGAGAAATTGAAAACTTCTCAGTTTTAGCCATATAATTCACTTCGTCAATAACGTCACGAATTAGTTTCATTCTTTCTATCGTAAAAGATTCTATTTTGTCTTTTTCTATCCCAATAGCTTCTCTAACTTCTAAGTTATTAAAGAGTCTTTGGATATTAGTATATGCCATCTTTGCTTGAATATCTTCACCAAAAAATTCCTCATATTTATCACTAATAATGTTTGCAATAGAAATACTTACTTTTGGACTAGTCCTAATTAGAAAAGTCTCCTGTTCTCTAGGATTCCATGCTTTTGGCCCCTTACCTTTATCTTCTCCTGAGTGTAAACGTTGCATGATAAAAAAAGCATCTTCTTCATCAGTCACCAAACACTCGACTTGAGACAAATCTATTTTCGAAGGAGCATCTTTTTTCATTTTATTAATACGATCAACTTGATTTTTAGCCAAAAAACTAAATTTTTCAGGATTTAAAATTAACTTTATACAAGCTATACGTCGATTACCTTCATAAACTGTATATTTATCAGTCTTATCTTGTTTCACAACCGTGATAAGACTTGCATTAACCAATCCGTTAGTATAAATATCTTGAGCTAAGTTAATCATGTTCTGATAACCAGCAACATTAAATAATTTTTTTAGAGTATCTAGTTCATTTATACCAATATCATGTCTTGGATTTTCAAAATAATTTTCAATTTTATCAACCTCAATTCTTTCTACTCCCATTTTATACCTCCAGAAAATGTAAATACTCACTATCTTCTATTCTTTCAATCTTTCCTGAAAAGAATAGAAACTCAGCACCTCTTTTTTTCTCTTGCAATGTATAAGATAGAGTAAAACTAATGCTATCAACTTTATTATACATTTTACCAATTTCAGGCGCCAGATCATAAGTGACAATCCATTTTTTATTTTTTAACTCATTTACTATCTTTTGAGATAAAGTATGATGATCTCCAGTACTATAAAAATTAGTATATAACCCCTGCCCCTTTTGATAATACGGAGGATCAAAAAAAGTGAAACTATTTTTTTCATTTTTAATTACATCATCAATAAAATCCAATGCTTCTAAATTATAAATTTCAATTTTATCTCTCATGTCTGCGATTTTCAGTATTTTTTCTTTCAATTTTTCCTTATTAAATCGGCAATCCATAAGATAGTTCCCTGTTTGCTTATATCCACCAATTGGTCCTGCCTTATCAATTATTCCTGATCTATTAGTTCGATTGAGAAACAATGTTGAGAAACCAACTTCAACAATAGAATACTCATAGATATCTTCTCTAATATGTTTTTGTTTATACCATTCCTCTATAGTAATATCCGTCAAATTAATTTTATCAATTAAATCATCGGTGTAGTCAAGTACACTTTTCCAAAAGCAATATATGCTATAATCATAATCATTTATAATTATTCTTTTTACATCCTTATTTAATAGAAGTTCTAGAGCAAGTCCTGAGCCCCCACAAAAAGGCTCAATATAAGTATCAACATTATTAACAGATACTAGTTGTTTTATATATTTATACATTTTATGTTTTCCACCTGGATACCTTAGGGGAGAGGGATTCATTTTATTTTCCTCCAATAAAATATTTTCTCTAAAAAATGATTTTCATGCCAATTATAGCATACACTCTGCCCTACTTTAAACATTTAAAAAAAAATTATTTGATTCTACAATATATTCCAATGTCCAATCAAAACCTCCAGTGTGAACTGGAGGTTTGTTCTGCGGCTGTAAGCCTCTATTACCGGTCAGAGCCTGAAAGGCTCACTGAAGAAAAGGTCTCCCACCTGCACCACATTTACTTACGACTCCTTAAAGGAGCTCTTTTCTACTTCTTCCGATTTTCTTTTCCTGTAAACGGATCAACCTCTTCAAATAAGGTTAGTTGATCTGCTACTAAATCCTCTTGAAGTTGATTACGAATATATTCTTCTATCTGCTTCTTATTTCTTCCTACCGTATCCACATAGTAGGTGCGGCACCAAAACTTTCGATTGTCGTAGCGATACCACAATTACAAAAACTTATGTAAACACACCAAACGTCATAAAAATGCCCGTTGGTGAAATTACTTATCATAAACTAGCTCAAAATAGCACTGTCCTAAATGGCGTCAATAGTGGTGTCAACAATGAAAAAAGACGTTTCACAAATTAAATTGTGAAACGCCTTGAACGTTGATATATAAGTAATATTAACGTTTTGAGAACTATGAAGCTTTACGAGCTTTCTTAAGACCTGGTTGGCTGTTCCTGAATTTTGTAGAGTTGAAAAACACTGCATTATCGGGATTTTCAGCAAACTTTTAAGGAAAATAGTTTCACTAAATTTCATTAAATTTTAGATACTCGTTACCAATATTCGTAACCAAAATAAATTAATTGCACATCAGAGAACACTATTCAAACTTATATTGTATAGTCCATCTTCAAAACACTCTTTAAAGTCTCAAAAATATTCTTATGGATAATGCTCTAAAGCAAATTAATCAGATTTTTTCATAAATAGTTCTAGTTGCTTTGTTAATATTAGAACCTGATTTTCCAAAATAGTAATTCTACTCAGCGCCTTGTCTAACTCAATTTTCAAATTGGAAGGATGCTCTAATTCAAGAATTTCAGATGTTCTTTTTCCCGAATATAGCTTAGGTAAACCTGATTGTTCGTATAGCTTAATTAAAATAGGGATTTTCATGGTATCCATTGTCACCTGAGTATTTACATAGAATTCCCCATTCTCATCTACCCTTTTTGTCTCTAAAATCTCCATTCCTTCCAATGCGTTTGCTCCAACAACATAACCACGATTTGTTTTTTCAATCATATCATTTTCTCTTAGCCAGCCATAAAAAGTATTTTGGTTCAGCTCATATTCTTTTTTTATTTCATGTAGCTTCATTTTATGTCTTCCATATTTAATAATGAAACACAGGAGTTACAACTTTTAGATTCAATATACTTTTAAACACCATTTTTTTCTTACTTGTTCTATTTATATATTTGAAAAATTTAACATTTCGTTCATTCTATTTCTAATATGCCATTGAATCTAGCCAAGGATGAAGTTGATTTATCGAAATTTATTTGTTTCGAAAAACAAGAAATAATTCCTTCATTTAATTTTTTATGAATTTTGATCAATTCTGAAACAAATTTAGAATCCTCTGTATTAATCAACTGATATAAATAAGAATTATCATATGCTATTGAAATATTCCTACCATGTACATCTGTTGAATACTCTCCAAAAAATGATGTTATAGTTTCATAAAAATCTTTATATCTAGCATTGACACCTTTTTTTTGAAGTTCTTCCTTAATTTGTTTCATATTCATTTTTTTAATATCATTCACTTCACTAAAATACGTAAGGGTTATTTTAGCTGTACATTCAGCCAATGTTCTTGTTAAAATCCTATTAACATATATATCCTTCAAAGGCAGATGATACAGTATTCTTAAAATAATGTTCATAAAATCATTATAGAATTGTTTTCGCTCATCAGTTATTTCTAAATCATACTGACTTGCAAAATCAATCAATAACATATCCTGATAGAGAAACTTATGAACTTTTTCAAGCCCTTGTTCGTGCAATATACTAGACTTAGGAAAAGAATCTGAAATGAATTTTTTATACTTTATAAATTCTTGTTCGTACAAATTTATTCACCTCGCTCAAATTGATTAAAAAGTTCATCCGTATAGTTTTTACGCTTCTTTATAGAAGAATGATCCTTTTTAATAGAATCTAGACGACTATTTTCAATTATTTCATTCTCTATCAATTTTTTTATTTCTAAAATCATGTTGTATATTAAAAATTTTTCTGCCTTAATTAGACTTCGTATTATCTTAGAAAGCAATATTGTTCTACTTGCAAAAAGATAATCTTTATATTCTGAAAAAGAATCGTCACATTTAATTAAGAACTCTCTTATGTTGGAGTTTCTCTTGAACAGCTTCGTATCTAAAATCACATAAGGTAATATAGAAAATAGCTCTGAACGCATATATTCTTCGCTCTTATTCTTTTTAATTGCGCCTAATTTTTCAAGTACAATTTGTTCTTGTACATCATTCATTTTCACCAACTCCCTCCAATGTTCTCAAGCTTTCACATTTATCAGTAATTTCATTAACTATCTCTCTCAAATTTTCGTAAGATATACTGCTGTTAGAATCCACAATAAAATAATCTATTTGTTTAGGCATCTGAGTATTCTTAATAAAATAATTATTAAAAAAAGAAACATTTTTAGCAGCTAATTTTTTACTTTGCTTGATGTCTTCCATTTGATTAGCCATACCTGTAGATAAACTTCCTTCTCTAGGTATATTAGTAAATACCACTCCTAGATGATAAATCTCTCTCAATTTAAATCTATCTCTATGAATTTTTTTTAATCTATCAACAACTTGATGCAACAAATCGATTCCCAAGATAGAGTACGAATCAGGATGGATTGGGGATATATAAAAATCGCTTGCCAATAATGCACTTGTAGTATAGAACGAATATGTTGGTGGACAATCCATCAAAATATAGTCGTATTTATCACATAAATTAAAATCTTCGATAAAATTTTTTAGCGCATTTTCACTCTCAGAACCTCCACCACTGCGTTCAAGAAACACTGTATTAAGATCACCAGGAATAATAGAAAGATTTCCCTCTTGATCTAGGTCTAATACTACCTCCTCAATCTTTGTTTCTTCAACTACTGTTTTTTTAGGTTGAAATACATTGCTAATTGTCGCTTCACAAACACTATATTGTTTATTTTCTTCCATGAGACTTTCATATGAATGCCTTATCTTATATTTTTTGAACAACGATTGCGTAAGATTAGCTTGAGGGTCTACGTCAACTAACAGTACCTTTTTTTTATTTACCTTTGACAGAAAATATCCAACCTCTTTGCATAAAGTAGTTTTACCAACCCCACCTTTCATGTTTAAAAAAGAAATAACCTCGCCCATCTCTATTACCTCCTAGCCCAATATTATTTTCTATAACTTATCTAACCTTCGTCCTATCAAGCAAATAATCAACACTAACATCAAAATAATCAGCTATCTTAATCAATGTACTAGCCGTCCACTCAATCTTCCCAGTTTCATATTGAGAATAAGTATTCTGAGAAACATTTAATAGCTCAGCCATTTGCTGTTGTGTTACGTCATTATCTTCTCTTATGGAACGAATATTCCTATATTTCATCTTCATCACCTATACTTATTATAGATATCTGTAATAAAGATATTGCTTTTTATCTTTAATACAGATAAAATTAAAGTGTTCCACAATTAGAAAGGAGAGATGAACATGGAAAAAACCGCACAAAGAAATCCTATTTACCAAAAATAAGCAACCCATTAAGGAAATTACGTACCAAGACATGTATCTGTTAAACGATACCCTCGACCAAATTCAATCATGGGTAGAGATGCTATCTGTATTGAATAATTTTTTCAGCATTAGAAAACTTCCACTAAACAAGAAGAAGATTGTTCGGGAATATCATGCCAGCTCGTATGTGTTCAATGCTTTCTATCAAGATTTTTTAACAAGCACAACCACGTTGGAACAACAAATTGAGGAATTGAAAAACAGACCCAAAGTTACACGTCAAAAACCCGTTGCTATTTTGCTAGATTCAGAGGGGCACGAGCAGTATTTTGTAGCAACCGATTCAATTGCTACAGCAAACGGTGGGCATGTTACGATAAATCTCTCCGAGAACTAGAAAAGATTGCTATTTTGTGAGTTCCTCGGGGCACAGACAAAACCACATGCCCAACAAAAGAAGTCAACAGCGCTTTTTTGCTGTTGACTTCTTTTATAGTGTTTTACGGATAGAACAACACTATTTTTTTAGATTTTGTATTTCCTTCTGCACTTCTTCATTGAATATTTCTAAACTATCTTCTTGTGTCGCTTCAATCTGATAGAGATCATTTGCTTTATTGTATCTGTAAGTTTGAATAACTTCTACTAGCTTCTCTTCATCAATTCCGTAGTAAATAATTGTTGAATTTTCTAACGTTAGCCCGATGGTGCCAAAATTAGCCGTAAATACAGGATGTTCTCCTTTTTTTCCCAAGAACTCCGGAAAAGAGAAATACAATTTTTTATTTTTTTCGTTTGGGGCAAATGGTGTAATGTGCATTGTATTTTTTTCTACATCTGCATACACATAGTACATAATTTCCAATTGACTAAAGTTGTCACTTTGCTCGATAAAGTCATTTTTATAACTTCCTGCATAGAGATTAGGCATCCCTAGCATAGAGGTATAAACAAATTCACCAACTGCTTTCCCATATGTGCCATTTTCTATAAAGTATTTTGCTACGCCCAACCACATAAGATCATCATAGGAACGCTTTTCCTCTGGTATAGATTCAAAAATTTCATACAAAATACTGTCGCTTAGTTTTACACCTAGATTCATCTCAATCAAATCATATAAATATTCATCTGCTCTGCCGTATAATACTTGGTCGGGCATCATATTTCCTAACAGAGCAATTTTTTCTAACTTATCTTTCTTAGGTAAGCTAACCCCTTTTTCCCAATTATTGACAGAACTTCTAGGCGAATCACCTAACAACTTACCAAACTCATCCATACTATATCCTAAATTTGTCCTAATTTCTCGAATACGTTCGCCAACTTTTTTCTTATTTGGTTTCATATTTCTTTATCTCCCCAATGTTTTTCGGCTTATTCTCTTCAAAATCATCATATCAGATAATCAATCTAATGTAAAATAGATTCGTACTATTTTTTGCACTAAAACACTTGACAAGGATTTTTCATTCGGTTATACTACATCTGTACTAAAATACGTACTAAAAAAACAGGAAGCAGGAACTCAACATGGCAGTAAAAATTAACGATTTAACCTTACCAAAAGAAAAGCTAGAAACAGAGTATCAAGTAGTTCAAGTCTCACGGTGGCAAAAAGATGGTGAAGTATTAGGATGGACATATGAATGCGTCCTTCCAAAGCTCCGATTTGAAAAAGTCAGCGTCAAAGTGAAAAGCGAAACTCCTGTAATCACTAAAGAAACACTGGATGAACAAGGAATGGCAATCATTCGATTTGACAACCTCGTGATTACACCATGGGGGCGTGTGAATGGGCAATTTGTTAGCTATGGATTAGCTGCTGTTGCCAACAAAGCTACCCTTGTTCCAAACAAATGACCGAATATTTCACCGCTCATGACGTGCTAGAAAAAGTAGAGGGATTAAATTCCCTCTCTACTTTAAACAAGTAGGCAAACTTTATCCAAAAAGAATGCAACTACCAATTTCACTATGATTACATTCAGCTTTCTAGTCACACAAGAACAAAAAGAACAATTAATCACCGTAAAACTAGAATGTTCACCATGGAAGAAATTCAAAAGTTTCAAGACGTAATTAAGTTAATTCCAACACTTGGTAGAGACACTTCTTTACGGAAACAATTTGATAATCACTATTATTTAGATACCTTGAAACATAGTGAATTAATGACTGAAATCATCAATCAAATTGAAATTAACTTAGCAAATAGAGATGAACTGTTCCAAGCATTAACGAAGAAGTATCAGCATCTACAAAGAAATTACCAAACATTGGAACAACGCTTCACTCAACTTGAAGAAACACTCACCACACAAGAGCGGACTTCCAGCGGGTGGTTTCGACGGAAGCGGTAGAGCCATCAAAGCTCACACCGCTTTCCGCTCGAAAATCAAGCACACGATGGATGATGGCTCTGGAAGAAAGGCGCAGACTTTCTTCCTACTTAACTTGATTTATAGAACACTATCTGGCGAAAAGTCAGAAACTTTTGAATCTGTTCCTTGACAACTGAATAATCAGTAAAAACACTCAATTTCTGTAGTAGGGGTGATGAAGATTGTCCTATGGATACAATCAAAAAATCATTGAAACTCCTACGTACATTGAAATTTGGGAATATGAACAACCAATACTACTAAAAAGAAAATACGATAATGAAAAGAAAGAAAAACCTGATTGGCTAAAAAATACAAAACAGACATTTGATAATTTAACCGCACGAGGGCAATATGACAGCTTAAAACGAAAACAAACACATTATAAAAATCAGCGCTTTGTCGTTGCTCGACTAATTGATACGAATTTTGATAACCAGACGAAATTTTTAACTTTAACCTTTAAAGAAAACATAACAGATATAGCTTATACAAATAGTGAGTTCAAAAAATTTATAAAACGACTAAACTACCATTTATATAATACGAAAAAATCCCAAATTAAATACCTCGCTACGTGGGAGAAACAAAAGTGTGGCGCTATTCATTACCACATTGTCTTATTCGGTTTGCCTTACTTACCCCATTCAGAGCTTACCGAAATTTGGGGTCATGGATTAATCAAAATTAACCGAATTGATGTAGATAGCGCTGAAAACAGAGGTCGCTACGTCAGCAAGTATTTCGATAAGGATTTAGAACTAAAGGAGCATAAGAAAAAAGCTTTCTTTAAATCTCAAAATCTAAAGCAACCAATCGAAATAAAAAGACTGACCAATCAGCCTTATGAGATAAAAGACCAAGAAGTCTTATTTACCAACAATTATGTAAGTAAACAACCTATCTTCTTTCAATCATGGGATGAGCAAGGTATTCCAAACAAGGAAATAGGCTTTGAAGAACAAAATATTCGTTACACAAAAATCAAAAAAAATGGAGGAAATCATAAATGAACGAACTCACTATTTTACTGTCCGACGCTCAAAAACAAGGGTTACAGGAAACCATACACCAGTTATTAAAGACTGAAATTACACACTTTGAAGATGAGTTAGGATTAAACAAGCGTTACATCAAAAAGTGTCAATTGTGCCAATATCTTAATCTGTCCAACAATACCATTGATAAATTAATTACAGAAGGACTACCCAAAATTAACATTAGCGGTGTGGTCCTTTACGATAAATTAGAAATTGATAGCTGGTTAAAAAATTATGTTCAACCAGCTTAAACCATGCTACACTCAAAAAATAGTGTTCTCATATTCTGATGTGCAAAAGAAAGTGAGAAGATAACATGGCTATACAGGAAATGGATAATGGAAAATACAAAGTTAATGTCTACATGGGAGCAGGCTTTTCAAGGTTTGTTTCCTATGCAGATACTAAAAATGAAGCTTTAATTATGGAACAGGAAGCAAAACTTCAAAAACTAAAAGGAGAAGTGAAAAAGAAAAAAGGTGATTACACTTTTGAAGAAGTTTATAAAATTTGGTGGCAGAAAAAATATATCGTAACTAAGCACCATGAACAAAGTACACTCGATCGGACAGAAAGCATTTTCCGTCTTCACATCCTTCCATATCTAGGAACTAAAAAAATAAAAGCTGTTTCTTTCGATATCCTAGAAAGCATTCAAATCCTATGGGCTTTTGGTGATAAAGAGAAAAAAATTAAGCCTTATACTAATTT
The DNA here is from genome assembly GCF_051712685.1 of Enterococcus sp. DIV0682. Lineage (NCBI taxonomy): Bacteria > Bacillati > Bacillota > Bacilli > Lactobacillales > Enterococcaceae > Enterococcus > Enterococcus sp. DIV0682. Next base: position 2,694,905 of record NZ_JBIOPK010000001.1, read on the forward strand.
CAAATTTTGTGTCTCTTACACAAAGCAAGTAATGAAATATGCGTTACTAAAAGGATATATTTCTAGCAATCCTTACGATCTACTTGAAATGCCTGTAAATGAAGCTCTTAAACGGAAAAAGGAAAATAAAAGACAACAAAAATATTATTCTGTTGAAACTGTTCAACAATCACTAGAACTAATGAAAAAGGAACATGGCTTCCAAAATTACGTTCTGTTAGCCTTGACCTACTATCTCGGTGCAACAAAAGGAGAAATTTATCCTCTTGTGTGGGCTGACATCGACTTCAAGAAACAGCTAATCTCTTTATCTCACAAGTTAGTAAAGAATCCAGAAACTAAGCGATATGAGCGTGTGAGAGGCATGAAAAATGGCTATCGTTTTCGTGACGTTCCGATTAATGAAACCATCGTAAATTTATTGAGGGAATGGAAACAAAAACAGGCTGTTGAGTTAAAACAATTGAATATCAAACAAACGCAACAGCAATTTTTATTCACTTATGTAAATCAAAAGGGTGACGTTAATCAACCGCTTCACACAGATTGGTTAAACAACAAATTGAATCAGTTAGAGAAAAAATATAGCCTTCCGCATATCATTCCTCATGGTTTAAGACATACTTTTGTATCAGATTTACTAAATCAAGGAATCGATGGCTTAATTATCAAATCTCTCGTGGGTCATGCAGAAACTTCAAATATGATTCGAGACGTTTACGGACACACGAACGACCAGACAAAAATAGACACGCTTAAACTCTTAGAAGAATACAGAAATGCCAATCAAAATGAATAGCTGGTTACGAGGTACGAAAAAAGTCGTCACCAAACTCGTTACCAAACAAAAAAAGACACTCTCCAAATGAATGGAAAGTGCCCTGAAATCCTTGATATAAAAAGGATTAACGTTTTGAGAACTGTGAAGCTTTACGAGCTTTCTTAAGACCTGGTTTTTTACGTTCAACCATACGTGCGTCACGAGTAAGTAACCCAGCGCGTTTTAAAGCAGAACGGAAGTCAGGATCTACTTGTAACAATGCACGAGCGATTCCGTGACGGATAGCTCCTGATTGTCCAGCATAGCCACCACCGTTTACGTTTACGATTACATCGTAAGCGCCTTTTGTTTCAGTTACGCCAAATGGTTGGTTGATAACTTCACGCAAGTCAGCATGTGGAATATATTCTTCTACGTCTTTTTTGTTTACAGTAATTTTACCAGTACCTGGTACTAAGCGTACGCGGGCAACTGCATTTTTACGACGGCCTGTGCCGCTATATTGTACTTGTGCCAATGAATTTCCCTCCTTAAATTAAGTTCGTGATATCTAATACTTCTGGTTGTTGTGCAGCATGTGGATGCTCAGCTCCACCGTATACGTTCAATTTAGTAAATTGTTTACGTCCTAAAGTGTTTTTAGGTAGCATACCTTTTACAGAAGTTTCGATAAGACGGCGAGAGTTTTTGTCGCGTAATTCACCAGCAGTCACTGATTTTAATCCTCCAGGATACATTGAGTGACGGTAGTAAATTTTGTCTGTAGCTTTTTTACCTGTTAATTTTACTTTATCAGCGTTAATTACGATTACGAAATCTCCAGTATCCACATGTGGTGTGAATGTTGGTTTATTTTTACCACGTAGTACAGAAGCAACAACTGCTGATAGACGTCCTAAAGGAACATCTGTTGCATCTACTACGTACCATTTACGTTCTACTTCGCCAGCTTTGGCCATATATGTTGTACGCACGTTTCTTTCCTCCAATTTTGTTTTCGATGTTTGACATACACTTGAGTTTCCGGGGCTCATTGTGGGGCAAACAATACCATTTAATATTTTACCTTCAATCACTGATAAAGTCAATGTTTTTCTGCGCTTTCAGAAAATAGATTTTCACTTATTTTTTCGTGCCTTTTAAACAGAAAAAAACCGCCAACGTCAACGTCAGCGGCTTTGGGAGTTGTTTTAAATTATGCGTCAATACCAGGCGCTTTGCCAAGTTTGGCTTGTAACATCCAAATATTTTTTTCGATGTCTGTTTTGTTTGCGATGAAAATGTCTTGTGTGCAGTCGTCGCCTTCTTCACCAGAAACTTCGATTCCTTTTGCGTAAAGGTCTGCTAAATAACGGTAGCCTGCTACTAATTTTTCCATACGTTCTGGAATGGTGCGGTCCCAGTTACCAATTTCATCTTCAATTTTTGTATTTTCTGCGAATTCACGCAATGTTGAGAATGGAGAGCCGTCCAATGTGATTAAACGTTCTGAAACAACATCTAATTGCTCATTGATTTGATCCATGTATTCATCCATTTGTGGGTGAAGTGTTAAAAATTCAGGTCCACGCATATACCAATGTGTTTGATGAATTACCACGGAAAATTGGCTTAAATCTGCAACGAGTTGGTTCAAAATTTCTTTTGTTTTTTCAAATTTCATTCTTTGTCATCCTCCTAAATATTATTTCTACACTCTTAGTGTAATATGAATTGTGAAAAAAGTACACTGAAAACCTTTCTTTTTTAAAATTATTATCAAATTATAATAATTACAATTAAGAATCTAATTAATTTCCTGAAATCGCTGTTCTTTCATCCGCAGTGACGACTTTTTGTTCCGCTTGAGTGAGGATTGTGTCGAGTGCCTCTGTCAACTGGTCAGTATCTTCTTTTCCTGTGACGAAAGCTAAAAAAAACTGATTCAGTCTCAGCTGCTCCGCTGCCGGCAAGTACCATTGTCCTTCTACTTGCTTAACCGTTAATGGCAGTTCAACTGGCTCATAGCTGACATTGATTTGTTGGATTTCTTTTTTTAAAACGGCTAACGTGTGCTGCATGTCTAGCGCTTGTGTCGCCTGTTGCGTTTGCTGAAGAAGAGCAGTGGTTGTATCTTCAATCGCCGTCACAAAATCTAAGCCCTTAATCTGAAAAGTGATTGTCGCTTGCCCATTCAATTCTTTTGTGGCTACTAGTTGATATGACGCTTTTTTCTTCACTTGAGCCAGTAATTCTGCGCTAAGCTTCTGGGCTTCAGTTTCGGTGACTTCAGCGTTCATTTCTTTTAAGCTATTGAAAAATTGTTTCTGGAACTGTTGACGGCTCGTCTGCAAATGCTCCACCAAGACTTTCGGTTCACGAAAAGTTTGAGAGAATGTCGCTGGCTTTTCTTGATAAATAAAGTAATCTACCAACTGTTGCGCTGCTTTTTCGCCGGAACGAGACGGTGCACTGCAGCTTGCTAACGCCCCAATGAATAACAGAAATAGTGGTAGTAGCTGTTTCTTCATTCCTCATCCTCATTTCCTCAAGTCTTCGTCTCTCTTCTAGTTAAGCAACTTCTCAGCCATTTGTCAAAGCTATTTACTATCAATTATTTGCGGAATTCTGCTAATTTTTGATAACTTTGTGCTAAAACTTGTTGGGTTTCTTGAAAAACAGGATACAGTTCTTGATAAACTAGCAATTGATCCGCCCGTGGCGTGACCGTTTCATGAATCAGCACCTGTTGCGCCGCTGCTTGTAAATTTGGTAACTGCCCTAAGCCTTGCCAACCTAGCAAAACAGCGCCTAATGCCGAAGCTTCGGTGCTATCAGTGAACGATAACGTTTCTCCCAGCACATCAGCCATGATTTGACGGAACACAGGGGAATCAGCAAAGCCGCCTGTCGCTCGAATCTCCTGAACGGGTCCACCGAGTTGTTTCAAATCTTCTAAAATGGTTTTTAAATTGAAACAGATGCCTTCCACCACCGCTCGAGCTAAATGTCCGGCATGGTGATTTTTGCGCAAGCCAATAAAACTTGCGCTCGCCTCTGCATTCCACAGCGGTGCTCGTTCACCTAGCAAATAAGGATGAAACAGTAAGCCATTTGCCCCGGCTGGCACAGTTGCAATTTTGGCCATAATTGGGTCATAGAGATCGGTCCCGTTTTGGATAGCTTGCTGACGTTCTTCTGCAAAAATCGTTTGGCTCGCCCAATCTAACGCAACTGCACCATTACTACTTGCGCCACCAATCACCCAGTGCTGTTCATCTAGAGCAAAACAAAACGTTTCACCTTGCGGATGCAAAAAAGGTTCCTCGACAATATACCGAAGTGCGCCGCTCGTACCAACGGTCAAAGTCGCTACACCCATTCCTAGCGCTCCCAAACCTAAATTAGACAATGGACCATCCGCGCCACCAAGAACTAAAACCGTTTCCTCCTCAACACCAAGCATCTCTTGCCAAGAAGGCGCTAACGCTGGAAAAATGAACGTTGACGGGGCAACTTTTGGCAACTGTTCCTCCTCAATAGATAAATACGCTAAAATCGACGATTCCCATTGCCGTGTGTGAATATTAAATAAACCCATTCCTGAAGCACTACTATAATCTGTCCAGTATTCGCCAAAGAAACGGTAAAAAATGTAATCCTTAATCCCAATAAACTTGGCCGCGCTCTGCGCAACGGCTGGCTGATTTTCCTGCAGCCAGCGAATCTTGTACAAAGGCGCCATTGGATGAACTGGCATGCCTGTCAATTGATAAAACAATTGGGCCGCTGGCGTTTCTTTTAACGCTTCCGCATAATCAGATGCTCGTGTATCAGCCCAAGTAATCACTTGGGTCAATGGGCGTCCTTGCGCATCCATGGCAATTAAGCCATGCATCGCTGAAGCAAAAGAAATGAGCCCAATTGGTTGATTCTTCACTTGCTGTGTGACGGTTCGAATACAGTTCACCACAGCTTGGAACAGCGTTTCTGGGTCTTGCTCCGCCATTCCTTCAGTCTCTTGAATTAATGGATAACGCACATAGCTAGAAGCTACGACTGTGCCATTTGCTTGAAAAGCCACTGCTTTGGCTTGCGTAGTGCCAACGTCGACACCAATCGCTAATTTTTCCATTTGATTCCCTCATTTCTTGTTTCTTTTATTATTCCTAACAAAAAAAGATTTGTCTAGTCAAACGAAAAAGTTTAAAAAAAGCGTAGTTTATTTTTAAGGAGGTAACCTATGTTTTTCTTGAGTCTCTTTTTGATTGGTGCCTGTTTCGGTTCTTTTTTATGCTTAGTGGCGGAGCGCTTACCAGTAGGGCGTTCTTTGTGGTGGCCCCCTTCCCACTGTCAAGGTTGCCACCAGCCTCTACAACTCTATGAATTAATTCCAGTTGTTTCGATTTTGCTGCAGCGCTTTCGTTGTCGAAAGTGTCAACAGCCAGTAGCTAAGAGTTATCTTTTAGCAGAACTTGTCATGGGCGGGTTAACCGCAAGCTGTTTTTCAGCTGGCCTGACGATTGATGCTTTGATTCTCTGGTGGTGGCTGACGAGTGCTTTCACATTATCCTTGATTGATTACTGGTATTTAGTGGTTGAACCGAAGATTCTTTATCCTAGTTTTTTTGTGCTTTGCTTACTGAAAGTGGCGGGTCAGCATTCGTTTTACTTACTGACTGGTCTTTTTTGTTTTTGTTTTTTCCAAGCCGTCTTACATTATTTTCCGGAAGCCATGGGGCGAGGGGATCTTTTGTTACTGGGTTTGTGGGGCTGTTTTTTACAGGTACCTCAGTTGCTGATGCTACTATTTTTTGCCAGTAGTTATGGCCTAATCTATGGCTACAGCTGTAAATTTTTGGGGTATCCAGTTGAACAGACACTTCCTTTTGTCCCCTTTTTAAGTTTGGGCTTACTCACAATCAGTTGGTTATAGCAAATAAAAAAAGCCGCAAGGAGCATGCTCCTTACGGCTTTTTAGGGTTTATTTATTGATGTTTTTCATCGCATCTTCAGCAGCCATTTGTGCTTCGATGTCTGAAATACTATAAACGTTTTCGCTAGCTACGCCAACTTCTTTTGGTTCCATGTTACGGTAACGAGCCATACCAGTACCAGCTGGGATGATTTTACCAATGATAACATTTTCTTTCAATCCAAGTAATGGATCTTTTTTGCCACGGATAGCAGCATCTGTTAACACGCGTGTTGTTTCTTGGAAGGATGCAGCAGATAAGAAGCTGTTTGTTTCCAATGACGCTTTGGTAATACCAAGTAAAACTGGACGACTAGTAGCAGGGACGCCACCAGCAACTAATGTGTCGTAGTTACGGTCTTTAAATTCTGCGATGTCCATTAATGTTCCTGGAAGGATTTCAGTGTCACCTGGATCCATTACGCGGATTTTACGTAACATTTGACGAACCATTACTTCGATATGTTTATCGCCGATTTCTACCCCTTGCATACGGTAAACACGTTGTACTTCACGTAATAGATAGTTTTCAACAGATAAAACATCACGAACTTGTAATAATTGTTTTGGATCAATTGAACCTTCTGTCAACGGTGCACCACGGTGGATGATGTCGCCTTCAGCAACTTTCATACGTGCAGTGTAAGGGACAGTATAGGTACGTGTATCTGTTTTTCCTTTGATGGTTACTTCTTTTTGACGTGTGGCAGGATCTTCAGAAATATCGATAACTTCACCGGTTACTTCTGTAATCACTGCTTGCCCTTTCGGATTACGTGCTTCAAAGATTTCTTGGATACGAGGTAAACCTTGAGTGATATCGTCACCGGCAACCCCACCGGTATGGAACGTACGCATGGTTAACTGTGTACCAGGTTCCCCGATTGATTGAGCGGCGATTGTACCAACTGCTTCTCCGACTTCAACGTCAGAACCAGTTGCCAAGTTACGTCCGTAACAGTGCTTACATACACCATGTTTTGTGTTACATGTAAAGACAGAACGGATGGTTACTTTTTCAATACCAGCGTCCACGATTTCTCTGGCAAGATCTTCAGTGATTAATTGATCCGCACCAATGATGATTGCACCAGTTTCTGGATGAACAACTGATTTACGTGTATAACGACCTAATAGACGTTCGTCTAATGGTTCGATAATTTCATTACCTTCACGAATTGCTTCGATTTCAAGACCACGGTCAGTGCCACAGTCGTCTTCACGAATGATTACGTCTTGGGCAACGTCAACTAAACGACGTGTTAAGTAACCTGAATCGGCTGTCTTCAAGGCAGTATCGGTCATCCCTTTACGAGCCCCGTGAGTTGAGATAAACATTTCTAAGACAGAAAGTCCTTCACGGAAGTTTGAGATGATTGGTAATTCCATGATTCGTCCATTCGGAGCGGCCATCAAACCACGCATACCAGCTAACTGTGTAAAGTTGGAGATGTTACCACGGGCTCCAGAGTCAGACATCATGAAGATTGGGTTACGAGCTTCCATACTTTCGATCAGTTTTTGTTGGATTTCGTCTTTGGCACCGTTCCAAACGCCGATTACACGTTCATAACGTTCGTCATCAGTAATTAAACCACGACGGAATTGTTTAGTAATTGTTTCAACTTGTTTGTGGGCAGCATCAATGATTGCTTGTTTTTCATGAAGAACCATGATATCGGCAATCCCTACCGTCATCCCAGCATAAGTTGAGTGTTTGTAACCTAAGTCTTTCATGCGGTCAAGCATTTTAGAGGTTTCCGTAATGTGGAATCTCTTGAAGACTTCAGCAATGATATTTCCAAGATTTTTCTTCTTGAATGGTAAAACTAATTCTTGCTCTTTAATGTGTGCAGGAATGTCTGTACCAGCTTCTACGAAGTATTTATCTGGTGTTTGAACAGTTAAGTTATAGTCTGTTGGTTCGTTCAAGTAAGGGAACTCAACAGGCATGATTTCGTTAAAGATGATCTTACCAACTGTGGTGATTAAGATTCGTTCTTTTTGCCAATCAGTAAATGGTTTGTCACCTAAAAGTGTTGTTTGAACCCCAATCCGTGAGTGTAAATGCACGTAACCATTTTGCCATGCTAAAACAGCTTCGTTCATGTCGCGGAAGATCATGCCTTCCCCTTCACGGCCTTCTTCTTCCATTGTTAGGTAGTAGTTACCTAAGACCATATCTTGAGATGGTGTAACAACTGGTTTACCATCTTTCGGGTTCAAGATATTTTGGGCAGCAAGCATTAACATACGAGCTTCTGCTTGTGCTTCTTCGTTTAGAGGCACGTGAACCGCCATTTGGTCTCCATCGAAATCGGCATTGTAGGCTTCACACACTAATGGGTGAAGACGGATCGCACGACCTTCAACAAGAACAGGTTCGAAAGCTTGGATCCCTAATCTATGCAACGTAGGTGCCCGGTTAAGTAAAACTGGGTGTTCTTGGATAACTTCTTCTAAGATATCCCAAACTTCATCTTCGCCACGTTCGATTTTACGTTTCGCATTTTTAATGTTTGTCGCAATTTCACGTTGTACTAATTCACGCATTACGAATGGTTTGAATAATTCAATCGCCATTTCTTTTGGTAAACCACATTGGTACATTTTTAAGAACGGACCAACGACGATTACGGAACGACCAGAATAGTCAACACGTTTACCTAGTAAGTTTTGACGGAAACGACCTTGTTTCCCTTTCAACATGTGAGAAAGAGATTTCAATGGACGGTTACCTGGTCCAGTAACTGGACGGCCACGACGACCATTATCGATTAAAGCATCGACCGCTTCTTGTAACATCCGTTTTTCGTTTTGAACAATGATGCTTGGCGCATTTAAGTCTAATAAACGTTTTAGACGGTTGTTACGGTTGATAACACGGCGGTATAAGTCGTTTAAGTCACTTGTTGCAAAACGACCACCTTCCAATTGAACCATCGGACGTAAATCTGGTGGAATAACTGGGATAACATCCATTACCATCCAGCTTGGTTGGTTACCAGAGGCACGGAAGGCTTCTAAGATGTCTAAACGACGGATGGCACGTGTCCGTTTTTGACCAGAAGCTGTTTTCAATTCTTCTTTTAATTGCGCAACTTCGCCATCTAAATCGACGTTATCTAATAATTGTTTCACGGCTTCGGCACCCATAGCAGCTTTGAAGGCTTGGCCATATTGTTCACGTTTTTCACGATATTCGCGTTCCGTTAACAATTGTTTTTTCTCTAATGTTGTGTCACCTGGTTCGATGACAACGTATGAAGCAAAATAAATGACTTCTTCCAATGCACGAGGGCTCATGTCTAAAACAAGACCCATCCGAGATGGAATTCCTTTAAAATACCAGATATGTGAAACTGGTGCGGCTAATTCAATATGTCCCATACGTTCACGACGTACTTTTGAACGAGTGACTTCAACGCCACAACGGTCACAGACAATACCTTTATAACGGATACGTTTATATTTACCACAAGCACATTCCCAGTCTTTGGTTGGACCAAAAATGCGTTCACAGAATAACCCTTCACGTTCGGGTTTTAATGTACGGTAGTTAATTGTTTCGGGTTTTTTAACTTCCCCATAAGACCAGCTTCTGATCTTTTCTGGTGAAGCAAGCCCTATTTGCATACTTTCGAATTTATTTACATCGATCAAAAGGAATTCCCTCCATTTCCTTATTTAGAGAAGCTGAGTCAGCAACTTGTTAGCAAATGGCAAGCATCACTTGAAAGAAGGTCTGACGACACTTGGAACAAGTAATGGCTTGCGCAGTTGCAACAAAGTCGCAGTTGAATCAACTCATCAGAGTGGTAGCGACAAATTAGTCTCTGTCTTCGGCTGTTTCAATTTCTTGAACAACGTCTTGTGCTTCTTCTTTCACGACTGATTCTGCTTCTTTTTCCAGCTGTTTCGCTGATTGTTGTTCCGCAAATTTGGTTAGTGCGTCAACGGTGATTAAATCATCATCGTCATCGTCCATATCGCGTAACTCAATCTCAGCTTCCTCAATGTCCAAGACACGCATGTCTAAACCAAGTGATTGTAATTCTTTCACTAATACTCGGAATGATTCAGGCACACCTGGTTTTGGAATTGGTTCACCTTTAACGATGGCTTCGTATGTTTTCACACGTCCGACAACGTCATCAGATTTGTAAGTTAAGATTTCTTGTAATGTGTAAGCAGCACCGTAAGCTTCCAGTGCCCAAACTTCCATTTCCCCGAAACGTTGTCCACCGAATTGAGCTTTACCACCCAACGGTTGTTGCGTAACAAGAGAGTAAGGTCCAATTGAACGAGCATGCAATTTGTCATCAACCATGTGGGCTAATTTAATCATATACATGACACCAACGGAAATACGGTTATCAAATGGTTCACCTGTACGTCCATCGTAAAGAACTGTTTTAGCATCGCTAGCCATACCAGCTTCACGAACAGTTTCCCAAACGTCTTCATCGGTTGCCCCATCGAAAACAGGTGTTGCGACGTGAATACCTAATTGGCGAGCAGCCATACCTAAGTGTAATTCAAGTACTTGTCCGATATTCATACGAGAAGGTACCCCTAATGGGTTCAACATGATATCAACAGGTGTTCCGTCAGGTAAGAATGGCATATCTTCTTCCGGCATAATACGGGAAACAACCCCTTTATTTCCGTGACGTCCCGCCATTTTATCTCCTTCGTGAATTTTACGTTTTTGAACGATATAGACACGAACTAACATGTTGACACCTGGTGATAATTCATCGCCAGCTTCACGAGTAAAGATTTTCACATCATGAACGATACCGCCGCCACCGTGAGGTACACGGAGAGACGTATCACGAACTTCGCGGGCTTTTTCCCCGAAGATTGCGTGTAATAAACGTTCTTCTGCAGATAATTCTGTAACCCCTTTAGGTGTGACTTTCCCAACTAGTAAGTCGCCATCTTGAACTTCAGCACCAATGCGGATAATCCCCATTTCGTCTAAGTCTTTCAATGCGTCTTCCCCAACGTTTGGAATTTCACGGGTAATTTCTTCAGGTCCTAATTTTGTATCACGTGCTTCTGATTCATATTCTTCAATATGCACAGAAGTGTAGACATCGTCTTTAACTAAACGACGGCTCATGATAATGGCATCCTCGTAGTTGTAACCTTCCCATGTCATGAAGGCAACTAAGACGTTTTGCCCTAAAGCCATTTCGCCTTCTTCCATAGAAGGTCCATCCGCTAAAGTATCGCCTTTTTCAACTTTTTCACCTAAGTGAACAATTGGGCGTTGGTTGTAGCTTGTTCCTGAGTTAGAACGACGGAATTTTGTAACCATATATTTGTCTAATGCGCCATTGTCGCGACGAACGCGAATTTCTTTTGCATCGACGAATTCTACGACACCGTCATGTTTACATAGTAAAGCAGCACCTGAGTCATGGGCTGATTTATATTCCATACCTGTACCTACCCACGGAGAGCGTGGTTGAATTAATGGCACCGCTTGACGCTGCATGTTGGCACCCATCAAGGCACGGTTGGAGTCATCGTTTTCTAAGAAAGGAATACATGCTGTTGCGACTGCGACTACTTGTTTTGGTGAAACGTCCATGTAGTCAACTTTGTCTACGGCAACTTCTAAGTTTTCACTTTGTAGACGCGCCATAACAACATCATTGGCAAATGTGCCATCTTCATTTAAAAGTGAGTTCGCTTGCGCTACGATATAATGGTCTTCGATGTCTGCTGTTAAGTAATCTACTTGATCAGTAACACGGCCTGTCGCACGATCAACACGGCGATAAGGCGTTTCGATGAAACCAAATTTATTCACTTTCGCATAACTAGATAAACTATTGATCAACCCGATATTCGGTCCCTCAGGCGTTTCAATTGGACACATACGACCATAGTGAGAGTAGTGAACGTCACGAACTTCATAACCGGCACGGTCACGAGTCAAACCACCAGGCCCTAAGGCTGATAGACGACGTTTATGGGTTAACTCACCTAATGGGTTTGTTTGGTCCATGAACTGTGATAACTGTGAAGAACCAAAGAATTCTTTGATACTTGCTACCACTGGACGGATGTTGATTAATTGTTGTGGTGTCAATGTTTCTGTGTCTTGAATAGACATTCTTTCACGAACCACACGTTCCATACGGGCTAAACCAATACGGAATTGGTTTTGTAATAATTCGCCTACTGAACGGATACGACGATTACCTAAGTGGTCGATGTCATCGACATTGCCGATATCTTCCATTAAGTTGAAGAAGTAGCTCATTGAAGCAACGATATCTGCTGGACGAACTGTTTTTACGCTGTCGTCTGGATAGCCGTTACCAATCACATTTACGATACGTTCAGGATCTTTTGGTGAAAGAACTTGAATCACTTGGATTGTCATTGGTTCAGTTACTACCGCATCTTCACTTGGATAGTAAGTTACGCTGTTTAAGCCGTTGTCGATATATTCGCCTAATGTTTCCATGATTTGGTGTGTTAAAACCGTGCCTTTTTCGACAATGATTTCACCAGTTTCTGGATCAACTAGCGTTTCAGCTAAGGTTAAGTTTAATAGACGTGTTTTTAAGTCTAATTTTTTGTTAACTTTGTAGCGACCAACGTTTGCCAAATCATAACGTTTTGGATCAAAGAAACGTGCAGTTAACAAGCTACGTGAGCTATCTGCTGTTTTTGGTTCGCCTGGGCGAAGACGTTCATAAATGTCTTTCAAGCCTTCTTCTGTACGAGAATCACTTGCGTTTTTGTGTAAATCTTTTTCAATTGTGTTGCGTAAGCTTTCGCTGTCGCCGAAAATTTCGAAGATGGTATCATCTGAACCGAAACCTAAAGCACGAACTAACACAGTTAAAGGAATTTTACGTGTGCGGTCAATCCGAACATAAGAAATGTCTTTCGCATCTGTTTCCATTTCTAACCATGCACCACGGTTAGGAATGACTGTTGAGCCAAAACCTTCTTTGCCGTTTTTGTCCACTTTTCCATGGAAGTAAACACCTGGAGAACGAACTAATTGGGAAACGATAACACGTTCTGCCCCGTTGATGATGAAGGTACCCATTTCTGTCATTAATGGGAAATCGCCGAAGAAGACTTCTTGGGATTTAATTTCACCAGTTTCACGGTTGGTTAAACGTAATGTTACATGTAATGGCGCAGAATAGTTGGCATCATGTGCGCGGGCTTCTTCTACTGTGTACTTTGGTTCTTTTAATTCATAGTCAACAAATTCTAAGGATAAGTTTCCTTGGAAATCATCAATTGGTAAAATGTCTTCAAACATTTCACGAAGTCCCTCATCTAAAAACCATTGATAAGAGTCTGTTTGGATTTCAATTAAATTTGGTAATTCCAATACTTCACTGATACGTGCGAAACTTCTACGTTCGCGATGCTTTCCGTATTTTACTACGTGTCCAGCCAAGCTCTTCACCCCTCTAGTTATAAGTCTATCAAAACACCGATCCGAAAAATTACATTTACGTTACATATATTAAATATATGTAACAAAAAGCATTTTTTGCAGTTTTTAAGCAAAAAAAAACCAAAAATAGAACATGCTTCCGAAAAATTTTCTGGCGTTTCTACTTTTGTTTTCCTATAAAAAACCGGAACGGACAATATTTCGCTCCTGCTTCGTCACTTTCAGATAGTTTTTGCTCTATAGATTCTACTACCTTTGTCTAGAAAAGTCAAGGGTTTCTTTAAGGTTTTCTTTTTCATAAAAAGGAGTTTTTTTGTAAAGGGTTTTAATGAAAAAAGGAGCCTGGGACAAAAATCACTTTGGATTTTTGTCCCAGGCTTAAAATCTTATAAACGGCGGGAACAGAACCAACTCCTTCGGAAATAAGCCGAAATTCTCCAAAAATTAAAGAGCACCGAGTAGGTATCATGCAACATCAACTCTTTCCTCGTTGTGTTTTATGACAATTTTCGGAAATTCCTTCTTATTGCTGAGAAACACTATTTGCAAAGCAAATAGATGTTGAACAGTACCTACTTGGTTCTCGGAGCTAAACGTTTCTGTCCCGACCTCATTTTTTCAACAACTAGAAAATATATTCAATTATTTGGTCAATTTTCGCCATATCTTTTAATGGCAAATGCTCAATTTGACTTAATTTTCTTTCAGTGAAGTCCAAAGATTTCAGTTGTGAGATCACTACTTGTCCATGAGTTTCTATGTCATCGGGCAACGTATATCGCGTGGGAATATTTTTAATGGTGGAAGTAATCGGGCAAATCACAGCAAACATGGTTTTCCGATTAAATTCATATCTTGACACGACTAAACCAGGCCGTCTCTTCTGAATCTCTTTGCCTGCAGCAGGATCAAAATCAATCCATACAATATCTCCTTTTTTGGGAATGTACTTCTTTTCAACATTCATTAAAAAAGTTCTCTCCCCTCAGGTGCAAGATCATGCCACTCATCTTTTTCATAATACTCACCTTCTGGACCTTCACTAAATGGATCCTGAATTTTAGGGACTAATGTAATTGTACCGTCGTCAGAATACATCACAATATATTCTTGGTCGACTTTTGGTTTTTTACCATTATCAGTGGGTAAAGTTAAAACGACCGAGTTTCCTTGTCTTCTTGATTTAGTTGTTAGCATGAAATCACTCCCTTCGCTTCATTATACTATGCCTTTGCAATGATGGAAAGAATTTTAAATCACACTTAATGTGACTGAGTTTACTATATAATTCGATAATGCGCGTGGGACAAAAATCACTTTGGATTTTTGCTCCACGCTCAAAAACTGATAAACGGCGGGAACAGAAGCAACACTACGCGTTGCTCCGATCTCAACAACTTCTAAGGTGTTTTCTCGACATGCGTCTCGTCACAGTACAGCCTTCAAAAGAGCTACAGCTCTAAGAGTTGCGATGTTTCACTGTGAAGCATGAACAGATGAAATCATCGTACCTACTTATTTCTCGGAGTTAAACGCTTCTGGCCCGACCTCCTTTTCCCCTATCTTCTATTCACACAAAAAAACGAATGCAAAGATGCATTCGTTTTTGACTAACCGCCACCTAATAAAAAGTCTAGGACATTCATGCCGCCGCTTGTTTGGCTGCGGTAAAGTTCGGTGTAGCCGCATTGGGTACAGCTAATTGTAATAAATTTTTTATTTTGAACATCAAAAATTTTCGCAAAGTTCCCACCTGTTGCTTGAAATTGGTCCGACACATAGTGCATGTTGCCACATTTCTCACAAACATATTGTTGCTTTTCCATTCCCCTCACTCCTTCTCAATAAAATAAGTATAGCAAACGCCTGCTTCATTTTCCTCCATCCTAAGATGGATTTTTTCACTAGTTGACCAAGCCTTTTCCTTTCCGCTACAATAAGCATAACGAATCGGAGGAAAAAATATGTCGACAAAAAGCCAAGTCCTAACTTTATTGATGAAACAAACGCCCGCATTCCTTTCGGGCGAAGAGATGGCACAACGTCTGTCCTTATCTCGCACAGCTATTTGGAAAGCAATTAATGAATTGAAAAAAGATGGCTATCAAATTACTAGCGTGCAAAATAAGGGGTATCGCCTTGAGAAATCAGATGTCCTTTCTGCAGAAGGCATTCAGTTGGCATTATGGCCCCAAACGCCGCCTTTAACAATTACCGTCCTAGAAACATCTGAATCTACCATGACCGATGCTAAGCGGGCGATTTTAGACCAGACGCCCGACAATACATTGATTGTTGCTGACATGCAAGAAATGCCGCGGGGCAGGTTCGGCCGACCATTTTTCGCTACGCCAGGTAAAGGGATTTACATGAGCATGGTGCTTCAACCGAACCAAAATTTTGAAGAAATCGCCCAATATACTGTGATTATGGCCGTAGCGGTCGCTCGAGCAATGGATGCTCTGGCAGGCGTTCACACAGAAATTAAATGGGTCAATGATCTTTATTTAAATGGCAAAAAAGTTTGCGGGATTTTGTCGGAAGCCATGAGCAATGTGGAAACAGGGCAGATTTCCAATGTCATCATCGGCATGGGGATTAATTTTTCAATTACAGAAACCGAATTTCCTGAGGACATTCGGCAGAAAGTGACTTCCCTTTTCCCAGATGGTGAACCGACGGCGACGCGAAATGAATTAGTCGCCAACATTTGGAATCATTTTTACCAAATTTTAGACGAACGTTCAACGAAAGACTTTTTAGAAGAATACCGACAACGCTCCTTTGTGATTGGCAAAGACGTCGCTTTTACCCAAAACGGGCAAGACTTCCGCGGCGTTGCGACAACCATTAATGGAAACGGGGAATTGATTGTCCAGTTGCCTGATGGTACGTCCAAAACGTTGTCTTCTGGGGAAATTAGTTTGGACCAGATTGGTGAATGGCGTCGAGGATAAGTGGGGAAATTTAGAAAAAGAGCAAGAAAGCATCTGTCTAAATTTAAACAGATGCTTTCTTGCTCTTTAAAAATCAACTTCTTTTTGTGCTAACATTTCGCACAATTCTTTGGGGAAATTCGTATAGGGATTTTCATTGATTTTCATTTCTTCTAAAGGAGACAACCAGTTTTTATTCGTATTCTGAAAAGCAATAGCTACTTTTTCTTCAAGATACTTACATACTTCTGCGCCTTTAAAATTTCGATAACTGTCTTTTAAATGCAGAACTTTCTCTAATCTCCCATATAAATTTTCTCTAGTCATGTATCGATTGACTTCCTCAAAGTGAAGTAATAACCAGAGTTCAAAGCATTCATTTGAAAAAATCGTCTTGATTTCAGGACGATGTCGTTGTGCACATCTTACCGCGTTTTCAATCGATTCTGTGGTTTGTTCGTCCTTGTCATACATAAATTGTCTCGCTCCGCTTTTCCCATACTCCGAATACAGGAAACGGCGTATTCGACCAACGCCTCTCCTTGACGTCTACATGTTTTTACTTTGAGTTTACTTTTAATATTGACTGCAGAATATTTTCGTTTAATCAATCTAAGGTAAGCTTCTTCTGTTTCTCCTTCGCAAAAAATCATGACATTTGGTTTTAATTTCTTTCCTTTTTTTACCCTTTTTATTTTTGGCATACCAACTTCTACTCCTTTACCTTCACTGCCTGAACGATTTCACTTCGATCAATATGAGGAACACCACCAAACAGACCATTTAAATAACGGCGATAATATGTGATATCTCCGCGACCTTTTTTAGGGTCTGCTTCAAAGTCATACAAAGCGTATAATTCGCTGGCGCCACGATAATTCTTATCTGTGAAGTAAATTTGATCCTTTCTCAATTGATTATCCATCAAATGAAGTTCATGGGAGGTCAAGATAAATTGTGTATTCGTCTCCATGGCATTGAACGCTTCTAACAATGTTCCTGACAACTCTTGATGAAACGCATCATCAAATTCATCAAAAACAAAAACTTTTTCTTCTGGATTAAATAAAGTATTTAGCGCTAAGCCAATTAATTTTTTCGTCCCAGAAGATTCCAAATCATAATGAATACGTTCTTGTCCGACTACTCGATTCATTTCGTCATATTGGTTATAAACAGAGTACAGCGAATACAGACTTTTCTTGACTCGACCAATTTCAATGGTCGGGTCTTTTTCTTGGATAATTCGTTCTAAAACAGCGGCTAATTTTTCTTGTTTCGAGTAATCTTCCTCTTTGTCTTTCACAGGAACCAGGTCAACCATGTTCATATCCGCAAGTTTCAAAAAGTTCAAGACTTTCTCTTTGTCTTTTTCATTGTTCAACCGTTCAATATTCCGTAAAGATCCATCAAAAATAACTAACTGATTGGCAAACCAACGAACGACATTCGTAGCGTGCTGATCATTTTTTGATTCCAACGTATGGATAACTAACGAATTAGACTTAATTTGTGTTTGGTATTCTTGATATTTTTCTGGAAAAACGGAAGATTCCGCACCGTCTCTTTTAAAATAATAAACAAAATCATCCTGCGTTTTGTCATAAATCTCTAAAGATTCCTTAACTACTTCGCGCGCTGTGTTAGCTAACGAATAGCGATACAAGACACTGTCATTAATAAATTCAATGGTCATAACAGATGGACTTTGTTTAGTGAGAGGGTCTAACGCAAAAGGTTCATATAATAAAGCATCATTAATCGAAGCTTGTTCTCTTAAAACCAAAGTTTTTAACGCATTTAACCCACTCACTAAATTTGATTTTCCTGAACCATTTCCCCCAAAAACAATGGCACTCTTCAGTAACCTTAGTTTTTCTGGATAATTTTTAGGCTTCACTTCGAAACGATTATTGACATACTTTCGTAAATACGCGCCTGTTTGTAGGGAAAGTGTTTGTTCCTCTTTAAAAGATAGAAGATTTTTGACTGTAAAATTAACTAGCATGCTGTTCACCTCCTCGTTTTTTCATCTATTCTTTTATTATATCGTTAAAAGCAGATACTGTAAAACGTTTTTCCGTTTTTAAAATAAATTTCCCGAAATAACGCTTTTCTCCCACACCTTTAAATTTATTTAAAAAACAATAAATTTTCTTAAACTTCATTGTGAGAACCGCTGCATAAATTCTATACTTCTAGCGTTAGATAAAATAACCTTGTTAGGTGAGGCTCCTATCCAAACATAGGCTATTGCGCAGAAATGTCGAAAGACACCAATGTGTAAAACAGGAATGGTCGAATTAAGGCTCTTCTAAAAATAGCTAAGAGAAATCTTTACGTTGGATAGTGCTAAAGCTCAGACGATGAGAACCGATTGGCTTGCTGTGTCCTGTTTAGTCGCAAGCGCTTATTTACGATCGATGCTGGCTTAGTCTACTCTTTCAAGGGAAAAAGAAAGGGATTCTCATGCAAACATCGAATAAAAAATTTCCACTTTATGCCCTAACAACGCTTGGTTTTACTTTCCTCACTTTGTTAGTGGCGGCTAGTCCAAATTGGTTTCAACAAATGGACGAAGCTATCTATCACATCAAATGGCAATTAAATGCCCCACTTTTAACAGCGGTCAATCTGTTAGCAAAAACAGCCACAATTGGACCAATGCTGCTATTCTTCTTATTATTGATGGTGTACCTTTTACGCAAAAAAGAAAAAATTCTAGCCTTTTGGGCTGTCAGTAACCTATTAGCTGTCGGCTTTTTAGGGAGCGTTTTTAAACATGTGGTGGGTCGGGCTCGACCAAACCTAGGCGCTTTAGCTGATCGAAGCTCTGCTAGCTTTCCCAGCGGACATTCATTATTAGCAATGGCGCTAGTCTGTACGATTTTGATCATTTTGGCCTATCTTCATGTCGAAAAAACCAAAGGAATCAAAATTTTCTTACTCACTTATTTAGTTTTGATTGTGTTAGGTCGCTTAATCTTACGCGTTCATTATCCTAGTGATGTCATCGCTGGGATGCTCCTAAGTTATAGCTGGATCAACTTTTCATTTCAAATTGTTCAACGTTATTTGCCGGCACCTGAACCAGAGGAAGCAGAAGTACCGACACAACGCCGGCGCCGCCATTCTCGTAAAAGAAAAAGTTTATTCGTGGTCTTTAGTTTAACCCTTTTATTTTTAGGCACACTTTCTGTTTCCGCTTACGGCGTCAGCATGTATCGTAATTTGCAAAAAACGGCGAACACCATGTATAAACCAAGAAAATCTTCCACGAAGAGTCCCGATTTAGCCAAAGGGGAGCCGGTTAGTTTCTTAATTATGGGAATTGCGAATGACTCAAAACGCAAAACCGATTACCGCTCCAACGCCTTAATGGTGGTTACAGTGAATAATCAATTACAAAAAACTACCATCACCAGCATCCCGCGTGACTACTATGTGGAAATGGCTGGCACCAATGGCGAATACAATAAAATCAATGCGGCCCACGTTTTCGGTGGTGCCGATATGCAAATTAAAACGGTTGAAAATGTCTTGCACATCCCAATCAATCATTACTTTTCAATTGATATGGATGCTATGAAGGACCTTGGCGATGCGGTGGGCGGCGTCACTGTTGACAATGCCTTTGCTTTTGACGCTGAAGGGATTCATTATCCGAAAGGCAAACAGCATTTAGGGGGCTGGGAAGCTTTACAATACGCGCGCATGCGTTACGAAGACCCCGAAGGCGACTATGGTCGTCAACGCCGCCAACGAGAAGTTTTAATCGAATTAACCAACAAACTACTTTCTTTTAACAGCTTGCTAAAATATCAAGAAATTCTGGACGTAATCGGCGAACATGGCGAAACCGACTTATCCTTTGACCAAATGATGGCAATGCTAAAAAAATACACCCCCGCACTAAAAACGATTGAAACCGATCAATTAAAAGGCTACGATTACACTGGCGATGGCGTGACAGGGATTGAAGGTATTTCTTATCAACTTGTGGAAGAGAGTGAACGCCAACGTGTCGAAAATGCTATTAAAGAACAAATGAACCTCTCTACAAAAGACACTGAACAATCGCAATAACGACTAAAAAGCAGCGCCCCTTAATGAAAGGGGGCGCTGCTTACTTTGGCTAGTTAGACGGTCATTTCAAAAATATTAATTTTTGTCACCGTTAGTAACGGCTCTACATCAGAGAGGTATGTTAGCGCATAGCTCTCTTTTCATTACCATTATAGTACAATTGCCTAAAAAAATATATTGGAAACTAATTATTTTTTTGTTTTACATGGTATAATCTAAGTGTAGATAAGTTAACACGGAGGCAAGCGCACAGGAACATGCGCTTTGCGACGAGAATCGCAACGAAGTGAGAAGCGTAGGAGCAGATGCTTTCCCCTTTCGGTGGTGGTGCTTATGAATGTAAGTACTGAAATCTATGAAAGGAGTAGGCCTTTTGTCAGCATATGAGACAATTCAGACGATCCTAGGGTTTGGTATGTTTACCATTGCTTTGATTGCACTGATTGTGAAATTGCTTAAAGAAGACAAAAAGAAATGACCGCTGTTTAACTTTGCCTAGTTAGACGGTCATTTCAAAATCTTTAAAATTTTGTCACCGTTAGTAACGGCTCTACACTAGAGAGGTATGTTACAGCATATCTCTCTTCTCATTACCATTATAGCACAACGCCCCTAAAAAGACCATCAATAAAAGATGCCCGAGCCTCCTATTTCAAGGCTCGGGCATTTTTATTTTTATGGGCCAGTCACTAAATTCCACGTGACTGCAGCTTGGTATTGTTGACCAGTCATGCCTTGACTAGCTGGTACTTCTAATTTGATATTATCAAATGCGAAGTCTAGTTGATAGACATTACTGCCAGTAAATTGTTGGTTGGCAACGATGTTCGTAGCCGTGTTATTTGCCGTTAAGTTAATGGCAGTCGTGGTGCCAATCGTGTTTTTCAACTCCGTTGGTTGATTGTAATTGGAGAAACTTGAAACAGGAGCCGTGCCTAATAATAGGCGAGTCGCTGTTGGCAAGCTGTCTGTAGCTGATTTTGGTTGGGACAGTTGTGCCGTTAAGCTCCAATTCGGTTGAGTTTTCTTAATTCGCAGATAGGGATTGCGTGTACCGTTGCCGTAGTAATCAGCGGCTTTCTTCAGGCCATGCTGTTGTGTGTTTCCTGCAATCCCTATCTGACCAAAATTGAAAGTTGGGACACTGATGAAGCCTTCAGCCGTTGGTGTAACAATCGCCTGATCATTGTCTTTCACACGAACAGTTGCCGAAGCAGAAATGCCACTGTAATTCCCACTGGTGGTAATCCCTGCACGCAAGACTTGCCCCGCTGTGCCCGTCGCTTTGGTAGTGAACTGAACCGTGGCAGATTTACCCACTGGAATGTTAACCCCTAAGCTAACGCCATTAGTCCAAGTAGTCGCTGTGACTGGGACGGTTTTCGCCGTGCCGCCAACTGGTGTAACGATCATGGCAGTTGGTGCTGCTAAGCCAGTTGTCCAAGCCGTTGATTTCTTGATGGTCGCCGTAGTTAATGGTGCTTGGCTTGTATTGGTAATCGTAGCACGCCATGTGACGTTGCCGCCGCTAGTCACTGTTTCAGCTGTAGTGCGTGTTAAAGTAACACTCGCTTTTGCCACTTCCTCTTTATACACTGCCGTCATGTCGTCATTGCCATCAAAGGTTGTGTTATATGTTGGCGTCGTACTTGTTGTCAATGTGTTTGGTTTGGTTTTACCTTTGTACCAACCTTGGAAAGTATAGGCTTTGCCACCAGCTGAATAACTAGCTGGCAAAGCTCTCGCCGCCGTATACTTGAAGCTGTTGCTTGTCATTGGTGTTTGTTTCCCTTGCGTGAAACCTGTCGGTGGCGTGATTTTAGTACCCGCGGCATCAACAAAGTTTTCGGTGACTTGTTTCCGTGTGACTTTATAGTTTATCGTTTGCTTGTAGTCGCTAGTTCCATCGAAACCAAATAATCTTGGTTGGGAATTTGCACTAGTTAGAAATAATAGACTAGGAAGGACATCTCTTGTTAGTCCTGATTGGCCCCACCTTGCCTTAACAGAAAAAGTATTGTTCGTCTCTCTGTTAAACACTGTTTCAAAACTAGTAAAACTAGTCGTTGCTGAATCCGATAGAAGGTTGGTGCCAATGTCACTAATGGTCTCGTAGTCGTACAACGTAATGGTTTTCGTTGTTGCTTCCACTTTGTCAACATACTTCAATTCATTCGTAATATCAAAGTTGTTCAACGCAAAACCTTTATTTAAAACACCTGTTGGTAGATCAGAAAAAAGTTCATAATCATTAGGAATCAAGACGTTTTGCTTTGTTTCTACTTTATAGCGATTAGCAACGGTTGCCTCTTTACTTCCCACCATTGGGTAAAGCGAACCTGTTGCTTCAAAGGGACTAGTGGCGGTTTTTCTGAAAAATTCTGTATAGTTTCCAGAAAGCGTAAGTGGATTCGTGAACGCTTGACCTTGTTCATCGACAAACTCTGCGTAGAATCCTGGGTGAACAGTGATTTCTTGCACTTCTTCATAGACTGCCGTCATGTCATCCTTGTCATCGTAAGTGACGGCATAACTTGGTGTTTTCGTCGTTTTCATTTTGGTTTGATCAGTGCCTTTGTACCAACCTTTGAACTTGTAGTTTTTGTCCCCTACTGTGTAGGTATCTGGCAAGGCTTTGGCACTGGTGTAGGTGAAATTCTCACTATCAATCACTACTTTGTTGCCTTGGGTAAAGCCTGTTGGTGGTGTAATTTTGGCACCGCTGGCATCGACGAAGTTTTCGGTGACCTTGCGATTGGTTAACTGATAGTAAATCGTCCCTACTGGCGTAACGTAAGAATTAAATAAACGGGATGCACCTGATACATACAATCGATTATACAGATACTCCGATTGTTCTGGAATTGTAGTAGTCGAATCATACTCACTCACTTTAAATTGTGTCGTTGTCATTTTGTTTAGTCCGTAATACAATGGCGCATTACTGGTTGGGTTACCGATTAATGTATTATCTGCAGTTGAATAACGATTCAACGTAGCTTGTGTATAAGCACTTCCTGTATAGACAGAGATATTTTCATAAAATTTTGGAATAGTGATTCTTGTATTGGTTGTTCCATAATTATTCACACCACCTAAAGATACATCTGCTCTAATCGTTTTGGCAGGAATCGTCACTCGTTTGGTATTTCCTGAATTGATCCCAGTAATCGATCCAAGCTTCGTATAAGTGGAATTAATTTCTTGTTGTAAATCGGTTGTAATTGTAAACGGCGTTGGCGATATAATCGTCCCTGCTTCATCGATAAATTGGAAATTCACAGTCTTACTTGGAAAATTGTAATCTTTACCTGTGTCCACTTCATAAACCGCCGTCATGTCGTCTTGGTCATCGTAAGTGACGGCATAACTTGGTGTTTTCGTGGTTTTCAGAGCTGTTTTGTCAGTACCTTTGTACCAGCCTTTGAATTTGTAGGTCTTGCCGCCTGCCTTGTACGTATCTGGCAAGGCTTTGGCACTGGTGTACGTGAAGTCATTGCTCGTAATACTTGTTTGTTGTCCTTGCGTGAAACCAGTTGGTGGTGTGATTTTGGCACCTGTAGCATCCACGAAGTTTTCGGTGACTTTTTTATAATTGATAGCTAATTCTATATTTTTTTCAGCTAAATTAACTGAAAATCTACTATTCCCAAGTATCTCTGAACCATGATCGACTATGGCACCAAATACGGAATAAGCATTATCAAATCCAAATGCTCCTGGATTTGTTATAAGTTGATATGTTTCTTGATTTATCTTTTTAATGTTTAATGTTGATTCCCAGTTGCTAAAATTACCAACACTCACCAGCCTCTTAATCAATTCTTCACCTACCTGAACGGTAGATACGTATTTAGGGATTGATAAAGAAATATCTCTCAGATAATAGTAGTATTGGACTCTTCCATAGGTAGCGTCTGATCTTGCCCACATATCTTTAGAGGGAATATTTATTTGGATACCTTTTGCATATTTAGTACTAGTAATATCTATTGGCGCATACTCAGTCTCTATATATCTTCCAGCACTTGAAAGCCAATAAGACGTATGTTCACCCATTGTAGCATTTAATTCAAAATCATCAATATTGACGGCGGTACCGTCAGAAGATGTTAAGTTAACACCTATTGCTATATTAGGTGTAATTATCTGAGCTTGAGGGCTTTCCCTTTGAAAATTTTTCTGAATTTCTAAAAGCTGCTGATACGCTTCTTCTAAATTTCCA
The DNA here is from genome assembly GCF_051712685.1 of Enterococcus sp. DIV0682. Classification (NCBI taxonomy): domain Bacteria; kingdom Bacillati; phylum Bacillota; class Bacilli; order Lactobacillales; family Enterococcaceae; genus Enterococcus; species Enterococcus sp. DIV0682. The sequence continues at coordinate 2,719,331 of NZ_JBIOPK010000001.1, forward strand.
CCTGAAACTCCTATTACATTTTTGGGTATAGGTAGTAAATTCGGTTGAACAATTTCTGAGGCCGCTGTTTCCGCTTCTTTTTGCTCCGCTTTCACTGGCGGTGCTTCCTTCTTTTCTACCGCCACTTCTGCTTGTTTCTCTGTTTCCTGTGTTACTTCTTCTCGACTTGTTTCAGTCGTTTTTTCTTGCGTTTCACTACTTGCTTGCGTTTCTTCCTTGACGCTACTTTCAGCGGTCGGACTACTTTCAATCGTAACGGTTTCCGCAACTGCCGTCACGCCAGAAAAGGCATTCACTAGCAAAGAACCACATAAGCCAATAGCTGCAAGACGTTGCCACTTAGTTTGCTTCATGTCGTCCCTTCTTTCTATGTACCATTCCGACAAGGCCAATTAAGACCAAGCCGAGAATGCTAAGATTTGCCTGACTCTTGCTCCCTGTACGAGGGAGCGTTGAGCCAGTTGTGGTGGTCTGTGTCGAACCACCACTTCGTTGATCTCCTTGCGGAGGACCAGCTGGTCCCTTGGGATCAGTAGCTGGCGCATCTGTTTTCGGCGGGGCATCTTTAGGAGCGGGTGTTGTCGGATTTTGGTAAAATTCAATCCCCACCGAACTAGAACCACCATCAGATGCTTCAACATTTATAAAGAAACTAGGAGAAGATAGTAGACACACAATCATTAAATAACGCTTTTTTTTCATTTAAAAACCTCCTTTTAAATCAACAACAGATTTGAGCTTCTGTACAATTACTGCTCAAACAACCTTTTTTTCATACCTCTATGATAACAAAGAAACCCCCTGTAGAAGTTGACGATTTTTACGCACCCTATGCGAAATTTTTGAAACACGTTGATAGAACAACGTTTACAAGCTCGTTATTTAATTATCGATAAACAAAAATGTTGTTCTACGCCTACTTTCCCTCGAAATCACGCGTTCAAAGTTTAAGTCTTTACTCTTTTTAACGAGAAAAGCTCAAAATGTTAGCATTAAAGACTAACATTTTGAGCTTTTCTTAATTATTCCGACGCATTCTTTTTTAAAAAAACAAGATTTTTTTCGCATTCCTCGCACTTTTTTAGGTTCTAACCAAGCAAGGCACTGATTAATAGCCCTAAAGCATAGGTGCCATTGAAAACCATTAAGTTCTTAATGGAATGGCGGAAACTTTTCGGCTGCGGCAATTCTTGTTTAAACGTTTGAATATTTTTCCAAATGACAGGCAGAGTAGCAAATGTAATTAACACTGGCCATTGATAAATGCCACTAATGAAGCCGAATAAAATCACCAGATAGCCAGCTAGCGCTAACACTTGAAACAGCACAATCCCCGCTGGGCGCCCGATATAATAGACTAATGTATAACGGTGGTTCTCAATATCCGTGTCTAAGTCCCGTAAATTGTTGGCGAGCATGATGTTAGCAATCGAACAGACCAAAGGCAAGGACGCCACGACAATCGCAAGCACCGCCCAGAGATTGCCGTCTAAGCGAAAGGCGCCACTGGCGAAATCAACCGTTAAGTAAAAAGGCGGATTGGTGACGACATTCAAGTAAACGGTTAAGACGAAGATGCCTAAGCCCATCGTGAAGCCACTGAAAATTTCTCCTAAGGGCATACGGGATAACGGAATCGGTCCATACGTGTAGAAAATCCCGATGAAGCAGCAAATTCCTCCTAACACAAGGAAGAGCCAACCGGTTTGAACCGTCAAGTACGCACCCACAACGGCAGTGAAGGCAATCATGGCGAAAATCATGTTGCGAACTAGTTGTGGTGAAACGCCTGATTGTCCGATAATATTTTCTTCATATTTGTAGACGTCCGATTTGGCTTTTTTGAAGTCCATGTAATTATTAATGGCGGTAGTGGCCATATCAAAGACCACCATGCCAATGAAGAAAACCAGCGTGTTGCCCCACTGGACTTCCCCAAAATAGGTCATTGAAAACAAGACCCCGATAATGAAGGGAAAGAGACTGGCAAGCTTCGTCTGAATTTCCACTACTTTTAAAAACACATTTAAAGACATTTTTAGTCGCTCCTTATTTCAAATCGGCCCGATTCCCCATCGTATAGCCAGAGTCTTTGCCGATTTCAAAGTTGCCTTCGATATCTTTGCTGATGTAGACTTTGTCGTCTTTTGTGACGAAAATGGCATCGGTTCCTTTCAGACTTTCGACATATTCTAGTCCTTTTTTGACGCCCATTGAGAAGACGGCTGTTGAGAGACCATCACCATCGATGGATTTGTCGGTGATAATGGTAACACCTGCGATGTCGTTATCAAACGGATAGCCAGTTTCACGATCGAAGAGATGGTGGTACGTTTTGCCATCGACTTTTAAGTAGCGTTCATAAATTCCTGATGTTACTAAGGTTTTGTTGCTTTCTTTGACTTGACCTAAGACTGTGTTGCGGGCTTTATTCGGATCTTGAATCCCAACTGTCCAGTCCATGTCTTTGCCACGTGGGCTGTGTCCTAAGACGTAAACATTCCCGCCTAAATCGACGATAGCGGTGGTGACGCCGTTGTCTTTGAGGACTTTCACGACTTCGTCGGTGATGAAGCCTTTGGCAATTGCGCCTAAATCCAATTGCATGCCTTTTTCTTCAAGGTAAACGGTTTGCTCTTTGTCGTTGAATTTGACTTTCGTGTAATCGACAAGTTTCAAGGCTTGATCAATTTCGGCTTGGCTTGGTTTGCGGGCATCATCGAAGCCAATGTGCCACATAGAGGTGATTGGACCAATTGCCATGTCGAAGCCGCCGCGGGAGTCTTTGCTGTATTCATAGGCTTTTTTCAACAAAGGATACAGGTCATCTGAGACTTTGACTGGTTTCACGCCTGCTTCTTGGTTGATTTCATCAATTTCTGAACCTGGTTGGTTGACGGTGATTTTATCGCCTAGTTCTTTGACACGGGCAAAAGCTTTCGGTAAGACGTCTTCTTTGCCATCATCGTAGATGCGAATTTGAACGTAGGTACCAAGCATTGTTTGACGGTCAGAGTATGGTTCTGTATTAATTTTCGCTTCTGGTTTTGAGGAACAAGCAGCTGCCACAAACAGCACTGCTAGAACACTCACCATGAGCAGAAGTTTCTTTTTCATAGGATTCCCTCTTCTTTCCTTCTTTAATTAAAAAATAAGTTCTCTTGCATAGTAGCCTTTTTTGGAAAAAATGAAAAGTCTTTCTCTTGGAAATTCACAAATTTCTGTGAAAAAATTTGTGAAATGATGGACAGAACTAGCGAAGAAAAAGGGGCGGGAAAGTCAGCCAACCGACTTTTTCCCAACCCCTCAATGGTGTCAAGTAATTGCTGAAAAGCGTTTCAGGAACTACTTCACGATTCATTTATTATTACTTATTTTGTTACGATGTTGTCAACAACGATTTCAGTTGTGTCGCCTTTTTCAGCAGCGTTCACTAATTGTTGTGCGTAGTTGATGAATGAATGTGTGCTGTGTGTTGCACCAGTTACCACTTCAACACCTGCAGGTGAGCCGTCTTCTTCGCCCATTGCTTTAACAAATTCTTTGTTTAATGTTTCGATATATTCTTTTGGTCCAACGCCAGTAACGTCTTTCATTTTGCTTTCGTATTCAGTGTCATCTTTTTTAGATTTACCGTCAGCGTTCACGTTATCGTAGTTAGATTCAGTCACTTTACCATCTTTCACAGTCATTGAGAATGTTGTGTGGTAGCCGTTTGAGTCATTTTTTTCTTTCAATGAGTACGTACCATCTTTCAATGTTGCCCCATTGTCGATTTCGATTGTGTCTGTGTTACCAGCTTGTGCTGCTTGGATTAATTGTTGTGCGTAGTTTTGGAATGATTCAGATGAATGAGTCGCACCAGTTACTACTTCCACACCGCTTGCGCTTTGTGCTTTAACAAAAGAATCGTTTAATTGTTTGATGTATTCTTTTGGTCCAACACCAGATTTTGCTTTCATGCTTTCTTCATACTTAGTGTCTTCTGTTTTAGATTTGCCGTCAGCATTGATGTTGTCATATTTAGATTCAGTGATTTTGCCGTCTTTTACAGTCATTTCAAAGACTGCACGGTAACCATTTTTTTCATTTTTTTCTTCTAATTTATACGTACCATCTTTTAAATCGCCACCGGCAACTTTTTTCGCTGGTGCTGATGATTCAGTTGATTTTTTCGTTTCTGAAGATGCTGCGCTAGAAGAGTTCGTTGTGTTGTCTTTCTTGTCTGCGCCACAGCCTGCTAATACTAAACTAAATAATGCAATTGCCGCAAAACCTTTAACAAATTTATTCACTTTCATTGATAGTCACCTTTTCTTTCATGATTTTCACAAACATTAAAAGTTTGTGATACATTACACATTATAATGGTTTTAAAAACGTTGTCAAGACCATCCCCTAAAAATATTTACATTTCGGTCTTTTTTTCATCAAAAACTCATCGTTGGAGTAAATTTGTTGACAATTAAAATTTATATTAGACAAATTCGTGAAATACTTATATAATGTTAGTCGATTGTGTACTTATTAATCATTATCACTATTTTACTACTTACAATATTAAGGAGCGGATTGTCAATGACAAAGCAAAATATTGTCGTTGTAGGTGCTGGGTATGCTGGCGTTTCAGCTACTAAATTTCTAGCAAAGAAATTTAAAAAAGATACGGACGTAACAATCACATTGATTGATCGCCATTCTTACCACACTATGATGACCGAATTGCATGAAGTAGCAGGCGGACGTGTTGAACCAGAAGCAATTCAATACGACTTACAACGTTTGTTCTCACGCAAGAAAAACGTAAAATTGGTAACAGATACTGTTACTGGGATCGACAAAGAAAACAAAGTTGTGAAAACTTTAGCAGGTTCTTATCCATTTGACCAGTTAATTCTGGGTATGGGTGGCGAACCAAACGACTTTGGAACACCAGGCGTGAAAGAAAATGGTTTCACCTTATGGTCATTTGATGATGCAGTGAAAATTCGTCATCACATTGAAGCAACCGTTGCTAAAGCAGCCATCGAACCAGATGCTGAAGTACGCAAAGCAATGTTAACATTCGTTGTCTGTGGTTCTGGTTTTACTGGGATCGAAATGGTCGGCGAATTAATCGACTGGAAAGATCGTTTAGCGAAAGATGCCAAAATTGATCCAGACGAAATTACATTAATGGTTGTTGAAGCAATGCCAACCATCTTAAACATGTTATCTCGTAACGATGCTGCCAAAGCAGAACGTTATCTAGAAAAGAAAAATGTTCAATTATTATTGAACTCACCAATCGTTGAAGTTGCAGCAGATCACATTAAATTAAAAGATGGTTCTGAAGTACCAACGCATACGTTAATCTGGACAGCTGGTGTGAAAGCAACTTCTGATGCCGCTGACTTTGGTTTAGAAGCAGCACGTGGTAGTCGTTTAGTTGCGAATGAATACATGCAAGCAAAAGGTTACGAAGACAAAAACATTTATATCATTGGTGACTTGGTTTATTACGAAGAAACACCAAACACACCAACTCCTCAAATCGTTCAAGCAGCTGAACAAACAGGTCATACTGCGGCTGCCAACATCGTTGCAGATATTAAAGGCGGCGAAAAACATGCCTTTAAAGGAAACTACCAAGGATTCATGGTTTCCATCGGCGCGAAATGGGGCGTTGCCAACTTATTCGATAAAATTCATTTGAGTGGTTTCTTAGCCATCATTATGAAACATATCGTTAACTTGAAATACTTCTTTGATATTCGTTCTGGTTACTACATGTTCCAATACATTATGCACGAAATCTTCCATATTAAAGATGATCGTTCTGTTGCTCGCGGACATACGTCTCGTTACGGCAATGTCTTGTGGAGTGTTCCGCTACGTGTCTTCTATGGTATGGTTTGGTTAGTCGAATCAATGAAGAAAATTGTCGGCAACGGCGATTACTTGAAACCAAGCACTTGGTTTGGTGATGGTTCTTGGTTCACAGATAAAGTCGTTTTCCCATTCCCTTGGTTACAAGAACAAGTAACAACAGGTGCTTCTCAAGCAACTGAAACAGCAACAACTGCTGCAAGTGGTGCGGCGGATGCGGCGGCAAGCGGTGGTGCCGATGCGGCAACACAAGCAGCGCACTTTGGTTTAAGCTACGCTTACGGCGAAACACCAATGCAAGTGTTTGATCACATGCCTAAATGGTTCGAAAGCGTAATGAAATTTATGATGCCAAACCAAGAAGTTGCTTTGTTCATGCAAAAATTCATGACAATCGTTGAAGTATGTATTGCTTTAGCATTGATTGCTGGTTTATTCACTTGGTTATCAAGTGCTGCTACAATTGGTTTAACAATTGCCTTCTGTTTATCTGGCATGTTCTATTGGGTAAATATCTGGTTTATCTTTGTCGCTTTTGCTTTGATGAACGGTTCAGGCCGTGCTGTCGGTTTAGACCGCTGGGTAATTCCATGGATTCAACGCAAACTTGGTAAAGCGTGGTATGGTACCCCGAAAGCTAGATACGGCGGTAAGTAAGCAATCGATAATCGATTGACAACTACGAGCAAAAGCTGAGACACATGTCTCCAGCTGACTATCATAGGATTTAGTATGTGGGACAGCAGTCAAGCATGACTTTTGTCCCACATATTTTCTTTTATATAATATGGTGGCTCAACTGGAAAAGAATACTTCTTTTCCGTTCATTATGTTATGATAGACAAGAAAAAAACACCAAAGGAGAGAGAAGAAAATGACGATCAAAGAATTCATTAAGAAAAGTCGCTTGAAAACATGGGACGTTATTATTATTGCTGTTTTAGTTCTTGGTTCTTTTCTGCCCCTTGTTGTTTTTGCCATGCAAAACCGTGGTCAAGAAGCGGCTACGTATCAAGTAGTCTTGAAAGTAGACAACAAAGTAATCAAAGTCTTTGACTTAAAAAAGGACGGCCCGCATTATACATATAAATACGAAGCAAAAGACGGTGATTACAACCTGATTGAAGTAGATGGTGATCGTATCCGCGTGAAGGAAGCCAACTGTGCTGACTTAGTGGATGTTCGGCGAGGCTGGATTTCCAAACCTGGTGAAACCCCGATTGCCTGTCTACCCCACAATTTGTTTATCACCGTGGAAGCTTCTGATGGGAGTGAAGACGGTAGCTTAATTTATTAAGCACGACAACTATGAGCAAATTACACAAGAATATTTATATTGCTATGCTCGTTGCCCAAGGGGTCATTATTGGTTTAATCGAAAATATGATTCCTTACCCTTTCGCATTTGCTCCTGGGGCAAAGCTCGGTCTAGCAAATTTAATTACTATTATTGCGATTTTCACCATGCGTAAGCGTGATAGTTTTTTCCTAGTCTGTTTACGTTTGATTTTAACGACATTACTGGGCGGTACACTTTCGACCTTTTTCTATAGTGCCAGTGGTGCCTTATTAAGTTATTTCGGCATGTTGCTTGTCAAGCAGCTGGGGCCAAAACGGGTCAGCATTATCGGGATTAGTGCCGTTGGTGGTTTCTTACACAACGTTGGTCAGTTGCTAACGACCTCTTTCTTTGCTCATTCGTGGGCGCCGATGCTGTACTTACCATTTTTATCTCTGTTTGGGTTACTCTCAGGGATTGCCATTGGGATTGCCGCTAATTATTTACTACAACATATCCAGACGTTACGAAAATTCCAACTGAATTATGAACAAACAACGAAACATAAGTGGAGTCAATTTTTCTAATTGAAAACCTGTCCGCCACAATTAAAGGAGTCATCTTATGAATATACATCCTATGTGGAATACCTATCCTACGTTATCAAAAGAATTAACAACTACTCTTCGCTTGATGGAACAAGCGGTTCAAATCGATAATCAAGAGATTCAAGCTGCTGTCCATGATATGATTCATTCTGGCGGCAAATTGCTACGTCCAGCCTACCAACTGTTGTTCTCTTATTTTGGTGAACAGCGGGACCCTAAAAAGGCGACAGCGTTAGCGGCTTCCATTGAATTACTGCATACCGCCACGTTAGTTCACGACGATATTGTCGACGAAGCCGATACGCGTCGTGGCTTGCCAACATTGCGTTCGCGCTTTGGGAATAGCACAGCCGTGTATACAGGCGATTATCTTTTTGTTTGCTGTTTCAAGCTCTTATCTGATTATTCTTCTTCATTAAAAAGCATTCAATTAAATTCGCGCAGTATGGAAAAAGTCCTGACTGGTGAGCTTGGTCAAATGGACAATCGCTATAATTTCGAGGTAACGATTGACCAATATTTAAAAAATATTTCCGGGAAAACTGCGGAACTGTTTGCGCTAAGTTGTTTTGTCGGTGCCTATGAAAGTGGCACCTCCCAACGTTTTGCCAAACGTTGTGGTGAAATCGGCGAAAACATCGGACTGGCTTTTCAAATTATTGATGATATTTTGGACTATACGCAAACTGCCGATGCTATCGGCAAACCCGTCTTAGAAGACGTACGTCAAGGCGTGTATTCTTTGCCCTTGATTTATGCACTTGAAGCCAATCCTGAAGTTTTGTTGCCACTTTTAATGAAAAAAGAAGCCTTGACCGATGAAGAAACACAGGAAATTTATCGTCTTGTCCATGAACTAGGTGGCGTAGAAAAGGCCCAACAATTAGCCACTCATTACACAGAAAAAGCGCTGAAAGAAATCAGCAAACTTCCTGAAACAAAGGCCCAAGCGAAAGAACAATTGTATGAAATTACACAAACGATTTTGACAAGAGAAAATTAAAAAAGCCGCTGGATCCTATTGAGGATTTAGCGGCTAGCTTTTTAGGTGATACCTTGGTATAATAAAAACGAAGAGAGCGTACTAGACATACGCTCTCTGGTAGACCGTTTAAGACGGTAGCTGAATTAATTAGGAAATAAACCCGTTAATCCTGGCTAAAGATTATGACGGGTTTATTTTTTGTCGTTTTTATTACTGATTTTGACAATTAATGTTGCGAAAGCGATCGCAAGCATCAATGCTTCAAAGACAGTCACTACTATTCCTTTCTAGGGAAAGAGCAAACAAGCAAAAACATTGGCAGTCCCCCTTTTTTTGAGAAATTGCCACCGTCATAAACTTCCTACTTGTGTAGTATAACACATTTATGCCTTCCTAGAATACGCTTACTTTTTTATTTACTATTCGACTTTTCCGTTTCAACTTGCTATAATAAACACGAAGAGAGCGTACTAGACATACGCTCTCGGGTAGACCGTTTAAGACGGTAGCTTTAATTGTGGATAAATAAACCCGTCAATCTTCGCTAAAAGTTATGACGGGTTTATTTTTTGTCGTTTTTATTACTGATTTTGACAATTAATGTTGCGAAAGCAATCGCAAGCATCAATGCTTCAAAGACAGTCACTACTATTCCTTTCTAGGGAAAGAGCAAACAAGCAAAAACATTGGCAATCCCCCTTTTTTGAGAAATTGCCACCGTCATAAACTTTCTACTTGTGTAGTATAACACATTTGTACCTTCCTAGAATACGCTTACTTTCCTGATTATTCAACAGCCGCTTTCTTTTGTAATAAAAATCGCGCACCGTTTACTGGGATAAAACGATTCAGCCAACTAAAATTTTTTAGACTAAACAGACCGACCATCTTTTTTGATGGTCGGTCTGTTTAGTCTATTGCTCCGCCCTTACTCCTTCTCCGACAATGCTCGCCAGACATCAAATGTTTGTTTTAAGCCTTGGACATTATGAACACGTAAAATTTCTACGCCTTGTTGTGCTGCATACAAGGAAGCAGCGGCTGAGCCAAAATCACGGTTGGCTGGTTCTGGTTCGTTCGTTAAAGCGCCGATGGTTCGTTTGCGAGAAACGCCGTATAGTAACGGATAATCTTGGTAGCGAAAGGCGTTAGGATCTTTTAACAGTTGAAGGTTTTCTGCGACAGTTTTATGAAAGCCAATCCCTGGATCGAAACAAATTTTTTCTAAGGAAAGCCCATATTTTTGGCATTGTTCAATTTTTTCTGTATAAAATTGGTGCAACTCTGGCAAATTGTCAATAAAAAAACAGAAAAAAATTTAAAAAAAATTTTCCTTGTAAAAAAGAACAAAAAACAGCAGTAAATCAACATTTTTACTATTTTTGACAACACTTAAACAGAGGTTGGCGTTTTTAAAATTTTTTTCAACCTCTCAAAAAAATATTCAGTTACAATTTTTAACATAAGTAAACTTCTTTTGCTGTTTTATATCCTAAAACTTTCCTAGGTCGTGTATTAATTTTATAAACAAATTCTTGAATTTGACTTTCTGTAAATTCGCCTATGTCTGTTCCTTTTGGCACATATTCTCTTAATAATCCATTCGTATTTTCATTCGTTCCTCTTTGCCAAGAAGCGTAAGGGTCTGCGAAAAATACATCTATATTTAATTTCTCTTCTACATATTGATAATCCGAAAATTCTTTTCCATTATCAGCTGTTAACGTATGTACCACTTTATTTTTCAATAACGAACAAATCGCCTTAGATACTCTTTTTGCTGTTCTATCTGGTAATAATTTTGCTAACAAATAACGACTTTTTCTATCTACAATTGTTAACAAGCAACTTTTTGTACCCTTTTTCCCAACAACTGTATCTAATTCCCAGTCGCCAACACGACAACGTTCGTCCGCTTCTTTTGGTCTATCATGTATACTTTTCCCGCCTTTCATACGATTAACGTCTGTTCGCCGTTTATACTTTTTTCCTTTTTTACGTAAACAAGAAAGATCACCATTAAATAATTCACCTGACCGTATTTTTCGATAAATGGTTTTATGACATACCATTTCTTCCCCTTTATCTCTATAATGCCCAACAATCTGTTCAGGTGACCATTCTTTCAGTAACCCTTTTTCTACTTTTTCTCTTATTTCAGATGTAAATCTAATATGATTTTTTCGTGCGCTTTGCCTACTTTCCGCTTTTACTTGCGCAAGTGACGGGTCGTAAACACCTTCTTCATTTGAATTTCTTTGTATTTCTCGGTACACAGAGGAAGAATTTCTGCCTAACATTTCCGCTATTTTATTTTTAGATAATCCCTCCGATAAATAAAAAGCTATACATGCTCGTTCTTCTATTGAAAAATGTGAATAATTCAATAAAAAAATACTCCTTTCCGTATATTTAAAGTAAAGTTACTTAAATAGTACGCAAGGGAGTATTTTAATTTATTGCATATCATAATCATCTGATACTAATTCTACATTTTTTTCTTCAAAAACAGGTTTTTCGTTATCTTCTAAAAATCCCATAATTTTAGCTCGACTTTTCGGCGAAGAATCCCATCTATTACTATTTTTACTAATCTTGTAGCCATCACCTTCAACCGATTCTCCATAAACATCATCAGAAAAATTTTGTCGCATATAAACATAATAATTATTCTTATCTTCCCAAACCATTACATTACTTTTATCTCTTTCAAAAAAATGTTTTGCTCCTTGATAATTAGACTCTTCATTCAACTGTTTATTTGCTTCAAAAGCTCTATCTACTGCTTCCGAATATTTTTTATTTGACGAACAACCAGAAACAAACGTTACAATTAATATCAACATTAAATAGATTACTTTTCTTTTCTTCATTATTTCCCTTGCTCCTTGTAACTTTTTTTATATTTTACCAAAAAACAAGATTATGTACAATGTCCTTAAAATATTTTTCAAGGACATATTTTCACTTATGCTAAATTAGTTAATGTTTGTGAATCTATTTGATAATTACCAGAAGAATCTTTTAACGCCACACATTCAACTAACTGTTCATAACGATTTGGCGCATAATCTCCAACTTTTGTTTCAATTTGAATCCTTCCCACAATGTTCACTTCATTATCATTTACTTGTTCTACTTGATATAATTTAGAAAATTTTACTGTATTGGTAACTTTAAAGCTTGAATCTTTCTCACCTGCTTTATCCACCAATATTGTATAAAGTTTTGCAGTAGTTAGCTCTTTTAATTTTCCTTCATCACGTGCAAATTCTGCTTTAATAAAAGAATGAAATAGATTTTCAAACACTTCATTTTCAGCTTCTGGAGAAACAGTTTCTTCTGTAGAAGTAGCAGGTTCAATCTTCTTTTCTTTTTCATTCTTCAACAACATTTCCAATTCTTTCTTTTCATGTTTTAATGTTTCAATTTGTCTTTCTTGCTTCTTAATCGTTGCTTCCTCTTTAGTAGAATTTGCACAACCACTTAATGCTACAAGAGAAACAAGCGACAATAAAATTATTTTTTTCATCATTTTAGCGTATCTCCTTAATTGCAAATTTTTCGTTTGAAACTTTTTCTAATGTTAGTTTATACGGCATTTCCAACAATAATTTTGTATCATTATCTCGATACGTTACGATACAACGGACATAAATACCATTTTTATCTTCTGAAATTTGACTATTCGTAATTTCTAAAAATGTCAAGTTGCTTTCTACAGGAGTTAAGTTTTTACCATAATAAATCAATTCTTTTTCATCTGCTTTTGGATACACACTGAAAAAAGTATCTAAAAAGCCTTCTACTGCTTCACGAGTGGTAGCGTCAATTGAATTTCCTTGCTCGACTGGTGTTTCTTCTATCACTGCTTTACTAGGCAATGTCGCTAAAGTTGGTAATTTCACTACCGCAAACAAATTATCTTTCACATAAATATCTACCGAATATGCACGAGTTACTGATTTTTTCCCCATTGTAAGACCAACTTTCAATAACACACTATAGATATTTTTTTCATTTTTTACAGGTTTTACTTCCCAAACTTCAACACTATCTACTGTTACTTTTTCTTTTACCTCTTTATAAAGAGCAGTAGAAACAGCCACATTTTCAGCTAAATAACTATCTAATGCTTCACGTCTTTTCTGCTGATCATTACTCGTTGGCGAAACAGTAAAATAAAGCTTTGCAAAATTTTTCGCATAACTTTGTAACCCAGTTGTATCTTTTAACTGTTCCTTTACGACTTCTCTTTCGTGTACCGTATGCGTTGAAACAGCTGTGACATTATTATATACACCGAATCCTATACTAAATAATAGAACACTCCAACCACTATAAACAATCCCACGAGAAACTCTTGAAACTCTAGTAACTTTTTTCTTCTTCCCAACTTTTTTTACTTCTTCTTGATTTTTCGATTGTGCTTTTTTTCGCTTTAACTTCATAAAAATATGCTCCTTTTCATTTCTTATTTACGTACAATACTTGTAGTTATTGGAAAGTCTTTTTTCCATTGTCGAATATATTTTGCTACAATTTGTCCTTTTTCTGCATTTTGTTCGTAATTGGTATACTTACCATTTCCATCAACACTAGCAATAACGCCCGTATGACCATAAATACTAGTAGCAACGCCACCTTGACCATAATTGATAACATCGCCTGCTTTTAAATCCTCATATTTAGGATTGAGTATAACTTTCCAACCATAACTTGCCCAATCATAATCCGTTCCAATGTCACTAGCATTCATAAAACCTGAACCCATCATCTGTGGACCACCTAATTTATCTACATAATATGCCGTCATGCCATAACACTGTCCATTGTACACAGATTGTCCCAAAGCATTCTCTAAAACAGCAATTGAGCCACCAGAACTACCTAAATACTGTTTCACTAAATCAACATAGAAAAAATTACCTCCATTCAAATAGAGGTAATTTCCGTGATTATTTGCAATCGCATTTCCATAATAATATTTTTGACCCGTTGTATTTCCTAAGCTTGGTGCTACAACATCACGTGAGAATTTTTCCGCAACTGCTAATGAATGCTTTTTTCCATTCTTTGCTACATAATCAATATAGCCACCGCCAAAATTATATGCACCAATTGCGACATCATCATCACAGCCTTTAGCTTTTGCCGAACTTAACAGAGAAGCAAAATATTTTACTCCTTGCTTAATACTTTCAACTGGTTGTAAAGAATTAGGCGGTAATCCTAAACTTTCGCTTGATTGCATAACATCATTTCCTTTACCGCCTGTTTCTACCGCCATAATAGCTAATAACACTTTTACTTTATCAGGAATTTTATTTTTTTCGGCTTCCGCTTTTACAATTGACTCATACTGTAATACCTCTTTTGGCAGTCCAACTGTTACAATTTCTTCTGAAACCTGATTAGCTTTCTGTTTGTTCGTTCCACCAAGAATAACCGTAAATAATAATCCTAATCCAAATAAAAAAGCCAACAGAAAATAAAAATACTTCTTCATTCTCTATCGCCCCCTTCTTTTAGGTGAATGATTCAATTTTGTCTGTGTTTGCTTATAGGTTTTATTTACTGTTCTTGTTTTATCGCTTGAAACAATTTGCTTTTTCTTAAGCAATGGTTCTTCAGATTTAAAATTATCCACTTGCTTAACTACACGTTTTTGTTTCCCGTCTTTCGCCAATTTATCATCAAAGGATACCGTCGCTTGTTTTGCATTTACTTTTATATCTGATACCTTTGATTCTGCATTTTCTGAATGTTTCGCTAACAATTTCTCATTAGGAACAACCTTTGTATCATTAAACGAAGCTTTTGCTTGAGGAACAGTTACCCGACGTTTGCCATCTGCTTGACTAGTTGTCGCACGCAATACACTTTGCTCTTTCGGTAATTTAGACTTATCAAAATGCTGTGGCGTAGTGGCTGCTAAATCAGCACGTACACGTTCTTTCTTTTGCGCCTCCGCATGTCTTAATGCGTCAATTTTCCGTTGATGTTCTAAAGCCCGAGCTTCTGCACGTTTTGAACGTTCTGTACTGTTTTTCAATTCTGTTCCTAAACGTCCATCTTCATAATTTTTACGCATTTCGTGCGCTTTATATTTTGCATTCGTTGGTGCATTTTTAACAGAATCTTTTACTGTATCGACTTTTTCCGCAAAATTTCTCGGTATATTTTGAACCGTTGAAATTTTCTCTCCTAAACGTTTTGAAACAGGTTGTCGTTTCGGGTAAATATTCGTATTCGTTCCAGAAGTCCCTTTTGTATCTACTGTTTTTTGTTCTTTGCCTTTCGGTAATGAACGTTTTAATACATTTCCAGCTACTCCTGCAACCATTAAATTTCTAGCCATTCGACCAAAACGAGCCCCTTGACTTGTTTCTGCTCCGCCTAAGTGCATAAAGGATAATAATTCATTGACTTTATTTGTCGCAGTTAACCAAACGGCTATTTGTAAAAACATAATCCAAATGAACCCTTTGTCTTTTGACAACGTGTAAAAAGAATGACTTAAAGAAAAAACAACTGCCAAAATAAGTGTAATGCCCATTTTGGTCATTAATGCTGAGGCGACTTTTTGTAAGGCTTTAAACAATACGCGTTGCGTATTTGGGAATAACGCAAAAACCATCGCTACAGGAAGAAATGCCATATACAGCAAGAACATAATTTGAGAAGTAATCATCGTAATAGTTAAAACAATTACAGAAAAACTAATCACTAAATTTCCTGCTATTGTTAATAATGTCATGCCGAAACGAGTAAATACACCTTGAGCCGACATATTCATATTTTTTAATTTATTTACTTCTTTTTCAACTTTTTCTTGTCTTCCATTATCTTCAAGTGCTGGTAATGAAAGAATATTCTCTACTCTATCCTTACCAATTTCATCTAAACTATCATCGCCAAATTGTAAAACACGCCATGGTGTCGCAATTTGTAATTCAAATAAATTTTCTCGAATCGCATTCGTTGCACTATGCGTTTTCTGTTCGTCCACGCTAGGAACTCCCGGGGCGTCTACAATCGAACCACTAGAAGCATTCGGTATAATCGTTTTTGCAATCTGCAACATTTCATTATTCATATCTTTTTGTGCATTATTTACATCTGTTAAATACGTGTTCACATTCATTAAAAAGACACCTGTAATTGTAAATGTCGCAAATAAAATAACCGCTTGTCGAATTGCTTTTGTTACTTGATGTTTAATTCCTGCTAAATAAGCAATATAACAACCTATAAATAAAATTGCCCATTTACCTAACATCGGAAACAAACCAGTAGCTCTTAAACCACTAGAATCAATCCCTGCAATAGCTTGAATATTCGTCGCCATGCTAGAAACTAAATCAGTAATAAAATCTAAATCAAACGCTTCTTGAACGACATAACCTAGGAAATAACAAACATATACATTCAATAACCAAAAACCATTTGTTATTGCGTAAATGGCATAAATTACTGCATCACCGATACCCTCGCCCCATTTCCAAGGCAACCAATTCCAAGAAGTATCGATATAAAAATCCAATGAATAATTTTCAAGTGGATATTTTTGAAAATTAAACAATGTTTCGCCTTTTCCTATTGTTTCACCTACCCAACCAGTCGCATGAGCAACCGAAGGCGCACAAGCAAAACAAAGAAAAAAGAGCAGTACAAATAGACTGCCCCATCGTATTTTATTTTTCATATTTTACTCCTCGCTTTCTTCCATTGGTGGGCGAGTATCAAATGCACGGAACAAATCTTCAAACCAATAATAAACATAAACCACACCAAAATTTCCGTTTATGTCTACCATCAAACACTCACCATTTTGTAAACCTCTTACTCGATTCACATTATCTTCCGTGACTTCTAGCCCACAAAATGTTAAAGCTTTTTCTATTTCCACGCGATCATTTGAACGAAAAATAAATTTTAAACCGATATTGTTTTTCATTTTTTCGTCGCCTAAATCATCTGTATTCTGCGTTGAAAAATCAATCCCTGCATTCATTTGACGACCTGCACGAACAAGTTTTTTACCTAAAATTTTTCCTTGAGAAACACTTAACCATGCCCAACTTTCGTCTAATCCTAATGTTTTATAAACAGAACGATTCATCTTAATAAAATCAAGAGAATACGTCGCTAAAACCATCATAATCGCCACGCTTAACATTTCACTAGGGTTGTAATCTTTCATTTCTACGTCTTTTTCAGGTAAATTTAAATCTTGTACTAAAGCAATATTTAAAGGTGACCGCATATCTAAACCTTTTTCACGCTCACCATCACCAAATAGCAAACCTGCAATAGATAATTTTTTAAAACTATTAATATGATTTGCCAAACTTAAAGAAACTTCATCATTTTTATTTTCTAATTCTTCAATAACGTGTATTAACCCTTTTTTCTCACGTTTAGAAACTGTTTCTACGGCATTTTGTAATTGAGGGAAACGCTCGCCATCATGAGCATTCACACCAGTAATAAACGTTAAAATATCTAAGGCTAACGCTTCTTGGTCTTTCACATCATCCATTACAGAAAACGGGTCAAGTAATCCAATATTCTTTTCATCATTCGTAATATTTACCGTGTTCATATATTCTTTAAAATAAGGTAAATCTTCTTCCCAATTATTTCTTTCACCTTTTGGGTCAATGAGAAAAGAATAGGCACCAAATAACACCGACCAAAACGTCATGACATTTTCAGTCAATGATTTTCCACCACCTAAAGAACCAATTAATGCTTTAGCTAAAGCATTTGTATTGGTTCCTTCTTTCCCTTGCGCCGCTTCCCAAGGTCGAATATAAACAGGTTTTCCAGTATCTACGTTAAAGCCTAATGGAATCCCACTATTTTCCCCTAACTGCTGTGTCGCACCGAATCCTAAACTTGCGAGAAAATCAACTTCTACATACTGTACATAGTCATCAATTGTTCGTTTTCCTGACGGGAACATTTCATAATGTAAAAACAACTGGTCATTATTCGTTTTTTCTAATGTCATTTTGTAATCATCAAAGAAATTACAAACTTCATTTTCACGTTTAAACAATTCTTCCTGACTAGAAGCAGATACACGAACAACCAAAGAAATTTTATACATACTTTCTTTAGTATCTTCCAAACGAGCCTCTAATTCACTTGCCATTTGTCTAGCTTCTAAAACATTATTAGCTACATCATGTCCACTTTCTAGCCCACTTTCATCAATATCTTTTAAGTCTAGTTTTTTAGCTCGAATTTTTGATAAAGAAGACTTATTATCTAGCACTTCCACATCTAAACTTACGTCTACTGGATAATTAAATTCAGATTGTGCATAATAAAAAAATTCAGAACCAAAAGGAAATTGTAAATCACCCGTCATATGAGATAAACCTAAATACGATACGTATTCTTTTTCTTCACCATGTGACATTACGATATGTTGCGTATATTCATCTAATCTTACAGAGTTTAATTTCACCGTGTCATAAGCGAATATAAACGTATCTTCTTCTGTTTTCACTGATTGAGAATAATAACTTGTTTCTTCTATAGACTGGTTTCTTTTACCGTTCAAATGCTCTACAATATACGCAATATCCTGAGGTGTTGTTTGTCTTAAACGAAAATGACGTGTAATTCGATTGTATAATAAACGTTCCAATCGTTTATAACGTTCAATTTCTTTATTTGATATTTTTTCAAAATCATCAAATAATACAGCATTTGAGCGATTAAAGAAACTTTCTATCCCTACAACTACATCATCTAAAAAACGACCTTTACCAATTTTTTCTTCATCAAGCAATAATTCAAAGCCAATAAAAAAACGAGTAGAAGTTTCATACTCGCCGTTCATTTGTTCGAGAATGTCACCTACACTGTCTAAATGTTCAAATGCCAACTCTTTTAATTTACCCGTAGAGCGAACATCTTTTTTAGACCGTTCAATTGCATTTCTGACTTTTTCTTCCGCAGAACAAAAATATAAACGGAACCGACCACGTTTATACTGTTTAAACAAACGCAATAAATTATTTTTAATTTGGTACGCTTTATCTTCTCCAGCAAAACCATAAGAATAAGGCAAAAATTCGTAATAGGCATAAACTGTTTCATCGTAATTAATGACTAAATTATCTTCTAAATACTTAATTGGAAATTTTGGTTGTAAATTAACAATCCCCATTTTTTATTCTCCTTTCACCAATCAAAATAGTTAAATCCATTTCTTGATTTTTAGTTTTCGGTATCCTTTTCCCTCTACGTGTACTTTTTGGGCGAAAAAGATATAAGAATAAGCTAAATAAGTAATTATACGGTCTTTTTCCTTGAAACGTTCGCTTACTCATAAAAAAGGCAATCCCAAAGGGAATGCCTATATGATTAACTGTTGGACTTGAAAAGACAAACGGAAAAATACCTTTCATCTTTAAAGACAAAATAAAGCCAATCCCAAACCAAACTAATGAGGTTTGACTGATTGGTCGAGGTAACGAAATTTCATTACTAATTTTGTAAAAAATTCGTTCTATTTTCCAAATTTTAGACCAATTTTTTATCGGTTCCATATTATCTACCCCAATTTTTCATGTTATTCAATAGCCAATCAAATACGCCTGCCGTATCACCGACAAACCAAACCGCTACCGCCACAGCCAAAATAATTGGAATAACCTTACTTACTTTACGTTCTAAAGCAAAATACCCCGCTGCAATCAACATACAAATCATAACAAAATATTTTGCTTCTCCTACAACACTTTCAAATAAATTTTGAAAAAAATTCATTTCCTTTTCTTCCTTTCAACATTTTTTATTTTCTTACAGCTTTTACTTATTTTTATTATTTTGGTCAATCAGTTCCATCACTAATACTTCTGTTTCAAATTTTTTTATATCTCTTACAACAAAACATAGACCGACAAAACAAATAGAACCAAGCATAAATAATATAGAAACCCATAAATTAACTACCACATTAAAGACTTCTATATCTTTACTATTCATCATTAAATGTAATTCATTTTTCAATAAAATAGACATACCATAGAAATAAACGGCTATCATCAAAAAGAAAAACAGCAACGTAAAAAACAAATATACACCACGCAAAAAAAGTTTTTTAGTAAGCTTTGTTTTATTATTTACATACAAAAAACTAAATTCTTCTGGATACAAATACAAAACTTCAAATTTGGTACATAAATTTTTGAACCTTACTTTTTCTCTTACACGAAACGAGGTACACCAATTATTTATTTCTTCCGTACTCATTTTCATAAAACTAATTAATCCTTTCTAGTTCTTTGCAATAAACAATGTTTGTCTGATTCATAGAAAACTTCACACGATATTCTCTATTTTCAAAAACTACAATATAATAACCATCTTCATCTTCTAAAAAATAAGAAAAATCTTTTCTATTGCAGTTAAATTTCTTACAAATTGCTTTTTGTCTAAACCTATCATTTACACTTGAATAGACAAAAACAAATCGTTCTACATACACGCCTAAACAAAAACCAATAGCGATAGAAATAATTAAATACAGCATTCTTTTTTACCCTCCTTTTCTTCTATCAACTTTTTCATAAAAGATACATGTTTAGATACACTACGATACATGACACAGACAGAAACACCCGAACAATAGATTTTATAACTATGCGTTTCCCCTGTGCGCTTATCAAACTTCATAGAATAAAAATCATATCGATATGTCCCTTTTTCTAAAAATCCTTCAACAACTAATGAAGTTCTAGGGTGGAATATCAACCATATACAATTGATAAGCTCCTAAAGACATTGCAACAAACCCTAATTCTTTTAAACGATCACCAACTGTTAAAAACATGAATAAATCCCTCTTTTCAATTAAGCTTAAAAATCAATATTCCTTTTTAAGACCTTGCCCTTTGAAAAGGGCAAACCCCAAACTTTCATTAAAACCCCGAGAATTTCAGAGCGATTTTTGTCGTTCTTGCACATGATGAGAATTTAGGTTCATTTCTGCTTCGACCCGCTGTTATCATCGGCGAACAGTGCTTATACACTTACCACGCCAGAAAAAAAGGGGCGTAAAAAATTTTGTGGGCAACTTTCAGTACAAATTTTTTTACTACAGCACTCCCTTTTTTTCTGGCGAGGAAAGTGTTTTTCATAAGCACGCCGACGATAACAGCCGAAGCAGAAATGAACCATAACTAAATATCTCATAAGGCAAAATCTAAGAACGAAAAAATTGAAATTCTTTTCTTTTTTCCGCCTCAGAAAAACGCCTCAGAGAAATGGTTTGTCAAAAACAAAAAAATCAAAGAAAGTAGGAACGAATCATGACAAAAAAAGAACAACTAAAAGAACAAGCGAGAAAAGAATTACAACAAAAGGGACTAATTATTGAAGGAAGTTTTGAGGGCGATTTTGAAACGTATATCGGCTGTTATGCTAGACCGATAAACAAACCTACAGCATTAGACCCAACAAACGAACAAGAAGCACTAGAGCAAGAAAAACATGCAATAAATGGTTTCCCTCAAAACTTTACAGAATGGTACGAGTGGGAAATTAAAAATGGAAAACTAACAAATTTCTTATAATTCTTCAAATAAAAAAAGAGTGCAAAAGCACTCTTTTTCTTTGCATACAAAAATTAATGGACATAATTAATCATCATCTAATATAATAAAAATAATTAACAATATTTTTTCCTGAATTTTTATTTTAATAGCACAAAAGGAGTTATTCGTATGAACGAAACATTCTTTCTCATCAATCTTATTTGGACAATTATAAATACAAACAAATCCAGAAAATTTGAAGCATTACAAAAACATGCACCATTATTAATTGAAGAAATTTTTAAACCTCATTATGAAAATATTGAATGCCATTTATTCATCTCTTTAACAGAAAAAAATAAAGAAGCAATTTTCAATAATTTATCCAATTTATATTCACAATTAAAAGAAAAAAATTTATTATTTTATATATCTGATGATTTATTAACTTCCTTAGAAGGATTTATTAAAAACTACAAAGAAGAACCTGATAATTTAAAAAAGCTTAATTATTCTTATCAACTTTTTTCTAGAACCTATTTCTATGAATTAAATAAATTTAGACACATAGTTGGATTAAAACGTAGAAGCTTCACTTTTAGAATCCATCACAAATTATATAGATACCCTCTACAGTGGTTAATAATAAAATATATTTACCTAAGTCCTATTCTAGTAATACTAATCTATCAATTAATTCAATATTTATTTGAATTAAGTAAATAAAAATAAAATAAAAAACTTATTATGCTAATAAACACTCCAAAAAAATCTCTTAAATATAAAAAATGAATAAATAAAAATTCTGACAATACTAGAGAGATAATTAAAGAACTTTTTTTCATAAAAATGCCCCCCTTCATAATAAAAAGAGTACACTTAGGTACTCTTTTTATTATTCATCAAAATCACATATTTATGACAAGCACAATCAGGACAGCACTTCTTCCCTTCGGGAAGGTTTAAACATTTTTCAACTTTATAACCACAATCCTTGCAATAATTCACAGTTGCTTTTCCATCATTCATAATCTTCTAACAGCTCCCTTTCTTCTAAACGATACTTATGAATTTTTAACCTTTCCATTTGTTTTAAATAATTTTCTAGCATTTTTTTATGTTTTTCTGTAACATTCGCATTATCTATTAGTCGATTTAATTGGCGAGTACCGCACATTCTATCTAATTCCCTAACCACCCACAGACTAGGCGCCACAGAAAGCGATAACCAACCATACAACTGTTCTAATGATTTTTCTTTAGGTTCTACAGATAATTTCAATTGACTTACATCTTTTAAGAACCATTCCCAAGGTTGCCACACTGGCCAACGGTGTTTATCTTTATCACTTCCATTTTTAGGAGGAACAACAAATCGGACTTGCTGTTTCAAAATAGACAATGCTATTTCATCAACCCTTCGGGTTTGCACCAATTCTTGCGCAACTGCTATTGCTTTTTTCTTCTTAAACCTTAATTCATATCTGTTCCATTTATCTAAAGGTTCTTCAAGATGAAATTTATTCGCTTGTTCGTAATTCTTTTCATAGAAAACCATAAAAAAATCACTAGAACGAGAACCAATATTTAATGTTTCACCTTTCCTTTCACCATCACTCATTGCAAAAGAATCATTACCTGCGCCAATTTTAGAACGTCCTACCGTATATCCTTTTTTTGCCATACGTTTTAAAGTAGCAATTTTGAAATATGTTTTAAAATCGTCAATCGCTATATCCAAACGAGGAATATTCGAACCGAATTTTAACGCACGCTCTAAAAAATCAAACCACGTTTCATTATTCGCTTCTAAAAACACTTCATAATTGCGACAACCACTACCAGACATCAGCAACTGAATACCGTTATCCGCATTTTTCCCACTGCTTTCTAAAATGCGGATATCATCGTAACAATACGAAGCATGATAGCCTTTAATACCGTTGCGCTCATCGTCACGCATTAATTCAAATGGAATATTCAAAAGTTCAACACAAATTTCCTCTACAGTCATTTCCTTAATCGTTACTTGGCACCAATCAATCAAAAAACGCAATGGTTTTTCTTCATTTGCTAAGGTAGCCCCCCTATTAGTAAGTGGGGGCTTATTCGCTACGCTCATAATGAGAAACCTCCTCATAAATCACTTCTCTTTTTTTATAATCGTCGCCTGTCGGCTCCTCTGGTTGTTCAATTGTTTCAAGCGAATTGAGCGGCGGAGCCGTAAATTCGCTTGAAACATTGCCAACCAAATCAACCAGTTCCTCAATAAAATCGTGATTTTCAGGCACTAATGGACTATATAATTCTCGAACCATAAAATCACCTAGCAAATTCAAATAACCATGTCCTTTTATTGGTTTAGACTGAAACGCTTGTTCTGTCTGTCCGAAAGTCATTCGGTAACCATCTGAACTCATTTCACCTAAAGCAACCCGTAATCCTAATTGATCACGAATATCACCTACTAAAAACTGTGCGTCTGGTCTTTGTGTCGCAAAAAAGCCTAAAACACCCACTTGACGCCCCTTCAAAACAATTTGACGTAAATCATTCATAATTATATCTCTATCTTTTTTAGCAGGAATACTAGTTAACCACGCGACATATTCATCAATCACTAAAATTAATGGTTTTAATCCATAGTAAGTAAAATCTTTTCCTGAACGATAATCAGGTCGTTTTTTTAATTCTGCATAACGTTGATTCATTTCTATTACCGCAACATGAACCATTTGTCGAATATCTTCGGGTTCAGTATAAACATGAGGAAATACCCTTCCAGTATCTGCCAAATCACTATTTTTAGGGTCACCAATACGAATATCTGCCCCCATCAATGCAAAAGCACGAATCAAAACAAATAAAAAGAAGGTTTTACCACTACCTGTACCACCAACAATTAAGCCATGAGGTATTTTCGCAATATCCCAACGAATATTTTTCATCAACTGAATAACATAACCATTCGGCACAACTTCATCAATTGTCAAACGATTTTCCAAATTATCTTTTTCAAATTCATAAATCAAAAATCTTTTTCGTTGTAAAACACCTACTAAATCTATCCCTAAACTTTCTTCAAAAATACTTGATAATTCTTTAATTTGTTCTGATTGATGAAATTTACTTCCATCTAATCGAACCGTAATTTGAATTTTTTCTTTTTTCATTTTCACATAGAAAGTAGGAAAATATAATAATGTTCGTTTTAAATTTCTAGCATCATTTTTCAACATATTTGGCGATTCAAAGTCATTTACTTTATAAAAATCCGAAGAAAAAATCATTGTACAAATACGTTGCAATAATAAAAAACGTCTAAACAAAGGTAAAAAAGCAAAAAAGACTATCCCTACTACGAATAGTCCCACAGTTATACTAAATAAGCTTAACCATATAATTTTATCCCATGGTATTTCAGCTAATAATGCGAAATAGCTATTTTTCCAAGAATAATAAACAAAACTACTCATAAATGCACTTAGAAATACAACAGATAAAACACGCCAAATCAACGTTCTATGCCATTTGCGAACTCTTAAACCTTTATAATGCCAGTCAATAAAATTCATTTTTTTGTATTCCTTTCTATAAATGATTCACAATAATATAATTCACTTAACGAACATAGTATTTTTCTTCTACCTTTTTCTTTCAATACATAAGCATTTAAGCGTTGGTTCCACAAATAGTCCATTAAATAGTCTACAGTGTAATTTCCAAAATCACTATAAAAATAAATTACTTGTTCAATTCCATTTTTTTGTATAATAATAAGTGTGTACTTAAATTTTTTATTTTCAGCATTTAATGACAAATCATATTTATTTACCAATTTTCTTAACAAATACAAGAAAATTCCAACAAATAACAAAACAAAAATATAGTTAACCATAGGAGGGTCCTTTCTTGAAAAAAATTAAAGATTTTTACGATACACTAAGTGAACACTCTTTCTTCATTCTCACAATACTATTCTTACTTAACTTATTTACATTCTTTGCAAAAGCCGAATTAAAAAATGCAGTTAGTATTTTTAATCAAGTACTACCAAACATTCTTCAAAACTATTTAAACGATGTAGAAATAAATCCCGAAACTATCTTCGGAATATACAATATATTTTTACTGTTCCAAATTTCAGCATTGTTATATTTATGGTTAAGTGATTGGGCTATTTTCTATTTTCCTTATGAAAGGGAATTTAAAAAAATGTTTGAAGATTCTATATTCATTGCAGTTGTAACCATATTAACAAGTAATTTATTTGCGAAAACTGATATACTTCAAATAGGAATCCAAGACTATTTCAATTACACATTAAATAATGTAACCTTTTTAAAAACACTATGCCTAGCAATGTATGGTATTAATTGTATGTTTCTGCTTTTACTTGCTAGTGGTTACTTTTTTAATGACCAACGCAACAATACTAAATTATGAATATAAGTTTCATCACATTTTATTTGTCACTTCCTATTTGTTAAAACAACTGTTATAAGTCAATAGGGGTAGTATTTTTTCTTCAAAAAAATCTCCACCCTTTTCTATTGACTTATAACACTTTTTCCCTTACGTATGCTGTCGCCGAGCGACATACCAAGTTAGAAACTAATATATGCTCACTCGGACTAGCCAGTATAAGGGAAAAAGTCCGTTGTCGTTAAGAATTAAGATTAAGTTTCCTTACAATTTTTTTCTTTATTTGGGGTTTGACACCCCAAGCCCCGTCACCTTCGCTTCCGCCCAAGTTAGGGGACTTTCTCGAGCAAGTACTAATTATTTTTCAAGTTTTTCCGTTTTCTTAGAATCTACTGCTTTATCACTTAAAATCTGCCCGTTTTCATCAGCTTTTCTGTCTGCTGGTGTCATTGGCTCAATTCGTACCGCAGTAAAACGATCATTAATGCTACCATAAGAGCGCATTTGTCCAGATTGATTTTCATAAGAGTTTGCACTTGCTGTAGGAGCATAAACCAACCCTGCAACACGTACTTTACCCCAGTTTTTCACATTGGGTACTTCTTTTTCTTCTAAACTAACAGAGATACTATTTTCTAATTTTGAACAAGCTAAATTAACGGTCACACTATCAATAACCGTTTCATCATACGTTCGAGTTTCATTGTTATACGGGTGTCTTACATTTACTCCTAGTAACATTACGTCTCCTAAATTTTCTTTTACACATGTTTCATTCATAATAATTTTCATTGTTTGTTCCTTCTTTCATCATTTTTTTGTTTTATATAAATAATCATTGACATTTTATAACCAAAATAGGTGACCCACGAATATTTTTCATTTCCGCACCTCTATCTTTTTTATTAAAACAATCTACACTTTTAAAGAGTATATAACTTAGAGTAGAACATTCCGCTCCTAGTTTTTATCTTGTGTTTCTTCGGCTTTTTTATTTTTGAAATACCACATCCCACCTACAATAGAAAGAATGCCTGCGCCAATAATAGAAAATACTTTTCCTACTCGTTCACCAGTACTTGGTAATTCTCCTTTTAGCGTTTCTTTCGGTGTGTCTTTTGGTGTTTCTTTCGGTTGTGCTGGTGCTTTTTCATCTACTGGGTTCACACGTGTTTCTGTCGTCAACTCTGTTTTTGAACCTTCTGAATCTACCATTTCCTGATTTGCGACATTTACAATGTCTGTTTTATCTTTGACATCTTCTTTCACTTTCACAGGAAACTCAATCTTGTAGACTTGACCGAATGGAATTTTTTCCGTATCTACTACGTTTACTTCTTTTCCTTGACTATCCGTTGCTTTTACAAAAGCATTGGCACGAACAATTAATTTACCGTCTTTCACTTCTGATTGGAAATACTTGGTTACTTCTTCGCCTTTGGCGTTATAGACTTTTACTTGTTTCACATCAGGTTCTACTGTTTTTTCATCGTAATCGTCTACCATTTGTAACACAGACAATTCAGAAGTTTCATCAAATGAGGTCGTATCTAACCACAATTGATAACGAATCGTATCTCCTTTTTTCACTGCTTTTGTATTAAAATTGAACGTTTCATTGTTCTTCACTTCGTCTTTGTAAGGGTCAGTTTTAGTGTCTTTGTAACGGTCTTTCATTTCATCGTCATCATCTAGTAGTTTGTCACCTTTCAAATCTACTTTTTCCCCTACCACATTGAATTTATGTGGTTCTGGTTTTGGTGTTTTCGTATCTACTTCATTTGATTTCATTTTTTCCCCGTTGATTGTTTCAACGAATGAATTGTAGACAACGTCCGCACTTGTATGACGGAAGAAACTTGCACGAATTTCTACTTGAATAGCTTTGTCTTTGTTCGCATTCACGACATCTAAAAAGTCTTTCGTTGCGACAAAATTTACTTTCCCGTCCTTATCTTCTGCGGTAAAGTACTTCTTATCTAGCACATCGCCTTTTTTAATGTCTCCAAAATCCGTCATTGCGACCACTTCAAAGCGGTTATTATATCGGTCGTAACGCTCATCGTAATTATCTAAAATCGACCATTCTGTTAAATCGTCTGTCCGTTGATTGCTCAAACGACTTGATTTTAACGCATAAACAAATTCACTTGATAACGCCACATCACCGTGATTAATCGATTCTCCGCCTTCCGTTTTCGTTACATCTTTTTCAGGCTCTAACTCAGGCACAAGCGGTGGTAGTGGGTCTTTGTTCGTAAACGTCAACTTCGATAAACTAATGATTGGTTTATCTGTCGATACATTTCCGACACTTTCTTCTCCATTTGGATTTTCCGTTGTTTGATTATCTGATAAGCTAAATGTTCGCTTGCTAAATGGTTTTGAGAAATCCGCATGGTTACTTGCAGAAATCGTCAATAAGTCTTTTTCTTCGTCTGTTTCCATATGAATATAGACATCACGAATTTTGTCGTAACCTTCAACACCCTTTGTTTCTTTCATCACGTAATCGCCGTAAACCAATTTTGCTCGAGCAAAACCATCTTCGTTTGTTTCTTGGTTTACACCTGTTTTCACTACGACTGGTTCGCCTTTTGTGCTTTCTAATGGCGTAAAGGTAAATTCTACCCCATTATAGCCACTTTCATTGCTTTCCCCTTGCGTTTCAACCAATTTTTGAATAGTTACTTCCGCTTCAATTACTTTTTCTTTTGATGTAATCGTTGGAAATACAATATTTTGTGTTTTGTCGTCTTTTTTCGTTAATTCAAAACGATGTTCAGTTTTGTCTAACACGTACCCCTCTGGGGCGTTAATTTCACGCCAAACATATTTTCCTAGCGCTAAATTTCCAACGGCTACATTTAATTTTTCATCGTCCACATTGATAACAACGTTGTCGCCATGGTCTACTTCTTTTCCGTTAATAACAGAAGAAGTGACCTTCTCTCCAGCAAGTAATTTTGCCTTCGGAATATCCGACCACTTCACTGGGTCACCTTTTTTATGTGGATTTTTCCCTGTTCGGTCTTCGTCATAGAATAACTGATACTCGGCATTTTTCATGTCCGCTTTTCCTTGCGATTCTTTACCTGTTTCCGTATCTTCTTTCTCTAACGTATTTTCCCCTTTAATTTCAGGGTTTGTTCCTGAGGTTTCACCAAATACAACCTCGGTATGTTGGTCTTTATACGTGAATTTTACTTTTTTCGGTTTAAAGCCATTTACGAAACCATTAGAAGCTTTTACCTCTTCCACTTCATATTCGCCAAGTGGTAACTCTTTGACAGTCGCTTCCCCTTTTTCATTCGTTACCGCTTTGTACACTTTACCATCTGTTAAAGAAGTCACAGTAAATTCATTACCAGCCAATGTATAGTGCTGATTCCACATGTCTGTACCTGACTCTAACCCTTTTTTCTTAATGGTTAAACTTGCCGTTACAGCGGTATTTTGTGGTTTCACTGTTACTGTTTTTCCAGCTTCTACTTTTACTGTCATATTCGGACGAACCGTTTGTCCACTTGCAGACCAATTACTTGAACGCTCAACTACATCATATTCTCCCGCAGGTAAATAACTAGATTTTCCGTTTCCTTTTTTATCTAAACGAATCGTATCTACTACTTTCCCTTTTTTATCAATCACATCAAAAGCTAATGTGTCAAAAGAATAATTCTTATTCCAAGGGTCTTTACCAAATTGGAAGGTTGATTTGTCAATAGAAATATAGCCACCCATCAATTCATTAATCTTAAAAGGCATACGTCCAAAATGAGCTGTTACAATGTCCACATGATTATTTAAATCATCTTCGTAGTTATATTGTACTAAATTACTATTATATTTTTTTAATACCACATAACTGTTTTCTGTCAGATGAACAGAATCTTCATTGATTGCCCCACTAGAAGTAGAACGGAAACCATTTCCTTGTTGAACAAGTGCTGTATTTGGCGAAACAATGTAGCCAATCGCTCCTTCTCCACCCATTTCTGCTAATTGATTCGCATCAATGTCTGAATTTTTAATCGGCATTAAAGTGTCATTTGATAATGCTTGACCTGTATTCGTATTAATAAACGTTAAAGTATATGAAATCTTATCAATATACTGCATTAATGTTCCATCAGAACTTGACCCACCAATACCTCCACCTTCGGTAGAACCACCAGTGTTTTCTCCACCACGAATCAGTGACCCCCACGCAAGCGTAATTACACTACTTTGTGATTTTGCCCCCATCACTACTTTATCTAATGGTGTACCATCAGGTTGTGTTGCGCCATTTACAGTTATCCCTAAAGAAAGAGGAATTGTTGAGCCATCAGCCGTATTAATCGCCGTACCTACATTACGAATAAGCGCTCTTCCGCCTACAGGAATTTCAATTCCAAGGTCACTTGGTAAAAACCCATCACGTCCAAAAATTTGAGCCGCTGCTTCACCAATACTTGACAATGGTTTACCATTTACTAATGTTGTATCGTTGCCCCAATAGGCTTCGTTAATAATATATGGTGGGTATCCTGTTTCCCCTAGTAAACTTGAAACAATATCTTGAAAAGCTTGGCTCCCCATATTATTTGTCGTTGATTTTACTACAGGTACACCGTTAATTGTTCCTACTTGCGTTACACCACTTGGTAAACTAATCGCTTGTGCCGTAATCGATGGATTATTCGCTTGAATCATTTCTGCCCCTACGACACCACCTGCTAAAACCCCTAAAACAAGTGAACTATATAACCATTTTTTTCGCTTTAAAAAATGAGTATGTGACTGTTTTTTCACTATTTTTTCACCTCAAATTATATTTTTATTCTATCTATTAAAATTTCTCATTCATTAAGTGAACGTATAAAACACATATTTCCAGTTCCTTTCCACAAAAAAAGACAACCAGAATAATTTCTAGTTGTCTTTTCTCTAATATTTGTAACTATTATTTTCTCTATTTAAAAAATTCAGACCAATCAGCATTAGAAGCTTCTTGTTCTAATTTATTCATCGCATCTTGCGTTAATGAACCATCAGGACGATAATAACTATCCGGATATGGTCTTGATGGTGTTTGCGTTGGCGCTTGTGGTTGCGATTGTGCTTGAACTGGTGCTTGTTCAACTGCTTGTTGCGTTGCAGGTGCTTGATATTGAGCTTGTGGAGCTTCCGCCACTTGTGTTGGTGCTTGCGCTACTTCTGGTACACTTGCTTGTGCTTGCGGTGTTTCCACTTGTGGCACTGCTGTTTCTTGCGCTTGCATATCAGCTTGTTGGCTTTCTGCTTGTTGCGCTTGCGTTTGAGCTACTGCTTCTTGTTTTGCTTGCTCTTCTTGTGCTTCTTTTTCTTTTGCTTCTTTTTCTTTTTTCGCTTTTTCGTCCGCAATTTCTTTTTTCAATTTATCTAAACGAGTTTGATGAGCTTTCTTATCTTTTGATAAATACTCGTCTTTTTCTTCATTAATGCTCTTTTGTGCATTTTGAATATCTACGTCTGCTTTTGTTTTTTCCGCTTTCGTTAACAAATCATTTGTTTTTTTCACTTGCGCTAAAAAGCCTTTTAATTTATCAAGAACGCCTTTTTGATATTCTTTATCTTTGTCTTTTAATTTTTGAATCATGTTCTCCGCTGAGGTTATATCTTCCTCATGACGTGTGTCATACGCTTTTTGAATCGCCCTGTTCACATCTAACTTTAATTCGTCATATTCGACTTTTTCTTTTTGTTCTAAGGCGATTTGTTGCGCTTGAACTTGTTTATTATGAACAAAAAATCCAGCACCACCTGCTAATGCTAACGTTGCGACAATTGATAACCCGACAATTTGATTTTTCTTTAATTTTAAGTTCATTCTTTTTTTCCTCCATACTAATTACTTATGAATAATTCCATTATATCAATCTCTAAAAATTGCTTCAATATTTTTCAAATTAATTCATTCTCCTTTTTATTCTTCATCATCTGAATAAGGATAATTACACGTATCACATGAAAAACCATACTCATTATCTACACCCAGCTCTATAATTAAACCGCCACAGCGCGGACAATCATAATTAACAGTTTTTTCTTGTTCTTTTTCCATATGGAAACCTCCTATTTCTCTACCTATTTTGACAAAAAAAAATAGGCGAGCCACGAATACCAATCATTTCTCCACCTCCACATTTTATTAGACTTCTATTTCCTATTTGTTTAATTTAGCTTTATTTTTTTCTATTTCTTTGTCTATTCTTTGAACTTCATCATAAATTCCTTTCAACGAAAAACCTAAAGCAGGTTTCAATTCATAAAATTTTTCAAAAATAGTAACTATTATTCCTACAAATAAAAAACCAAAAATTATCAACAGAACAAACCAACCCATATTATCTACATCAAAAACATCTAGAACAGAAGATATATTTATTGTTCTCACAAATGATAAAAAAGAATAATTAAGATAACCAAAAAACAGTAAAGAAATTCCCCGATAATAAATTATCCGACGATACTTACAACTTTTTTTTAGCAAAAGTAAATAAAAACATAAGCCTCTAATTCGATAATTTACACAAGCAAACAAACACTCTTTTCTTACTTCCAATTCTTCGCATTCTCGACGTATCTCTAATTGACGTTCTTGTTCTATTTTTTCTTTTAATTCTTCTATTTTCATTTTTCAACCTTCCTAAAAATTAATTAACTATTTTTAACTACTAATAATTTCTTCCACCAGTATCCATAGATATTTTTGTGCTAAAAATATAACTTGCAGTTCTATATCTGATAACTTATTTTCTAAATCCATGTAAATGGTCTTTAAAACATGAGGATAACAACTTACATCATAACAAATTCGCTGTTCAAAAATATCTACTGCAATCTCTTCGCCGTTACTACAAAAAAGCACTTCACATTTAAATACACTTTCCATTTCTCTCTTTATCCTCATAAATTCATTTTTATTCATATACTATTCCTCCTATTTTCTAACAGTGCGAGGTAGAATCGAACTACCACAATGTAACCATACGCACTAAAAAAAGAGCCTATTTAAAGGCTCTTTCTAAAAAATATCGAAAAAATTCATTGTCCTATATTTTCTTTAATATAATAATTTTTTTCAAGGAAACAAAAAAATAAAGAACAGAAAAATAAATTAACATTAGAGGTTTTTCGATACTAAATAAATCACTAACTAAATTAAAAAAATGAGATAGTCTTATACATTTAAAATACAAGCATTCAATACATTTTTATCCTAAACATCAAAAGACTTTCTTCCCCCCACCTTTTAATTATAGAAATCAATACCTTACCCATTTTAAATGGCTAATCATTGAATTTAAATTATCTATTAAAAATACTCTTTAACAAATAATTTTTTTTGAGCCTGTCGTTTACCATGCGGTCACACTACCTCTTGCAAGTAGCTTGGTTCCCACCTAAGCTAAAACGCCAGTTATAAGCTTTGATAAAGGGTATACTACCTTAAAGCTTGGTTATCGAATCCAGCAGTATTGGCTCAACCCTACACATATTTAAAATATGTCTTTTCTATCCAATTTTAGGTAAAGAGCAAGAATGAACACTTTTTAGAAACTGATTAAATTCACAACGAGGAATCTTATAACGTCTTCGAATCTGTTCATCAGTCAAAAATTTTCGCAAATGAAAATAGCCTTGTATTGTTAGTGGCTTTGTATTTCCGTTATAATATTCTTCATATTCTCTCAATTTCCAGAAAGGAATGTTTAAAATGTTTGAAATAGCCTTTCGTGGTCTATTGCTTTCTTTCAGTCTTACAAAACGTTGATATTTACTCAATCTATAAGATTTTTTTAATTCAATCCAACAAATATTTATTCGCTCGTAGTCCTGTTTATCCTTTTTCAATTCTTCTTTCGTTTTCAATTTTGCAATGTCAAACACTACTTTTTTTGAATTAGAAATTGTTTCAATTGTAAAAGAATATCCACAATACGAATAATCAGACTTACAAACAATAGTTTCAACTAACCATTCACAAACTATCATTAAACACCCTCCAAATAAAAAAACTGTAAATCACAAAAGATAATTAAATAATTATCACCTTTTGCAATTTACAGTATAATCTGCCCTCTTCTTTTAAAGAAAGCGATTGGCGTTTTCTAGAATGCATAATCACAACTTGGACTTCAGGATATTGTGCGAGGACTTCTGCCATCCCCGGAGTGTCTAATCCTTTGATGTCATTAATCATTGTGGCGCCAGCTTGGATCGCGGCTTCTGCTACTTCGGGATAGTAGGTATCCACAGAAATCTGCGCTAGAGAAGTCTCACGTATTTTTTTAATTAACGGTAATACTCGTTCTGCCTCAACTTGTGGAGAAACTTCTTCGTAGCCAGGACGTGTGGATTGGCCGCCAATGTCTAAAATATCGGCCCCCGCTTCTAGTAAATGAAGCGCATGTTGATAGGCCACGTCGACCGTTGTGTAGCTACCGCCATCAGAAAAAGAGTCGGGGGTCGTGTTGACAATCCCCATAATTTGGTAATTCTTTTTTAAATCAATCATTGTCACATTGCTCCTTTATCTGCTGAATCATCTTTCGTAAAGCCCGCATTCTAGGACTTATCTTCATTCGTTCACTCGTGGACAACTCCGCTAAGGTTTTGCCTCGATCTGGTAAATAAATAATCGGATCAAAGCCATAACCACCTGTACCGCGCGGTTCAACTAATTCACCAGTCAAAGTGGCTTCCGTTTGCAACAGTTTGTCGTCGTCGAGTACATAGACCAACGTGGCTGATAAGGTTAACTCTCGGGTCGACTGTTGCCCTTCAAATAAGTGCAACAGTTCGCGGTTCTGTTCTTCCGGATTGGCTGAATGGAAAAAGCGGCTTGTATGAATACCTAATAAATCAGGAAAAGCAGTTAACGTTAAGCCGCCATCATCACCTAACACTGGGCGGCCAATTAATTGTTGGAAAAAGCGAGCTTTTAGATAAGCATTTTCAGCATACGTAGTGCCAGTTTCTGCAGGTTGTTCTTGACTGGTTGTATACTTTCGATAAGAGACAAGTTGAATAGCGGGGTCCTTAAGTC
The DNA here is from genome assembly GCF_051712685.1 of Enterococcus sp. DIV0682. NCBI lineage: Bacteria > Bacillati > Bacillota > Bacilli > Lactobacillales > Enterococcaceae > Enterococcus > Enterococcus sp. DIV0682. The sequence goes on from NZ_JBIOPK010000001.1 coordinate 2,754,132, forward strand.
CTGATTGCATTTCTTTTAACTTACCTTGGTTATTCGTGCCAACAATGATTTCCATTTTCTAACGTATCTCCATTAAAAATTGATTTTTCCACTCTTGTTCTTTAAATAGTCCGGTAAATTGAAATGTTTTGGTGCTACTTTGTGGTGTTTTCACGCCGCGCATCGTCATACACATATGTTCCGCTTCAATGGCTACTGCAATGCCTTTAACGGGAATATTTTCTTGAAGTTTGCGGGCAATTGTCACTGTTAAATCTTCTTGAACTGTGGGACGTTTGGCACAATGTTCTACTAATCTTGGTAACTTGCTTAGTCCCAATACTTTGCCACCTTCTGGCAGATAAGCGACATGTACTTTTCCATAAAATGGCAATAAATGGTGTTCACACATTGAATAAAAGGCAATATCTTTTACTAAAACCATTTCGCCTTCATTTAAGCTATCAAATAATTTATAATCGTCAAATTCAGGTTCGGTTAATCCACTAAAAACTTCTGCATACATTTTAGCTACACGTTTGGGTGTATCAATGAGTCCTGACCGTTGAGTATCTTCCCCCACTGCTTCTAAGATTGTGGTAACTGCCTGCTCAATTTGCGCTTGTTTTTCCTGCTCCATCTCTACCATTCCTTTTCGCTTACTCGCACTTCTTCTTGATTGCCACTGCGCTGAATCCATGTAGCTATTGGCGCGCCCAATAGTTGTTCCTCTGCGTAAACATCACTTAAGGGAATCAAAACAAATGACCGTTTTGTTAATTCTTGATGAGGAACTTGTAAGTGGGGCAATGTGACTGACTGCTCCCCTAATAATAAAATATCAATATCAATAATCCGCGGACCCCAGTGAATTAATTTTTTACGTTTCATTGCTTGCTCAATCCCTTGGGTAACAGCCAATAACTCTTCAGCGGTATAGCTAGTATCAATTTTCAATACGGCGTTCAAAAAATCATCTTGGTCTGTATAGCCGTAAGGATCCGTTTCATAAAGTTTTGAAGAAGCCACGACCTGAATCTGCGGGTCTTCGTTTAAATAATTGCGGGCTTTCACTAAATTTGCGTACGGATCGCCGACGTTACTACCTAATGCTACATAGCCAATCATCTATACTTCTCGCTCCATTTCAATTTCAATATTGTCAAAAAGGCCGGGCATCGGCACACTATATTTTCTAATTTTAATGATAATTTTGTTCAATTGTTCTTGATAATCTGCAGAAATATCATCTAAAATAGCACTCGCTAAACCTTCGATTAAATCGTACGAGTGATTGTTTACTCGTTGGGCAATCAATTCATTCACTTCGGCATAATTGACAGTTTGAGTGACATCATCTGTTCGCCCTGCCTCGGCTAACGACAACTGCATTTCAAGGTCGATTTCTACTTGCTGTCCTAGACGTTTTTCTTCTGCCAAAACACCATTTTTTGTGAAAAATTTCAAGTTGTTGATTCTAATTTTATCCATCCTCTAACTCCCTACCCTCTGTTTTGCTGATTTTTTTAATCATAGCATATTTCTTGGAAAAGTCAGTAGTTAAAAGATGGAAAAGTGGTTATTGGCATGATATAAAAAATTACTTTTTACGAATCAAATAGTATAACTCGTGTATTCAAAAAAGAGCGTTGCTGATGCAACGCTCTTTTTCGGGGTTTATTCTCCTTTTATCGCATTGTTACAAATTCTTCTGAGCCTGTTGGATGAATCGCAACAGTATTATCAAAATCTGCTTTGGTCGCGCCCATTTTAATAGCGACTGCAAAGCCTTGTAGCATTTCGTCAACACCGATGCCGATGCCATGCAAACCGACAATTTTTTCTTCTTTGCCGACACAAATTAATTTCATGTCGCATTTTTGACGGTATTCTCCTAAAGCAAAATACATTGGTGTAAAGCTAGAGCGATAGATTTTCACTTGGTCTTCACCATATTCTTCAAGCGCTGCTTTTTCCGTCAAGCCAATTGTCGCAACTGGTGGATGGGTAAAGACCACCGTTGGTACCAAGTTATAATCCAAATATAAATCGGTTTGTCCGTTAAATAAGCGTTCAGACAGGCGCCGACCAGCGGCAATTGCGACTGGCGTTAAGTCGATTTTCCCAATGACATCGCCGACTGCGTAGATGCCATTTTGCGTGGTATTTTGGAATTTATCTACTTTGACGTAGCCTTTTTCATCAAGGGCTACTTTCGTATTTTCTAAGCCTAATTGATCCGTGTTCGGCTGACGGCCTGTCCCGAAAATCACGGCATCTGTCGTGATTGATTCACCATTTTCAAATGTAATAACGTACTCATTCTGCGCCGTTTTTTCAATTTTAGCTGGTGTTGCATTCGGATGAATTTGCATGCCCATTTCTTGATAGCGTTCTACGACTTTTTCAGAAAGCATGTCATCAAAGCTTCGTAATGGTCGTTCATGACGGAAGGCCCAATGTGTTTCTGCACCTAAGCCATGTAAGGTTCCTGCTAATTCGGCTGCGATGTACCCTGCACCCACAAAGACCACACGTTTTGGCATTTCTTCTAACGCAAAGAAGCCGTTTGAATCTAAGGCATATTCTTCTCCTGGAATACCTAGTTTTTTCGGACGACCACCTGTCGCGATTAAAATGTGTGGCGCCGTATATTCTGTTCCATTGACTTCAATTGTTTGCTCCCCAGTAAACGTAGCGTAACCATGGATACGTTCAATGTTGTTACTGTCTAAACCACGATTATACGCACCATGTAAGAAGTCAATATATTTTTCACGATTTTCAACTAATTGTTTAAAGCTAAAATTTTTGATTTCAACATCAAACCCGTAGCCTGCTGTGTCTCTTTCCATCATTTCCATCATGCTGCTGGCTTGCCACATGACTTTTTTAGGCACACAACCAACGTTGACACAGGTCCCACCAATTTCGTTGCCCTCAATTAAAAGGACGTTGGCTCCGTGCATTCCTGCGCGGTTAGCAGAAGCAATCCCGCCACTACCGCCACCAATAACAATATAATCATAGGTTTTCATTTATTCTGGCTCCCTTTCAATTTGAACTTTCTCCCTTATTATCGCAAAAAATAGCAAAAAAAGACAGTCGTATTACTTACTTTTGTTTAGTTTTCTGCTGCTTCTGTTTTATTGATTCGTTCCGTAAAAGCACTGGGGGAAAGGAATTCAATCGTAGCATTGTCGAAGGGAATTCCTAAATCTTCTTTCGTTACGTTTGGATTCATTGTAATGACGTAAAGTTTTTTGCCTAAGGAAAGTGCAATCCCAATTTCTAAATAACTTAGTCGGTCAAAGTCACCATTAATAAAAACGTAGGTTGCTTCGTGAAGATACCGTTTTATCACTTCAATATCTGTAAACATTCCGGTTTGAACACAATCTGCTAAACCGAAGCCCACCCCCCCCACAGCCATGCTCATCTTCAAACAGCTGAGGATCTACCAAAAGGTCCGTTTGAATATGAGGGTTTTGACCAATTTGGTAGGCGAATAATTTAGCCATAGTTATTCCTCCTTCTTTTTCTTTTACTATAGCACAAAAAGGAAACCCTCATATGCCAGAGGATTTCCTTTCTTTTAATACATGTTCCCAACCACTTTTACTCGTAAGCGGGTTGCATTTTCTGGATGATAGGCGAGTGGTGTTTCTTCCACCTCGACTAACTCGATTGTGCCAGGGACTGCACCCGCAAGTTCAGCTTGTTGGACGGCTTTTTCTTGGGCATCGGCCAACGCCGCGTCTCGTTGGATTTTTGAATAGACATAAATTTGTTCGTATTGTCCGCTAATCTGAGCGATAGAGGCACCGATGGCATTCGCCACTGCCCCGTTTTCGTTGCGAATTAGCGCTTTAACGCCTGTCAATTCTTCGGGGATGATAATACTCCCACCACCAACTAAAACGACCGTCACGTCTGCGGAACTGGTTTTCATGCGATCAATCGCTTCACTGACCAATTCGCCAATTTTTTGGTACACTTTTTCCGCAAACGCTTGGTCTAAATGAGCCACTTTACTAGGATCACCAACTTGGGCATGGCCTAAGCGAACCGCAATATCAGTGGTCGTTAATTGTGTGCCGCCAAAAACAAGGGCCTCTTGTGTAATACGGTAGCCGACACTATCGGGGCCAACTGTCACAGAACCATCTGGTTGTTCACGCACTAGACTGCCGCCGCCGACACCGATTGACACGATATCTGGCATTCTAAAATTGGTCCGTACTCCGCCAACATCAACGGCCAGTGAAGATTCTCTTGGAAAGCCATCCACTAACACGCCAATGTCTGACGTTGTGCCACCAACATCTAAAACAACCGCATCTTTCAAGCCGGCTAAGTAAGAAGCCCCACGAATACTATTGGTTGGTCCACAAGCAATGGTTAAAATAGGAAACTGTTTGGCATACGTTAACGACATTAACGTACCATCATTTTGACATAAGTACACTTGGGCGTGATGAATTTTTTCTTGTTCTAAGGCTTGTTCAAAGCCCTCGCTGGTCACTTTAATTACTTTGTGCAACGCAGCATTCAAAATTGTCGCATTTTCCCGTTCAATTAAACCGACAGACCCAATCATTGAGGAGCAAGATACAGGAACATCTGCCCCTAACACTTCCTTCGCAAGTGCTTGAACAAACAATTCTTGGTCATTTTTTAAAGAAGAAAAAACGCCAATTACTGCGATTGCCTCTACTTCTCCTCGCCAAGAGGCCAAAATCCCACGTAATTCTTCTTCGTCCAGTGCAGTCAATGGTTGTCCATCATATTCGTAGCCGCCATGTGCTAAAGCATACGTTTCTGAAAGAGTGGCCACTAAATCCTTGGGCCAAGCTGTGTAAGGCAAGACCGAAGCGGTTGCTGGATAGCCCAAACGAAGGACCCCAACTTTTGCTAATTTTTTTCGCTCAACAATGGCATTCGTACATTGGGTCGTGCCCAACATTGCATGTGTGACTTTGGTTGGGTCCACTGCTGATTCTGCCAAGACTTTATTTAAGGCACCGGCAATCCCTGTTTGAATATCATCGGTTGTTGGAACTTTCACTGAATGAATCAAGTTTAATTGATGATCTAAAATAACAGCATCTGTATTTGTGCCGCCGACATCGATACCGATTTTATACATTTATTTTTCCTCCTTCGCTACTAAGTTTTCTAGTGGTTGATAATCCATTTCGTAGCCGAAATACCGAGGACCCACTGTTTCGATACCTTTTTTCGTTCGCCAAGCGGCATTCGCTTTCAAGCCCATTACTTGGACACGTTTGCCGTATTTCAAGCTTTCTGTTGTCACAGGCGTTAAAGTTTCTAAATCTACCATACAAATCAAATCAGGCGTCATCGCAATCACCTGACCATCTTTCTCGGCAATTAAATTTTCATTTTGAAAATGGACGACTGCTTCTGAACCAGCATCACTGTTTAAGCCACTCAATTTGACACGTCCCAAATTGAAGCCACCTTTTACTTCTCGTTCCACATCTAGAATTTTTCCTTGGAACAATTCAAAGCCATCCGTAACTTCTACTAATGCTTGGCGTTTTTCTTGTTCATCTGCATAGGTACCTCGAATCACTTTGCCAATTTCTTCTGATAATGTCACGATGTTGTGAATACCATAGTCTTGTAATTGTTTGCCTGTCGCGGGATAAATACTCACTAAAGCACTGGCGCCCATTTCAACTGTTTGAACACGAGCAAGACGTTCTGTCCAAGTATTATCAATCGTTTCCATAATGCCAATATTTCCTTTTTCATCGGTAATTGCCATAGGGGTCGCTGACATCCCATTCAAATGGAACGTTACCATAGGCAATTCTGGAAAGGCCCGACCCATACCATCACAATCCACCAAGGGAATGCCTAGCTTCGCTGCAACAACAATTGGAATCATTGAATTGACGCCCCCAGCTTCCATTGGAAAGGTCCCCGCAATCGTTTCTTGGTCTAAATATTTTCCTAACTTCTCAAAGACACGGACGAATTCGTCGCCTTTGGGAAATTTTTCAATTGCGACAGATGGGGCACCCATCATTGCGGCAGGTAGGAAAAAATCCTCCGCAGCTATCTCTTCTGGAGAAACCAGTTTGACAGGTCCGTTTTCTTCGATGGCGGACAAAGCCATCATTTTACCAATATAGGGATCACCGCCACCTCCTGTCCCTAAAAAAGCTGCTCCTGTGGCTATATTCTCAATTGCTTCTGCATCTAAATAACGCATTCTCCGACACTCCTCTTCTTCATTCCATTTCTAATGATTCGGTGTTCGTCTGTTGACGTTTTGCACCGAAATAATAAATAACAAACGATAAAACAATGCCAATTAGCGGTTGGTTAGGCAATTGAGGGGCATTGGGAAAGAAACTCATAATCACCGGAATGCCCCCCACTGCAGCACCAATTAGCCATGAAAAAACACCTAATTTATTCACGCCAGGCGTTGGCTGCCATTTGGTTCGATCGCCTTTGTTAATCAACCAATAGGCAGCAATCATTACACCAGCCACTGGTGGCACCATCGCAGAAAGGACAGACATAATCGGCGTAAAGTAATTTAAGATCCCCACAACTGCTAATAAGGTTCCAATAGCGCCGGCCGCACCGACAGCGACTTTTTCTTTTTCTTTTGGAATATCAAAGACATTAATCAAGGCCAGTCCGCCAGAAAAAGCATTCACGGCATTCGTGGTCCAAGTTGCTAAAATTAGCGCAATAATTCCTAAAACTGGAAAACCGAGATTCATAAAAACTTCCGTGATATCTGCGGTGTTCGAAGCAATGGTCAAGACCGCACCAACGCCAATCATCAACAAGCCTGTCGGTAAAATCCCTAAGGTGGCCGCTTTAACCACATCTTTACGAGAAGAAACATACTGAGAGTAATCTCCAGCAATTACTGCGCCTAATGCAAAAGAACCGACAGTCATTGAAAGACCTGACATAAAGCTTCCTGCTGTTTGAGGTGTATATTGACTAACAGCTTCCCAACCGTTGTTTCTTAACGAAGCCACCAAGCCATAAAGACAAACCAGAACTAACACAGGAACCGCAAAATAATTCAGAATTTTCAATATTTTTATGCCATAAAGAGCCGAAATAAGCATGATAACTCCCCAGATTAAGGAAGAAAGCGACACAGGTAAATCAATGCCGTAAATTTTTAAAAAGTTCGTGAAAGCGCCGCCGCTGACATTGGCTTGCAAACCAAACCAACCTAAGCAAGCAATCGCTAGAATAATGGAAATAATCTTTTGCGAACCTTGAATGCCAAACACTTGAGAAGCGACTTTGACAGAAGGTTCTTGTAAGTCGGAACTTTGAATTCCTTGTAAAATCATTAAAATAACAATAATACCGTAACCAATAAATCCTGTTAACAAAGCTTCCCATAAAGGCATGCCTGCAACTAACGTTCCTCCAATAATTAATCCTGGCACGCTAATCATTGCGCCCGCCCAAACAAATGCTAAGCTAAGCCACGATTGTTGTTGCTCGTTTTTTAATTTCATTCTCATTCCTCCTTAATTATTTTTTCAATTATAACGAAAAATCAGTCATAGGTCTTTTTCAAATTGAAAAAAATATCAAGGAAGTTTTGGCTTAAAATAAAAAAGCAGACAATCGGCTACTGCCGATTGTCTGCTTTTTTCATTCATTCATTCGTGACCAAGCGATATAAGATCATCGCCAAATAGACTTCATAGGCTTCGGCGGCGTTGGTCATATCATAGCCGAGCGCTTCATTAATTTTACTGATACGATATTTGACCGTATTTTTATGAACAAATAGGCGTTCTCCGCATTCTTTAAAATCACTACTTGCATCTAGTAAAAACGTCCCTAATGTCATTAACTGTTCTGATTCTTTTAAGAGAGGTTGGATAACTGCTAAGCGTTGTTGGATTGCTTCTTCTCCTGCTTGGAGATACGTCATCATTTGTTGAACTGTACGAATTTCTGCGATTGATAACACTTTTCTTTGTGGATAGACACGCTTTAAAAACGGCGCGACTTGATTAGCAGTTTGGTAGCTGACACGCACTTCAGTCGTGTTACGAACTTTCGGACAAAGGATGATTTCACCTAAATAGTCCTGATAGTCTGTGGCTTGCAAGTATTCTTTACTAATCGTGGCTTCAGGCTGTTTGTGTAAATAATTACCTAAGAGAACAATCAGGTAATTTTCTGTTTGCTGGACAATCGTTGTTTGGTAATAGTAACGTAGGAAATCTTTCAAATCTTGCTGAATAGCGTGGATTTCTTGTCCTTGTTGCCAAATAGGCAAAAGCCACATCGTTTCGACAGAAGAAATATCAATCATTAATTTTTTGGCTAATTGGTACATCTTATCACTTTCATCGTTAATGATTGCTTGGACTAAGGCATACTCACTGACTTCGTCATAGTTTTTCCCCCATAAATTCAGAGCCATCTGAACGACTTCCACCGCTTGATTCATCTCAAAAGAGGTTAACTGCTCTTCTTCTCGAATGAAGTAAAGCTTCAATGTTTGTCCATCTTTCTGAGGAAGTTTTTGCGAGGTAATGAAGTAGGTCGTTTCTCCTAGCGCTACTTTCTCTTGTGATTGATAAAGTAACTTGGTTAAGGGTAATTTCGTGCTTCGCGGCCAATTGATGGTGCTGATGATTTCATTGGTATAGGTGGTTAACGCAATGTTGACTTTTAAAAAATCGGATAGGATTTTCAAGGTCATTTCCACACTGCGGTTTTGTTCAGGCAAAAGGGAAACTTTTTCCAAGAGGTCCGTTGCAAAAGAAGCCATTTTATTTTTATTGACTAACAATTTCATGACTTCATAAATGACTTCGTTGTAGCGTAATGTGGGATCATTTTTAGGCATTTGGATTAAAATAAAACCTAAAGAATCCGCTAATTGAATCACTTCCTCTGCAACTTTCGGTACGATAATCCCAACGTAGTACAAGATTAGGCCTACTTCGCCTAATTCATGGAGATGCCGAATCGTTTCACATTGCTTCACCACATCATGACGAATGGCACAAAATGAACCAATCAAAATTTCGCCAGCATGGTATTCATTTGTTTTGTGAAGTTTTTCCGAAAACAAAGACATATCAGAGACTTCTAAAAAAGAAAGAGAAGCAACAGATGTGTCCAATTGGTTTTTACCAGAAAGTACCGTTGCTTCTCGCAAAGACGGTAATTTTAATAAATCATTCACGCGGACACTCATAATTACTCCTCCTTTTGGCTGGTTTATTTTTTCTTACGAATCATATCGCCGACTGCAACAGGTTGCGTCACTTCCATTGTTAATAACATCATGGGATTAGGTGCCCGATCGATCGCTTCACCGTCTTCATTATACATCTCTTTAACGGTTTGGTGGAAATGGGTAAACCCGGGACCATAAAATTCAATTTCATCGCCGACACTGAAAAGGTTCCGTTGACGAATTGTCGCGACTTGCGTCTTTTCGTTGTACGCAATCACTTCGCCAACAAATTTATATTGTGGAATTTTACGACGTTCGCCGAATAATTGTTCATTTTCACTTGGTGTATTGTAATAAAAACCAGTTGCTAATTCACGTTGTGCTACTTTCCATAATTCATCAATCCACTCTTGTTGGCAGACATAGTTTTCAGGATCTTCCATGTAAGAATCGACGGCTTTTTTATACACATTAGCGACTGTCGAAACATAGTGAATGGATTTCATGCGGCCTTCAATTTTAAAACTATCGACACCATTTTCAATTAATTCTGGAATATGTTCAATCATAGACATATCTACGGCGCTCATTGAAAACTCTTCTTCAACTTCCCCTTCACTGGTTTTGCTCCGACGTTCTGTCCCAAAAGGCATATCAAATAACTCGTATTTCCAACGACAAGATTGAGAGCAACCGCCACGATTGGCATCCCGCATCGACATATGGTTGGATAAAGTACAACGACCTGAATAAGAAATACACATTGCTCCATGAATAAAGGCTTCAATTTCAATGTCCGTATTTTCACGAATCGCTGCAACTTCCTCCATTGAAACTTCGCGCGCTAAAACCACACGTTCTAAGCCTTCATTTTTCCAAAATTCTAATGTTTCATAATTAGTTGCTGAAGCTTGTGTCGATAAATGGATAGGTAAACCTGGTGCTTCTGTCGCACAAATTTCGATTAAAGCTGGATCGGAAACAATCACAGCTGAAATTCCGATGTCTCGCAATTCTCTGAAAAACGCTCCTGCCCCTTCCTGGTTTCCTTCATGAGTGATCATATTGGCAGCGACATAAACTTTCGCATTATGTTCGCGGGCAAAGGCTACGCCTTCCGCCATTTCTTCTGGCGTGAAATTTCCTGCGCGGCTACGCAGACCGTAGGCATTCCCTCCGATATAAACGGCATCGGCACCGTAACGAATTGCGACTTTTAGTTTTTCTAGCGTCCCGGCTGGAGCCAACACCTCGGGACGCTTCAATGTTCGTTCTGTCATTACTTTCATGTTCTTCTTCCCCTTAAATGAATCAATTTATTTTATTGCATCGGCACTTAAATCAAAGAAACCATTGTCTAAGCCACGACCTGTTGGATGTAATTTTTCAATTTCAGCTGTTGCATGAGCTGCTTGATCTTCTGACCAAGTTCCCGCTTCAAGTGCTGCTTTCGCTTCAGCAAATAAGCGAGCAATCGCGACAAAATTTTCACCTGGCGTGTAAAGGCCATCGAGCTTCCATGTACGATAGTGATGGTCATACAAGTTTGTTAACTCATTCATCAAGTTCACATCGTTATTGGCAAAAATATGCGTACCATGACTATCTTCATAAATGGAATAGTGGGTTTCTGGTTTTTTGGGTTCAGAAATAAACAGCCCTTCGTCTTTCGTAACCCCTTTGTCGTTCTTTGTGTAATTGTAGTAATTTTGAATTAATGGGCGTTTCGATTGATGAATACAGGTCGCCCCATAGACAAGAATTTCAGCTGGAACTGCTAAGTTTTCTTCCATTGCGACCATTTCTTCAAAAGGTACTTCCCGAGCTAGGACAGCTCCGATGGCTCCTCGTTTACTCCAAAAATTGATTTGACGTGAGCTCGTTACTAAGGTTTCGCCATCATAAACGTAAGGAATTTCTAATCCATCTCGTTGCATAATAAACACAATCCCTGGATCACCCAAAGTAATTTTATCGACGTTGATTTCTTTTAAAAATGTCAGATACTCTGGGACTAATTTCATTTTTTCAGGGTGCATAATGCCATTTACTGCAACTAGCACTTGTTTGCCCATTTCATGTGCACGTTTCACAATCTCGCGTTGTTCATCTCGTGTAAAAGATACGGGCAAACGCAACCCGAATGTTTCTTCTCCAATATATAATGTATCCACACCTGTTGCGAGTAATTCTACAGCCTGCTCAACAGATTCTGCAGTTGCAATCAGTTCAATCATAAATATAGCCTCCTTCTTTATGACCGTTTAATAGTATCATACGTTCACAAACTTTAAAAGAGCCTATCTGTATTAAACGTACATTTTTCACAATGTTTCCGAAAAAAATTTTGGTAGAAAAGCGCCAACCGCTTACCTACCAAATGCTCTTTTTTTAATTACTGGTCATCTGTTCTTTGGTCACTCGTTCAAGTGGTATTTTCGTTCATAAAACGTTACTACAACGGTGAATAGCCACGCTGCCGCTAAGCCTAACAAGCTGCCTAAAACAATCCCCAAAAAGCGGAATTGAATCAACGTTATCACGTACTGCTGACGAACGAGCAATGAAAGCATCAGAGCCATAGGCGTTGTGAAAAATTGCGCCAATCCATAATTACGACGAATAAAATACTCAACGGTCACAAATAAGATTGTAATCACGACAATCGATTCAAAAGTTGTCAAAGCTAAATTAAGCAGAAAAGCGGAAATAACCAATCCAATCGTTGTGCCAAAAATTCGCTGAATATTTCGCTGCTTAATCGCACGTAAATTGTCTCCTTGTAAAATGGATGCACAGGAAACGACTAACCAATACGGATTCTGTAAATGTAAACTTTCGCTGATATATACAGCAAAAAATAAGACAAAGCTATAATATATGCTATCTAATGGCGCTTCTGGATGCCGATAAATTCGTTCCCGTAATGATCGCTTAGCTAGCGGGGCACTGATTTCCTTCTCTGTAAAATGCAACACTAGTGCAAACAAAATGGAAAAGCCAATGCCTAATAACATACAGCCACTCATGAACGGAATTTTTGCTAACGGAATACTCGTACTGGCACCCATCGCTGTCACCATCACACCAAAGAAGGCCCCTGGTTTTGAAATATCGTAGACTTCAAAGAAAAAGCGGCCACCAAAACCGACCAGTGCAACAACAATGGGAATGAGCCATGCAATATGGGTCGATAACATGCCTAACAAATTTCCTAAAAAAAGGTAACTACCGACCACAGATAAACGAGTCATTAACTGTTTTAATGGTAACGGCTGATAATATAAAAAAGTAAAAATACCTAACGAGCCAAAGCTTGAAATCAATAATTGATGATTGATATAGCCCAAAAAAAGAATGCTGAACATAACCAAGCCAGCAAACACTAGTCGAAAAGGATTATCCTTTGGACGCTGATAATGTAGTAATTCTCGAAAAAAAGATTGTTCCATTCCATCACCCCTCCTTATTAACGTAGCACAGAAAAATCAATCTGGCAATTCTCAAAAAGAAATCGCCACTGGAAAATAGAAAAGCCTGGCATAAAAACCCTAAATGGTTTTTGTACCAGACTTCGCATCTCATCTATACAGTTTGTAATTCTTTCGCTTCTGTCTTTGGTGCTTTTGGTGCCCGCACATTTAACGTGATTTTGCCTTTGCTAGCGCCTAAAGTTACTTTATCCCCTAACTGAATTTGACCAGAAAGAAGGGCTTCACTTAAACGATCTTCCACTTCTTTTTGCAAGGCCCGACGAATTGGACGTGCGCCATATTCTGGATCAAACCCGACTTTACCAATAACTTCAATTGCAGCTGGTGTGATTTTCACTTTAACCTCTTGTTCGGCCATCCGTTTCACGACAGATTGACTCATAATTTTTACGATTTCATGAATTTCCTCTTGTTTCAAGGAATGGAATACAACCGTTTCATCAATTCGGTTTAAGAATTCTGGACGGAAGGCTTTTTTCAATTCTTCCATGATTCGTTTTTGCATTAATTCATGATTTTTAGAAATGTCTTTCACATTGAAGCCGACATGTTTTTCTTCACGAATCGCTGTTGCCCCTAAATTGGAGGTCATGATTAAAATCGTGTTACGGAAATCGACTTTTCGTCCTTTGGCATCCGTTAAATGGCCATCATCTAAGACTTGTAATAAAATATTAAAGACATCTGGATGGGCTTTTTCTACTTCATCTAGCAAAATAACGGAATAAGGACGTTGACGAATTTTTTCAGTTAGTTGGCCGCCTTCTTCGTAGCCGACATAACCTGGAGGAGAACCGATTAAACGGCTAGTACTGTATTTTTCCATAAACTCAGACATGTCCACGCGAATCAACGCTTCTTCGCTGCCAAACATCGCTTCGGCTAAGGCTTTGGCAAGTTCTGTTTTCCCAACCCCTGTTGGTCCTAAGAACATGAAGGAACCAATCGGTCTTGCTGGGTCTTTCAAGCCACTACGCGCACGACGGATAGCGCGTGAAACAGCTTCAACTGCTTCATTTTGGCCAACGACCCGTTGATGTAAAATGGTTTCTAATTCCATCAATCGTTCGCTTTCTTTCTTCTCTAGCTGCTGCAAAGGAACGCCTGTCCATTGTGAAACAACCCCAGCCACGTCTTCTTCTGTTACTTGTGTACTGTAACCAGACAGACTTTTTTCTTTCACTGCAATCAATTCTTCTAGTTTTTCCATCACTTGTTTTTCTTTTTGACGAATCCGAGCAGCACTTTCAAATGATTGGTTTTGAATGGCCTCTTCTTTTTCCGTAATTAATTGAGAAATTTCGGTACGCAATTCATTAATTTCTGAAGGTTGATCTGCCTTATCTAAACGAACTTTTGCTGCAGATTCGTCCATTAAATCAATTGCTTTATCTGGTAATTGGCGGTCATTTAAATAGCGAATCGATAATTGAACCGCTGCATGTAGAGCTTCATCTGTAATTTCTACGCCATGATGTTTTTCATAGCGTGAACGCAAGCCTTTTAGAATTTCTTCTGCTTCTTCTGGCGTTGGTTCTGCTACTTGAATACGGGCAAAACGACGTTCCAAAGCGGCATCTTTTTCAATATATTTTTGGTATTCATCCAGAGTTGTCGCACCAATTGTTTGCAACTCGCCACGTGCTAAAGCAGGTTTTAAAATATTTGAAGCATCAATCGCCCCTTCTGCACCGCCAGCACCGATCAAGGTATGCAATTCGTCGATAAATAAAATGACTTGTCCATCTTGATAGATTTCATCGACAACTTTTTTCAAGCGATCTTCGAACTCACCTCGATATTTGGTTCCAGCAACCAAGGCACCCATGTCTAGCATCATTAAACGTTTGCCTTGCATATCTTCAGGGACTTCCCGGTTGACAATTTTCTGGGCTAACCCTTCTGCTATCGCTGTTTTCCCAACACCTGGTTCACCGACTAAGACAGGATTGTTTTTGGTACGGCGACTCAAAATTTGGATCAAACGACGGACTTCGGTCCCGCGACCAACTACTGGATCCAAGCTTTGTTCTCGTGCTAACTTGGTTAAATCTCTTGCTAAAGAATCCAATGTTGGCGTCCCTTGTGGCGCATTTTTATTTTGACCATTCCGACGACGTTGTGCGCCATTGGGTTCGGAAACGCCCATTTTTTTCAATAATAATTGACGCATTTTGGATAAGCTTAATCCTAAATTCACTAAAATTCTAGACGCTAAAATTTCTTCGTCTCTTAACAAGCCTAATAATAAATGCTCAGTACCAATCTTTTGAGCCCCTAAGCGCTTCGCTTCATCTCCAGCATAGGCAAAGATTTGTTTGGCTCTTGGTGAATAAGGTAAGTATAAGTTGTTATTCCCCATTGGACTTTGCATGGTGCCATAGCCACTTAAATGCTCAATTTCTTCACGGATGTCTTCTGTGTCAGTATTCAATTGTCGTAATGTTTTTCCGGCAATCCCATTCGGTTCTAAAACGAGTGCTAATAATAAATGCTCAGAACCGACGGATTGGTGACGAAAATACTTCGCTTCTTCTTGGGCAATCGCCAGTACGGCTTTCGCACTTTCTGTAAATAGTTCATCCATAGTTATTCCTCCTCATAGCTCAAACGCTCTAAAAATGAACGCATTATTTGAGCTCTTAGAAAATCTTCGTGATTCCCCAGACCATTTAATGTACTTTTACTTAAAGCAGCTAGCATTAAATTGCCTTCCTTTTTCGTAATCACTTCTTCTTCATACAATGTTTGAATAAATGTTAGCGCATCTTTTTCTGTTAAGGTTGCGCCAATCAATTGATCCATTTGTTTTAGTAATTGATCGTTATCTGAAATTTGTACTTTGACAATGCGAATATAGCCGCCTCCACCACGTTTACTTTCAACTGCGTAGCCTCGTTGGATGGTAAAACGTGTATTAATTACATAGTTAATTTGTGAAGGAACGCAATTAAATAAATTAGCCATTTCCGCCCGACGGATTTCAATTTTATTACTTTCTTCTAAAATCTTTTTTAAATAAGCCTCGATTAAATCTGACGTATTTTGATTACTCATAGTCTTCCATCCTTCTTCTCTCTTGACTAATATTGACCATTATTATATCGAACTTTGCCTATTAAATAAAGAGGAACGCTTTGACTTTAATAAAAAAATGCAAAACAGGAGGAGTAACCTCAGTCAAACTGACTTAAGTTCCCCTCCTAAAAATGAAAATATGTTATTGAATTACAGGCAGACAATGGCTCCGCCTTAATGTCTCACAAAAGCGTTTCTTCGCCGTAGGCTTGATCCAAGGCTTGTTGAATATCTTCGATAATAGATGTTGGCTCTTCCAAACCAACGTACATGCGAATGTGCGCTGGCGACAAGCCTCTTTTCTGAACAGCTGCCAAGTTATTACCTTTGAATACAGGCAAAGCCAAACTTTCAAAGCCACCCCAACTGACCCCAATTGTGACCAGCGTCAATGCGTTCACAAATGTTTTCAAACGTTCAAAATCGGTATCTTTTAAATCAATCGCAAACAATGAGCCATAACCTGTTAAATATTTTTCTGCTAACGCTTGTTGTTGTTGATTTCCTACAAAAGGATGATATAAGCGACTGATTCGCGGATCCTTTTGCAAAGCCGACAGCACCGTTTGGATGGCTTGAGACTGATGCGCCAACCGAACGGGCATGGTACGAATACCTCGTAACGCTAACCAAGAATTGAAGGGACTATTGACTGCGCCTAATGCTTGATGACCATGTTCAAAAATTTGATCTACAAGCGCTGCTTTGCCAATGACAGCCCCTGCTACAATATCCGAATGACCACCAATATATTTGGAACAAGAATGAATCACCAGGTCCACATTATGGCATAAAGGATGCTGAAATAACGGTGACGCCCACGTATTATCAATGACAGTGTATGCGCCGATTTTTTGTGCTAACGCAGTTATTTTTTCTAAATCTAGCAGTTCAAACTTTTGTGAGGACGGACTTTCAAAGTAAATGACTTTGGTGTTTTCCTGAACAAATTGAAAAAGTTCTTCTGTTTCTGCAACGTCTACTCGGGTCAAGGATACGCCAAATTTCTCTAAATATTGCACAAACGAAACAGATTCTCCATAAATTGTATTGACCATTAAAACATGATCACCTTGTTGGAGCAACGTAAACAGCGTTGCCGAAATAGCGCCCATTCCTGAGGCAAAAACTTTACATTTTTCTCCACGTTCCAAACGAGCAATTTTTTTCTCTAAAATTTCTGTTGTGGGGTTGGTGCCACGTGTGTAAACATAATTATTTTTTTCATCTATACTCGCTGCCATAAATTCTTCGTAAGTTGGAAAATAAAAGGAAGAGGTTTGAACCAACTCGGGCACCATCGGATGATACATTTTTTCCATTCCTTTTTCCACTTCACAGCAAATATTTTCATCATTCTCAACATGCATTTCCTTCACTCCTCTTTCTCTACAATGTTTCTGGTACTTCATGGGCTTCTTCTTTTTGATATTGTCGATCTAAGGCTTTTACAAATGGATAATAAATAACGACACTAGCCGCAACAGCTAAAACTTGCGTCACTGCACCTTGCCATTTCCCCACTAAAAAGCCCGAAAACAGAAAGGGCGTAGCCCATGGTGCTTGAATGTTTGTAAACATTGGCATGAACCCAATTTTCATTGACAGAAAGGCAATCAAGACAGATACAATCGGCGCGACCGCAATCGGAATCAATAATAAAGGGTTAAAAATAACTGGGAGTCCAAAAATCAAGGGTTCATTAATATTGAAAAATGCTGGAACAAACGAAATTTTCGACATAGCTTTCATTCTAGACGAATGTCCGACGATGGCCATTGCAATAGCCAAGCCAATCGTACAACCAGCGCCTCCAATTGTGGCAAATTGATCGAGCATTTGGACCGTGCCAAAGTTGCCATTTTGAGCAGTTAATTGCCCTAATTCCGCTAAGCTTTGGTTTTTGTCTGCATTCGCATATAAAATAGGATATAGCATGGAATTGATGACAGTTGGATGAATCCCAAACCACCAGAACAGTCCATTTAAGCCAGCCACAATAATAATTGCAAAAGGGGTTCCGATTAAACCTTGCAGTGGCGCTTGAATCACCGCATAAATTAATTGCGGGAAGGAATCCGCAAACGAAAGCCCAATCCCATTAATCAATAAAGCCACCGCTACCACAAAAATCCCAGGAATCAATGCACTAAAAGCTTGGCTTACCATAGCAGGCACGCTGTCAGGCATTTTGATGACTAATTTTTTCTTAATACAGAAACGAGTCAACTCAACCGAAAGAATTGACATAATAATGGCCGTAATCACCCCTTGCGTTCCTAACCAATCAAACGATAAAACTTTCGTCACAACTTCGCCTGATTCAGTGGTCACCGTTTTCGGTAAAACGACTACGTAAGCAACAATTCCTAAAATTAATGAAGTTAAACGATCCATTTCGTAACTTTCCGCCAATTTATAGGACATCGTCCCGGCAAAAATAATTCCCATCATGTTGAAAGTTGCTCGATAAGCTGGTGAAATCATATCCGCCCAACCTGCACCGAAAATTCCAGCCATAAAATCGCCATACCCTGCTACTGGAAAATCTGTAATCAACATAAAAATCGACCCAATAATTGTTAACGGCATAATTGCAAAAAAACCATTTCTTAAGGCTTGAAAATAACGTAAACTTGTAATCCTTGAAACTTTAGGCACTACGGCTTGCTCCACCCAGTTTGTTAACTTATCCATTTCACTTCTCTCCTTAATCCTTTGTGATATCCTCATCATAAAGAAACCGCTTTCTGATGTAAATACGACTAACTGATTCTGTAACTATGTTTCATAATTCATACGCTTAAGGTATACTGAAAGCGAAACAAAGTACCACAGAGAGGTGAACCCATTGAACCTAATCGAATGTTTAGAACAAAAAGAACGCTATACATATAACGAAGGGCTAATTATTGATTTTATTTTATCTCATACTGAACGAGTCCTGCATATGTCGATTTATGAACTAGCAGAAGCCACCAACTCTTCAACTTCCACGATTGTTCGTTTGTGTAAAAAAACAGAAACTAGCGGTTTCAAAGAATTTAAAATCCGCTTGTCCCGCGACTTAGAAATTCACTACCAAGCAATCCGGAATGTTGATGCGAATATGCCTTTTTTAGCGCAAGATTCTGATTTACTAATTGCCAAGAAAATTGCGCAGTTAACGACTGAAACTGTTCAATCCACCCAACAGTTATTAACCGAGGCCATGTTAAATAAAAGCATTGATTTACTTTTAACCGCTGAAAATATTTTAGCAGTGGGTGTCAGTAACTCCTACATTCGCTTAACGGATTTTCAAACAAAGTTATTACGCATTCAGCTATTTATCCATTTAATCCCTTATCAAGCTGAACAATTTTATTTAGCCATCAATGCCACCAAAAATGACGTAGCCATCCTCGTCTCTTACAGTGGTAACACTGCAGAAATCGTAAATGAAGCACGGATTTTTGCAGAAGGAGGCACTCCGATTATTGCCATTACTTCAGACTTGAACAGCCAATTAGCTAAATACGCCACAGTGATTTTACCCATTCCTAACGTTGAACATGCAGATTTCAAAGTCTCGACCTTTTCCTCTCAACTAGCCATCGAATATATTCTCAATGTCCTTTATTCCTGTATTTTTAGTCGCAATTTCGATAAGAATTACACATCACAAAAAAATACACCTACTTCGATACTTAAATTTTAAACAAAAAAAACAGTACTGATCATCAGTACTGTTTTTCACAATCGGGAAGACAGGATTCGAACCTGCGACCCCTTGGTCCCAAACCAAGTGCTCTACCAAGCTGAGCTACTTCCCGGGCTATGAAGTTAAAGTAATAAAAAAAGACTATCGAATTAAAAAGAAACTCACGTGCACCTTTTTAAAACTTAGTCAATCACTCAACTATGCACCCAAAGGGAGTCGAACCCCTAACCTTTTGATTCGTAGTCAAACACTCTATCCAGTTGAGCTATGGGTGCTAAATATAAAACAATGCCGAGGACCGGAATCGAACCGGTACGGTGATCACTCACCGCAGGATTTTAAGTCCTGTGCGTCTGCCAGTTCCGCCACCCCGGCGTAATGAATTGGCTAAGCGGAAAACGGGGTTCGAACCCGCGACCCCCACCTTGGCAAGGTGGTGCTCTACCACTGAGCTATTTCCGCAAAATGGTGCCGGCTAAAGGACTTGAACCCTCGACCCTCTGATTACAAATCAGATGCTCTACCAACTGAGCTAAGCCGGCTAAATATGCGGGTGAAGGGACTTGAACCCCCACGCCTTGCGGCGCTAGATCCTAAATCTAGTGCGTCTGCCAATTCCGCCACACCCGCAAATGAAATATGAATATGAGCCGTACAGGGCTCGAACCTGTGACCCTCTGATTAAAAGTCAGATGCTCTACCAACTGAGCTAACGGCTCAAAAAATGGAGGTTAACGGGATCGAACCGCTGACCCCCTGCTTGTAAGGCAGGTGCTCTCCCAGCTGAGCTAAACCTCCAAAAACAACAATTCGCGTGGCGACGTCCTACTCTCACAAAGGGAAACCCTTCACTACAATCGGCGCTAAGAAGCTTAACTTCTGTGTTCGGCATGGGAACAGGTGTATCCTTCTCGCTATCGCCACCACACTGGGTGTTGTTTCTTATTGAGTTGAATCTTCATTCACTCAAAACTGGATTGAAGTTTGAATCAAAATAACCAAGTTGCTTTTACTTATCCATTCTTTGGTTAAGTCCTCGACCGATTAGTATTGGTCCGCTCCAACTATCACTAGCCTTCCACTTCCAACCTATCTACCTGATCATCTCTCAGGGGTCTTACTTTCTTAAAGAAATGGGAAATCTCATCTTGAGGTGGGCTTCACACTTAGATGCTTTCAGCGTTTATCCCTTCCCTACATAGCTACCCAGCAATGCCCTTGGCAGAACAACTGGTACACCAGCGGTAAGTCCATCCCGGTCCTCTCGTACTAAGGACAGCTCCTCTCAAATTTCCAACGCCCGCGACGGATAGGGACCGAACTGTCTCACGACGTTCTGAACCCAGCTCGCGTGCCGCTTTAATGGGCGAACAGCCCAACCCTTGGGACCGACTACAGCCCCAGGATGCGACGAGCCGACATCGAGGTGCCAAACCTCCCCGTCGATGTGGACTCTTGGGGGAGATAAGCCTGTTATCCCCAGGGTAGCTTTTATCCGTTGAGCGATGGCCCTTCCATGCGGAACCACCGGATCACTAAGCCCGACTTTCGTCCCTGCTCGACTTGTAGGTCTCGCAGTCAAGCTCCCTTCTGCCTTTACACTCTTCGAATGATTTCCAACCATTCTGAGGGAACCTTTGGGCGCCTCCGTTACCTTTTAGGAGGCGACCGCCCCAGTCAAACTGCCCATCTGACACTGTCTCCCACCACGATTAGTGGTGCGGGTTAGAGGGTTCATAACACAAGGGTAGTATCCCACCAGCGCCTCCTCCGAAACTAGCGTTCCGGTCTCATCGGCTCCTACCTATCCTGTACATGTGGTACAAACACTCAATATCAAACTACAGTAAAGCTCCATGGGGTCTTTCCGTCCTGTCGCGGGTAACCTGCATCTTCACAGGTACTAAAATTTCACCGAGTCTCTCGTTGAGACAGTGCCCAAATCGTTACGCCTTTCGTGCGGGTCGGAACTTACCCGACAAGGAATTTCGCTACCTTAGGACCGTTATAGTTACGGCCGCCGTTTACTGGGGCTTCAATTCTGAGCTTCGCCGAAGCTAACCCATCCTCTTAACCTTCCAGCACCGGGCAGGCGTCAGCCCCTATACTTCATCTTACGATTTTGCAGAGACCTGTGTTTTTGATAAACAGTCGCTTGGGCCTATTCACTGCGGCTGACGGTCGTCAGCACCCCTTCTCCCGAAGTTACGGGGTCATTTTGCCGAGTTCCTTAACGAGAGTTCGCTCGCTCACCTTAGGATACTCTCCTCGACTACCTGTGTCGGTTTACGGTACGGGCAGTTGTTTTCTCACTAGAAGCTTTTCTTGGCAGTGTGACATCAGGAACTTCGCTACTATTATTTCGCTCCCCGTCACAACTTGTCCTTAGAGAGTAAAGCATTTAACTCTACTCAAGACTCATTGCTTGGACATGCACTTCCAATCGCATGCATTCCTTAGCCTACTGCGTCCCTCCATTGCTCAAACAAAAACAACTGGTACAGGAATATCAACCTGTTGTCCATCGCCTACGCCTATCGGCCTCGGCTTAGGTCCCGACTAACCCTGGGCGGACGAGCCTTCCCCAGGAAACCTTAGTCATACGGTGGACAGGATTCTCACCTGTCTTTCGCTACTCATACCGGCATTCTCACTTCTAAGCGCTCCAGCCGTCCTCACGATCGACCTTCAACGCCCTTAGAACGCTCTCCTACCACTACACCTAATGGTGTAGTCCACAGCTTCGGTAATATGTTTAGCCCCGGTACATTTTCGGCGCAGGGTCACTCGACTAGTGAGCTATTACGCACTCTTTAAATGGTGGCTGCTTCTAAGCCAACATCCTAGTTGTCTGTGCAACCCCACATCCTTTTCCACTTAACATATATTTTGGGACCTTAGCTGGTGGTCTGGGCTGTTTCCCTTTCGACTACGGATCTTATCACTCGCAGTCTGACTCCCGGATATAAATGAATGGCATTCGGAGTTTATCTGAATTCGGTAACCCGAGATGGGCCCCTAGTCCAAACAGTGCTCTACCTCCATCATTCTCAATTCCGAGGCTAGCCCTAAAGCTATTTCGGAGAGAACCAGCTATCTCCAAGTTCGTTTGGAATTTCTCCGCTACCCACACCTCATCCCCGCACTTTTCAACGTACGTGGGTTCGGTCCTCCAGTGCGTTTTACCGCACCTTCAACCTGGACATGGGTAGATCACATGGTTTCGGGTCTACGACTACATACTCATTCGCCCTATTCAGACTCGCTTTCGCTGCGGCTCCGTCTCTTCAACTTAACCTCGCATGCAATCGTAACTCGCCGGTTCATTCTACAAAAGGCACGCCATCACTCATTAACGAGCTTTGACTTGTTGTAGGCACACGGTTTCAGGATCTATTTCACTCCCCTTCCGGGGTGCTTTTCACCTTTCCCTCACGGTACTGGTTCACTATCGGTCACTAGGGAGTATTTAGCCTTGCGGGATGGTCCCCGCGGATTCCGACGGAATTTCTCGTGTTCCGCCGTACTCAGGATCCTCCTAGGCGTTGTTAGCATTTCGTCTACGGGGCTTTCACCCTCTTTAGCGGAATTTTCCAAATCCTTCAACTATACTAACAGACTACCATATTGGAGTCCTACAACCCCAACAAGCAAGCTTGTTGGTTTGGGCTCTTCCCGTTTCGCTCGCCGCTACTCAGGGAATCGAATTTTCTTTCTCTTCCTGCAGGTACTAAGATGTTTCAGTTCTCTGCGTCTACCTCTAATCAGCTATGTATTCACTGAAAAGTAATATCCTATAAAAGATATTGGGTTCCCCCATTCGGAAATCTCTGGATCATAGCTTACTTACAGCTCCCCAAAGCATATCGGTGTTAGTCCCGTCCTTCATCGGC
Source organism: Enterococcus sp. DIV0682 (assembly GCF_051712685.1). NCBI lineage: Bacteria > Bacillati > Bacillota > Bacilli > Lactobacillales > Enterococcaceae > Enterococcus > Enterococcus sp. DIV0682. The sequence goes on from NZ_JBIOPK010000001.1 coordinate 2,777,499, forward strand.
TCCTAGTGCCAAGGCATCCACCGTGCGCCCTTATTCACTTAACCTTATCAACCTTACGGTTGGGTCTTGATCACTTCTTCTAGCGATAGAAGGTTAATCAATAAATAAGCAATTGAACTTATTAAAAAACTCATTCAACGCGGTGTTCTCGGTTTGTTTTGATTCTTTTTACTTCAATATCCAGTTTTCAATGAACGAATGTTTTGAGAGTAGACCTCTCAAAACTGAACAAAGTAAAGACGAAATGTGTATTTCCGTAATATTCCTTAGAAAGGAGGTGATCCAGCCGCACCTTCCGATACGGCTACCTTGTTACGACTTCACCCCAATCATCTATCCCACCTTAGGCGGCTGGCTCCAAAAAGGTTACCTCACCGACTTCGGGTGTTACAAACTCTCGTGGTGTGACGGGCGGTGTGTACAAGGCCCGGGAACGTATTCACCGCGGCGTGCTGATCCGCGATTACTAGCGATTCCGGCTTCATGCAGGCGAGTTGCAGCCTGCAATCCGAACTGAGAGAAGCTTTAAGAGATTTGCATGACCTCGCGGTCTAGCGACTCGTTGTACTTCCCATTGTAGCACGTGTGTAGCCCAGGTCATAAGGGGCATGATGATTTGACGTCATCCCCACCTTCCTCCGGTTTGTCACCGGCAGTCTCGCTAGAGTGCCCAACTAAATGATGGCAACTAACAATAAGGGTTGCGCTCGTTGCGGGACTTAACCCAACATCTCACGACACGAGCTGACGACAACCATGCACCACCTGTCACTTTGTCCCCGAAGGGAAAGCTCTATCTCTAGAGTGGTCAAAGGATGTCAAGACCTGGTAAGGTTCTTCGCGTTGCTTCGAATTAAACCACATGCTCCACCGCTTGTGCGGGCCCCCGTCAATTCCTTTGAGTTTCAACCTTGCGGTCGTACTCCCCAGGCGGAGTGCTTAATGCGTTTGCTGCAGCACTGAAGGGCGGAAACCCTCCAACACTTAGCACTCATCGTTTACGGCGTGGACTACCAGGGTATCTAATCCTGTTTGCTCCCCACGCTTTCGAGCCTCAGCGTCAGTTACAGACCAGAGAGCCGCCTTCGCCACTGGTGTTCCTCCATATATCTACGCATTTCACCGCTACACATGGAATTCCACTCTCCTCTTCTGCACTCAAGTCTCCCAGTTTCCAATGACCCTCCCCGGTTGAGCCGGGGGCTTTCACATCAGACTTAAGAAACCGCCTGCGCTCGCTTTACGCCCAATAAATCCGGACAACGCTTGCCACCTACGTATTACCGCGGCTGCTGGCACGTAGTTAGCCGTGGCTTTCTGGTTAGATACCGTCAGGGGACGTTCAGTTACTAACGTCCTTGTTCTTCTCTAACAACAGAGTTTTACGATCCGAAAACCTTCTTCACTCACGCGGCGTTGCTCGGTCAGACTTTCGTCCATTGCCGAAGATTCCCTACTGCTGCCTCCCGTAGGAGTCTGGGCCGTGTCTCAGTCCCAGTGTGGCCGATCACCCTCTCAGGTCGGCTATGCATCGTGGCCTTGGTGAGCCGTTACCTCACCAACTAGCTAATGCACCGCGGGTCCATCCATCAGCGACACCCGAAAGCGCCTTTCACTCTTATGCCATGCGGCATAAACTGTTATGCGGTATTAGCACCTGTTTCCAAGTGTTATCCCCCTCTGATGGGTAGGTTACCCACGTGTTACTCACCCGTCCGCCACTCCTCTTTCCAATTGAGTGCAAGCACTCGGGAGGAAAGAAGCGTTCGACTTGCATGTATTAGGCACGCCGCCAGCGTTCGTCCTGAGCCAGGATCAAACTCTCATAATAAAAGTTAGAACAATCTTGCGATTGTTAAGCTCAATTTGTTTGCTAGCATATTGCTTGCTTGTTAAAAATGTTTGTTGTCTTGAATTGAATCAAGACGCCCTACACATTTGGTTCGTCTATTCTTTGTTCAGTTTTCAAAGGTCTACGTTACCTCGCAGCAACTTTTACATCATAACAAACTTTCGTTTGAATGTCAAGAACTTTTTTGAAAAAGTTTTTTAAGTTGTTTCGCTCGGTTGTTGTCGTCTGTTGTGACAACTTCTATATCTTATCATCTCGCTTGTTATTTGTCAACAACTTTTTTGTTGTTTTTTCAAACTTTTTTCGAGAGATTTGAAATCAAGAATTGTTATTTAATTATTGATTTCTGAATCGCTCAGCTGTGTGACTCGCCTTGCGACATGTAATAATATACCAAGATTTCAAGCATTGGTCAATCATTATTTTCACTTTTTTTAAACTTTTTTTCAATACCGATTATTATGATTGGTATAGGTATTTTCGTTCGCTTTTTACCCCCTTTCATCCTTTTTTGGCTATAGTTTATTAACTTTTAGCAAAATCTTCTAAATTTATCGTAATATATCAAGGATTTTGTCCTTTTTAGCAATTATTTGTTAAAATATGGAAAAGAGATTTTTTTATATATGGAGGAAATGAACGCTTATGAAAATTTTAGTTGCAGATGATGATAAAGAAATTGTAGAACTATTGAGTATTTATATTCATAATGAAGGATACGAAGTCGTGAAAGCTTATGATGGAAAAGAAGCATTATCCAAATTGCACACAACACCAGATATCGATTTATTAATCTTGGACATTATGATGCCAATCATGGATGGAATGGAAGTAGTGAAAGAACTTCGAAAAGAATCGCAAATTCCAATTATTATGTTAACAGCAAAAACAACCGATATGGATAAAATCAAAGGCTTAGTTGCTGGTGCAGACGATTATGTCACCAAGCCTTTTAATCCTTTAGAAGTAATGGCTCGGGTGAAGTCTATTTTACGTAGAAGCCAAATGCAATTAACCAAAGAAGAACCCGATGAATTAGAAGTCGGCCCATTAATGATTAATAAGGACTCTCACGAAGTCAAAACAATAGAAGGAAAAGAAATTCAATTAACCGCTCTTGAGTTTGGTATCCTCTATCTATTAGCTAGTCATCCAAATCGTGTGTTTAGTGCGGATGAAATTTTTGAGCGTGTGTGGCAACAAGAAAGTATTGTTTCTGCTAAAACCGTGATGGTTCACGTCAGTCATTTAAGAGATAAGATTGAAGAAGCAACTGGTGGAGAAAAAGTCATTCAAACAGTGTGGGGAGTTGGATATAAGATCGATGCTCGTTAAACCTAAAAAGATTGAAAAACAAAAACGAATTACCTTAACTTCTAAAGAAATCAGCGAGTTATTAGCAGAAGCAATTGTGACAATTGTTTTATTACTACTATTAAATGTCTCAATTATGTTCCTCTTAGGACAACTACTTAGTGAAAACTCGCCCTTAGCTGGTGTCATCTGGGCCACTAAGGATGCGGTCGCTAAAGAATTAAATACTGATTTGTTTTGGAGCTGGAATAAATTTGTCTTACCCATTTTCTTTTTAGTAGATGCAGCTGTTCTCTATTGGCGCTTAATTCGTCGCTACCATCAAATGCAATTGCGTCATATTATCAGTGAGTTACATTACATCGCTGATGGTAATTACAATCACCGCATTCCGTTTGAATTAAGTGGTGATTTAGCAAAAGTCGTGACGAGTATTAACGGTCTAGTGGATAGTACTGTCGCAGCCATTGAAGATGAACGGCGAATTGAAAAATCAAAAGATGAATTAATTACGAATGTCAGTCATGATATTCGAACACCGTTAACTTCTATTATTGGTTATCTGGGATTGATTGAAGATCGTCAATTTCATAGCCAAGAAGATTTACTGAAATATACGCATACCGCTTACGTCAAAGCGAAACAAATGAAATTATTAGTTGATGATCTTTTTGAATATACAAAAGTCCGTCAACCAAGTGTACCGATTCATACGACGACTTTTGATATGGCACAATTAATTGAACAGCTTGCTGCCGATTTTGAATTGGAAGCGAAAAAGATTAATATGCAAATCCAAGTAAAAGCCAATCCAGCTTCTTTAATGATGGAAGGCGATACGGAAAAACTAGTCCGAGTCTTTAACAACCTTCTTTCAAACGCTTTGAAATATGGCAAAGGTGGCCATCATATTGTGATGGAAGTAGACAAAGTCGGCACCGAAGCAATTATCGCTGTTCGCAATGATGGACCAGCTATTCCTAAACATTCTTTAGATCAGTTATTTGATCGCTTCTATCGTGTCGAAGAATCCCGATCACAAGAAACGGGGGGTACTGGTTTAGGTCTGGCTATTGCACAAAGTATTGTTGCTTTACATGGTGGATATATTTATGCGAAGTCTGATCAAAAGTGGACTTCCTTTATTATTCATCTACCCTTACAGCGTACCAACAAGAAATCAGAGAGTTAATTGACATCCCTGAACTTTTTCGGTATTCTATAGAAAAGAGAAAACTAAGAGAAAAAGTATTTATGGCACTGAATTCCAGAGAGTTTGCGGGGGTGCGAGCAAACATTCATCTATAAAGAAGTCCGTCTCTTCCAGGTGTCCAGCGAAATAAGTTGGAACGGTCTGCAGCCGTTATCTGCAAATCAAGGGCAGTAACATTACTGAACTTGGGTGGTACCGCGAGATTTCCAGTCATTTCGTCCCAAGAATATTTATTTTTGGGGTGAGATGGCTTTTTTGTTGTTTTCTACAACAGTTATTATTGATTATGTACTAATTTTAAGGAGGAAAAAATATGTTAGATGTAAAAATGATGCGTCAAAATTTTGACGAAGTAAAAGCAAAGCTACAAACCCGTGGCGTGAAAGAAGAAATCTTAGTGGAATTTCTGCGTTTAGATGAAAGTCGCCGTGATTTATTAGTCAAAGTCGAAGAAATGAAAAAATACCGGAATGATGTGTCTGCTGAAATTGCTCAATTAAAACGAAACAAAGAAGATGCAACGGCCAAAATCGCGGAAATGAAAGAAGTCGGCGGCAACATTAAAGCGTTAGATGCAGAAATTAATGCTATTGACGAAGAGCTACGTGGGATCACAACTACTTTACCGAACTTGCCAGATGATTCTGTGCCTGTTGGTGCTGGTGAAGAAGAAAATGTAGAAGTACGTCGTTGGAGTGAACCAAGAACTTTTGCTTTTGAACCAAAACCACACTGGGAAGTCGCTGAAAACTTAGGCATTCTAGATTTTGAACGTGGTGCCAAAGTAGCTGGTAGCCGTTTTGTTTATTACAAAGGCTTAGGTGCTCGCTTAGAACGTGCGTTATACAACTTCATGTTAGATTTACATGTTTATGAACATGGCTATACAGAAATGATTACGCCTTATATCGTTAATGACACCGCCATGTTCGGAACTGGCCAATTTCCTAAGTTTAAAGAAGATGTCTTCCAATTACAAGATACGGATTTAACGTTAATTCCAACTGCGGAAGTCCCTTTAACCAATTACTACAACAATGAAATTCTAGATGGCAAGGATTTACCGATTTACTTTACGGCCTTGAGCCCTTCTTTCCGTTCTGAAGCTGGTAGCGCTGGTCGTGACACACGTGGGTTAATTCGTTTACACCAATTTAATAAAGTCGAAATGGTTAAATTTAGTGATGCAGAGCATTCTTATGAGGAATTAGAAAAAATGACGAATAATGCCGAAGAAATTCTGCAAAAACTGGGATTACCTTACCGTGTCATGGCTCTTTCAACAGGTGACATGGGCTTCTCAGCTGCGAAAACTTATGACTTGGAAGTTTGGATTCCTGCTCAAGAAACGTACCGTGAAATCAGTTCATGCTCAAACTGTGAAGATTTCCAAGCGCGCCGTGCGATGATTCGTTACCGTGATGAAAATGATAAAGTCCAATATGCGCATACACTCAACGGTTCTGGTTTAGCCGTAGGACGGACAGTCGCTGCTATTTTAGAAAACTACCAAAACGAAGATGGCTCTGTGACTGTACCAGAAGTCCTAGTTCCTTACATGGGTAACCTAACAGTTATTAAATAAAGGGAAGATGAAGGTCGTTGTCTGATATCAGATAACGGCTTTTATTCTATAGGAAAAGGAGCCTGTAACAAAAATCCAAAGTGATTTTTGTTACAGGCTTAAAAATTGATAAACGGCGGAAACAGAAGCAACTCCTTCATTCTACAGAAAAAGAGGCAGACGTCGAAATGATGTCTGCCTCTTTTAAATTTCAAAAAAATCAGCTTTTATTTTATTGAACAGAATAGTTTGGTGCTTCTTTTGTGATTTGAACGTCATGTGGATGTGATTCTTTCAATCCGTTACCACTCATTTGAACAAATTGTGCTTCTTCACGCAACGCTTTCAAGTCTGCTGCACCGACGTAACCCATCCCTGATTTCAAGCCACCGATTAATTGGAAGACAATATCAGAAACGCTTCCTTTGTAAGCGACACGTCCTTCGATTCCTTCTGGCACTAATTTATTTGCTTCATTGACACTTCCTTGGAAGTAACGATCACTTGATCCTTTTTCCATTGCGCCCAATGAGCCCATGCCACGGTAAGTTTTGAAACGACGGCCTTGATAAATTTCAAATTCGCCTGGAGATTCATCTGTACCTGCTAACATACTTCCTAGCATTACAGCATGGCCACCAGCAGCTAAGGCTTTCACGATATCACCAGAATATTTAATACCGCCATCGGCGATAATTGCTTTACCATATTCTCTAGCTACAGAAGCAGCATCATAAATTGCTGTTAATTGAGGAACACCAACACCAGCAACGACACGTGTTGTACAAATTGAACCAGGTCCAATACCAACTTTGACAACGTCAACGCCGACATTATACAATGCTTTGGTTGCTTCAGCAGTGGCAACATTACCAGCAATTAATGTTGCTTCAGGGAACGTTTCACGAATTTCTTTAATTTTGCGAATAACGCCGGCACTATGGCCATGTGCAGTATCGATAACAATCGCATCGGCACCTGCTTCTAATAATGCTTCCGCACGTTCGAACGTATCACTAGTGACACCGACTGCTGCCGCTACAAGTAAACGACCATGTTCGTCTTTGGCAGCATTTGGGAATTCAATCACTTTTTCAATGTCTTTAATTGTAATTAAGCCACTTAAGCGACCTGCTTCATCAACGATTGGTAATTTTTCGATTTTATGTTTTTGTAAGATTTTTTCTGCATCTTTTAAAGATGTGCCTACTGGCGCAGTGACTAAATGATCTTTTGTCATGACTTCTTCGATTTTGATTTGGTAGTCGGTTACAAAACGCATATCACGGTTTGTAATAATTCCGACTAATTTACGGTTTTCCATTGTTTCTACAATTGGCACACCGCTAATACGGTAACGACTCATTAATTCTTCTGCATCCGCTACTAAGTTTGTTGGTGTTAGAAAGAATGGATCAATGATAACGCCGCTTTCAGAACGTTTGACTTTACGTACTTCGTCTGCTTGTTGGGCGACAGTCATATTTTTATGTACGACACCTAGTCCACCTTGACGAGCCATCGCAATTGCCATATTACTATCTGTAACAGTATCCATACTGGCACTCATCAATGGAATATTTAACTTGATATTTTTAGCTAATTGTACACTCATGTCTACATCATTTGGTAAGACATGGCTTTCTGCAGGGATTAATAGCACATCATCAAATGTAAGACCTTTTTTCGCAAATTTTGTTTCCCAATTTGACATTTTTTTGTCCACTCCTCGACTTAATTTTATATATGAAAATAACAGATAATACTAAGGAAGTCAACTAGATTTGTTTAAATAATCAATGAGGAATAAAGGACAAAACGCCAAAATCGGTTTGTCCTTTATTCAACTCTTCCTAATTAAGGTCCTACTTTCATCGTTGTTCTTTTATCTTGTGTTTCTTTTTTTGTTGTAAAAATCGGCTAAATCCAAAACCACCAACAGAAAGTAAGGTAATCATTGTCCCTATTTTTTGCACTTTTGTTCTTTGGTAACGGATGTCGACATGTCCTGTACCAGATAAAGAAAGAGCGGTTAAGCCTCCTTGATTGGTTAGGCTCATTTTTTTAGCGCCCGTTTGGTTTTTCATTTGAATCGTGGCTTGATAGCCTAAGTAATAAATAAAAGGAACGGTCACCTTCGCTGATTGATTCACCACTTGGTAGTCAAATGAAATTTTCCCATAAGGCATTCTAACATTTGTAATGGTTACTTGTTCTGCCGAATAATCAAGTGGTCGTTTTTTCTGTTTCAATAATTCCTGATAATTGATTTCATCTGGCAAATATTCATGGCCCGCACCGATATAAAAAGGCGCTGGCTGCTCATACTCAGCTTTTGTTAACAGGCGGCCTTGTTGTGACTGAATACTTTGATATTGATAAATGCCCAAATTGCTGATGGCAAGGAAAACCAACAAAGCCACGGTCCAAGATTTACGGAAAACGCCCCATTCGTCTTGTGCAATGAAAAAAGCGAGCATTACAGAAAGAATCCCTAAAAACCGCCAAGGAAACTGAATTGTATTTAAAGGCGTGTGGTTCAGCCAGTGCCAAGGAAAAAGCGTGGTAACCATCAATAAGAGTACCAGCGTCAAACCAATAAACCGTTTGTTCTGAATTTTTTTGCTGGCAAGCGAAACCACTGCTACAACAAGCCCCACAAACAAAAGGGTTCCTAGATTCGCTGTTTTCGCGTGAAAAACACTGCTCTTTAAACTATTAATGAAAAGAGAAACAATAGGATAACTTCTTTCGGAAATATAAGTGAGTGGATTGGACGTAACTTTAAACACTTGATTTTTCATTTGTTCAGCAACTGGTAAAAGATAAAAGGCCAGCCAAAGCAGCGTCAAACCTGCAGCCTTCGCTAATGCCAACAGGACCTCCTTTTTAAAAAACTGCTGCCAATAAAACAGAATGTATAACCCAATCCAAATAGAAACCATTTCAATAGAAATAAAGTGAGCCAACCCAATCCCAGTCATCGCCAGCGTTAACAACGGCCAACATTTCGTGGTTCCCTTTCGTAATAAAAACAGGCTCGCTAAGACCAACGGAAAAAAACTTAGCGCCAAAAATTCTCCTAACGCTTGGCGATTAAACAAGTCTTGCATGCGGTAAATAGATAAGCCATACAAAATGGCAAAGAGATAGCTTCTTTTTTTAGAGAGCGCCATTAATCGGCCTGCATAATAAGTAAGACTAAATGTTGCCAAGTTTACCGCAAAAACAAAAATCGCCATACTAGCGACAAAGGAAATCCCCAGAACACGCAAAAGCGCAGGTAAATAAAGATACGCATCTGGATAAAACAAACTAGAGGCATAGCCATAGCCTCCCAAGAAAAAATAATTGATTTTAGGAAACCAGTCGTTGTTTTTAATTGCTAATGCGAGACCTTCCACCCGATTTTGATGAAAGCGGAAATCACTTGCTCGTAAAAAATTCTCTTGAAAATAGACAAAATAGAGAGAAAGTCCACTTAATAAGAGAAAACTAATAAAAATGAGTAGCCGGTCGTGTTGACGGCACCAAGACTTCACTTGTTGTCCCATAAGAGGCTCCTTTCTTTAGCAAACTTCTGAAAACAGAAGCCTGGGACACTAGTTTTTTCGACTAATCCCCCAGGCTTTAACTGTTAAAACGCTCTATTGAGAGAGCGACTTTGCTTGTTGCAGTTTCTGCGTCAGCCGAGCGCATTCACAATTGAGCGCGCGCCGTTTATTGACGTGTCATGAAACTACCTTGAATATTGTATTTTTTCTTGAAGAAATAGCGTGCTACAAAGGCTAACGCACCGATTACTAAAGCAATCATCGGATCTAAGATGGGATTGATCACTGGTGGTAGCATCGCTGAACCAGCGAAAACTGCAATCCACAAGAACATCCCACCAAATAGAATGGCGGTCGTTTTTAACCAACCAGGACGTTTGCTTTTGTCGCCACCTTGACGATCAAAACGGTAAACATATTTGTGCATTAGATAGAAAACATAACCCCCAGCCATCGCACCTAAGATATATGTGGTTAATCCGAGAGGTTGTGCGGTTCCTTTTGAAAATAGAGACATCGCCGCTAACATGATTGTTAATAAACCAAGTAATAGTAAGGTATTGTCGAGCCAAATCATCCAGCCCGCTGGTTCTTTGACTTCTGCTGGTTTATTTAAAATTGCTTCCGTCCGTTCTGAAACAGTGCCAAATAACTGACGGGCTGTTTTACCTGTTTTTTGACCGGCTACTAATTCTGGCAAAATACCGTGTAGAGCCAATGCTAGCTCTTCTTCAGATAAATTAGCCGCTTTTAATGATTTTTTTAAGTCAAAAATGTATTGTTCATTTCTTTTAGTCAAATTCTGTTCTAATTGACGATTCTCAGCCACGATTGCTCGTAATGCTTCTGCTTCCATAGTTGTATCCTCCTCACCCTCATGTAGAGGGAACCTCTTTCTAAACGGCTGAATGGCCTTAAATATGTGGGCTTATCCCAAAACAAATTGCTTGTTGGGCACATTTTTTTAAACGTTAAAACGGAACAACATAACATCGCCATCTTGAACGACGTAGTCTTTTCCTTCTAAACGAACACGGCCCGCTTCTTTGGCAGCTTGCATATTGCCATATTTATCTAGGTCTTCATAAGAAACTGTTTCCGCACGAATGAAGCCTCGTTCAAAGTCACTGTGGATAATCCCAGCTGCTTGAGGTGCCTTGATTCCCTTACGGAACGTCCACGCACGAACTTCTTGTTCACCAGCTGTAAAGTAGGTAGCTAAGCCTAACAAATCGTACGCCGCACGAATCAATTGATCTAAGCCAGATTGTTCAATGCCCATTGCTTCTAAAAATTCAGCCTTGTCTTCTTCAGAATCTAATTCAGCAATTTCTTCTTCTGCTCGCGCACTAACCACGATTACTTCCGCATTTTCGCTGGTTGCAAAATTACGAACTTGTTGTACATACTCATTGTTGTCTGGGTCTGCCACTTCATCTTCTGAAACATTTGCTACATAAAGGACCGGCTTTGTGGTTAATAAGAAAAGAGATTTAACAATTTTCTCTTCTTCTGGCGTAAATTCAATCGTACGAGCAGATAAACCTTCTTCTAAAACTGGTTTAATTTTGTCTAAAACAGCTAATTCTTCCACCGCTTCTTTATCTTTTGCTTTCGCCATTTTAGCCACGCGAGTATAGCGCTTATTGATTGAATCTAAATCTGCTAAAATTAGCTCTAAATTAATTGTATCAATGTCTGCTAAAGGATCAACGAAATCCGCATCTCGATTTTGTTCACGCATGATATTTTCGTCATCAAAACAACGAACCACGTGACAGATTGCATCTACTTGACGAATGTGACTTAAAAACTGATTTCCCAGCCCTTCTCCTTTGCTGGCACCTTTAACAATTCCGGCGATGTCTGTAAATTCAAACGTTGTGGGAACTGTTTTTTTCGGTTTTACTAGTTCTGTCAAGCGTTGTAAACGGGCATCTGGTACTTCAACCATGCCGACGTTCGGATCAATCGTTGCAAAGGGATAATTTGCAGCTTCTGCTCCTGCTTTTGTAATTGCGTTAAATAGGGTCGATTTACCAACGTTTGGTAAGCCGACAATTCCAGCTGTTAGTGCCATTTGTTTTCCACTCTTTCTCTCAGTCTATTCTCTTTTCTATTAGAGGCATTAAAGCATTAGTCTGCTTTTTTCTCGATTACTTTTTTTAATTTTTTAGTAAAATCACGACGCGGCATCATGACAATATGCCCGCAATTCGTGCACTTGATTTTGATATCAGCGCCCATGCGAATGATTTGCCAACGATTTGCTTGGCAAGCATGCGGCTTTTTCATTTCGACAATATCGCCTAAATCATACATGTTCCAAGCCTTCTTTCTTCTCTTACTTATATAAAAATACCATGATTACAATACCATTTTTTACCGAAACTAGCAAAAGGATTTGTGACTTTCTGTCTTACTTTCTCACTTTGCTTTTTATTCCTCGTCAAAATGAATATCTAAAATATCTAAAATTCTAGCCAAATCCGAAGAGGACAAGTACTCAATTTCAATTTTTCCTTTGCCTTCTTTTTCTTGAATCGCTACGGTTGTCCCAAATTTATCCATTAAGCGGTCTTCACTTTCACGAATATAAATGGGTTTTTCCTTGATGGCTTTTTTCGCTTTTTTGCCCTTTTTGCCTTGTGTTTCGTTTAATTCAGCGACAAGTTGTTCTAATTGTCGAACCGTTAAATTGTCTTTAATACAACGATTAGCTAATGGCAATAGCTGTTCTTTGTTCTTCAAACCTAATAACGTCCGTGCTTGACCCATTGACATGCTTTGTTTTTGAACCATTGCTTTGACCGCATCTGGTAAGGTTAGCAACCGTAAATAATTGGCAATATACGGACGACTTTTTCCCAAACGTTCTGCGACTTCCGCTTGTGTTAATTTCAAATTTTTCATTAGCATTTCATAGGCTTCTGCTTCTTCTAGCGGATTTAAATCTTCCCTTTGTAAGTTTTCCAAAACAGCAACTTGCATCATGGATTCTTCATCAAATTCGCGAATAATTGCGGGAATTTTTTCTTTGCCGGCTAATTTAGAAGCCCGGAACCGACGCTCACCTGCAATAATTTCATAGCCTTTAACTGCCGATTTACGGACAATAATCGGTTGAAACACACCGGAATGTAGAATCGAGTTTGCAAGTTCTTGTAAAGAGGTTTCATCAAATGTTTTCCGCGGTTGGTAAGGATTGGGACGAAGTTCGTTTAATAGAATTTCTGTCACTTGTTCGTTCTTAACGTCGACATCTTCTAGCTTTGCGATATCTTGAAACAAGGCATCGATGCCTCTGCCTAAACCTTTGCCTTTATTCATTCTCCAACACTTCCTTTGCTAGTGCTTGATACACTTCGGCACCTTTTGAGCGAATATCATAGTCAATGATTGGTAAACCATGACTTGGTGCTTCGGATAAACGGACATTTCTTGGAATAATCGTGTCATAGACTTTTTCACGGAAATATTTACGGACTTCTTCCACGACTTCGGCGCCTAAATTGGTCCGAGCATCGTACATGGTTAACAAGACCCCTTCAATTTTCAATTCAGGGTTAAAATGTTTTTGAACCAAGCGAATCGTATTTAGCAATTGACTCAAGCCTTCTAATGCGTAATATTCACATTGAACAGGAATTAGAATCGAATCACTTGCTGTAAAAGCATTGATTGTTAAATGCCCTAGAGAAGGCGGGCAATCAATTAAAACGAAATCATACATGTCTCTTACTTCATCAATTGCTAATTTCAAGCGCGATTCTCGAGCCATCATTGAAGTTAATTCAATTTCGGCGCCTGCTAATTGAATAGTTGCAGGGACAATATCTAAATTTTCACGGCTGGTATGTTGAACCACGCTAGTGATTGGTTCTTCATTTACAAGGACATCATACACATCGTGTGCGACATCTGGTTTAGGGACACCCATGCCACTGGTAGCATTTCCTTGTGCATCAATGTCGATCAGTAAGACTTTTTTGCCTAAGTTTGCTAAACATGCGCCTAAATTTACAGTGGTCGTTGTTTTACCAACGCCGCCTTTTTGGTTCGCTACAGAAATAATTCGTGTCATGTGTGTGCCTCCATCTTATTTAATCGGTTGTTTATTTGGTAATCCAGGTTTTCTGGGATATTTTTTAGGGGTTTCTTTTTTCTTTTGAATCACGACAATGTGACGTTCGTCTGCCGTAATCGGCAATGTAAAACCAACTTCTTTTTGAAATTGACCGCCTAATGTAGCGATTGCAGGTTTTGCTTCATTAATTTCTTCTTCACTTTTCGATGCTTTTAAGGCTAAAAAATAGCCTTCTTTTTTAACTAAGGGTAAACACAGTTCACTTAAAACATTTAATCGTGCAACTGCTCGCGCTGTAACGTAATCAAACGCGCCACGAAATTCTGCTTTTTGACCAAATGTTTCTGCACGATCATGATACAAAGAAACATTAGCCAAACCTAGTTGATTCACCAACTCTGTTAGGAAAGTAATTCGTTTATTTAAAGAGTCAACAATTGTGACATTTAATGAAGGAAAAACAATTTTCAAAGGAATACTTGGAAATCCTGCGCCTGCGCCAACATCACAAATGGCTTTATCGCTGGCAAAGTCTTCAAAGAATGCCAACGAAACAGAATCATAGAAATGTTTCAAATAAACTTCTTTTTCTTCTGTAATGGCTGTTAAATTCATTTTTTCATTCCATTCTACTAGTAGATGGAAATATTGGTCAAATTGTGTCATCTGTTGGTCTGTCAATTCAATGCCTTTTGCGGCTAATAGTTGTCTAAATTCTTCGGGTAGCATAAAGACTCCTTCCTTTTTTGTGAAACAGAAAAATGTTTCACAATCATCTTTTCCTACTTTAACGCAAATAGCAATTTCTTGCAATGCTTTTCGGAAGATTTTTGCCTGAATGATAAAAGAAAAATCCGCCTTTTTATGTGGTAAAAAGTCTCTAGCCACGGGCCAAAATGTTCAATTGGCGGCAACGAAAACCGCCTTTCTCTAAGAGTAAAACAAGCCAATGTTTCATGTGAAACATTGGCTTGTTTTACTTACTATAATCATCGCACTTTATTTGTCGTTCTCTGCGGTAGTCGTATTCTTGGATACGGGGACTTAACCAACCTTTTTTGGCTGTTTTTCGTAATTGATGATCAAATCTCCCTGGTGGTGAACTATCTAGTAATTCATGGGTACGATTATTCCGATTTGCATAATTAAACGATTCACCATTCAAGACTTTTTCCTGGTATTCATTGTTTTTGGCCGCTTGATAATAGGCTGGATTACTAATTAATCTGCCTCGCCAGTCCTCAACTAACACATCCCACTGGGTTACAAAGGTCCCTTCTTCATTCAAAATAAACTCACTGTGAAAATTAGGCGTCAATCGTTTCTTATTAATTAAAGAATAAGATGCCCCCTCAGGGTATTTGTTATGCAAACGAGCAGAGCTTTTTTTCAGTTTCCGCCCGCCCATTCCTTGCGGCTTGGCCGCAAAAACATAACGTTTTAATGCCTGTTCATCGGTGTCCCCTTCTTGTTTAAAAAAATCGCGGATATACGTGATATTTTGACGATCAATATACATTCTTAATTGATGTATCTTTTTCGCTTTCTCTTGGTTAAAGCTCCCAAGAAGACCTAACGGATAGGCTTTTTGAACTGTTTTTGCCAACAAATGCCAAAACGTCGCATGCGGTGCAATCGTCTTCGAGAAACGATAAGGTCCTACTAATTGCAACATGCCATGCTGATCCAACACTGCACCTAATTGCCATAACAGTAACGAGAGCTTTTCTTGCGGACGATAAACCGAAAAGCGAAATAATCGCTCATACGCTGAAGAGCCCACTTCTTCCACTTCAGAAAACAGTTCCGCGACTGCTGTTTTCGCTTGCTCAAGTGGCAAGAAACGCGTGTCTTTTATGGCGCTTTCCACTAATCCATAAACAGCTTGGCGGTCCCAGCCAGCGTCAATCGCCGCCTCTACACCAGCACTCATTGCTTGTTGTAATTCTTGCCAACGTCCCATCTTCTCGCCGCCTTTTTCTATATACTTCTTCTATAATGATAATCCTTTCCCCGCAAAATGCCAACTGCTTTAACGCAAAAAAACAACCCGCCCTTTGGGGAAGGGCGGGCGGAGGAGTTAAAAAATGAAAAAGTGTTTTGTTAGGGTTTTGTTTATCGGGTATGTTTAAATAATAGCCGTTAAATGTGAAGAAACTATGGTAAAAATGCGCCTTCTTTTCAACAAAATTTTGAAAAAGTCTCTTCAGAAATTAAGATTTTTTTGCGAAGTTGCCCACTGGCTACCCTCATTCAACATATTATATATTTAATATCCACAAAATCATAAAATAAATATACACAATAATGAATATTTATTCAACGGTTAATAAAACAACCAAAAAAGCGAGTGATTTACACTCGCTTTTTCAACTAAATTAAATGATTTTCTCTTAAAATATCACCAATATACGTATCCTCAAATTTCTTCACAAAGTGTTCAACCATTTTGCGTTCCACGAACGGCATATCCATTTCTGTTAATTTTTTCTTGTCAGATAAATAATAAACAGAGTTTGCTAAGACGCGCAAGTCGTATGCAGAAGCAAACACTTCTGGTACTCCGCGTTCAACCTCTAGCAATTGATAAACAGCTTCCATCGCTGTCCGTACAGAATACTCTGTTGTAAACACCGTATCTCGTTCAGTATCTGCGAAGTTCCCAATGAAAGCAAGATTTTTAGAGCCGTTTGGTACAACTAATGGTCGATCGCCTGGTTCTCTTAACATAAAGTAAGAAGTGATAAACGGCATATACACCGGAATAGTGGTAGCCGATTCTTCTGAAATACGTTCAATTTCCCCTTCTGGGACCCCTAAATGATAAAGTAACTCTTGCGTAATTTCTTGGCCGGTACATTGTTCGATTGGTTTTTTGATATAATTTCCTGGTTTATTAGAAAGTAATCCATATACCCAAGTTATAGATTGTTGATCATTTT
Organism: Enterococcus sp. DIV0682; assembly: GCF_051712685.1. Lineage (NCBI taxonomy): Bacteria > Bacillati > Bacillota > Bacilli > Lactobacillales > Enterococcaceae > Enterococcus > Enterococcus sp. DIV0682. Next base: position 2,794,025 of record NZ_JBIOPK010000001.1, read on the forward strand.
GTTCTTTAAAATGCGGTTGTCTATGCATGGCGAAACTCATCATCCAATTAGAGTCTTTGATAGTAATAATACCACCTGTGACAATTTTTCCTGTGCGTAATTTACGATGTGTTAACCGAGAAAGATACGGTTCAATATCGAAATTTTCCCACGTAATCGTTGCTGAGACAAACCAACTTTCATCTGGTAAATTTTCACAGAAAACTTCTGGGTGCCCAAATTCTGGGGATTGTTTTGCTAAGTTTTTCCAGAGATTCCAACTTCCCCCTAGTTCATGAGTAATTGGTGCTGGTGTATGATGATCTCCTTGCGTCGAACTTTCAGTAATTGAGCCATTCGTTACGAAGACTAAATCATTTTCAGTTAAAGGAATTTCTTTGGTTTTGCCCGCTTGTGTCAACAATAATCGCCGAGCAACTTTAGTAGCTCCTTTGATGTCGACTTGGATATCATTGATCGTTGTTTCATATTGAAAGTCTACCCCTTGATTGGTTAAAAAGCTTAGTAATGGTTTCACTAACGATTCGTATTGATTGTATTTGGTAAACTTCAAGGCTGTAAAGTCAGGCAAACCTTTGATGTGGTGGATAAAGCGCATGATGTAGCGGCGCATTTCAATGGCAGAGTGCCATTTTTCAAAAGCAAACATTGAACACCAATAGATCCAAAAGTTGGATTCAAAAAATTCTTCGCCGAAAACATCTTCAATTTTTTTGCCAATTAATTGATCTTCAGAAGTCATAAATAAATCAACGATTTCTTTTTGTGCTTTTTTGGATAAAGTAAATTGTCCATCATCGGGGACACGTTCGCCACGGTTATGAATAATGCGGCAATTTGAAGAATTCGGATCATCTAAATCTAACCGGTAAAACTCATCTAGGACAGAGGCATCTTCTACTTCTAATGATGGTACCGAACGAAATAGATCCCACAAACACTCGAAATGGTTTTCCATTTCGCGTCCGCCGCGAGTGACAAAGCCATCATGGGGAATAAATTTACCATCTAAAGAACCGCCAGACAGCGTGAGTTCTTCAAAAATGTGAATATTTTCGCCCTTCATTTGACCGTCACGAATTAAGAAAACAGCCGTTGCTAAACCTGCTAGGCCACCACCAACAATGTAGGCACTCTTGTCATCTACGCCTTTTGGTTTTCTTGGTCGAGCAAATGCTTCATAATTTCCATTTGTGTATCTCATTCTCGTTTCCTCCTATCATTTGATACCCTCATCATACTGCTACCAAAAAAAATACCCAAAAGATAACCCTTTTTTTTAAGAAATTCTTTGACAAATAAAGAAAATTGTCTAATTTTTAAGCAAGTGAATAAACGTAGATGTTTCATGTGAAACAAAAAAAAGAACGAGAAGAAAAATGGCCGCTTTTTCTTCTCGTTCTTTTTATGCTAATTCGTTTACCGTTTCTACTCCAAAAACAGCAACCCAATCTTCCTGAAAATCAGTTACTGCTTTTTGAATGGCGGGCATTGCCAAGCCTTGTGTCACGAGTTCTGGTGCGATAGTGACCGCTTGCGCCCCCATTTGACAGGCTTGATTAATTTGTGCCACGTTTTTAAAACTAGCAGCTAAGATCTTACTCTTTGCGTTCGTCCGTTTAATTTCTGCAGCTAAATGCTCAATAACCTTTTGAGAATCAATTGTTAAATTCTCCATCCTATTATAATACGGCGCTAAATAATCTGCACCTGCCGCAATCGCTAGATAACCTTGAAATTCTGTATAAATAGCGGTTGCTGTTATCCGATAATTTGCCTGCTTTAGTTGTTTGATGGCTGCCAAGCCTGCTTCATTGACTGGGATTTTAATGAATGTTTCTTGGCCTAATTGTTGTACAATGGTTTGGGCATCTTCTAGCATCTCTTCTGTCGTTTGACCGACCACTTGGACGTGCAAACTCGCTTGTCCAATCGTTTTTTTGATTTCTTTCATCTGCGCAAAGAAGTCAATTTTTCCTGCTTGTTTAACAATACTGGGATTAGACGTCACGCCTGCCAGTGGTAAAATTTTCTGATACTTTCGAATAGCCTCAAGATTAATTGTATCTAGCATAAATTCCATCTTTTACGTTCCTCCCTTAAACGATAATTATAGAATAGTGATTGTTGTACCAACAGTTATTTCAGGAATAGCTTTTTCTTCAACATATAATGTACCTGGTAATTCAGGTGTTGTTGCGCCATCAAATTTAATAGTAATGTGACCCAATGTGTCTAAATTAGTTAATACTACCTCGCCTACAGCGGTAATCTGGTAAGTTTGTTCATCAATCACTAACGTTTGCTTGTCCGTAATCGCTTCTGTGACTGGCTGAACCTCAATGTTATAACAATAATCTGCTAAAGCATCTGGTGCATCTTTTCCAAATAAGATGACCATTTTTTCTTCTTTAAATAATTCGGCTTCTGGTCCAATAGACTGAACCTTTGTTGTAAATACTGACATTTCCCATCCTCCAAAAAAATTTTTTAACTATACAATCCAAAACTTGCTAACCAAGCAACTAGTACTCGAGGGGCACCATTTAAGAAACGAGAATATAAAACAGAAGGGACCCCGACTTCAACGGTTTCAGCTTCAGCTTCTTCCAAGCCTAAACCCACGGGAATAAAGTCGCACGCGTTTTGTGTATTAATAGCAAACAATGCTGGTAGAGCTAGTTGTGGCGGAATGTTGCCTTTCCCAATTTCCACACCAATTAACGTACCAATTACTTGGCTGATTACTGCTCCAGGACCTAATAAAGGAGAAAGAAACGGCAGAGAACAAATAAAACCAATAATTGTTAACCCCACAATGTTTCCTGCTAAGGGCGCCATGATATTGGCAAAAAATTCACCAATTCCTGAACCTTGGATCACACCAATTAATAAAGAAACAAATGCCATAAACGGAATCACTGTGTTGATCATCGTTTGTACGCCTTCACGGGCTGATTGGTTGAATGTCGCTACAACTTTTCCTGCACCCATACCAATTTTCGCAACAAAACTTTGTTGTTCCGCTTTTTGTTCAGTAATTTTTTTACTTGTATCATATTTAAATTCTGTTTTTTTCGAGGTGGGCTTTTCTGTATCAGCAGCAGCTTCTTCTGATGTCAATGTAATCTGTTTCGGGCCTACAGCGGAAACATAAATTGTCTCATTAATGTATTGTGCTAAGGGACCACTTTTGCCAGTTGGAACAACGTTAATAGTAGGAATTCCTTTTTTAGGATAAATTCCGCAACGAAGAGTGCCTCCACAATCAATAATGGCTAATGCGATTTCATCATCTGGAATCGATGTCTTAAAACCATTGACCGCTTCCATTCCTGTCAAATCTACGATTTTATCAACAATTGCGGGTTTCTCGCCGCCACCTGTAATGTAAATAAATTTATGTTTTTCTTCTGTCGGTGTAATCACTAAGGGCCCACCATAACCGCCATTTCCTTTAACTACCTTAATACTATTGTACGTCATCTCACCTTGCTCCTTTCTAATCCACAGCAATCTCTACTGTTTTACTAAGGGTAATTCCTTGTTGTTTGCAAACATAGGCGGTAGTGAAATCGGTAACCCAACCGCCAATAAAATTCATTAATATCCCTACAAACATATAGCGAATCGCTAGGTCCATCGAATTTAGTCCTAACGTATCAATCCCTTGCGCAATCCCTAACCAAACGAACAATTCACCAGGATTAATATGAGGGAAAACTCCATTACTGGTATGACAAAATTGCGCTTGTGCAGCATAATAGCTAGGTTTATAGTATTCTGGTAAAAATCGAGCCATCGTAAAGGACATTGGATTGCCTAACATAAAAGCGGATAAAAAAGGCAACACTAAATACCGCGTAACAGGATTTTTGGCAGAAAGTTTGGCTACCTTGGTTACTCTTTCTTCTCCTAGAAAAGCAATTAAAGTATTCATAGCTACCATTAACATCAAAACAACAGGTACGATGCCTGTCATCCAAGAAATAAATGTTTCTGCTCCTGTTTGGAAAAGGTGCATAAATCCTTCCGCAAATTTTGTAATATAAGACATTACTCGACACTTCCTTTCAATTTTGTTTGTACTTTATTTTTCCATAATTGCCATTGAATTTTGGCTCCATTAAGCGGCGTTAATGGTTGTGTTTCTTGATAATTGCCAAGCTCAACACGTAAGTAAATTTCTCGTGCATTTTCCATCGCTTGTTGGGTTAATTTATTTTCCTTTTGTACGAGTGGATGGTAATGATCCATATAATGAATATCCTCGTTCACGTACTGAGGTAAGGGATGAAATTTAGCTAGAACAGTGACACCTTGCATCTTTCTAGCGGCTAAGATTTTCCCTTGCGAATCCACAGCAAACAAGATAATCGTGCCTGCTTTTAACTTCCCTGCACGTCGACCAATCGCGACTTTCCCTAATTGTCGCAATTCTTGGTAGTTTTGATTAAAGTGTTTAATCTGTTTCATTCCCATAGCTATCTGAACGAAGTAAGCTGTTAAAAAAAGCGCCCCGAATACGTAGATAAAACTCATATGATAATCCCCTTCCTTTGCATCCACTCTTTAACCGCTAAAACATCTCGTTGCTTCCGTAACTCATTACGTAAACGTTCGTCTCCTGCGATTGTAAACAAGCGGTCATATAGTTGTAGTAACTCTGCTTCAACAGTGGCAGTCAGCTCTTCTGGAATACCCAACAGCAAAATAACATCAACTTTACCTTCTGGTGTAACCAGTGATTCTTCAAAAACCCCAATCGATAAAATAATCGTTGGTAAGGCTTGATTAATTGTATGGGGAAAGGCAATCCCCGATTCAAAAATAGTTGTTTGTTGATCTTCTCTAGTAAAAATTCGTTCGATAAATTGGGAATCTACTAATTTTTCTGCTTCTAAATCAGCAATCATTTTTTGGATATTCGCTCGGTAACCTTGAGTATTCTCTAATAATTGATAGGTCATATGAATATTTTGAGATTCCACGGAACGAATTTCTTTTGCTCTCTGCCACTCATTTCTGAGCCAAGTATCGTTAAATAAATTAGTTAAATGGATCATCGGTGTTTGTGGTCGAATATTTTTTAAGGGAATGGTTGTAAAAATAGCAAAATATTGATTCAATTCTCTTCTCTCTGCCTCTTCTTCAGAAAAATGGGCAATCTGGACGTCTGGACCCAAAACTTTTTCCAATTGCCGCTGAATGATCAAGGCCGTTCCATGACCTGTACTGCAGATTACAGCGATTTCTTTTTTGGCTCCCGCTTCATAGTTCCCTCTCAATGCTAGTTCAAAATACAAAGCGAGATACCCAAATTCAACCGTCGGCACACAACGATTTAACAAACGGCCCAATTCTTGCAAGCCAATCTTGGCTAATTCATAGGCCAAAGGATATTGTCGTTCAATTTCTCCGTAAAATAAATCGTGACACTCCACATGAAAAACGAGTCGATTCATCACGTTTCTTAAATGATCTTTCATTTCTGAAAACAAGAAGTCCTCATCAAATTCAACAACAACTGAATGATGAATTTTTTTCATCATTTTTTGAAAATAGTCAGCTAAGAGTCCTTCATCAGCCAATAAAGAATTACGAATATGGTTTGTGTTGATGTTAAAAGGAAAGCTGATAAAGGAACGTTCCCATTGGCTTAACGTTACATTATAGGTTATTTCCAAGTGATACATCAGTTCTTCAATCTGCTCGTTATGACGAACATAATCAACATATTCTGGTGGTAGTTCCGTAATGAGTTTTCCAGCTAAAACACGCTGCAAAACAATTGAAACCACTCTTCGTAAAAGAAAACTATCTTGTTTTGCTAGTCTTGTTTCTTTGATTATTTTTTGTATCATTTGTTTGGTAGTTTCATGAAGAAACTGTTCTTCAAAATATTCTTGGACGTAATTCACATGAAGTAAGCGTAAATCAAACTCTTTTCCTTCTAAATGAATGCCACGGTTTGGCGTACCTACAACCGCAACCTGCCAAGGAGCAATCAGCTCTTTCATGCGCTTAATGTCTTTATTAACTGTGCCGCGACTAACGGCGAGTTCTTCGGATAAATCATAAGTTGAAATAAATTGATCTTCTTCTATTAATCGTTTGATAATGTAGGAAACACGCTTGCTTGAAGAATTAAAATCAGATTCCCTTTTTAGCCGTCCAGACAAAACCTCTTCAAAACCTTCAAAGTTATTGATTTCTAACTGAAAGAGATTTTCCTTCTGAATAATTTGGGCGATACCGATTAATTCATCATTCAATGTATCAATGTTTTTACGAACTGTTTGAGGACTTGCGGCTAATTTTTCTTGCAATTCCTGTAAGCTCATTCCTTTGTGATCAACTAGTAATTTTATTACTTGGTACCATCTATTTACTAGCGTCATTTAGTTTTCCCACCTCTATCCTCTTGTTTTACCTCCAGCTACGTTTGTGGTGATGCCTGTAATATAGCTTGAACGGTCTGATAAATAATAGCATACTAAGTCAGCGACTTCATGGAGTTTTCCGCTACGACCTAATGGAATCGTACTTGTTTTTGAATAACCTGCTCGCAATTGCTCCACAGAAATGTTTCGTGTATAAGCCAATGCTTCTTCGTATGCTAAAGTGCGCAAGCCCGTTTCTTCCATAATGCCTGGCGCAATCCCCACGACACGGACGTTTGATTTTCCTAACTCTTTAGCCCATGAACGTGTATAACTGCTGACCGCTGCTTTCGTTGCAGCGTAGGCGCTTTGCCCTTCGGAGCCTTCTAATCCAGCTTCTGAAGACATATTAATAATGACACCTGCTTGTTTTTGTACAAGAATCCGGCCCACTGCTTGGCTCATTAGGTAGAGCCCTTTTTGATTGATGGCTACAATTTTGTCGAATACCTCATCCGATAATTCATAAGGCCCATGAGGATGATTTTTATCCACCAATAGACGAGGAATATTGATTCCGGCATTATTTACTAGGCCATCTACGGTTCCAAATTTTTCCACCACTTGAGCGACACCCGCTTCTACTTCTGCTCGAGAAGTTACATCGACTTTCACAAAGAGTAAATGCTCATGTTGCGTTTCTGATGCTGAAATATCAAAATTAGCGACATAGACCTCTTGCGCTAACAAGCTTTCAACAATGCTGCGACCAATACCAGATGAGCCTCCTGTAACAATCACTACTTTTCCTTTAATTCCTAACCAATCTGTCATTTGTTCCACTCCTATCATTTGTTTGCGCTTTCAGTATAGGTCAGTTTGTGAAATTATTTAAGACAGTCTTTTTTTGCAGTTTAGAAAAAAAAGTAGACTAATTCAAAACAAAAAAGCAGTTGCTTCTTCACAATCAATCATCCGTGAAGAAGCAACTGCTTCAAATTTTTATTATCCTTGCACTTTCGCGATTTTTCCTTGTTCGATGTAGACCATCAAAATGCTAATGTCAGCGGGGTTCACACCGCTGATACGGCTTGCTTGGGCAATCGTTTCTGGTTGGATTTTTTGTAGTTTTTGTTTTGCTTCTGTAGCCAAGCCGTTAATCGCTTGGTAATCAATGTTTTCTGGAATGCGTTTTTCTTCCATGCGTTTTAGTTTCTCAACTTTTTCCATGGCTTTTTTAATGTAGCCTTCGTACTTGATTTGAATTTCTACTTGTTCAATCACTTTCGGATCGAGTGCCTCTTCAGGTGCGGGGATAAATTGAGCGACTTCTTGATAACTGATTTCTGGGCGTTTCAGAAAATCTCTAGCTAAAATACCATCTTTTAAGCCAGCAGCGCCTTTGGTTTCCAAAAATGCTTGCACTTCTTTGGTTGGTTTAATCCGATGTTTGCCTAAGCGGGCAATTTCCGCTTCAACAGCCGCTTTTTTGACTAGATAGGCGGCATATTGTTCTTCTTTGACTAAGCCAATTTCATGACCCATTTCTGTTAAACGTAAGTCCGCATTGTCATGTCTTAAAATCAAACGATACTCCGCACGTGACGTTAATAAGCGATAAGGTTCGTTAGTGCCTTTTGTAACTAAATCGTCAATCATGACGCCAATATAGCCATCACTACGTTTTAAAACAAGAGGCTCTTTGCCTTGAATTTTCAATGCAGCATTAATTCCTGCCATCAAGCCTTGACCAGCAGCTTCTTCGTAGCCACTAGTTCCGTTCGTTTGACCTGCTGTATAAAGATTTTCAATGACCTTTGTTTCTAATGTTGGGCGTAATTGGTGAGGGACTACCACATCGTATTCAATGGCGTAACCTGTACGCATCATTTCTACTTTTTCTAATCCTTCAATAGAATGAAGCATTTCTGTTTGGACATCTTCTGGTAAAGAAGTAGATAAGCCTTGGACGTAAACTTCTTCGGTATTCAACCCTTCTGGTTCCAAGAACAATTGGTGTCTTGGTTTGTCTGCAAAACGAACAATTTTGTCCTCGATGGATGGGCAATACCGAGCGCCCACACCTTCCACAATCCCAGTAAACATTGGGGCGCGGTGTAGATTTTTTTGAATAATTTCATGCGTTGTTTCATTCGTATAAGTTAACCAACAAGGTTCTTGGTTTTGATTGTAGGCACTATCTGGCGTGCTGTAACTAAAGTGGTTGGGTTCTTTATCGCCTGGTTGTTCCTCTGTCACAGAATAATCAATCGTACTTGATTTTACTCGCGGCGGCGTTCCTGTTTTAAAGCGATCGATTTCTAAACCTAATTCTTTTAAATGATTGGCTAAACCAACGGAAGGTTGCGAATTGTTTGGTCCTGATGAATATTTTAATTCACCAATAATAATTTCGCCACGCAAGGCAGTACCGGCAGTAATCACCACTGCTTGACTACGGTATGCGGCACCTGTTGAAGTTACAACACCACGACAAACGCCATCTTCCACGATTAATTCTTCAACAATCCCTTGACGAAGGGTTAAATTTTCTTCTTTTTCAATGGTATGTTTCATTTCTGTCGCATAGGCATGTTTGTCAGCTTGCGCGCGCAACGCACGCACTGCTGGACCTTTACCAGTATTTAGCATCCGCATTTGGATGTAGGTTTTATCAATGTTTTTACCCATTTCGCCGCCTAATGCATCGATTTCTCGGACAACGACTCCTTTGGCAGGTCCACCAACAGAAGGGTTACATGGCATAAAAGCAACCATATCTAAATTAATCGTTAAAAGTAACGTTTTAACGCCCATTCGTGCGGCTGCTAAGGCTGCTTCAGAGCCAGCATGTCCAGCACCGACGACAATAACATCATATGATTCTGCTTGATATTGATTCATAAAAAATTCCTCTCTTGTCTTATTTTCCTAAACAAAATTGACTAAATAACTGTGTAATTAATTCATCTTGGACACTATCGCCGACGATTTCCCCTAAATAATCCCAACAACGGGTCATATCAATTTGAACTAAATCGACTGGCATACCTGCTTCGATGCCGTTAATCACTTCTTGTAACGAAAGCGCTGCTTGATCCAGCAAAGCAATATGACGTGTATTAGAAATATAGGTAGCATCTTTTTCGCCTGTTTGGCCGCCAAAGAAAAGATCAGCAATTTTCGCTTCTAACTGGTCTAAGCCTGTGTTTGACAACACCGAAACGGATAAAATTTCTTCTGCAGGGACTAATTCTTGTAATTCGTTAGGATCTAGTTTTGTCGGTAAGTCCATTTTATTTAAAAGAATAACGCGTTTTAAGCCTTTCGTTGCTTCCAACAGTTGACGATCTTCCTCCGTCAATTCTTCGCTTTGATTTAAGACTAACAAAATTAAATCCGAATCTGCTAACGCTTTGCGGCTACGTTCGACACCAATTCGTTCCACAATGTCTTCTGTTTCGCGAATCCCCGCTGTATCAATTAATTTTAAAGGAACGCCGCGAACGTTAACGTATTCTTCAATGACATCACGTGTCGTTCCAGCAATATCTGTAACGATAGCTTTTTCTTCTCGTAACAGATGGTTTAACAAACTGGATTTCCCGACATTTGGTCGGCCAATAATTGCTGTACTTAGACCTTCTCGCAAAATTTTCCCTTGTTTAGCGGTCGTTAATAATTGTTGAATCTGCGCTTTCACAAATTCGGCTTTTTCTAAAAGTAATTTCGTGGTTAATTCTTCGACATCATCATACTCTGGATAATCGATATTAACTTCTACTTGTGCTAAAGTATTTAAAATTTCTTGTCTTAATGAACGAATTAACGCCGACAAGTTACCATCCAATTGATTCAATGCAACATTCATCGCTTTATCTGTTTTAGCACGGATTAAGTCCATCACTGCTTCTGCTTGTGAAAGATCCATTCGGCCATTTAGAAAAGCACGTTTTGTAAATTCCCCAGGTTCTGCCATTCGTGCGCCTTCACGTAACAGTAATTGCAATAATTGGTTCACCACGACAATGCCGCCATGACAGTTAATTTCTACCACATCTTCTCGAGTAAATGTTTTCGGTGCCCGCATCACAGAAAGCATGACTTCATCAATCAATTGATCGTTTTGCGGATCAACAATATGACCATAATGAATCGTGTGCGTGGGGACTTTAGCTAAATCTTTAGTGCCTGACCGATAAACTTTGTTTGCAATAGCAACTGCTTGCTCGCCACTTAAACGAACAATACTAATCGCACCTTCACCTGGCGGCGTAGAAATCGCCGCAATTGTATCAAATTCCATTGTAGCTGATTGCATAATTAGCTTCCTTTCTTCATAACAACAAAAAAAGCGCCCACTCCTCCTGCATTAAAAAATTCAGGTTGGATTTAGCACTTTCACTGCTTGTTCCTTCGATTTTCTGAAAATAGAATAGCACATTTTATTCTATTTGGCAATTTTTCTTCATTAAAGGGAACGAGAAAACGTATCATTGAGTGGGGAATTCTCAACAATACGTTTTCTCATCTATAGGAATTAAAGGAGAGAGCTAGTTTTTACGTTTGCGTTTGATGATTCCCATGCTCGCAAGGAGTGCGACAAAGGCGCCAAACAAACTTGTTGTCACGGCTGAAGACTCTTTTTCACCTGTGCTAGGTAAGAAGCCTGTTTTCCCGTGATTTCCAGTGCCATAACTGATGGTACTTAGTTTCGGATTGTAGCCACTACCATTTGTACCGATGCCATTGCCTAGTGAACCTAAGCCAGAACCTGTTGTGCCTAAACCAGAACCTCCATTTGGATTTGAACCTGTGTTTGAACCATTCCCATTATTCCCGCCAGTTGCGCCATTGTTTCCTGTGTTGCCGCCTGTATTGCCGTTATTTCCGCCAGTGTTACCATTGCCTCCTCCAGGATTTGTTGGGTCGGCTGGCGTCATGAAGGTTGTAGCCGTACTGTAATGTCCTGCGCCATCGGTAGCTGTCGCAAGTAAACTTTGTTGAGCAGTCGCTTGTCCCGCTGTTAATTGGATAGCGAAGTTGCCTTCAGCATCGGTGGCACCTACAGCAATCACACTTCTTAATAGTCGGTTACTAATTTGAATGATTCGGTTTGGTTCAGCTGTTCCTTTGATGAGGTAGCCGGCTTTAGACGTTCCTAAAACTGAAGAAACAGTTGGTGCCGCAATTTTAATTTCTGGTTCTCCCGTAATATCGGCTGGCGTCATAAATGTGGTTTTAGGACTCACATTTCCTTGTGTATCTGTGGTTAGTGCGGTTAACGTTTCTTTTTCTGTTGCTAACCCTGCTGCAATATGAACGGAGAAGGTGCCTCCAGTAGTTGTATTGCCACTTGCCAATAATTGTTCACTGCTATTGTAAAATTGAACCGTGACATTTGGATCAGCAGTTCCAGTGACTGTATAGCCATTGGCTTTGTTTCCTTCAACCTTCGTAATAGTTGGCGCCGCTAAAACAACATCCGCTGGAATAACGGCTGTAGCTGGTTGACTTTCATTACCTGCGCCATCTTTGCTAATAATCGTAATCGTTTCTCCTGGTGTCACTACGCCAGCTGGTAGAGTCACCGTATATTGGCCGGTTTCGTTAGCAGTTGTAGCAGCAATGATGGTTCCGTCTGCGTCACGGACATCAATAGTGGTTTTTGGCTCCGCCGTTCCAGTGATTTCGTAACCTTTACTAGAATTTCCGGTAATAGAATCAATGGTTGGTGTGGCTAAGTCGGCTGGTGTAGTTGCTGTAGCCGGCTGACTTTCTTTCCCTGTTGCATTTTTCGCTACGACAGTTATTGTTTCGTTAGCTGAGGCCTTCCCTGGCTCTAAAGTCACTGTGTATTTGCCATCAGTTCCAGTAGTTTCCATGCCAAGGACTGTGCCATCGGCGTCACGCACCTCGACTGTTGTACCAACTTCTGCTGCTCCTACTACTTGATAGCCTTTTGTCGTGCTACCAGTGATTTTGTCAACAGTAGGTGTCGCGACTGGTGCATCTGGATCAGCAGGTGTTTTGAAAGCAGTCGGATTACTTTCTTTCCCAGCAGCATCTTTTGCAATGGCAGTTAAGGCTTCGTTGGCTATTGCTGTGCCCGTCGGAAGAGTGATTGTAAAGGCGCCAGCACCATCAGTCGTTCCCGTAGCAATAACTAAACCTGCTTCATTGTGAATCTCAATGGTGACATTTGGCTCTGCCGTGCCAGTTACTTGATACCCAGTAGCAGTTGTTCCTGTGACATTCGTCACAGTCGGTGCTGCCACGGTTGCATCTTCAGGGACCGTCACTTCCGTTGGTTGACTTTCATTGCCGTCACCGTCTTTTCCAACAACTGTTAATGTATCACCAGGATTAGCGGCTCCCGCTGGAAGGTCCACAGTAAAGTTTCCTTGATCATCCGTTGTCGTTGTACCAATAATTGTTCCATCTGGGTTACGTACTTCAATGGTGGTATTAGGGTCCGCCGTCCCAGTGATTTCATAACCAGTTGTTGAATCTCCAGTAATGTCACCAATTGTTGGTGTGGTAACATCAGCGGGTGTCATAGCTGTAGTTGGTTGACTCTCAAGTCCAGTATCATTTTTAGCAACTACATTCACTGTTTGTTTCGCTGTTGCTTTTCCTGAAGCTAACGTCACAGTATATTGGCCAGTCGGTCCAGTTGTTGCGGTGCCTAAAACTGTTCCGTCTGTTGCACGAACTTCAATGGTGGTGCCAAGTTCAGCGGTACCTGTCACTTGATATCCTTGTGTTGTATTCCCGGTTACTTTGTCGACACTTGGCGGTGCCACTACTTCATCTGCTGGTGTTTGGAAGGTTGTCGGTGTACTTGTATTGCCAGCAGGATCTTTGGCTAACGCTGTCAATGTTTCATTCGCATTTGCCGTCCCAGCTGGAAGGTTCACAGCAAAGGAACCAGTCCCATCGGCAGTCCCTGTTGCAATCACGTTCCCATCTGCATCACGAATTTCGATGGTAGCATTCGGATCAGCGGTGCCTGTCACCTGATAACCAGCAACTGAATTACCTGTTACTCCTGTTACAGTTGGTGCTGTAACCGTGGCATCAGAAGGAACAAGGACTTCAGTCGGTTGACTTTCATTTCCCGCGTTATCCTTTCCAATCACTGTTAACGTATCCCCAGGATTGGTCGTTCCCGTTGGTAGTGTGACAGTAAAATCACCATTCGCATCAGAGGTACCTGTACCAATGACTGCCCCAGCTGGATCACGAACTTCGATTGTTGTGTTAGGGTCTGCTGTTCCTGTAATTTCATAACCCGAACCAGAGTTACCTGTGATGTTATCAACTGTTGGTGCAGTGACATCAGCTGGTGTTGTCGCCGTTGCTGGTTGACTTTCCGTGCCACTAGCGTTTTTCGCTACAACGCTCAGCGTTTGATTTGCTGTTGCTGTTCCTGGAGCTAAAGTCACTGTATATTTTCCATCAGTTCCAGTTGTTGCAGTACCAAGGACCGTGCCAGCTGCATCGCGAACCTCAATGGTGGTGCCAACTTCAGCAGTCCCTTTGACCTCATAGCCTTTTGTTGTACTACCTGTTACAGTCTCAACAATTGGCGTCGCCACGGGCGTATTAGGATCCGCTGGCGTTTGGAACGTTGTTGGCGTACTTTCTGTACCGCTGGCGTTTTTCGCTACGGCGGTTAACGTTTCATTGGCGCCTGCTTCACCTGCGGGAACGGTAACTGTAAATGCCCCTGTCCCATCAGCGGTACCTGTACCTATTACGGTGCCTCCTACATTTCGGATCTCAACCGTGGCATTGGCATCAGCAGTTCCTTTAACCTCGTAACCTGCCGTTGAATTACCTGTCACTCCTGTGATTGTTGGTGCGGTTACGGTTGTCTCATCCGCTGGTGTTTGGAACGTTGTTGGCGTACTTTCTGTACCGCTGGCGTTTTTCGCTACGGCGGTTAACGTTTCATTGGCACCTGCTTCACCTGCGGGAATGGTAACTGTAAACGCTCCTGTCCCATCAGCGGTACCTGTGCCTATTACGGTGCCTCCTGCATTTCGGATTTCAACCGTGGCATTGGCATCGGCAGTTCCTTTAACTTCGTAACCTGCCGTTGAATTACCTGTCACTCCTGTGATTGTTGGTGCGGTTACGGTTGCTTCATCCGCTGGTGTTTGGAACGTTGTTGGCGTACTTTCTGTACCGCTGGCGTTTTTCGCTACGGCGGTTAACGTTTCATTGGCGCCTGCTTCACCTGCGGGAATGGTAACTGTAAATGCCCCTGTCCCATCAGCAGTACCTGTACCTATCACGGCACCTCCTGCATTTCGGATTTCAACCGTGGCATTGGCGTCGGCAGTTCCTTTAACTTCGTAACCTGCTGTTGAATTGCCTGTTACTCCTGTTACGGTAGGTGCGGTTACTTCACTAGTAGTACCTGCAGCAAAATAAATGTTGGATACACCGTCTGCTGTTGCTAATAAATTAACGTCTAAAAGATCTGTTTGAACGACTGTTCCTACAAAACGAGCATCTAAATTATTGGATAAATTTTGAGGTGTTGAAACGGTAGTTGGTAAAGTAACCGTGGTTGCGCCTAGTAAAGAAGCATCCACTAACTCATTTACGCCTGAACCACCAACCGCTAATAAAGGCAAAGCACCTGAAACAGCCACGTTCACCGTGCCTTTGACAGGAAGCAAGGCTGCATTTATAGCTGCGGCGACAAGATTACTTGGGATACTGGTTCCTTTTGCCTCCAAAGCTTGAACTGCCGCATTCAAATCTTGTAAGATGTTTGAAACATTTTGGGCTAAAACTAACCCTAAACCATCACTAATTGGTGCGCTAATGTATGAGCCATCAGCTGCTAACGTTTCTGGAGCTGTAAATGAAGCAGCACCTAAGTTTTCAATGTTATTCACTAATTCCAACTGACGATTCACTTCCGTCAAATCAATATCAACACCAGTTAAATTCCCTAAAGCCCCACTGGTAATTTGAGTAATGACATTGGTTAAATCATTGGCTGCATTCAAAACGGCAGTCAAAAAAGTAACTTTTGAAAGATCAATCGTAACGTTGGTATTGATTGCTGCGCTGCCTGCTGCAGCTACATTTCCTCTTAACTCAGGAGGAACCACTAACACCGCTTGTTTTTGTCCACTAAACACAGCGGAAGCATCTGCTAAAGCGCCACCAGAAACCGTGAAATTAACTGGTTGATTTTGGTTTGCGGCTGTCCAACGATTACTCGTTGAAGTGCCACTGTCATTATTTGACGTAACATTTGATAATAGTTCGATATCCAAGACCGCTGCTGATGCACTGATTGTGCCAGAGGTAACAGCTATACTTACAGGGATTGCTAATGACGTAAATAATAAACCACTTGATATTGCTAAATTAAGCATCTTGCGTTTTGTCCATTTTTTATACTGACTTTTCCGATTAAAATCCTCAACAATTTTCTTTTTCATCTGATCGTCCCTCTTTTCTTTAAAATAAACGATAAATACCAAGATCATTAGCTTCCCCTAGTTGTTCATCTCCCCCTTTAGCGATTTAAATGGATTTAACACCTGCAGTTTAGTACATTTCCTCAGCTTTTCAAAATATAATGCTGTGAATTTTTATATAAAAATTCATTTGATAACAAGCATCCTGGATATGTTAAAAAACTCACTAATTCATTAGTGAGTTATTATACAATGAGAGGAAAATGAGGAAGTTTATACGTTTCTCCCCAATCATTAAAGATAAATAAATTATTTTATTATAACTTATCGTTTGATAAATCGATAATTAAATAACGGAAAATTTTTTTATTTTTTTGAGAAATTCCACTATTATTTTTTCTGCTTCTTTGACTGTTTTTATCAATTTTATAGACATAAGTCATAAAAACTTTACATCAAAAAAATGACTCTAATCTATAACAATTTTTTCTGTTTTTAAGATTTTTTTTATGAAATTTTTTATATTAAAAAAATTTCATAAAAAAAAGACGACAGCCGTTTTTGAACGAATGCCGCCTTTTAGATAAACAAAAACCTGATTCTAAAAGAATCAGGTTTAGGAAAAGCAAATCAAGATTCGCTTCAACTGTTTATCATCGTATTTGTATACTCTGATAAGAATGATTTCGTAATAAAATATACTGTGTTTCGTGGTATTTGTCAATCGCTTTCTTGAATTCTCTTGAGACCTTTCCATAAGCATATAAGGTCAAAATAACTGACCAAATCAGCGTTGTAACTATCTTTTTAATTAAGGCGTCAGCCAATTTAATTTCATTAGTTTATCTAAAAACACCACCAAAATTAAAGCATCTGCACTGCCACCAATACTCCAATTTTTTTCTTTGAATAAGTGATTCAATCTTTCTAAGCAAAGGGTTCCCCGTAACGTTTGTATCCCCCCTAAAGCAAAATATTCCTGGATTAACGGTTGATATATTTCAAAAATTTGGACATTTTGACTTCGTTTAATCAAATTCGTATCCTCAACATAGAGCGATAAATAAAGGAGCGTATCAATGAGTTTTTGTTGTTGTGTGCCTTGATGTTTTTGATAATAAGGCACTCCCTGTTCAAAGACAGCGGGATAGCCTTGTTGCGCCTCACCACGGATTCCAGTCAAGCCATGCTGAACAAATAGTCGTTCACCCCAAGTTAGTTTTTCTAGCTCATTCGTAGCGAGGTTTTCAAAGTCAGCCAATAAGTCTTGCGTCATTGTTTGAAGCGTTTGTTGAAACAATTGTAAGGTGCAAGGGGTCTCCCAAATCATTAAACGACCACAGATAGCTAAAAAAATACCTAGAGAAAAAATTGCTCCTTTATGTGTATTGATCCCTTCTGTTGCCTCAAACATCGCTCGTTCTGCTTCTAAACCAACTTGTCGAATCGCGCGAAATGTTGCCTCAATCGGCAAATGACGTAGCTCTGTCCCAGCTTGAACGAAGGTTTCAAAATAAGGAGTCAAAACCACACTACTTTCTAAAAAAGTGAAAACATCCATATCTTGATGGGCGCCTGCATCGACTGGATCCACCAAGCCTGGTTTATTTAAACAGGTCACTTCATAGAGTAGTGCCAATTGTGCTTGCTGCGCTAATTTACTCCTTGCTTGCTTTGTCATTGCCTTTTACGTCCCTTCTTCTGTGCCGTGGTCTTTTCTTGTTTTATATAGTCTAGTACAGCATTAAAAACCGTGTCAACTACGCCGCCATCAAATACATTAGGTATGAATTTTTCTGCTGTGGGTTCTGAAATCATAGCGGCCAAGCTTCGTGCTACTGTCATTTGCAAACCGACATCGACTTTTCTGCCTTTCGCTGCCAATAACCCTTTAAAAAGACCTGGAAAAGCTAAAATGTTGTTCACTTGATTCGGATATTTGGAAGAACCAGTTGCTAATAAACGGACGCCATTGGCTTGGGCGAGGGCTGGTTCAATTTCTGGTTTAGGATTTGCTAAAGCAAAGATAATTGGGTCTTGGTTCATTGATTTAATCAGGGCTGGCGTTAGCACATCCGCTTCTGATAAGCCTAAAAAAACATCCTGATTGACGACAGCGGTGGCTAAATCTTTGTTTTCTACTGATGGTTTTATTACCTGTCGAAGCAAAGCACGTTGGTAAGGATTCAATGTCGGGTCTTCTTCTCTTAAAACACCTTGGCGATCTACTAAGGTGAGATGCGTAATCCCCGCTTGAATACATAACTTAGCGGTCGCTACACCAGAAGCACCAACTCCGTTAATCACCACACGTAATTCATTTAAAGGTTTTCCTTTAATTTTAGCTGCGTTAATTAGCCCAGCTAAAACGACAATGGCAGTGCCTTCTTGGTCATCATGATACACAGGAATGTTCAAACGTTGTTGAAGTTTTTCTTCAATTTCAAAACATTTTGGTGCAGAAATATCTTCTAAGTGGATTCCTGCAAAACTATTTTGTAAATTTTCAATTGTTTGAACCATCTCGTCCACTGATTTTTGTTCCAGTGCTAAAGGAATAGCATCGACCCCCGCCAAATTTTTATAAAGTAAAGCTTTGCCTTCAACAATTGGCAAGCCCGCTTGCGTGCCCATATTGCCGAGACCCAGAACAGCTGATCCATCTGTAATAACCGCAATTAACTTACCACTAATGGTCCACTCGCGCGCTAATTCATGATTTTGGGCAATCATTAAACTCAATTCTGCGACACCAGGTGTATACATTTTGGCTAAATCATGATGGTTTAACACCGCTTCTGTTGCTTCAAGACTTAGTACACCAATATTTTTTTGATGAATTGCTAGAACTTCTTCTAACACATTGTCACTTCCTTTCACGGGCTGCCTTTTTTCTATTTGATGAAGCAAGGGTTTGAACAACCGTTATCGTCGCTCAAACCCTTGCTTCTTTATACATTTGCGGAGCACTTGCCCGTTCTATTCTGGCAAGTCAAGTTTGACTGTCACTTTCTGTAACGGTACATCGTAAAAAGGATCTTCACGACGTCCTAAAAAGTCTTTTCCTTGTTGCGGGAACATCGCATATAATAGGACATCCTCTTCAGATTTTGCGTATTGTTGGATTTCCTTTTCTAAACTATGCAACTCTGGTTTCAATAAATCCGCTGGTCGACAAGTGATTACCTCTTCATCCCCAATGATTTTTTGCTTAATCTCTTCTGCGATAGGTGCTGGTGAGTTGCCGTATTCTCCGCGCACATAATCTTTGATTTCATTCGGTATTAAGGAATATCTTTCCCCAGAAATCACATTCATTAAGGCTTGTGTTCCAACCATTTGTGAAAGCGGCGTAACTAGTGGTGGATACCCTAAATCCGCTCTTACTTTAGGTACTTCAGCTAAAACTTCTTCATATTTGTCTTGTAAACCTTGCTCCGTTAATTGACTTAATAAGTTTGATAACATACCACCAGGCACTTGATAAATCAAGGTTTTCGGTTCCGTATCTTTAACTTTAGGGTTTAAAATGCCTTCACTTCTAAAGCGATCACGAATCGGATTGAAATAGTCAGCAATCTCTGTTACTTTTTCCATATTTAAACCTGTTTCAAAGCCTAAATCTTCTAACGCAATGGCTACAGATTCTGTGGCTGGTTGACTCGTACCGCCAGCGAAAGAAGAAATAGCTGTATCGATGATATCCGCACCTGCTTCAGCAACTTTTAAATAGGTCATCTCAGAAATACCACTAGTCGCATGCGTATGCACCTCTAAAGGTAAATCAATGGCATCTTTCATTTTGCTCACTAATTCAAAACCCGTTTGTGGCGTCAAAACGCCTGCCATATCCTTAATACAAATGGAATCCGCTCCTGTTTGACTCAATTCTTTGGCTAATTTTACAAAGTAATCGATGGTATGAATTTCACTCGTGGTATAAGAGATCGCTGCTTGACAGTGTCCGCCAGCTTCTTTTGTTGTTTGAATTGCTGTTTGTAAATTACGGACATCATTCAAGGCATCGAAAATACGAATAATATCAATCCCATTTTCAACTGATTTTTCGACAAAGGCCCGCACCACATCATCAGCGTAATGACGATATCCTAGTAAATTTTGTCCTCGTAATAACATTTGAAGTTTGGTATTTTTAACTTCTTTGCGAATTTGGCGAAGACGTTCCCAAGGATCCTCGTTTAAATAGCGGACACAGGAATCAAACGTTGCCCCGCCCCACATTTCTAATGCATGAAATCCTGCCTCGTCCATTGTTTTAATAATCGGCAGCATATCTGAGGTTGGCATCCGTGTTGCAATTAAACTTTGTTGCCCATCCCGTAGCACCGTTTCTGTAAAACGAATTTTTTTACTCACTTGGCTGCTCCTTTCGTGTCAAAATTATTTCTGTTATTTTTTCTTGCATTGCTTCAAGACTGTGACGTCGATTTCGTCCACAGACTTTCGCCTCTTCTTGGCACATAAAACAGCGCCGTGGTGGCAAGCCTAAATCTCCTCGATGAAGGCTTTTTAGTTCCTCATTTCCCCATAAAACATCTAGGTCCACTAAACGACCATAAGGATGTGTTTCTTCAATTTTGACCATTCTTTGTTTTAACTCTTGCGGGGCTAACGAAACCGCCAAATAATATTCAGGCCCTGTCTTTTCATTCCGGTAAAAATTAACAATCGGTACTTGATCCAGCAATTGTTGCTCGACTTCGTCAATTACTTCTAAAAAAACATCCGTTAAGGTGGGCGAATTTTTTACTTCTCCAGGAATATTCATTGTGGCAGATAAGAGACTAGCTTCTGGTGCTGTTTCTAACAACTCCTTCTGTGTAGCAGCTCTTTGTTCGCGAGCATCCAACATCTCTAAAAGTGTTACTTTTTCCCCATTAAACATTGCGTACCACATCAATTAGACTACCATCTCGGTATTCAATTAACGCAACGACTTTGTCTCCATATTTAATTGGTTCCGGGGTGCCAACAATGTTGTAGGCTTTGTCTTTCAACTCTTCTAACGTAAACTGAGGAACATCTAAAGTTTTAAAACAATCAATTAAGTCTGTTCTTTTTGGATTGATTGCAATGCCGACTTCTGTTACTACGACATCGTCACTCGTACCTGGTGTAACGACTGTATTTACTTGCTCAACAATTGTTGGAATCCGTCCACGAACAAGTGGTGCAATCACTAGACTCATTTTACAAGCCATACTTGTATCGGAATGTCCGCCAGAAGCACCACGGATAACACCATCTGAACCAGTAATGACATTTACATTAAAATCTGTGTCCACTTCTAAAGCAGATAAAATAGCTGTGTCTAATTGATTAATAACCGCCCCTTTGCTAAGCGGTGAAGCATACATATTGGCATCAATTTCATAATGATTGGCATTTTCTCCTAAAGAAATAGCTGATGGATGATCAAAATCTTGGACGTCAATAATTTTTTCTACTAAGCCTTCTTCCAAAAGTTCCACCATTGCATTCGTAATTCCGCCTAAAGCGAAACTTGCTTTAATGCCATCTTTAAGCATTTGTTCTCTCATGAACCGCGTAACTGCTAGTGAAGAGCCACCTGTTCCTGTTTGGAATGAGAAGCCTTCTTTGTAGTAAGGAGAATGTGTAATTATTTTTGCAGCATATTCAGCAATCAATAATTCTTTAGGATTCTTTGTAAAACGTGTTGCGCCTTTGGCAATTCCATCTGGATCACCAATTGCATCAATTTCTACCACATAATCAACATCTGTTTGTGGAATACTGATAGGGGTATTAGGATATGGTACTAATGTGTCAGTAATGATGACCACTTGATCCGCATATTTTGCATCGACCATCGCATATCCAAGAGAACCACAGGTAGCTTTTCCTTTGGTTCCATTCGCATTTCCATAAGCGTCTGAACTTGGTGCACCTAAGAAAGCTACATCAATATGGATATCGCCTGCTGCTACTGCCCGTGCCCGGCCACCATGTGAACGAATCACCACAGGATTTTCCATGATACCTGCTGAAATAGCGGCGCCTACTTTATCTCTCAAACCTGAAGAAGTAATGTTGGTGACTACTCCATTTTTAATGTGTTCGATCAGAGGTTCATGAACATTTGCAATTGAACTAGGTGCAATCGAAATGTTTTTCAGCCCCATGGCGGCAATCTCGGCTAAAACTAAATTCATCACATAGTCTCCTTCACGGAAATGGTGATGGAAAGAGATGGTCATGCCATCTTTCAACCCTGTTTTTTCAATTGCTTCACGAATACTTCCTAAAAGTTTTGTCTCCCGAGGTTTCACTGGTTTAATTGCTCGGCTCGCTTCTTGATAAGCATCAATGTGTGCTAATTCTCCTTCATAAATGCCGTATTGCTCTGCATAAGATTGAGGAATGTCTTTGCCTACTTTATTTACTACCATGTCTATATTTCCTCCTCGGTAATTAATTTAGCCGCCAATGCTAACGCAATGACCCGTTCAGCTCGTTCAACAATTGGTTTATCAACCATTTTTCCATTTACGGAGATAACACCGGAACCTTTAGCTTCGGCTTCCCGAATGCCCCAGATTACTTCCTTAGCATTCTGGATTTCTTTTTCTGTCGGCGCATAAATAGTATTAACCAATGGGATTTGACGAGGGTTAATCACCGATTTCCCATCGAAACCTAGCTGTTTAATCAAACGAACTTCGGCTTCAAAGCCTTCCGTATTGTCTACATCTGAATAGACCGTATCAATAGCTGCAATCCCAGCTGCTCGAGCGGCATGTAAAATCATGCTACGAGCAAAGAATAGTTCTTGGCCATCTGGATGGCGGCGTGTTTTCATATTGGTAACATAGTCTTCGGCGCCTAACGCGATGCCAATCAAGCGAGTTGAACTTTTGGCAATCGCGGGCGCATTTAGAACACCTTCGGCCGATTCGATAGCAGCCATCATTTTCGTTGTTCCTACGGGAATGTCATTTTGCTGTTCTACTTCTGTAATGACTGCCTCGACATCAATGATATCTTGGGCTGTTTCTGTTTTTGGTAAACGAATCACATCGACACCAGCTAAGACCATTGCTTCAATATCTTCTGCGCCACCGGCATCTAAAGCATTGATCCGAACAACAATTTCAATATTGCCATAATCGAAAGTTTTCAAAGCAGAATGGACTAAAACACGGGCAGAGTCTTTTTCTTTTAATGAAACTGCATCTTCTAAATCAAACATGATTGAATCTGCCCCATACAATGGTGCATCTCTTAGCATTGCTGCGTTCGCTCCAGGGACAAACATCATTGTTCTTCTTAAACGTTCCATGAGTCCAACTCCTTCCAATCATACGTTTCTTTTTCAGCGCCTCGATGTAAAACTGTAATCATCCGAGCTTTGATCGTACAATCTAATGCCCCTTTATCAATCGCCTTGACCGCAACGCCTTGGACATCTAAATGTTCCAAAGTTGTCGTAATCACCTGACGAATTTGATTGCCAAATTGTTTTTCGACACTACTTTCTAATTCAATGGTATTTTCTGTTGATTCAATGGGTTGGACGGTAATCATAATATCACTTGATTCTACTGTCCCTGCAGTAGCATTTTTGATAATCTTCACTTTCTTCACCTCATTAGTTTCTTGTGTTCTACTAAGTATTGATAACTTGTTGCTGGTAAAAACTTCTTGAGTGTCTCTTTGTCGCCTTCAGCCATCGCTTTGCGAACTTTCGTCGCACTAATCAGCTCTCCATCACTCGCTAATCGCGGGACAATGGTTAGCGTTATCGTTTGTCCGAAAACTTGTTGCATTGCTTGATTGTAGACATCGGTCACTTCTGAATAAGGCTCTTCTCCCACATAACGTTGCTGAATTTCAAGTATTGGCGCAATTCTTTCTTTAAATAACGTTGCATCAAGCGTTGCTTGAATTGCAGCTACCTCTAATGGCGCTTTTTCTTTCAAAAAATAGGTAGGAAAAGTCGCAGACGAAACTAAGTAATCTTCTGTAGATAGGACTGTCACATTGGGTAAATGGGCGACCCCTTTTTGCACCATTGCGAAACGTGCTTCTTTTGAAAACAGCGATTTATCTTCAGATAAAACAAACACATAAACGTGTGGACTTTCTTTGGCTGCTTTTTCGACTAAGTACTGATGGCCTTTCGTAAAAGGATTTGCATTCATGACAATGCTACTGGCTGGCCCTGCTTTTTTATGCTGTGTCAGGTAACCAAGATAATCGGCAAAATCTGGTTTGCCTTGCTCCATAAATAGCACCTCTTGATTCGCAACCACTTTTTGAAAGCCTAGCGACTGAAAAATTTGTTCATTTTTTGGTTTTGTATACAAAAAACTGTGTAATTGGTTTTCTTCTCTCAGTTTTTCAAGTAGATGAACCACCAATTGGGTTAACAAGTTTTCAGATTGATATTTTTTACAAACGGCCACGCACTTAATCGTTTTGCCTGAAAGCGAGCCAGAGGCGATTAATGCTGTGTCATCATATATGCCAACGGTGTAATCAAGTGCTTCTGTCGTTTGCAATGCGGCTTTTTCCATTAATTCGCGCCAAGCTTGATAAGCTTTTTTATCTTTTTGCAACCAGATTCTTTTCATTGTATATACGCTACTCACAGCAATAACCTCCTTTATTTTTTAATTGGAAATAATTTTGTTAGTAATTTAGATGCTAGATAAATGATAAATAAAACAACGAAAACGCCGCCCCAACCAAAACCTAACAGTTCAAAAGCAATTTTTAAATCTTCCATGTTAACAGACATGTATTCGTTCTCCTTTCCGTCCTATGTTAAAAAGGCTAATAGTAAGCCGCCAGCAATTACAGAAGCGATTTGTCCTGAAACGTTGGCACCAGCAGCATGCATTAAAATAAAGTTTTGTGGGTCTTCATCCGTAGCCATTTTTTGAATAACCCGACTAGACATTGGGAAAGCGGAAATACCCGCAGCACCAATCATGGGATTGATTTTTTCTTTTCTAAATAAATTCAAGAATTTAGCAAAAAGCACGCCGCCGACTGAATCCATAATAAAGGCGACTAACCCTAAGCCAATAACCATCAATGTATCGACTTTTAAGAACTCTGCATAGTTCATGCTAACGGAAATAGATAGTCCTAGCAAGATACTAATAATATTTACCAATTCATTTTGAGCTGTAATGGATAAGCGGTCCAAAACGCCACATTCTCTTAATAAGTTCCCAAACATTAAGAAACCAACTAATGGTAATGACACCGGCGCAATTAACCCTGCGACAATCGTAATAACAACCGGGAAAAGAATTTTCGCTGTTTGAGAAACTTCACCGGCCCGATAAGTCATACGGATCCGACGTTCGGCTTTCGTCGTCACTGCTTTAATCGCTACTGGTTGAATAATCGGAACTAACGCCATGTAGGAGTAAGCGGCAACCATTATGGCCCCCATGTATTTTGAATGTAAGGTATTTGCTACGAAAATAGACGTTGGACCATCAGCGGCACCAATAATCCCAATCGAAGCAGCATCGTTTAAATCAAAACCTAATAAAACAGCCATAATAACTGTAAAGAAAATCCCAAACTGTGCAGCGGCACCAAACATCAACATAAACGGATTTTGTAACAATGGCCCGAAATCAATCATTGCCCCAATCCCAATAAATAATAATAACGGGAATAATTCTGTTTTTATTCCAAAATCAAAAAGAACATTAAACGGACCTGGCTCGCCGCCAGCGCTCAATACGCCGGAATTGGGAAAGTTCACTAAAATCGTTCCTAAACCCATCGGCACTAAAAGTGTTGGTTCATACTCTTTTTTTATTCCTAAATACATTAATAGTCCACCAATCAGCATCATCACAATGCGTCCTGGTTCTTGGCCCATTCCTATAACACCTTGAATCAGTGTCTCCACACAAATCACTTCCTCTTCTTAAATTAATTCTAGTTAATTGTTATTAATGGTTCCCCTGGATTCACAATTTGGCCTTGGGTAACATGAATTCCTGTTACCGTACCTGCTTTTCCTGCAACGATTTCATTTTCCATCTTCATTGCTTCTAAAATTAACAATGGTTGGTTCTCAGACACCGTATCACCAACATTGACTAATACTTTTAACACAGTTCCTGGCATTGGCGCAGGCATTGCATCTGCTCCTGCTGGGGCGGCTGGCTGTGCTGCTGGCGCTGGGGCTTCTTCAACAGCAGGGGCTGGTGTTTCTGTCGTAGCAACTGGCGCTGTTGGTTGTGGCGCAACAGGTGCTGGTTGTGGGACGCCACCGATTTCTTCCATCTCGACTAAATATTCTTTCCCATCAATTGAAATTTTAAATTTGCGTAACATAATGATCCTCCTCAAGGTTTTGTTTTGAAATTCTTTTGACAACTAGCTGAGACTCTTCTGAAAGCTCTGCAGCTATACTGGCTGCAATAATGGCAACTTCTTTTGCTTCTGGATTTCGTTTTGCGATTTTTTTGATAACAAAACGACTTTCTGGAAACTCTCCTGCTGCGATGGCAGTGGCCACAATACTTACCAATTGATATTCTTTTGGCTCAGCAGGAATATATGCTGGTATATCTATCCATCGCTTTTCCAAGTTATCCGCTTCACGTCGGATAACGCTTTCATTAATCTCGGTTTCCTGCGTGTGTTGCTCTTTCTTGAATAAGGACTTAAATAGGCCCATATTGTCTCTCCTTTCACTAATTCTTGGTATACGTTCATTATAGAAAAAACCGTTAAAAAACCTAGTGAAAACACTAGCTCAGATTGTTCTTTTATTGTTTATTTTGTGAAAAAAACTCTGTAAACATTGGTATATAAGCATTTATCAGCCGTTAAGATTCTATTAATATTATATTAAGTTATTAATAAGAATTTGATTGTTGAATTGTTTTTTTGATGTTCTTTTTGTTTTAGGCTATTTATTCTCTGCGAAAGTTTGTATATTCTCACACTATAGACAAACACAAAAAATATTTTTTGTTGTAAACCAGAATACTGTGAAACATTTCTCATGGCTATTCTTTTTTATTAACACCGGTTGTTAACGCTTACAAAAAAGTTCTAAAAAAGAAAGGAAGAAAAACATGTTACTCACTATTTTAGCTTATGGTATGATTATCATCTTTATGTATGTAATCATGAAAAAGAAATTGTCACCGTTTACATCTTTAGTAATTATTCCTCTTATTTTTTTTTTACTTTGATTGCAATTGCAACTGGAGTAGCGAGTCCGCCACCTGGTGCTGACGGTGTTGTCCCTGAAGTCAACATTGGGAATTTCGTCTTAGATGGGATTTCAACTACTTCAAAAACTGGTATTATGTTATTATTTGCCATTCTTTACTTCTCTATTATGTTGGATGCTGGTTTGTTTGACCCAATCACTAAAAAAATGATTTACTTTGCTAAAGGCGATCCAATGAAAGTCTTGATGGCTACTGCGGTAGTTGCTGCTGCTGTTTCCTTAAACGGAGATGGAACAACTACGACCTTGATTTGCTGTTCTGCGTTTATTCCCATCTACAAAAAACTTAATATGAAATTGATGAATTTAGGTGTGCTTGTTATCTTACAAAACACCATTATGAACTTATTACCTTGGGGCGGTCCAACAGCTCGTGCCATGGCCGTACTAGAAGTTGATGCCGACATTCTTTCTTATTTAGCACCTGGTATGATTTTATCTGTATTGTATGTTATCTTCTTTGTTGCTTATCGCATGGGGAAAAAAGAACGTGCTCGCTTAGGCGTGACAACGCTTACTGATAAAGAATTGGAAGAAATGACTATTGTTAACGATCCTGAGTTATTAGAAATTCGTCGTCCAAAGAATTTTGCGTTCAATGGTATTTTAACGATTGTCTTAATCGGTTGGTTAGTCCTAAGTTCATTCGTTGGTCAATTAGGTTTGCCTTCGTGGATTGAAATGCCACCGTTATTATTATTCCTAGTTGGTACTTGTATCGCTTTAATGATTAACTATCCAAAATTAAAAGATCAAAGCAGCCGTATCAGTGCAAATGCTGGTGATGCTGTGCAAGTAGTTATCTTAGTTTTTGCTGCTGGCGTCTTCATGGGCTTATTCCAAGGTTCTGGTATGGCCAATGCCTTAGCAAATAGCTTTGTTAATATTATTCCAAAACAATTAGCCGGCGCTTGGGGCTTAGTGATTGCGTTCATTTCAGCACCAGGAACATTCTTTATTTCAAACGACGGTTTCTATTTCGGTGTCTTACCAGTCCTAGCAGAAGCTGGACGTTCTTATGGATTTGACAATATGTCTATGGCTTTAGCTTCCTTAATGGGGCAAGCGTTCCACTTATTAAGTCCATTAGTGGCATTTATTTACTTGCTATTACGTTTAACTGGTTTAGATATGGGCCAATGGCAAAAAGAATCAGCAAAATATGCCTTAGGAATTTTCGTTATTTTCGTTGTTACAATTGTTGCTTTAGGTCACATGCCTTTATTTATTCCACAAAATTAAACGTCGTCGCTGAAACCGTAGGAGTGCCTTTTCTCCTCGGTTTTCTTTTCATTTTGTCTTTTCTTGCGTTATATTTTCATTTTTAATATTATATTTATTATCTATAAAAATAACCTATAGGGAGGTGCCTCATATGAATCCAACGGTTGAAGCAGTAAAACGGAACTTAGATTTAACCAGCAGTAAACCTCTAAAAATTTGTACCTACGAAGCCTTTAAAAAAACCATTATTTTAGGGGATATTCCTGCAGGTGAACGGATTAACGAAAAAGAATTTTCCGAGCAATTAAACATTAGTCGGACGCCCATTCGCTTTGCTTTACAAGAATTGGTCAAAGAACAATTGGTGGAACATATACCTATGGTGGGTATCGTGGTTAAAGGGATTAGTATGAAAGATGCTTATGAAATTTATGATATTCGTAAATCTTTGGACACTTTAGCAACCATTAAAGCCATGGAACTCATGACACCAGAAGATTTTGATGAATTGGAAGCCTTACTTCTCGAAGGAGAACAATACAATAAAAATAACCAAGTAGATGACTTACTACAGAACTTTTCAGATTTTAATTCCTTTATTTATACTAAGAGTCAGATGCTACGTTTAAAAAAAATTGTGACTGATCTCCATGCTTACTTAATCTATTTCAGAGATATTGCGATTCGTGCCTCAGAACGTCGTAGTATTGCCCTAGAAGAACATTGGTTAATTTTCCGCGGAATGAAAACAAAGAATATTGACCAGATCACACTTTTAACCCATGAACATCTAAATCGTTCGCTTCAATTTATTTTGAAAGAAATGGAACGTCGGCAAATTGAATAAGCAAAAAAGACCTGCAGTCGCTCGTGCAACTGCGGGCCTTTTTTCATTTTTTTTGTACGCAACCATCTGGCGTAAAGGTATAACCAATGCCCCAAACGGTCCGAAGGTAACAAGGTTCTTTCGGGTTTTCTTCTAATTTACTTCGTAAACGATTAATAAAAACCATAATCGTATTCGCATCGACATCCCCAGTACCCCAAACACTGCTGTAAATTTGTTCTTTAGAGAATACTTGCTCGGGATTCTCCAGAAAAAATTGAATTAATTGAACTTCTTTCGAAGACAATGAAATAGGTAAATCCTTTTTAAATAGTTGATAACGACCATAATCAAAACGGAAATCGCCTACCTGTAGCTCTTCTTTTTTATAAACATTCAATTGTTTTCGAATCATTCGAGCTCGATTCAACGAAGCAATCACCTGAGCCTTAAAAACATTCAAGGAAAAAGGTTTCGTTATATAACTATCCACGCCCATTTCCAAGGCTGCAATGATATCCTCTTCTTCTTTTTTGCTACTAAAAAAGATAATTGGCACTAGTGGATATTTCTCTCTAATCATTTGGACTAAGTAGTAACCATCGCTGTCATGTTCCAAGTTATCATCTAAAATGAACAAATCAAAGGTAACTCTGGACACAATATCTTTTGTTTTTTCAATTGATTCACTTTGGTAAATAAGAATACCTGTTGATTGTAATGCTTTCCAAATCAAGCGACGAACTGCTGCATCATCATCTACAACCAGTATTTTCTCCGTACGCATACCTGTTGCTCCCCCTACGTCTCTTTACAAAACTTTTTCATTTGAATTTACTACTGGAGTAATTACTGATTATCATAACATAAAAAAAGAAACGGAGACGGCTAAAAAATCATTTAACTGGGAAAGAGCCTGGAACAGAACCAACACTACGCGTTGCTCCGATCTCAACAACTTCTAAGAGCTAAAGCTCTAAGAGTTGAAGGTCCTTCGGAAATAAGCCGAAATTGTTGAGAATCACGAAGAACGTAGTGATTCGATGATGAACAATACCTACTTGGTCTCCAAAAATTAAAAAGCAATTTTCGGAAATTCCTTCTTATTTCTCGGAGCTAAACGGTTCCGTCCCGACCTCTGTTTAAAAATACTTCTTAACTGGTTCAACCACTAAATACCGATAAGGTTCATCCCCTTCAGAATGGGTTTTGATTTGCTCATCTTTACTTAGCGTGTGATGAATTTGTTTTCTTTCAAAAGCCGGCATTGGTTCCAAGAAGACTGGCCGCCCAGTGCGTTTGGCTTTTTCCGCGGTGCGTTTCGCTAAACGTTCCAAAATTTCATGACGTTTTTCACGATAATTTCCGACATTCACAACAATCGATAGCTTATTGCTTGCAATGCGGTGAATAAAGACTTGCGCTAAATACTGTAACGCATTTAACACTTTTCCGTGTTTTCCAATTAAGATACCTTGTTTTTCTGTTTCTAAATGGAAGATAATATTGCCATTCTCGCGCGCTATGCGAACCATGGCAGGGGCGTTCAGTTCATTTGAAATATTCGTTAAATACATCGCTAATTCAGTAATAGCAGCTTCGTCTTCCAGATTTTCTAAAGAATGTGTTGATTCCTCTGAGAGACTAGGAATTGCTTCGGTTAATTCCTCAACTGCTTCTTCCACTGCTTTTGCTTCATCGGCAACAACAATATCTTCCACTGTTTCTTCGACCGCTTCTGTGACTTGCTCACTAATCGTTGGTTCCATTGAAATTTGGGCAAGTTTTTTTCCTAGACCTAAAAATCCTTTTTTTCCTTCGTCTAACACATCAATTGTAACATCCTCTTTGGTTAAACCAAGTGCTTGTAAGCCTTTCTGCGTTGCTTCTTCGATTGTATTTCCTTCATAAATCGGCATCTGAACGACCTCCTTTATTTTTTCTTCCCTTTTTTCTTAGGACTTTTTGCTCGTTCAAGCGCTCGCTCCCGTGCTTTGGCTTGACGTGCTGCTTCCTCCCGCTCTTTACGGATTTTGAATGGATTGTTTAATAACAATGTTTGCCCTGTTTGGAAGGCATTTGAGACCACCCAGTAAAGAGATAAACTGCTGGCTAATGAAATCCCCATAAAGAAGATCATCGCTGGCATAACGTAATTCATAATTTTCAGTGAGGCATTTGTTTCTAGTTGGCTCATACTTGAAAGATACGTACTAGCAAACGTAAAGACAGCTGCTAAAATCGGTAAAATTAAATACGGATCCGGCTTATCGAGGCTTAACCACAAGAACGTTCCTTCTTTTAACTCAGGCACGCGTGAAATGGCTTGATACAAAGCCATCATGATTGGTAGTTGAACCAACAGTGGTAAACAGCCAATGTAAGGATTCACATTATTCTCTGCATACAAACGTTGCTGTTCTTCTCGGAATAAGCGTTGTGTTTCAGGATCTTTTGAAGAATATTTTTGTTGCAAGGCCTTTAATTGCGGTTGCAACTCTTGTGTTTTACGCATACTCTTCGTTTGGAAATGCATCAACGGCAATAAAATAATCCGGATGACTAACGTAAATAGGATAATCCCAATTCCGACACTGCCGCCTAATGATAGGAACTTAATCGCTTGGGCAAAATAATAAACAATGTATCGATCCCAAATTCCTGTACTACTTTCACTTACGGGCGCGGTTCCGCAGGCGGATAAAACAAAGACTAAGGTCACTAACCCAGCCATTAATAATAAGCGCTTATACTTCTTCACTACTCAATTCCCTCTCTTACATCTAATATTTTAGCTAAATTTAACACATGTGTTAAATTAGCTTTCACTTCTTCAGACGATAATTTTTCCAATCCTGGACGTGCAATCACGATAAAATCAATTTCTGGAGAGATACGGTCTTTTAATTGAAATAAACTCGCGCGGATTTTCCGCTTCACAGCATTCCTTGTGACCGCGTTTCCAATTTTCTTCCCAACAGAAATCCCCACTCGAAAATGGGCTTGTTGTGGTTTCTCTAAAACGTACACCACGAAACGACGATTTGCACAAGATTGTTTTTTATTAAACACCTGTTGAAATTCTTTTTCTTTCTTGACACGGTAGGACTTTTTCATCGGCATCCCTTTGTTTCTATATTTTTTTACTTCTTAATAATAATAGCATATTTCCGCTCTTTTTTAGTAGCCTTTTCTATAGAATCCTGCTTTCTTTTATTGAAAACAGAAAAAGAACCCTTAGTTATCTTCACATCTTCCAAAAAATTATGGAGATAACTAAGGGTTCTTAGAAATTGACTGTTTAAAAGACCAGACCATCATTAAGCAGAAATAACTTTTCTACCTTTACGACGACGGCTTGCTAATACGCGACGGCCATTTTTAGTGCTCATACGTTTACGGAATCCGTGAACTTTTTGGCGTTTACGTTTGTTTGGTTGATACGTTCTTTTCATGCAATTACACCTCCTGAAATTGTAACTATCCATCAATATATAGACATACTTTGATAGTATAACGAGTAATAGGGTCTTTTGTCAATAAAATTTAAGAAATATTTCCTGAGAAAGATTCGTTTCAATTATCCACAAATTAAATTTTCCTGTGAGTAGCTTGTGGATAGTTTTCCACATTTTTTTCTGTTCACAGCCATTTTTCCACTAGTTTTACACAAAAAAACAGCCTGTTAAAAAGTTTTACACAGGTGTTTTTTCAGCTGTTGATAAGTTCTTGAAACATGATTGTGTCAAGCTTAATTATTCTCAACTTTTTGTGGATAACTCATTCAACAACCACTTTCTTCCGCAAGTGTCGACACCCTGTGGAAAACTTTTTTCACCCTTGTGTACTTTTTTTCCACATTGAACAATTGCTTGTGGAAAAAGTTTTAAAAAAATGCTAAAATCGACTATGCTCATTCTTTTAAGTTATCCACATTTTTTAGATAACCAAAATTTAAACATATAGGAGGTCACTGT
>NZ_JBIOPK010000002.1:0-57428 GCF_051712685.1 Enterococcus sp. DIV0682
TTGGATGAAGAGATTGTTCGGGGACTAATAAAAAAAGGAATGATTCAACAAGATGTGTTAGGCCAAGCCATTTTTGTTTGGAATGATGCAGGAAGACGCGTAGGTGCCACTGTTCAAGGGATTACACCAGACAAGAATGAGCCACGAGGCGTAGCAAAGAAAATTGCTAAAAATTCGCAAAAACACTTTGGCTTTAATGTGACGATTGGTAAGAACCCAGATAGGATTTTATTTTTTGAAGCGCCTATCGATGCTTTGTCGTATTGGTCGTTAAATAAAGACCGATTAAAAGATTGTATGTTGTTCTGTTTAGACGGTCGGCACGGCATGAATATTGAAACGGTTGTATCTGCGATGAAATACATGAAAGAAACCAAAGGAACGCGACCGACGGCAGGTGTTTATTTTGGTCTGGATAATGATCCAACAGGTCATGAGTTTTGGGATCGAATGAGTCACTATGAACATTTTCATTCTCTTATTCCTTTAGACCATTGGATATTAAAAGAAAACATTCAGCACTATCAAGCGGCGTCGGCTGCTGTAAATGGTGCGGTGGATTGGGAGTTGATTGCAGGGGTTCATAAAGCATTGACGAATATGTCTAATAAAACGACAGTGGGCAATGGCTGGAACTATCGTGGGTATTATGCGGCAAAAGATCCAGAAAAAAGAAATGATCATGAGATAGACGTGCGTGCAACTTCTATACAGGTGGCAAAGGCGTTGAATGAGTCTCGTAATCCAAACACAGGCTATATCGACCTTCAAGCCTTTTTAAGAAAGCCACAACTAGAAATAACAGACGAAGCGTTACGTCGCCTAGAATCGAAAATAACCACGTATCATACACAATATAAAGAAGAACGTTACAAGCCGATGGATGTCATTTATAAGGACTGGAACGACGTTTTAAAAGTTCGAACAGCACGGAGTGTTGAACAAAAATTACTGGAAGAAAGTTATGAGCGAAAAGACGGAGAACACTTAGAAGTAACGATGCAGCAAAAAGAAGGGAAACAGACGGTTGTGGCAACCCGCAAACGGTTTGAACAGACCGTTGGCTTTTATGAGGCCGAGTCAGCGCATGAAATGGCCTTCTTAATTAAAAATTACGGGTATCAAGCGGTAGATAAACAAGACCAAAGAAAATATGCGAAAGCAAAAGAAATGGCTCGCGTGTAAATTTAACGACCACTCAACCTAGAAACCATTGAGTGGTCGTTAAACACTGTAGAAGCGAGTGTTTTTCTGTAAAAAAAGATATGGTATACTAGCTTAGTAGAAAAGTGAAAAGATGGTGGCTAATCTCTTGAATAAAGGGGTGATGCCTATGGTTCATAGCTTTATCCCTAGAAGGGAGTAAGCATGTCTGTATTTGAAGCATTATCGCTAATGATTGCATTCGCAACGTTAGTTTTGCTGATTATAGATCATACGAACACAAAAAAATAACCATCTTCTAACACTTTAGCAGGTCGTTAAGATGGTTAAAAAACTATTTTTTCGATAGCTACCGTCTTTTTAACGGTTCTACACTAGAGAGTTGTGTTAGCGCACAGCTCTCTTTTCATACTTATTTTAGCATATCTATAGGATAAATACTAGTAAAGAACCTTTATTCATATAAAGGTTCTTTATTTTTTTATTGATTAGTTGTAAATATATTTTTGGAGGAATTTTTGAATTGAAAAAATATTGTATTTTTAGTACTCATCATGTAAAATTTTTTTTGAAAAAACTTGACAGAGGAGAAACAAATGCTATACTTAAGCACAGCACAGCACAGCACAGCACAGCACAGCACAGCACAGCACAGCACAGCACAGCACAGCACAGCACAGCACGTTAACCTAAATATACGTGCTTATTTGTCGTACATTAAAATAAAAATAGCCAGCAAAATAGACGTCTTTGTTCCTCAAAGATGTCTATTTTTGGTGGCTAAAAGAGAAGAGGTGGCATAGTGTCACCTCTCTCAATAGACAGAAGTTGGCAATCTGGAAATGAAAGAGCAGATAATCTGTTTTTTTGGAGGACATTTGGTTTTAACGAAAAAGATGTCTTAATTGAAAATACTGATGGGCTTGTGAATGGTACGTTATTTGAATTCAAAAATAATATAGCGGATCTAAATGCTGTACTTGTTCAAGCAATCCACTATCTTTCGAAATTGAGAAATAAAGGTGGCATTCCAATCCCTAGTAAAATTGTCCTTGTAGATATTAGTAAAGACCATGCATATGTTTACGATGCAATACAATATCGTTCTGAAATAGAAACAAATTATGTTAATAGTGCTTCAAAAGATGTAAAAAAATTAACATTAAAAAATTCAACTAAGCCTGAAAATGAATTTGATTTTACAGTATTTCAACCTAATAGCCCTAAAAATAAAGAACTATTGGCACTTTTTGAAAATTATAGTTATCAAAAGTTTGCTATTAATTTTCCGAATATTTTGGGTTGGGCAAATTATATTTATCATCGTGATAGAACTGTTACAAAATCGCAAATGTTTAACATGCTAAGAAATCCTCAAAGTTCTATAGTTGAAAATTATATTTTACCTTGGAATGGAAATGAAACTGATTTTGATACGGTTATGGATGTTTTAAATGATCCGACGAATAGAAAAGATTTGGGCGCATTTTATACACCATTACCTTACGTAAAAGAAGCTACTAAACTTGTTAGGAAAGCAATTAATAATGTTCCAAAAGGTAAGGATTACGTTATATTGGATCGATGCGCAGGTACTGGAGCATTAGAACATTATTTAACGGATGAGGAATTAAGTCATGTTATTTTGAATACTTATGAAATAAAAGAATGGCTGGTTTTGTATAATAAATATATTGGGAAAGTAAGAGCAATTATCCCCCCACTAGCAGTTGTACGGTCGAATCAAGGAAATTTAGTGGCAAGTGGAGATGCTTTAGCAGAAGAGTTTCTAACCATTCCTATGGAAACGGATGGAAAACATGCGACACTACAAGAAATCATTGATGATAACGATGTAATTATTATTGGTTTAGAAAATCCGCCATATTCTAGTGAATTGGCACGTGCACAAGAAGGAAATGTTAAAACGAAAGATAAATTTAGCTATATTCGCAGATTAATGTCTGCTGAATTTGCAGGAGATAGTAACCATGCGAAGGATCTACTTAACCAGTTTGTCTGGTCATTTGAACAATATTTTATGCGGGATCCTAATGATCAATATGTATTGTTTGCACCAGTAAAATATTGGAAATCTGTAGGGTTAATGTCTAAAGTGTTTGTTGATGGTTTTTTAGCTAATAGAGGAAATTTCAAAGCACAAGAAAGTTCTTTATTGGTTGCTTTGTGGAAAAACGAAAAGGATACTTCAACAGAAAGTATTTCTGTTGTGGCTAAAGAAATCTGGAAAGACAACAAAAAATGGGGAACCGGGAAAGGAATTGCTGTAATTGATGTTCCTGAAGATGCCATTCTTAAAGACGTAGCACTTGTGACTATCAAAAAAGTTCATACAACGCTTTCTAAACTCTATTCAAAAAAATTATCTACTGATAAAGCTGCTACTTCTGTTGTAGGATATGACGGCCGAGAAACGTATATAAGAAATAATAAAAAATTTAAACCGGTGTATAATGAAGATATTTTAGCCCATCTTGAAGCTAGTGGATTTGGGTTGACTGCTCAAGATGTTCGTATGACAAGGATTTCCACCTATCATGGATATGGAAGTCAAGTGAGAATCTCTAATTATGCTGAACAAACAGCTTTGTTTGTAGCTAAACAATATCCTCAAAAAAACTGGTTTGAAAAGGACATTTATTATACAACGGCCGATAAAGGAGAAATGTACAAAAAAGATATTGATTTTTTAAGAAAGGCTACTT
Organism: Enterococcus sp. DIV0682; assembly: GCF_051712685.1. Classification (NCBI taxonomy): domain Bacteria; kingdom Bacillati; phylum Bacillota; class Bacilli; order Lactobacillales; family Enterococcaceae; genus Enterococcus; species Enterococcus sp. DIV0682. The sequence continues at coordinate 3,891 of NZ_JBIOPK010000002.1, forward strand.
TATGGACATGCATTTCTCATAAAAATCATTGTATAAGTTTTTATGGTACAGATGGCCGTTTTTACAATAATGAAATGTGTTTAGACGAAAATTCTTTAGTACGTAAAGAGCTGGTTGAACAAGAGAAATATGGAAAACTTGATAGAGCAGATCTCATGTTATTAGGTGTTTTTGATGAATTGTTGGATCTTGTTAAAGATACTCAAGAATACAATCCTTGTTATAATTATGGAACATATCAGATTGAAGAAGATATTAATACCTCCTATAAAGATGCGAACGACAAAAAAATTTATAACAATGAAAAGGTTAATACCAAACTTAAAGAATTAAAAGTTAGATTGGCTAACTATTACTCGGATGAATTGGAAAGTAAATTATTTGAGTATGAATTACTAAAATAGTTAAGTAAATCTTTACGATAATACCACACCCCCCAAAAAAAAACTCTGATCAGGTTTTGGGGGCTTTTTTATCTAATCACGGTAAAACTTGATATAGACTAAAAAAAATATGATATACTAGCTTAGTAGAAAAGTGAAAAGATGGTGGCAATCTAGAGTCTAGGAGGTGATGCTTATGAACGTAAGTATCAAGTCTAGAGAAAGGAGAGCCTGATTTGTCAACTTATGAAGCTTTAAGTCTGATGATTGCATTTGCAATGTTAGTCTTAGCTATCAAAGATGACAATAACAAAAAATAAACCATCTTTCGCTTTGGCCAGCAAGATGGTTTAAGTAAAAACTATTAAACTGCCACCGTCTTTTTAACGGTTCTACACTAGAGAGTTGTGTTAGCGCACAGCTCTCTTTTCATGTATATTTTAGCATATCTATAGGATAAATACTAGTGAGGAACCTTTATCATATAAAGGTTCTTTATTTTTTCTTTGTTTTAGCATACTCTTCTAAATCAGATCTTTTATATAAACGTATTTTTGCAGGTCCAGCTCCTTCATTTTCATAAAAAGGCGTAATGTATTTTAAGCGAACAGATTGTTCAAACCCTTTAACGGATTGTCCGGTAATTTCTGCACCTTTATGTTTATCTACTAAGTTTTTATATATCCATTCTTGAATTTCTTTTTCATACAGCGTATTCATAATATCCCTCCTTTTTAACTATAGCATAAGTACTATAGAAAAATCAATTTATAGTTGTAAGACTATAGTTGATATGCTATAATATAATCATAAAGAAAACAGAGGAGAGAACGAAAAAATGCTTACAAAAGAAGAAAAAAACAAACTCAAAAACATGGTAAAAGAAAATAAAACCTTTCATTATGCTTATGTTGATAGGTTAAGACAAGAAGTTCGATTTTACGTGAATCAATGCGGATCTGTTAGTAAAGCTAAAGAAAGTATGGAAATATTAACATTTCTCTATAGTCTATTTTCTGAGAAGGAATTACCTGAATGGTACACTACAACCGACCTTGAATATGATAAAAAAGCAATTGAACGATTGGAACAGTGGGCAGCGTAGCTGCTCCTTTCCAATGATAAAAGGTGCCAGTGAGAGGAGGAATTTCTATGGAAATAATCCGTTTATTTTTTGAGAATCTATATGATTTGATTAGTTTAGGGATTGATTTTCTGTTGTCGTTGGTTATTCGTATGATTGGTTGGCCAATATTACATGTGATGAAAGGGCTTAGTCAAACGCATGGATTAGAAAGAATTTGTTATTTTCTGGCGTTTATTAGCCTATGTGCGCTTCTTTTGACGGCATTTTATTATTTTTGGGTATATTTTGTACCAATACTTATTTTTTTCGTGCCTCTTTTATCTGTATTGATAAAAGGATTACTTACAATAGCAGTCGTTATTATTGTGTATTTGTTGATTAAAAAGCAATGTTTGCGACTATATCAGAAATTTATTCATGCAGTAAAGTAAATAAAAAGAAAGAAGGAACAATAAATGATAAATAATGTGACATTGATTGGTAGAGCAACGAAAGAGCCTGATTTACGCTATACAGCTAGTGGAATAGCTGTTGCAACGTTTACTTTAGCTGTAAATCGTAATTATAAAAACCAAAATGGTAATCGTGAAGCAGACTTTATCAACTGTGTGATTTGGCGTAAGCCGGCGGAGACGTTTGCGAACTATGTTAGAAAAGGAACGTTGGTTGGAATAGTAGGAAGAATTCAAACTCGATTTTATGAAAATCAACAAGGGCAGCGTGTTTATGTAACAGAAGTAATTGTGGAAAGTTTTCAGTTGTTAGAATCACGTTCTCAAGCAGAAGAAAGAGAACAAAGGACGTCAACGAATCAGAACCCATCTATGAATAATACTGTAGACAATATAGGCAATCATTCTTCAGCAGCTAATCCAATGCCAAATGATGATCCATTTGATGGAAATCCAATAAATATTTCAGATGATGACTTACCGTTCTGAGAGCTTTGTTAAGTAATGTTTTATGAAAATATAAATAGTCTTGCTCTATGTTTAAATAAAGCAAGCATAGAGCAAGAAATTATAGAAAGGATAAAAAAATGAGGAAACGACTAAATAAACTAGGCTTCTTTTTTGTTTCTTTTTTAAGCTTTCTTTTATTGACGGGCTGTAGCACACAAGAAATAATCGGTGGATTAACGCAAGAACTACACCAATCGATACAACAAATTGAGCAAAAACAAACTTCTTCAGAAAGAGTAGCTGTAGATTTTGTTCGACATGTAGACGGTGATACAAGTGTGTTTCTTGTAAATGGCAAGGAACAAAAAGTAAGGTATTTGTTGATAGATACTCCTGAAACAGTAAAACTGAACACACCTGTTCAACCATTTGGTAAAGAGGCAAGTAATCGAACAAAAACATTGTTGAGTAATGCAAAAGAAATCCAACTAGAATTTGATGAAACGAATAAAACAGATCGCTATGGTCGATTATTGGCGTATGTGTTTGTAGATGGTCAATTGTTGCAGGAAACCTTAGTAAGTGAAGGGTTAGCAAAAGTCGCTTACGTGAAAAATAAAGAAGCAAAATACTTAGAACAGTTAGAAGAAAAACAAGCATTAGCGCAGCAACAACATTTAGGTATATGGAGTAACTAGTGCTAATAGATTGGATTTAAAGAAAAAACGGTACTTGTCATAAATGAACAAGTACCGAAAACAAAGGGATCAAAATAAAAAAGCTAACTATATTTTACTGAAAAAAGGACGTGAATACAAGATGAATAAACGATTGGTGGTCGCAATGATTTTATGTGGTATGTTAATGCAATTTTTACCGTTGTTGATTAAATTAGTTATTTTCTTTTTGTTATTTATCTATTTGTTTACTACTTGGGATGAGTATAAATATCAATGTTCAGTGAGAGAAAGAAGGGTGCAAAATGTTCAAAAATAAAATTACATCAAAAAAATTATTGATAATAGTAGTCCATGCAATTTTGTATGTAGGTGTTTGGTTTTTTGTAATAAAGTGTGATGAGTATTTATTTGAACAAAACTTGGATCAAGCCATACTAACAGTGAAAAAACGCGGCAAAATAGAAGATGTTATAGTTGAAAAGACTGATGCAAAGGGAGCGAAAAAGAAATATATTATAACATATTTACTTTCTGAAGAAACTGGCAATAGATATGTTAGAAGAACAATATATAGAGAGGCGTTCTCTAGTCGGAGAGTTACAGTTATCTATGAATGATAAATAAAATTTGTTTAAAAAGAAAGGAAATGCGGCATGAAACAAAATAAATCAGGTCCACATGTGAACCTAACAGCTCCACATGTGGAGGAAAAAGCACGAATTGATTGTTTAGTTTCTCGAGAAGTAAAAGAGATGTGGGAAGAAATTGTGGCAAAAGATAAAGAGATGAGCGAAAAGCGCTATTATCCTGCTCACACAATGGAACGAATGATTCGAGCAGATTATCAAATAATGAAGGCGTTTGGAACAGGAGGAAGGGAAAAGAATGGAAAATAAAAGATTTATAAAAATTCAAAAGCTTTTAGCTTTAGCGAATGATGCAAATGATGAAGAATCTATGAGCGCGTTAGCGAAAGCACAAGAGCTAATGCTTGCTTACGGAGTATCTGAGGAACAAGTATTTGACTATAAACAATCTTCTTTTGAAGAGAAAGTGGTTGATTTTGTTGTATATCAAGGAAAGCCACAGAAATGGCTATATCGATTAGCAGGAATTATTGCTTGGAATTTTCGAGTAAAGTTTTATTATGTAGCAGGAACACCTGTAGAATTACATTTTCTAGGAACGAAAACAGATGTAGAAATTGCGGATATTACGTTTCATTATGCAAAGGGAAGTATTGCATATAGTGCAAGGAGATTCATGCAACGGCCTGAAATCAAACGAAAAAGAAAGCGGAAATGGCAATTAAAACAAGATTATATTCAAGGTTATCTTGTAGGATTGCAGGAACAATTTGAGGAACAAGTAAAAACAAAAGGGTACGAAATGGCTTTACAAGTTCCAGAGCACGTGCAAAAAGAGTTTGATCAATTATCACTAGTGCCAGGAAAAGATACTTCTCATAAAACAAAAGACCTAGTAGCATTTCAGGAAGGCGTTGAAGAAGGGAAACAATTTAGTCAAAGAGAAAGATTAGTATAAGGAAAGAGTGAAAGCAACATGTTTATTTACGGCCGTGAGTGTGGCAACACGTTTGGTTGTACGTATTTTTTGCAAATTCGGAACGTAGAATTAACAGTAACGTTGATATGGAAGGGGGATTTTTTTGAATACAATGAAACAGAAGTGAAAGAAATAATTAATCAGATACCAGGGCTAACAGACACATTGAAGGTAGCAATCTATCAATATATTGAAAAAACAAATCAATTATTTTTTCTTTCCTACAAAGAAAAAGTAATTATGAGAGATTGAATTTTGGAAAAACATAGTATAAAATAATAAGAGATTTTCATTAAGAAGGTCATTATATTTCTCAATTTTGACGATGCTCTCTAGTTGATAGAGAGCTTTTTTATTTGGTATAAAAATTAGGAGAAAAGAATGATGAAAAACATTAAGCGAACAGCAGGACTTTACTTGTTTCACATACGCTTAGAAGAATTACAGGAAATAGAAAAGTTATATTTTTCAAAAAATATAGCAGCTAAAAAGATCATTGAGCAAGAAAAAGAAGCTTTGATGAATAAACAGGCATATATACTTTACCCAGTACAAACTTGGCAACTTTATTTTTATTCCAGGTATCGATTGAAAAGTCTGAGAATGAGTGTTTTAAAACAAAGAATAGAAGCAAAAATAAAAAAAGCCAGAGCAATCGCTCTGGCCATTCCACAATTGTCACTGAAAGAAGCCTTCTTCAGTAACGTACTGATTATAGCATAAAAGAGGTGAAATTTTGAGTCTTTTTGATATTAAAGACTACACATTGCCACCGTTTGAATTTATTGATTGGCCGAAAACAAAAAAGGCTGTAGGGATTTTTATACAGACAATGAAAATCAATCGAGAACGAATGGGATTTACTGTCTATCCTCAGTTAACGAGTGAGTGTTTTTTAGTTGTAAAAAACGACCCAATCAGGGAAAAAGAGCAACAAGGACTTTCCTTATCTGAACATGAAAAAGAATACTTAAAAACAGAAGCATGTTTTACTCATGCATTTACCGCGATTATGCACCCGTATCGTCCAGAAATAACGGAACGACGACGGCGTGTATTTTTTTATCGTTATTTTTATGGACTATCTGTAGTTGCTGTGAGTGAACGGATTAACTATCAAAAAAATATTATTATTGATGATTCCAAAATGGCAATGCTTCAGTTTGCTTTGGCTTTAGATTTGTTGTTTTATCGCTAAATAACAACTTTTTGGCAACAAAGAAGCGACTCTCTGTAAACCTAATAATCGTTATACTTCTGGTACAAGCTTGAATAACGACCACAGCGCTGTGAGAAAGAGTTTTTCTCATGACAAAGCAACAATTAACGTTTTTAGATTTATTTTCAGGAGTTGGAGGCTTTCGATTAGGGTTAGAAAAAGCAGGACATCGGTGTATAGGTTTTTGTGAAATTGATGCCAAAGCAAGAGAAAGTTACAAAGCAATTCATAATACAGAAAATGAGGTAGAAATGCATGACATTACAACAATATCAGATGAATTTGTTCGAGGAATCGGACGTGTGGACATTATCGCAGGCGGATTTCCATGCCAAGCTTTCAGTGTTGCAGGAAAAAGAAAAGGTTTCAGAGATACTCGAGGAACTCTCTTTTTTGAAATTGCACGGTTCGCACATATTTTGCAGCCCAAGTATCTATTCCTTGAAAATGTTAAAGGACTCCTCAACCATGATTCAGGCGCTACGTTTGAGACAATCTTACGAACTTTGGATGAATTGGGGTATAACGTGGAATGGCAAGTGCTTAACAGCAAGAATTATGTCCCACAAAATAGAGAACGTGTCTTTATTATCGGACGTCTTAGAGGAGCAAGTACCAACCAAATATTTCCTATCACAGGAGAAGAAAGCCAAATTAATTTTAAATCAGCAAAAATAAATTCAAAAGGAAGAAAACAACAAGTTGTTGGTAATGTGAATCCAAGTGCTAGAGGAATGAACGGAAATGTATTTTCCTCGGATGCTATAAGTCCGACAATTACTTGCAATAATGGGGAAGGAAGTAAAATAATGGTTCCTACTCAATCAAAAACAACGCAGGTGGAAAAAAGAATTATTGTTGAAGGATTGTTAGACAATAAGTTTCGCTCTTCCTCAGCGGTTGTTTCAGTTAACGGGCTTTCTCCTACTCTTACAACGATGGGTGGCGGTGGCCAAGAACCTAAAATTTTGGTTCGAGAAGCAACAAAAGAAGGTTATAGTGAAGCTGGACCAGGTGATAGCATTAATTTTGCCTTTCCAAATTCAAAGAAAAGAAGAGGGCGCGTAGGTAAAAAATACGCACATACGTTGTTAACAGGTGATCAGCAAGCAGTAGTTACTGAAGATTTTCAGATAAGAAGACTTACTCCAATGGAATGTTGGCGACTACAAGCTTTTCCAGATGAAGCGTTTTTAGCAGCAAAATTTGGAAGTAGGAAGATAGCAAAAATTATTATTGAGAATAAGTTAGATCATTATCATTGTGAGTATGAGCAAAAAATGTCTGATAGTAGTTTGTATAAACAAGCGGGGAATTCAGTTACAGTGGCAGTGATATATGATATTGCTAAAAGGTTCTAAAAAGGACTTTTTAGCAACATTTTTCAAGATTTGTTAGGAAACCTTTCAAACAAATAATCAGTAAAGTAAAGGTATCAAGACTTGAATAATAAACGATTTAGGCCTAAATCATAAGGAGTAACTTATGATGGAATACAATACGATTTACTTTGAAGATTGTTTAGAAGGAATGAAAAAAATACCGGATGAATCAATAGATGCGATTATTTGTGATTTGCCTTATGGTACTACAGCTTGTTCCTGGGATGAGGTATTGTCCTGGGATAAGTTGTGGGAATCCTATTTGCGAATAGCTAAAAAAGATACCCCTATTGTTTTATTCGGGGCAGAACCTTTTTCTACTGCATTACGTATGAGCAATTTCAAACTTTATAAATATGACTGGTATTGGTTGAAAAATAATGTGACTGGTTTTACATTTGCGAAAACACAACCAATGCGTTGCATAGAAACGATTTCTGTTTTTTCAAAAGGAAGACCTAATTATTATCCGCAAGGCTTAATTCCCTTAAAAAATAAGCGTGTAGCTAGTCGATCAGAATATGATGATAATGTTTATTCTAGTAGGCTTTCTGGAAAGACCTACACACAAGAGGTAACAGGTTATCCTAACAATCTTTTGCGTTTTTCAAAAGATGCGACAAAATATACCATTCACCCTACACAGAAACCTGTAGCGTTATTAGAATATCTAGTAAAAACATACACAAAACCAGGAGAAATTGTTTTGGATAATTGTATGGGAAGTGGGACAACAGCGATTGCTTGTTTGAATACAGACCGACAGTTTATTGGTTTTGAAACGAATGAAAAATATTATAAACAGTCTTTGGAACGGATAAAAACCAATGTGACACAAGTAGAATTGTTTTGATAATACGTACTAGATAATTATCGTTCATATTTTATTCTATATATTGGATTAACTATTATATTTGTAATTACAATGTATTGACAAATTCGCTTATTTTTAATACAATGTTATTACAAAGCGCGAATGGAGGTAATAAGATGTCTCAATCAACAATTACATTTAGAATTCCTGAGGATGAAAAAGAACTTGTGTTAGAATATGCAAAAGCTCACAATTCTTCATTAACTGAACTTTATCGAAAAACTGTATTAGATAAAATTGAAGATGAAATTGATTTAAAAACCTTACGGAACGCAATGGAAATTTCCAAAGAGAAAAAAGAGATTGGTATTTCTCAAGAGGAAATGGAGAATCTATTAAATGAAATATAAAGTTGTATATATGCCACAAGCTCAGAAACAATTAAAAAAAATGGATAGAAACCAGGCAAGAATAATAGTAGCATGGATTAGAAAAAACTTAGAAGGAACTACTGATCCTCGTCAACATGGAAAAGGCTTGACTGGAAATAGAAGTGGTGAATGGCGTTACAGAATCGGAAATTATCGAATATTGGCTAATATTTGTGATTCAGAAATTATAATACAAATATTTTCAATAGGACATAGGAGTACTATCTACAAAAAATAATTTATAGTAAGAACCAAAGAGGTCAAAAACTTTTAAGTTTTTGACCTCTTTGGTTTTTCGTGCTATACTTGGAATTATCAAGTGTCAAAAACTTATGTTCAGAAAAGGTGGGGAAATTTTGTCTATTTATGGTTATTCAAGAGTGAGTACTAGTAATCAAGATTACAAAACCCAGATTCAAAAACTAGAACGAGCTGGAGCAGAAAAAATCTTCAGTGAAAAATATACGGGAACAAAAAAAGAAGGAAGAAAAGAATTAGAAGAACTACTATCTATTGTAAAAACTGGTGATAAAGTTTTAGTGACGAAAATTGATCGGCTGGCTAGAAGTATCGTTGATTTAAATTCGATTATTTCTTCTTTAAACAACTTAGGAGTGACTATCACCTTCTTAGATAATGCTTTAACCTTTGAGCCAAATAAAAGTGATTCTATGCAAACATTGATGATGAACATGTTAGGGAGTTTTGCGCAATTTGAAAGAGATTTGATTGTGACGCGAACCCAAGAAGGAAAACAGTGGCACAGAGCTAATAATAAAAACTATCGAGAAGGACGTCCGAAAAGAGTTCTAAATGATAAATACAAACATGCACTAGAGCTAATGGAAACAAATAGCATGCGAGAAGTGGAAAGGAAAACAGGCATTTCTTTGTCTACTCTTAAACGAATTAAAAAACAAGCTAAAGAAGAACAATTACTTAGTGAAAAATAGATAAGGAGAAGTTATTATGGAAAATAGAGAGAAGATTATTCAGTTGTTGGAAAATCCTTTGGTTTCAGGGTATGGAATAGAAAAAATGCCAAATGATCGACTCTATTCTGCAAATTATCAAAGATACAAAAAACGTGTAGCAAAAGAAAAACAGCCAATGGTTATTTTTGATACGATGTCAGTAAAAGTGGAAAAACTATTATTAGAGTTGGCCAAAGAAGTATTGCGAGTTCAGCCTAAAACAAAACAAGAATATAGAGAAATGATTGCAAGATATAGTTTTAGAAACGGAGAGAATTAAGATGGTTGTTCGAAAAAAATATGATCACTGGGGAATAGAAATTACTACGTGGAATAAGACAAATGTAGTTGCTTATGTTGCTTGTGATTGTGGCCAATTGGCTAGAAGAGAGTTGGGAAAATATAATCATTTTAAGTGTAGTAGCTGTAAAAAAGAATATAAATTAAGCAATGGTTCTTATATAGAAATAGGTGCGGGAAAGAATTAAAACACTTTTAAAAACCATCATGAATTAGATCAAAGTAGATAATTCATGATGGTTTTTATTGAAAATAAAAAGAAGAGGTACATTTGAATTCTTTTTATGATAAATATAAAAACATGAAAGAAGTGTGAACAGTGAATACAGTAGTTCCTCTAAAAGATAAACGGTCAATAAATAAAATGAAAAAAAGTTTGCGTAAAGGGAGATATGGTGAGCGAAATGTGCTTATATTTTCTATGGGAATTAATACAGCCTATCGTATTTCGGATTTGAGAAATCTAAAATTATCAGATGTAGCAATAATAGAAGAAAATAAAATAGTGATTAAGAATAGATTGTCTTTAAAAGAACAAAAAACAGGGAAGTACAATTCTGTTATATTATCAGACCAATTACGAGAAGAACTTGAGATTTATATCAATAAAAATTTTACAGAATATGTAAATAATGATGAGTTAGAGCACTATCTTTTTCCTAGTGGAAAAGGGATAGATAGACCAATGAATCGTCAAACATTATGGGCCATTTTAAACCGTGCAGCAAATGAAAATGGAATCTCAAATATAGGCAGTCACTCTATGAGGAAGACATTTGGTTATTTCTTGTATAAAAACAAAGTACCTATAGAAATTATTCAAGATTTATTAAACCATTCTTCCCAAAGAGATACATTAAGGTATATAGGGATTACACAAGAAGATAAAGATATAGCTGTGATGAGTTTGAATTTATAAAAGTACAAAATAGAAGAATAAAAAATATACTATCAAAATAAAATGGGTTGAGATAGTGTAAAATACTGTGTCATTTTTAATAAAGTATACTTAAATAGGGGAATAGAAAATATGTTTTTTGTTACCATATTTAAGTTGTTTATAACAACAGATGGAAATTTTAGATTAAAGTCAAATAAAATATATATAGTATTTGCAAATAAGTCAAAAGTCAAGTCCAGACTCCTGTGTAAAATGCTATACAATGTTTTTACCATTTCTACTTATCAAAATTGATGTATTTTCTTGAAGAATAAATCCATTCATCATGTAGGTCCATAAGAACGGCTCCAATTAAGCGATTGGCTGATGTTTGATTGGGGAAGATGCGAATAATCTTTTCTCTTCTGCGTACTTCTTGATTCAGTCGTTCAATTAGATTGGTACTCTTTAGTCGATTGTGGGAATTTCCTTGTACGGTATATTGAAAGGCGTCTTCGAATCCATCATCCAATGATGCGCAAGCTTTTGAATATTTTGGTTGATCGATATAATCATGAATCAATCGATTTTTAGCCTCACGCGCTAAGTTAATATCTGTGAACTTAAAAATTCCTTTAACAGCTTCTCTGAAAGATTTTGAATTTTTTTTAGGAATGGTGGTAAAGATATTTCTTAGGAAGTGAACTTGGCATCTTTGCCAACTTACGTTGGTGAAGGATTTTCTAATGGCAGAGACTAATCCTTTGTGCGCATCAGAAATAACGAGTTCCGTACCTTGTAAACCGCGTTCTTTTAGGTATTCAAAAAATGTTGTCCAGGTCTCTTCGCTTTCGCCACTTTGAATCATGAAGCCGATAATTTCACGGTCGCCATCTTTGGTTATTCCAATCGCTATATGACAGCTTTTTGAGAGTACTCGATTTTCTTCTCGTACTTTTATATAGAGTACATCGGTCATTAAGTAAGGATAATTTTTTTCTGATAATAAACGATTCTGCCACTCGTTAACCATAGGTTCTAGCTGTTCTGTTAAGCTAGAAACGAAGGACTTAGAGACGGATTTACCACAAAGTTCTTCCACAATTTTTGATACTTTACGAGTTGAAACGCCTGATACATACATTTCCAACATTGAAGCCATGAGGGCTTTTTCGTTTCGTTGATAACGTTCAAACACTGTGGGTGAAAAATGGCCATCACGTGTTCTGGGTACTTTTAATTCTAGCGTGCCTACACGTGTCGTAAAGCTGCGCTCATAATAGCCATTTCGTTGACTTTGTCGGTTTTCTGTTCGTTCATATTCTTTTGCTTGAATATATTCTGTTCGTTGATTTTCCATTAGTTGATTAAATACCGTTGTTAAAATATTTTTAGAAACGTCATCCTTTACAGAATATTCAATAATGCTTTGAATCTCTTCGCTTTTCAGTGTAAAATGTACTTGGGTCATGTAAAAGTCCTCCTGGGTATGTTTTTGTCGTTAAAAACATTGTACCGTAAAAGGACTGTTATATGGCCTTTTTACTTTTACACAATTATACGGACTTTATCTTTTTTTTATTTTTTTTTAATGAAAAAAATATTATTTTTTAGTATTTTTTTTTTAGAGATATTCATTGTAAAAGAGAGAAGTTTCACTTCTAATTGAAAGCTATGAACAATAAAAAAAAGAGACAAAAAATTCTTTTGTCTTTTTTTGCAGGAAAACTTTAATTAGGAGGAGCTATGTTTGAAGAAATTTTATCAGTTAGCAGTAGGAATTGGTTTGCTAAGCGTGCTAGTAGGGGGCGGAAACAAAGAAATAAAACAAACACAATCAACGCAAGAAACTACCAAAACAAGTTCAACTAAAATTAGTGAAAGTTTAAGTACGAATGAAACATTTACGTCTATTGAAGAGAAACAAAGTAATGGTGCAATCTCTAAAGATTTATCTAAAAATTGGTATGATAATCAAATACAAATAGATAACCAAGTATTGACTATCCTATAGAATTAAAAATTTGAACAAGTTAGGTTTTGAATTGAAATATTCAGATCCTTACGTATTAAACCCAAAAGATTCAGTTGCAGGGACACATTTAACAAATAAAAAAGGTAATATTATTTCTGGTACGTATTCAAATTTAACTGATAAAATAATTGATATTAAAGAGTCAAGCATGACATCTATTAATATAACGGATACTACAAATAAAGATTTAACAGTTTTCTTTCCGGGTGGTTTAACATGGGGGACTACTATCGAGAAGGTAAAGGAGATGTATGGAGAACCCAAAGATGAATACACTGGAGATAGTGGTTTTGCAATTTTAACGTACCAAGAGGATACAGATCATTATGCAAAATTAACATTCTTAAATGGAAAAATAAAAGGGTATGAATTATATATCTAATCTTCAGATAGAGAATTGATTTATAAAGAAAGGGATGATTTTATGAAAAAAAGTATTGTTTTAAGTACAATAGTATTATTTTCTAGCCAGATACTTTTGCCAACTGTAGCTATAGCAGAAACTAATCAGCACAATACGACTGATAGTAATAATCAAAATCAAGTAATGATACCTACCGATTCTTCTCAAATAGAAGATGAAAATACTGTTTCAAGTGAAAAAGATAATAATATTTCAGAGGAAAGTTCTAAACATAATTCAGTAGTAACTCCTAGTGAAAATAATAAAACAGATCATTCTATATCTCTTGAAGAAAATACAAGTATTTCTAATGATACAACAGATAAAATTGTGAAAAATGAAGATGAAGACAGTAAAGTCGACAATTCTTTTAGTAATAATGAAGAGTTAAAATCTACTCAGGGAATTTCTCTTGGGAAAATACAAGTAGTAGATCAATATCAGACATATATTGATCCAATAACTGGTGTTAAACCAGGAGAGTTAACAGTTTCTGTACCTGTAACTGTAAGTGAAGAAGGTATATCTGATGCTTATATAGTCATTCCTTATGGTGGTTGTATTCCATCAATAGATAATCCTGTTTTTTCGAATTTTTCTATGAATAGTTCTATTTTTGAATACGTACAGAATACTGATATACCTTCTAATTCTATAGTATCTTCCTATGAAAATGATGTTGTTAACAAAAGAATTATTGTAAGGCTTAAAGAAACTGTGACTTCTGTTGAAACAATTAATTTGAAATTTAAATTTAATGATGAATACATGGGGAAAATTCCTGTTAATCAAATAATCTGGAGTAATTTGTATGCTGAAATATATATACTAAATAACAAAATAGATCAAACAGATTCAGTCAATATTACATCATCAACAAGAGATGGTATGGGGCTAGCTTATAATTATATGAATCCTTCTGATCAGTATTATTCTGATGGAAGGATTTCAACTAGATTAAGATATGTTAATAATTTTAATCAATATTCAAAACTGGATGTATCTAAAGATAATCAAATGTATATAGAATTACCTACTGGATCAATAATAAATAATCAAGCTACGAAAAATTATTTTGATTTTAGTTCAGGCCAAACTAATATTGAAGATAATAGTATTCCTGTGGGGTATACGAGGTATTATAGAAAATTAACAGACGATTCTAGTAGTTTTACTAACTGGCATTCTGGTGGAAATCCAAATAAAAATTCTATACTGTATGATTTTCAGTTTACTCCACCATCAACTATTAAAACAGGAGAGTATTTTTATGTAAATTTTGGTATGAAATATTTTAAATATAATTCTGAAAAAAAGGTGATTAGTAGTCAAGTTAAATATCAAAAAATTGATACTCCTGAATGGCAAATTAGTGGAACGGGAGGAGATCATAGTACAGGAACTTCTACAAATGCTACTGTTGTAATTAATGAACCAAATAGTGTTAGTAATGAAAATATTGCATTTGGATGGAAAATCTACGAACATGTGTGGACTACAAAAAATACGGGGAAGAAGCCTATTAAAGGAATGAAATTTGAAATTTTACAACAAAGTGATAGTTCAGCATTAGCCAATTTTAATTCTATAACCATTTATGGAACCAAAGCGAATAAAGATGTTGCTGATACTTACTATAAAACAGTTTTTGAAATTAAAAATACAGAAGGTAATACTAGGGAAGTTACTTCAAATCTATATAAAGGGACACATAATGTACCTATCCCTGATTTAATTTCTGGTGAATATATTAATAAAATTACTGTAATTCCAATGGGAGAAACAGGGACCTCTGAAGGTGTTTTTCTTCCATCTAATGGTTTTGCAATAGGATATACATGTAAAAATTGGATAAGTGGTAAATGGCCAAATGGAAGTACAATTGAACGAGAGAAAGTTTATGAAATAGATTTTGCTGCTAAAATGTATTATGAGGACGAAAGTAATCCACAGAATGTAATAGCAATTGAGAAAGCTCAACCTATGGGAAAAGTATTTTATACTGCAGCGGCAACGCAAGCAAAAGCCCAGATTGTTAGTAGTAATTCTTTTGGAAAATCCCCAGGAGATACGGTTAACTATACTATTCAGGGATATAATGGTAATTCAGCAACAGGTGTATTGAAAAATCCTAAAATAGCAATAGCGATTCCTAAAGTTTTAGAATTGAAAAATCCTAATGAATTAAAAACTTTTGAAGATAAAGTCAATAATAAAATATATAAAGAAAATGTAGTTGTAAAATTAATAAACACAGATGAGAAATATAATTATTACAGTATAGAAAGCTCCGTGACAGTAGATAAGAATGGAGAAAAAGTTGCCTTCGAAATTCCGTTGGAATTTACTGTGAAAAATGGAGCTATGGAAGGTAATTATAAGATACCAGCAGTTGCTATTACTGGAAAAGATTTTTTACAGATAGATTCATATACTAATAATCTTTCATCAGAATTAGCAGAACTTTTAGGTTTGTCGAATGATGTTCCACACTCATATACAGCAACAGTTGAAAAAAACACGTCACTAACTATTGTTAGAAGTTCTAGATTATTTGGCAGAACGTTTGTACGGGAAAATAATTCAGCAAATTGGAGCAATACTTCGATTTTAAGTGTAAATCAAGAAGAAAAACCACAAATGAAAGTAGCTGTTTCCAATGAAGGAAATACAACTTTTAATAAAGCTAAAATATACAATGTACTGCCTTATGATGGAGATAAAAGAGGGTCTACAGGAAATATAGAATTTAAAGAAATATTACAGTCGAATACTAGTGCTAAAGTATACTATACAAATAAACCAGTTGATGAGTTGCCCGAATACGGAACAGATATTAATGCTTGGACAAGCGAAAAACTTGAAAGTTTAGGTTTTACTCTTGAAAAACCAAAAAATTTAAGTACTGTAACAGCAATATTTATAGATTTTGAAGAATCTCAAATATTGCCAAATTCTATATTTGAATCAATTTTAGAATTTTTTGTTCCAAAAGCAGAAAATCAGAAAGCTGTAAATCAATTTCAATACTCTGCACAAGAAGTAGGAACAGGTACTTTATTAAATGGTGTAAGTGAAAAAGTCATATTCTCTACAGAAATAGCTAGTGTTTATTATGATAGTAATTTACCAAGTGTGTTAGTTCCAGGTATCTCGGATGCTACAAATATACCGGAAACTCAAAATATATTATTAAAACCGGATGGCTCTGGTGAAATTACTATACCTTCTATAATTCCAACATTACCAGGATATAATTTCGTTTCTTGGGAAGATGAAGAAGGAAATAGGTATAGTCCTAATGATAAGATACAATTCACTAAAAATAGTTCTAAAAAGAAAATTAACTTAAAAGCAATTTGGCAAGCTAAAAAAGTTAATGTGATATATAACGATAATTTTGGGAATACCCCAAGAGAAGTAACAAAAGAGTATAGATTTGGAGATACAGTTCAATTATCTGATGTGACTATACCAATAAGAGAAGGATATACTTTTAAAGGTTGGAGTGAATCTAACGTAGCTACTGTACCAGATTTCCTTGAAAATAGTAAAATTGATTTTGTGGATACAAAAGTAGTTTATGCTGTATGGGAAGCTAATGATTATACGATTAAGTTTGATGCAAATGGTGGAAAGGGAACAATGCCAGACCAAGTTATGAAATATGATCAAGCAGAAAATCTTACACAAAATGCATATATAAAAGAAGGATATATATTTAAAGGTTGGTCCACAGAGCCAAATGGTAATGTTAAGTATAAAGATAAAGAAGTGGTAAAAAATTTAGTTAGTAATGCAAATGGAGAAATCAGATTGTATGCAGTATGGCTTGAAGGCTTACAATTATCAGTTCCAGATTCGATAGGATTTGGCTCAAAAAAACTATCTAAAGAAGATAAGATTTATGGTGTGGAAGAAGTTTTAGGTAAAGAATTAACGGTTACTGATAATAGAGGTTCGAATAATACTTGGAAACTAGGAGTAAAATTATTACAACCTTTAACGAATGTTGATAACGGAAAACAATTACTTAACTCTTTGGTATACAAAAATAAGACTGGTGAACAACTATTAACTGATTCAGATACTCAAATAGTAGAAACTGAAAATACAACTGAAGATAATTTCACATGGAATATTTCTAAAACTTGGACAGAAAATTCAGGGTTGTTATTAAAAGTAGACTCTGGTAAAGCAAGTTTAGGTGAATATACAACAACGATTGAATGGACATTAAATGATACACCATAGAAAGGAATAGAAACGATGAAAAAAATCTATCAATGGTTGTTAATGGGTGGCTTAATGGTTTTGACTTTTTGTTTAGGCATTACTACTTATGCAGAGTCTAAAACGAGTCAAGCTGGAATTACCTTTACTGGTGATGGTTCAATTGAAGTCTCTGTAATCTTGCAAAAAAAGGATAAAGAAACAAAAGAAGTATTATCAGATGCAACGTTTGAACTACGAGATGAAAAAGGAACAGTAGTAGAAGTAGCTCAATCGATGACGACAGATGGAAAAGGAGAAATACACCTTACCCGATTGTTCCCAGGAAAATATATGTTTGTGGAAACAAAAAGCCCAAAGGGATATCAACTAGATCAAACCCCAATCTCATTTGAAGTGGGATTTGATCAAACTTCTGTAAAGGTTACCGCTTATAATGAAAAAAGTAAAAAAACAGGTGGCACAACGCAATCAACAACGCCTGTAGAGAGTACGAACAAAAATCAAAGTACAAGCAGTAAAAAGCCTGTAGCTCAAAAACAAGAAGTCGCTAAGAAAGCAAAAGGAAACCTTCCGAAAACAGGGACCAAAATGTCATCTGTTTGGATAATTCTAGGTATCCTTATTTTGGCAAGTGCTATTTATGGAATGTATCGGAAATATATAACAAAGTAGCTAAACAAGTGGAATAAACAAAATTTGAATTTTGTTTATATAAATAATTTTTTAAGAAAGAAGGAGAAAATTTATGAAATCAATGAAATTAACTAGTGCATTAACAGTGGCTATGATTGCAGGAGGGATTGGATTCTCTTCAATTTCTGCAGATGCAGTAGCGCCACAACAAACTACGGGAAAAGTAACATTTACAGCAGGAGATTTAACGTTGGATAAAGTGCCAAGTTTTAATTTTGGTACACAACAAATTACCACACAAGATCAAGACTATGATGCACAAGCACAAAGTGAAGTTCAGGTGACAGATTTGCGTGGTTCATCAGCTGGATGGACACTAACAGTTAGAGCTGGGAAGTTGAAAGCTGGAGTAAAAGAATTAACAGGGGCTCAAGTTAGTCTAGCTAGTGGAGTAGTAGCTAATTCAAGTAATGAAACAGTCACAGCTTCAGATACGACTTTGACACCAGAACAGTCAGTGAAAGTGATGAATGCAGCAGCTGGAAACGGAAATGGAGTAACGACTGGGACTTGGCAAACAACAGGCGTGAAATTACACGTTCCAGGAACTTCAACAAAATCAGCAGAACAATATACTGCAGATTTAACTTGGACATTAACGGATGCGCCAGCACCATAAATAATATAAAAAAAAGGGGAAGCAAATCGCTTCCCTTTTTTCAAAGAAGAATGGGTGTATTTACAGTGAGAAGAAAGTAAATGGAGTAAAGAGATATGTATGAAACACGATGTATAAATGATGAAAAAATTCTTCAGGACAAGAACAAAATTAAAGCGACACGAATAGAATTATTACGTTTGATGCATTAGATGATGAATGGCATAGAGATGAAACCAGTGAATTATATAAGAAAATTATGGTGTGTAGTGAAAAATTACGACGATTAACTTCTGATAAGCGAAAAATTCGTAGAATGAGCCAAGAAGAATATATGCGTTTACGAGTATTAGGGTATACTCTTCAAGAGATTGCGGATTATTATGGTGTTTCTGTACCGTATTTAAATAAATGGCGTCAGAACAAAGGGATAATCGTATAACTAATGAAAGAAGGGATGAACTGTGAGAAAAAGATGGCAACAAGTACAATCAATTATTCTTTCCTATCTTGCAACAATTATAGGATTACCTGTAATCTATTCTTTGGACCAACAACTGCCTATATTTAGTGGTTTTACAGATACTTGGTGGCAAACAATTGTTTATACATTACTCATGATTTTAGTAGTTGGACTAATTAAAATGATTAGAAAGGATGAAAGAGTATGAAACAAATAGCAGTATACATAGGAGCAGGAATCATTTCGCTACTCAGTTTAATAGGTTTTTCCCTTACGGGGGTAGCGGCAGAAAATCAAGCAGATTTTTCAGTGAATGCAGAACAATCAGTGTATCAAGTGGATAAAAGCAAAACATATTTTGATTTGTCGTTACCTGTGAATGAATCTGTCCCTTTGGTTATACATGTAACAAACAATTCGGAGGAAGCAATTGAAGTGGCAGGAGAATTGAGTCCAGCAACCACCAATATTAATGGTGTAGTGGAATATGGCAAGACTCAAAATCAACTTACTTCGAGTGTCCCTTTTGATATTACAAAAGTTGCTTCTTTTGAAAAAGAAAAGCAGACAATTGCCCCTAAACAGACGGTAGATTTTGTAGTAAATGTTTCTGTTCCGACTAAAGATTATGCAGGGATTGTGGCGGGAGGAATTACTCTTCGGGATGTTACAGAAGAAAAGACTTCAAGTGAAACAAAAGGGATGTTTAAAAATAAATTTGCCTATGCTATTGCGTTACTTGTCCATGGAGATAAAACACCTGTAGAAAATGCCGTTACGTTAAAAGAAGTAACCCCTACACAGGTAAATAGTCGGAATGTAGTTAGTGCAGCAATTGAAAATAAAACGGCAAACTATATTAATAAAGTATCGATTGAAGCAAGTGTAACAGATACTAGTGGAAAAGAAGTGTTAAATGAAAAGAAAGAAGACATGCAAATAGCGCCTAGTAGTCTGTTTCAGTTTCCCATTTATTATGAAAAACAAGAGATGAAGGCAGGGAAGTATACGTTAACAATGACTGTAAGATCAGAAAAGCAAGAATGGCAATTAAAAAAATCATTTACAATTACAGAAGAAAAAGCTACTGCATTGAATAAAACAGATGTTTCAGAGAAAGAAGAAAGCAGAAACGTTCAGTGGTTAGTACTTGGTTTAGTAGGAGTTATTTTCTTACTGTTGATTATTCTTATAGTTGTATTGAAAAAGAAGAAATAATGAGGGATTTAAAATTAGCAAAAAAATTGGTAAAATGAACTAAGGTAATGATCGCACCCTCAATATAATAGTGTCATGAATTTAAACCTCGATTTTTTTGCGGTTGTTACCTTTTTATTTTGGGATGGAAAATTTCTAAATGTTTTCTTTATTTCTTTTTGTTATTTCGCCAGTGATAAACTCCTGTTAAGATAGTGGCTATATAAAAAAGGCAGATACTTAAGAAGAGTATATTCATGATTTCCTCCTAGTTAAATAAAAGTCATGAATAATTGTACCAAGATTTTTTAGGGAAGTTAAGATTGAAATAGGAAAGTAAATACGATAAAATTTTTATAGACTGTTACGTTGAAATTGTTCTTCAGAGACTATTTCTTCCAAACCACCTACTAGATAGGTGGTTTTAATTATTATTTTCGGAGGTTGTGTTTTGGCCAAAAAAAGTAAGGATTTAATAGATATCGGATCATTTGTGCATTGTCAATCTGTTATGGGACAAACGCTCAAAGGAAAAGTTGAAGTGATAAATCAATATACAGTGATCGTTTTTGATGGAGAATTTCGTCATGTGGTCACGAAAAAACAGTTGAAAGAATTAGGCTATTCTTTGCCAAATAAAAGAAAAAAATAAGCAGAGAGGGATTCCTTTCTGCTTATTTTTTCGTTCGTATAGATTGTTGATCGAAGTCGAAAAGTGCGCCTTCACAGTCAAGAGTTACCTTCTTTTTATCTGAAGATATTTCAGAAATTACTCCATATAACCCTCAAATAGTCACAACAGCGTCTCCTGGTTGTAAATTGTTTAAAAAATCTTGTCGTTCTTTTTGTTGCTTTTTTTGTGTACGAAACAGATAAAAATACATAGCAACAATGACTAGCAGCATGATAAGCATCGGTTTCATTTCTCCTTGTTAATTTGAAAAATTTATATATAGACATCAAGGTTATTTTATAAAAAGAAAGTATTGATGGCAATATTTGTTTCGAATGAAATGGTACAATAATCAGGTAAAAAACAATTGAAATTGATAAATACCAACTTACAAAAATGTTAGAGAAATTCTTTTGGATAAAGTCCGTATAATTGTGTAAAAGTAAAAAGGCCATATAACAGTCCTTTTACGGTACAATGTTTTTAACGACAAAAACATACCCAGGAGGACTTTTACATGACCCAAGTACATTTTACACTGAAAAGCGAAGAGATTCAAAGCATTATTGAATATTCTGTAAAGGATGACGTTTCTAAAAATATTTTAACAACGGTATTTAATCAACTAATGGAAAATCAACGAACAGAATATATTCAAGCAAAAGAATATGAACGAACAGAAAACCGACAAAGTCAACGAAATGGCTATTATGAGCGCAGCTTTACGACACGTGTAGGCACGCTAGAATTAAAAGTACCCAGAACACGTGATGGCCATTTTTCACCCACAGTGTTTGAACGTTATCAACGAAACGAAAAAGCCCTCATGGCTTCAATGTTGGAAATGTATGTATCAGGCGTTTCAACTCGTAAAGTATCAAAAATTGTGGAAGAACTTTGTGGTAAATCCGTCTCTAAGTCCTTCGTTTCTAGCTTAACAGAACAGCTAGAACCTATGGTTAACGAGTGGCAGAATCGTTTATTATCAGAAAAAAATTATCCTTACTTAATGACCGATGTACTCTATATAAAAGTACGAGAAGAAAATCGAGTACTCTCAAAAAGCTGTCATATAGCGATTGGAATAACCAAAGATGGCGACCGTGAAATTATCGGCTTCATGATTCAAAGTGGCGAAAGCGAAGAGACCTGGACAACATTTTTTGAATACCTAAAAGAACGCGGTTTACAAGGTACGGAACTCGTTATTTCTGATGCGCACAAAGGATTAGTCTCTGCCATTAGAAAATCCTTCACCAACGTAAGTTGGCAAAGATGCCAAGTTCACTTCCTAAGAAATATCTTTACCACCATTCCTAAAAAAAATTCAAAATCTTTCAGAGAAGCTGTTAAAGGAATTTTTAAGTTCACAGATATTAACTTAGCGCGTGAGGCTAAAAATCGATTGATTCATGATTATATCGATCAACCAAAATATTCAAAAGCTTGCGCATCATTGGATGATGGATTCGAAGACGCCTTTCAATATACCGTACAAGGAAATTCCCACAATCGACTAAAGAGTACCAATCTAATTGAACGACTGAATCAAGAAGTACGCAGAAGAGAAAAGATTATTCGCATCTTCCCCAATCAAACATCAGCCAATCGCTTAATTGGAGCCGTTCTTATGGACCTACATGATGAATGGATTTATTCTTCAAGAAAATACATCAATTTTGATAAGTAGAAATGGTAAAAACATTGTATAGCATTTTACACAGGAGTCTGGACTTGACTTTCTTTTGTTTTAACATTTACAAAACTATACCAATAGTTCTATAATTTCTATATAGAAGACGTTTTCTAATTTTTATTTTTCGAGGTGAACATTCATGAAAAAGAAATTAGTTAAAGGCTTAGTTATTTGTGGCATGATTGGGATTGGTTTTACAGCATTAGGAACAAATGTAGAAGCTGCTACGTATTACGGAAATGGTTTATATTGTAATAAGCAAAAATGTTGGGTAGACTGGAATAAAGCTTCAAGGGAAATTGGAAAAATTATTGTTAATGGTTGGGTACAACATGGCCCTTGGGCTCCTAGATAGGAAGGATTAGTTTAAAATGGATAAACAACAAGAATTACTAGAGTTACTTAGTAAAGCGTATAATGATCCTAAAATAAATGAATATGAGGGGTTAAAAGATAAGTTATTTGAATGTGCCAAAAGATTGACAACTAATGAAACAAATATCGGTGAAGTCTGTTATAAATTAAGTACAATTAATAGTGAGTATTTAGCAAGACATCATTTTGAAATGCCTAAATCAATTATTGAATTGCAAAAATTTGTGACTAAAGAGGGCCAAAAATATAGAGGCTGGGCGTCTATCGGTATTTGGAGTTAAACAATCGTTTTTTTAGGAGAGTTTATGGACATCAAGAAAAAAGAAGTGTTGGAAAAGATTATTCAATTAACAAATAATGCATTAGCGAATCCACAGATTTCTTCAGATAAAAACTTAAATGATCTTTTATTAAGAGTAAGAAAAGAAGCTTTATCAGGAGAAGTATTCTATGATTTAAAAAAAGAATTACAACCAACAATTAGTGGATTTACGTTAAGAAATAATTTTCAAACGCCTAGTGAACTGTTAGAATTATTAACTTTGATACAAACACCTAAAGGATGGTCAGGATTTTAATTAAGTATAAGCTAGCATGTATTACACAAAAACTCACTGTTGATTAGAGCAGTGAGTTTTTTAGTTGTTTTTTGACTAGAATCTTAAAATATAGATTGAATTTAACTATACGATTAATTTGAGAGAGCAATTCTAAGCCATTTTCACAAATATTGATTGGTAGTTATGCAATGAAGATGTTTTAACGTTCGCTTTTACATGATTAAATGGTGATCTACAGGTGGAAATAATAAAAAAATTTCTATTTAAATACGAATGATTTTTTATACCAGGAACATGGCCAAATCAGAAAAAGCGAATAATTAGTTTCAATTTGCTCAACTGGCCTTCGACGTTTTAGTTTGGTACCCCTCTCTTCGTTCAGTCCAACCAAATTAAAAGTTTTCAGGTATACAATAAATCTAGCACTTGATTATAAGAACGTTTGTTCGTATAATGTTCAAGTAAGGAGAGTGTTCAAAATGGTAAGAAGAACGAAAAAAGAGTTCAAACCATACAATGATTACGTCGATAGACCTTTTGAATTGAAGTGGCCAACAGCCTTTCCTTTAGGGGAATTACAAGCAGCAATCAAAGAGACGAATGATTATCATTCAAGAGAAATTGAACGTTTACCCCAGCAGTCACAGGCTCAAATAGAACACTTGCTAAGTCGCTCAATCAAACAGAATAAGGTTCTAGAAATTCAGCTTAATTCCTTAGATGAATATGAGCGTGTAAAACCTTCTATACGTGGTGTATTTCGTGGCATGGCTGAATTCGATGTCGTTCTCATTGGAGATCAGCAAATCGATTTTTACGATATTAGGCACATACAAATACATGATTTTTACAAATGGTCGGAAAACGAACCCGAAAAAACGATAGACAATCCTTTTTCAGAAATAAAATTTTCAGAGTTAACCGAAGAAGAAAACAACGCAATCGATGCTTTTATCAATGAATATTACAGTGACGGAGATTTTTATGAAGACATATGATTATCGAGGATCAGTAATCAAAGAAGGAAATAAAACAACTAGTATTGCTTATGTACAATGTGCGTGTGGCTGTTTGGCAAGTAGAATGTCAAGTGATTCTGATAAATACAAATGTTCCTGGTGTAAGCGGACGTACGCTCTTAGGTCAGTTAAATAAATTACTGAAGATTTAACTACTGTGTAGGTGGAGTTCAAAGTTATGCTATAATTATTGAGGCAACTGCCCCGTGAGGGGGTGTTTTCATGTTCGAGAAATTAATTTCGCTGGTTATCGCCCCACTTTTAGTGGGCCTTGTACTCTTACTTGTTGATCGATGGTTAGACGATTAGTAGATAACCAAAGCAGTTGCTTCTAATCCCAACGCTGAGTCGCAACAGCGCAAAAAAATCCCTCCTATTGCACTAGGAGGGATTTTTGGTGTTTCATGTTCGATTAATTTCGCTTCGCACCTATAGTATAACATATTATTTAAGGAGGTCAAACCAAAAAGAAGCTGGAATGTCCTTCCCTTATTGCTTAGAGTTTGATAAAATATTACTGCAAACGCATTAATAAAATGAGAAAGGAAAATTACCCACCATGCCTAGAAAAACCTTTGTGTATCCACACCCTATCAACACATACATTATCAAGCAACTAGGGATTACTGTTGAAGAATTTTGTGAATTACACGCTTTCTCTCAAGGAACTGTTTCTTCTTGGATTACTCGCAACAAAAAAATTGAAACTCTTCCTATCTCATTTATTTATTCTCTTTCTTTATCAGCCAGCAAGACTATGGATCAGGTCTATTCAGACCTTCTAAAACTGCAAGACGATTATTTGCTACACTTAGAACGTCACAGACGTACTAAAAAAATTATTGAATAACGATCCTTTTCAATAAATTAATTTCTTACTATTTTACTATTCTACTACAAAAAATAAAAACACAAGGAATGTTGTTCAAACATACTCTTGTGTTTTTATTTTTACACTTTTCCTTTTTTATATTTTTACAAAAATATCATTTGTTGTTTTGTAAATTTCGTACTGCTTTTACAATTAAACTTATAACTTATAAATATTTTACTAGTTGATTAAGTCTTATCACCCTTAACAAATTAATATTTTATAAGTTATAAGTTATTGACTTGTATTTTGTTATAACTTATAATATTTATACAGAATAATTTTAAGGAGACGATTGATATGACATCCACATATGTTGTAGGAAACTTTAAAGGTGGCGTAGGTAAAACTAAAATTGTAACTATGCTTGCATTTGACAACGCACTGATTAAAAATAAAAAGACTCTTGTACTTGATATGGACCCCCAAGGTAACGCTTCTCAAACCTTAGCTAGAACAGCAAATATCGAACATATCGATAAAACTATAACTGATGGTATTCAAGAAATGTCACTAAAAAACTGTATTACACCTATTATGGAAAATTTAGATTTAATTGCTTGTGATACTAGTTTTCGTTCCTTTACTAAATTTGTAATCAAAAGTTATGAATCAGAATTAGAACAAGTATCTGTTATAAAAAAATTGTTAGAGCCTATAAAAGAACAATATGATACTATTTTTATAGATGTTCCCCCTACTATCTCTGAATACTCTGATAATGCAATGGTAGCAGCTGATTATAGTATTATTGCTTTTCAAACTCAAGAAGAATCCTTTGAAGGTGTAAGAAAATATATAGGTTATCAAAATTTTATGGTTGATAGATACAACATTGATTTACAAGTTGTTGGAATTATTGCTTGTATGTTAAAACCTGATTCAACCATTGATAATAAAATCATGAATGAAGCAAAAGAAGAATATGATAGCGCTGTATTAGACACTGTGATTACCTACCAAGAAAGATTAAAAGGATATTCAACAGATGGAATTCACTTATTTGTACACAAAAATGGAAATTATGATCAATGGGATTTCAAAGCCCATTCTGTATTCATAAACCTCTTAAATGAAATTGAAGCTAGAACAGATTTTTTATTAGAAGGGATTGAATGATGTTGTCAAATGATAGAAAAACTTTTAATACTTCAGCGTATTCTACTCCTAAACAATTCAACAAATTAATTAAAGAACCAAAAAAAAGAGTTAAAATGGATGGAGAAATGAATTTTAGCAGCGACACATTATTAAATAGTGCTTTAAAAAAAAATATATCTCCTTCTCAAGCGCATTTACCAAATACGACAATTACACCTACAACAAAAAAAAGAGGACGTCCTAAAAAAATAACTGATTCTCGTTATAAAGTATGTCGACCTAAAATGATTTCTCCCGCATTAGAAAGTAAGCTAGAAACTTTAAAAGATTATGTGGAAGAATTTCAAGTTGAGACAGGTCGAATTACTTTTGAAAAGTATATAGACACTTTAGCCGAAGCATATATCAAAACAAAGTTAGGTGTTGCTAAAGAAGAACACTTGCGAGAAGAAATTGAAGAAGCTTTCGATAAATTAAATAATGAATAATTTTTCTACAAAAATAAAGTTATAAGTTATAAAAAAATAACCAAAAAATCTAAATAAGTTATAAGTTATAAATTAGGATTTTTTTATAACTTATAACTTATTTCTCTATATTCAACTATAATCCCCTATTATCAAGAAAAACGATAAAATAAAAAAGTAAAAAATTATAAGTTATAAGTTTATGTTTTCTTATAACTTATAATTTTTTACTTTTTAAGTTATAAGTTATGTCTATTTTCTTTACTTATAACTTATAACATAATAACTGGCTTCTGTTGTGCATTAAATATACTTATGGTATATCTATAATTGACCTAAAAAAATTTATTCAAATTTAATTCCAGAAAAGAGGATAGAACTATGAATGAGTTTCAATTCATTTCAGCTAATGAAACCTATAGAAATTTGTATTACCAACTGCCTAAAGTACTTTTTACATCAGAATTTTATAAAAGTATGTCTAACGATAGTAAAATAGCTTACGCAATGCTACAAGACCGATGTGAATATTCAATTCAAAATAATTGGATAGATCAAGATGGACATATTTATTTTATCTTTACCCGAAATGAACTGATGGAAATTTTAGGATGTAAAGAAAATAAAATTGCAAAAATAAAAAAAGAATTAAAAAGTAAAAATTTACTTTATGAAAAACGTATTCCTCCTAAAAAACTTCCTACTGGTGAATTCAAAAATTATCCGAATCGTTTGTATTTAGGGAAGCTTGAAGTTACTGCAACAGATGTTTATGCCCTCAATAAAGCTAGCCATACTAATGAGTTTCCCGAAAGTGGGAAAAACCAACCTTCGGATAAACACGATAAAGTCAGCGTTTTTTTCGAAAGTGGGAAAAACCAACGTCCAGAAGAATCCACTAATACCAGTACTTTTTTCGAAAGTGGGAAAAACCAACCCAATCTATATATAAATAATTTAGATACAATAGATACAATAGATACTAAAAAAGAGGAGCTGCAACAACAATTATTACTCGATCAGTTTCCAGAAGTTCAAGAGAACACCTTTCTTAACAAAGATAGCTTAAAATTTATTGGTGCGTTCTCTAATACTATTCAAGAAGCCCATGAACAAGTAGGGACCATAATTCGAGCTAAAACTAAAGCTGAAAAAGACTATAACGTTGTTTTGATTGGGGAAGATTATCAAGAAGAAATTGACCAATGTTTGCGAAGAGTGACGCATAAAATTAAAACCGATTCTACTGTTACAAGTCCTAAAGGGCTATTTTATAAGTCTTTTTACAATTTATTCGTTGAATGTGCAATTGAGAAAAAGAACCTGTTAAATCAAAATAAAATTGAAAATAGACCACAAATAGCTACACACAATTGGGTTGAAAAACAATAAAAAACTCAGCAAATTCCGAGAGTGTAAAATATTTTGTGTAAATGAAAAAATCCATACAAAAAAGGAAGTCGCTTCTGTAGAATAAAGTTAACGACAACCAATTCACAGAAAAGAGGACTTCCCTATGAATGATTTTACTACAGAAATTGTGCAAACTCTAGTCACTAAAGGCGATTTAAATGAATTATTCCGTTCGCACTTAGAAAAAGCGATAAACACACTCCTACGGACTGAATTAACGGCTTTTTTAGATTACGAAAAATATGATCGCACTGGTTTTAATTCAGGTAATTCGAGAAACGGTTCTTACTTTCGATCAATCAAAACCGAATATGGTGAATTAACATTGGAAATACCTAGAGATCGTAATGGTGAGTTTAAACAACAAACTTTACCAGCCTACAAAAGAACAAACGATACATTGGAAACCACTATTATCCATTTATTCGAAAAAGGTGTTACGATGTCTGAAATTGCTGATTTGATCGAAAAAATGTACGGTCATCACTATACTCCACAAACCATGTCCAACATGACTAAAGTTCTGACTGAAGAAGTAAATGCCTTTAAATCCAGAGCCTTAAATGATAAGTATGTCGCTATTTTTATGGACGCTACTTACATTCCACTAAAACGTCAAACCGTATCCAAAGAAGCGATTTATATTGCCATTGGTATACGAGAAGACGGCACTAAAGAAGTACTGAGTTATGCGATTGCTCCAACTGAATCAACATACGTTTGGAATGAGCTGCTACAGGATATTAACTCCAGAGGAGTTCAAGAAGTCTTGCTTTTTATTACGGACGGCTTAAAAGGCATGAAAGATACTATCCATCAAATTTATCCTA
The DNA here is from genome assembly GCF_051712685.1 of Enterococcus sp. DIV0682. Taxonomy (NCBI): domain Bacteria; kingdom Bacillati; phylum Bacillota; class Bacilli; order Lactobacillales; family Enterococcaceae; genus Enterococcus; species Enterococcus sp. DIV0682. The sequence continues at coordinate 33,139 of NZ_JBIOPK010000002.1, forward strand.
AAGCAAAATATCAGCATTGTTGTATCCATGTATCTCGTAATATCGCTCATAAAGTACGTGTCAAAGACCGAAAAGAAATCTGTGATGACTTTAAGGCTGTTTATCAAGCTAACTCAAAAGAAGAAGCGAATACCTTCTTATCCGGCATGATTGAGAAATGGAAGAAAAACTATCCTAAAGTGACGCAGTCACTCATAGAAAACCAAGACTTATTAACTTTTTATGATTTTCCACCTAGCATTCGTAGAACCATTTACTCAACCAATCTAATCGAGTCTTTCAATAAGCAAATTAAAAGATACAGCCGTAGAAAAGAGCAGTTTCAAAATGAAGAATCACTAGAACGCTTTCTAGTCAGCATTTTTGATACATACAATCAAAAATTTCTAAACAGAAGCCATAAAGGTTTTCAACAGGTAACCGATACATTAGTTTCAATGTTTACTGAGTAACTAATTATTTTGCAGGAGGACAATTTATTTACACAAAATTATTGACGCTCCCTTCAGTTGTTTTATGATTTTTCCATCTATTTTAATTATTCTTACTTTTTTATATGTTCAAAAATATGTTCTTTTAAGTGATATATTTAATTTTTATGAGGATTTGAAGGGAAGTATACAGGTGCTAGATTCAAATATTGTGGATGTTGAAAAAAGAATCTTTAGAAATGAAAAAGAGTTAAAAGAAACAGGCGATTTACTTCAATAATTTTGGTTTCTACTAGGAAATGTTGCCTATTTTTATGGTATTGCTTTATTTGTGACGGGTTGTTTGTATGCTAAACAAGAGATCAAGTGGAAAGATACGATTCAACAGAGATTGGAAGAAAAACATTATCTGTTATCAGAAAAGGTAAATGAGAAGTTTAGACCAATTATAGAGATTGAAGATCGGCAAAAAAAGAAGGATATTCCTTTTAGTGTTACTTTTATTTTTAATGGAGCGGACGGTTCAAAAAGGGAAAAATTCCCAGGACTTTATTTAAAAGGTACCCTTAAAGGTACGGAAGTAAAAAATATTCAAATTACTAATGAGAACTATCTAAATAAACCAAAACAATTTAAAAAACTTGCAGACAATGCTATTGATTTGTATCAAGTGGACTTTTTGTATTCAGGAGAGTTAAGCGGAATAACAACCAATAATCAAAAAGTACGTGTAAACCAAGATGGAACAGAGTTGTTTGTGGATGATAAGAAAATAGAAGGAGACGCACACAAATGAGTAGCATTTTCTTTGCATGTGGCTTATTTGTTGGTTTTTTCTTAGGCGTATGCTTAAGTTATCTAGCTTTACATGTTGAGTAACATAGTATTTTTTGACAGTGAAGTTCACTGTTTTTACTTATAATGATTGAGAAAATTTTAGGAGGAACTTTATGGGAAGTATTTTTAAAGCTGAAGGAAAAGCTTTGGCAGTGAGAGAAACAGATGTAAAACTTTATTATGATGAAAATAATTATCTTTTTCGGATTTCACTTTTACCGAATAAAGTGTTGGAATTTCAGAAGAACGGCTTGTTGAAGCCAGATCAGTTGAGGGCATATACCCAGATAATTTTGATACATTCAGGCAAGTGTTTGCCGATACCGATTGTACAAGGAAGCCATGGTGTTTGGAAAGATTTGTTTGGATTTGACGTACCAAAATCATCCAAAATAAAGAAACGAAAATTAAACAAGTGGCACCTGAAAGTAAAAAATTAGAAGGAGAAGGTATCATGGCGTATCAATGCAATCAGTTTTATCTATTTGATTATAACTCATTATGGACGGAACCTTATTGGCCAGATTTGTATGTACCCACAGACAAAAATCAAAGAGAGTATTCTTTAGTTTTGTGTTTTAAAACAAATAAAGGATACATTATAGGAGAATTTGCCGATCCTGAAGAATTACTACTTAACCAAGTTAAAGATCAAGCAATGGAAGTTTATTCCTTTGACGTCTTGATACCTATCAAGGAGAATCACCCTTTTGCATTTTACTTTAAACCTACTTTTTCAAAACAGACACTGGTAAACTTTTTTAAGAAAGTCCCGCAGTTAACCGAGTATATAACACAAATAAACGACTTGCTTTAAACAGAATTTTGAAAAAATTTTATAATGTGTTAAAAAAGTTTTCACAAACAGATGTATATACTTCTGTTTGGTAAGAAAAAAATGAAATAAATGGAGGAAAAGTCATGAAGAAAACAAGTAAATTATTGTCTGCATTATTAGTTGTTAGCCAAGTATTTGGCTATACACCAGCAGTTTTTGCAAATGAAGAACCTACGTCGCCAACGCTTTCTTCAGAATCTGCGACGATTCAAGAAGGAAGTACTGGAGAACAAACAGAAGAAACCGTTGATTCTACTCCAGAAACAACGCCAGAAGCACCACCAACAGATTCTTCCACGGAAGAACCACCAACTACACCTGAGCAACCAGTGGAACCAGAAACACCTACGGTGCCAGATTCAAGCAAACCAGAAACCACACCCGTAGAACCAGAACAAAAACCAGAAGAAAATCAGCCTGTGGAAGAGTCTAAGCCAACGGATTCAACACCGACACAAACACCACAAAAGCCAACAGAAAAGCCGACGAACCAACAAAATGAGTCCACTCAATCAAGTGTTTCTACTAATACAGAAACAAGCACTACAAATCAAGGAATAGCAGCAACTGTTGTAGACGAAGTCAAAGAATACCACCAAGCCCCATCAGCCCCTATTCAAGAGTTAGTGCCAGAAAGTACGCTTTCTTCTGATGGGACGGTTCATTTTGAACGAAATGAAAGTGTGGAACAGTTTATTCAAAAGATTGGGGAAGCAGCTAGAAAAGTGGGGCAAGAAAATGATTTGTATGCTTCCGTTATGATTGCACAAGCAATTTTAGAATCTGCTAGTGGTCAAAGTTTACTATCAAAAGCACCAAATTATAATTTGTTTGGCATTAAAGGCACACATAACGGAAAAGGGGTCTCTTTTGCGACACAAGAGGATTTAGGCAATGGAACACTTTATACTACCCAAGCAACCTTTAGACAATATCAGAGCTACGAGGAGAGCCTAAAAGATTATGCGAAACTGTTAAAAGAAGGCTTGGCAGGGAACGCTTCTTTTTATGAAGGTGTCTGGAAAAGTAAAGCGAAAACCTATCAAGAAGCTACTCAGTATTTGACAGGACGTTATGCGACAGATAGTCAGTACAACCAGAAATTAAACGGCTTAATTGAAACCTACGACTTAACTATGTATGATCATCCGAAAGCAACAGTAGAAATGACAGGATCTGATTTTCCAGCGTATAACGGGGAAAACTATGATACGGCAAACAGCTATGCGTGGGGAAATTGTACGCAATATGTCTATAATCGAATCACGCAATTAGGCAAACACATTGACTTAACCATGGGAAATGGAAAAGACTGGGGTGTGACAGGCCAAGCCCGAGGTTATGAAGTGAGTCGCACACCACAAGCTGGAACAGCTGTTTCCTTTCCTGCAGGCGTGTTGGGTGCAGACCCAGTTTATGGTCATGTCGCATTTGTAGAAAAAGTGAATCAAGACGGTTCTATTTACATTTCAGAAATGAATGTACAAGGCTTAAACGTCGTATCTACTCGTACAATTGCAGCAACTCAAACAAGTATGTTGAGTTATATCATGCCGAAATAAAGAAACAGAGAAAAGCAGACAATGTGTCTGCTTTTCTTTTGTTTATACGAGAAAGGATTTTGAAAATAAGAAGAAAAGTAGAAGGGAGAAAATCAAACAATGAACAATTTTTTATTGTTAATGCTACTACCGATATCAACGGCAGTATCATTGGTATCAATTAGATTCATGGAGGAAAAATATAGAGAACGTCGACGTTTATTGACTGACAAACAAAAAGCAATTCAAGAGTCGTTGGACTTTTTAAAGCAGGTCAACGATGAAATACAACGACTTCAACTAGAAAATGAAGAATTACGTTCACAAAATCGTGCGTTGCGACAAGCAAACAGTCACTCTGTAGAATTTATGATGGAAGAAGGTTTAACAAATGAAAAATGATGCTAAAAAAATGTTCAACGAGTTAAAACGTGAAATGAAAGAAACCAAAAATAAGTGTGTAGCAACCCTAACAAGTTCTGCATTTTATCGTGTTCAATGGATGAATCTTATTTATTTTATCAAACACTTTGCGAAGATAGTCTGTCTGTTGTATTTTTGGAATTTTAGTCTAATTTATTTTGAATTAGATAAAATTTGTGGAATATCTAAACAGCAGCTGGTTGCTGCTGTAGCCACTACGTTAAGTAGTTTTTTACTTATTTTATTTCTTATCCATTTCGTAGGTTTGATGGTAGACATGTCTAAATCATACTATAAAAGAGAGCGATTATGTCATTTAGTAAAAATATTTACCAATTATTGTTGTGTATGGTTTGTCTATTTAATTTGGCAAAAACAAATTCCGAATATCCAAACGTTGGATGATATTCCAATAGAATTCATTTTTACATTTCTTTCCCATTTAGTAACGTTTCTTTTAAGTACTCTTGCGATTCACCTTTTTTGGAAAAGAGCGAGAAACCATTTAGCTGTTATTACAGATTATAGAGAAAAAAGAGACGCTGCTTCTATTCCTAAACGTATTCAAGATCAAGTTATTTTATTTGATTACGCTGGGCAGATTTTTGTTCCAGTTGGTTTTAAAATAGTTGAACATGAGAACGATATCCAACCTGCCTATATAGAAGGACAATCTTCTCATATTCATATAGGAAAATATCTAAAAGAAACATTTGTTACTGTGAAATTGAAGTGGTCAATTATCGAACCGAAAAGTTTATCTGTGCAAGAATGTGTGCTTGAAACTGATTCATCAGTCACTTTAGAAGAATCTAGTGAACGAGGATAAAAAGTAAAGAGACAGTTAAAAAGTGGAAAGCTAATAGTTTCTAAAACAAGAAGCTTCTGAGTAAAGGAAATAAAAAAAGAGAAGCAATCACAACTGATTGCTTCAACAGCGGTTTAGAAAACATTATCTAATTTTTTTGAGGTATATGTTATTTATATAGCATATTCTTCAAAAAAATTCAATAAAAAATACCAGTCTTTTAGACTGGCAGTCGTAAATTCAATGCGTCGAATTTACTCAGGATTTGCACTATGTTTGAGTTACTCGCTTCTTTATTTTATATCACAGCCAAAGAACTTTTTCAATAAAAAATAAAAAGGCTCGACAAAATATGCGAAGCCTTTCAAGATAGATTGTGATGGAGTGTTTAATACACCTTTTATTATAATGCAAATGAAAAGGATGTCAATTTTATGATAAAAACAGTCAATCGACCACTGATTGACTGTTTTTGGAAAATATTGTTGGTAGACTATTGATCCAGAAAGAAACGCCCGTTAGTATCCGCTAACGGACGCTTGAGTGTGACAAAGAACAGAAAATAACACTGTTCTTTGTTTTTTTATACCACAAATGCTGTCTTTTTTTCAAGAAAAAAAGAATGTCCAGTACCGCAACTACTGGACACCAAAGGAGTATTTTTTGTTTTGTGACTTAGTCACAGGGATTATTAAAGGAGTATTGTCCTTCTATTTATTATATAACATAAAGCAATTTTTGAAGCAAGTAGTTTTTACTTGCTTTTTTTGTTGCTTTGAAGGGAGGTGAGAGGAATGGTTGGAGAAGAACAAACCTTGCATCACTTGTTGTGTACGGTATTAACCAATACGTATGAAGACGCAACGCCTTATTTGGATTTTACTGTTTCCATTGTTCCAAAGGAATTAAAAAGTAGGCAGGCCCAATATGTGCCGAATGATCGGAAAATTGAACTGTTTACCCTTACTCAGTCTCCTGAAGCTACGGTATTAACGCTGTTACGAGAATTGACACGTCATGTGTTGTTCATGGATGAAGGAGAACTGAAACAAAAAGACGCGTTTTATGAACGTTTCTTTTTGTTGGTAAGTACGGCTATGGCGATGGATTTGTTGACAGAAGACACACTGCTTATCCATGCAGTGAAAGAATATGATCAACTAGTGGAACGATTTGGTGAGGTTTCTTCGTGGGAGTTGCCCAATCAAACGACAAACAATGGTTTTACCGTCCATGTAACGAATAGTTACGAGGCACGAATGCTATTAAAAAATCGAAGTTACCGCTACTTTACGTTAGGTAAAGCTTGGGAAAAGGAATTTTCAACAAAGCAAGAAGCGGAACAAGAAGCAGCCTTTCTAAAGCAACAGTTTCCAATGAGTCAAATAAGTGTTTTGCGACCCGTTGAAGCACTTTTGTGTATGCATTACTATATCGGCGTTTCAGGAGGGTTTCATTGCAAACAAGCCCTTTACCAAGCAGGCTATATCTGGCAAGGCTATGGTCGAAAAAGAGAATGGGTGAAAAAAATTCCTGTAGGTCAATATAACGAGGAATTAGCATTTTTACATGAGTTGCGTTTGATTGGCCAACGCTTTACCCCGACATTTGGAAGTGAACGTCAGGAAAAGAAACAACAAGCGAAGCAATTAAAACGAAATAAACGAAAAGTAAGTTATTAGGAGGCACTTAAACAAATGAAAATTACACAAACCGAATTAAACAATCGGCGAAAATTAGCAAAAGCAATCATGGCAGCAAAAAAAGAAGATCATGATACGTGGTTGGGAGAGTTGTATCAACAATATATCTCCACGAACCAAGACACGTTGACAGAAGCGTTAGCGATGATGACCAAACAAACACAAGCGGAAAAAACGCAAGGGTCTTTTTATTCTAATCATAAAAATCATGGAGGAGGACAAGCTTAATGGAACGAATTCAAACAGTTTTAACTTTTCTTATTGGTGGTTTTTCAGGTCTTGTGGGTTCTTGGGCAACGTTACAGATTTTAATGGCGGCTTGGAATATTATGCGTAAAAATCAACGCAAAGTAGAAGAAGCCAAAGAACATATAGAACACATTGTATTAGGAATTTGTATTGCTGTAGCGGGAGCAGCGATTGTTTCTTGGCTAATGAGCGCGTAACGGAGGGAAGTTTATGTATGTTCAGATAACAGGAGGGAGGAAGGTGAAGACACTTCTCCCTTCTAAAAGAAAACGATTAACGGTGAAAGAAGCCAACTTGCTTTTGCAAAAGTTAGAAACGTTTGCGGAAGATACTGGAAAAAAAGATACGATCCGATTAACCATTATGGAAGACAAAGACATTCTTTTTCGGGATGACTGTGTAGTAGGAGAAGGTCATTCACGCAACCTTCTTTTGGTTGTCCAACATACATTTAACACGTTACACAAACGGACAGATTCTGCCGAATGCCAAGAGCTGTTAGCCAGTATCCAGCAAGCATTAGAAGCGCCAGATACTTTAGAAGAACCAAAAAAACGAGAGAAAAAACAAAAGGAAAAAAGGAATCGTACGCCCTCAGTGAACGCATCGAAGCGTTCTTTTTCTTTGCCAACCTTTTCAGTAAGAAGTACCCAAGGAATAATCCTAGGGGTACTTCTTCTCGTTTTTCTTGGAATAGGTGGTTTTTGGGTAAGTTCTTTTTCAAAGCAAGACGTACAAAGCAAGCCAACCTATGAACAATTGTTAAAAGAAGAAAAATATGCGGAAGCAGCTGTTGCCTTTCCTGATAAACGGGAAGCCATTGAACAATATTTAGTGGAACAACAAGCGTTTCAGGAGTTGAAAACATTTAATGCGCAATTTCCCACTGATGAGGGAACCTTTGATTTGGCTTTCTACCAAAAAGAATGGAAAAAGGTCATTCAAACTGAAGGGTCAGAATTAAATACGGATCGAAAAGTAATGTTGGCCTATGCGTATATTCAACTGGATCAATTAGAAGAAGCAGAAATCTTGAATAAAACCTTAAAAAGTACCCAATTAGCCACAGAATTAAAAAAAGCTTGGACAAAAAAAGCCATTCGAGCGATTCGAAAAGAATCATTTTCAGAAGCTGAATCAATCAATAAGCGCTTGAAAAGTGAAGAAATAAAGGAATTGATCGAGACGGGAAAAACATGTCAAGAAATGATCGCTCTTTATCGGGAAAAGAAAGATTCAGAAAATGAAAAACTGTGGAAACAACGTTTAACACAATTAGGAGAGGAGCTTTATTATGAAAATGAATAAGCCAATTTTTGACAAGGAGTTATTAAAAAACAAGAAATTATTAGGTATTGTAGCCGCTGTGACGGTTTGTACGGGAACGGTCGGTTATGCGACTTACCAAGCATTTACCCCACCAAAGCAGCAAGCAACTGAAAAATTTTCTGGAGAGAAAGAAAAAGAAACTGATTCTTGGATCATTCCTGAAGATCGTCGAAAAAAATCAAGTGTTACGACTAAGAAAAGTCAAGCAAAGAAAGCGAACACAGACGTTTCAACGGATGTTTTTGAACGGTTTGGCTTGGTAGAAACAGCGAAAGATTCAGACAATAAAGGAACAACGAAGTCCTCCTTATCGCCGAAAGAGCTGGTCGCTGTTGCACAATCAATCAAAGACAAGGAAGCAACAAAACAGCCGACAATTCTTGACCAAGTATTGCAACAACCAGCAATTTTTAAACCAGAAAAATCTCCGCAAAAACCAGTAACGGATAATACACCAACAAAACCAAGCGAAGAAATGGACAAACCAGTTGTTCCATTGCCGCCTGTTCAACCAGAAACACCGCAAGAACCAACGCCACAACCTGATCCACAGCCACCTGTAGCGATTGTGGATTATCAAGTATTGGCACGCTTAGTTGAAAATGCGGAAGGCTTACCAGCTTCTGCTTATATGACAGCTTCTTATCAAGCGATGCAAAACCAACTGAAGGTAGCGAAAACTATGTTAGAAGAACGTCAAGCAACGCAAGCTCAAGTGAATGCACAAGTAGAAGCCTTACAAGCAGCCATTGATCAATTGGTACTACGAGGAAATTTTTCTGATTTAGAGCAGTTGGTCGCACAAGTGAAGCTCATTCAACGAGAAAACTATACGACAGAAAGTGCCCAACGCTTAGATCAAGCGTATGAACAAGCAACAGCGTTGATCCAAGAAGGCGAAGCGACACAAGAACGTATTGATGAAGCGTTAAATCAGTTGAATCAAGCGATTATGCATTTAGTAGAACGTGGAGAAAAAGCAGCGCTTCAAGCGATTGTTGAGCAAGCCAAAGGCATTGATCGCGCGTTGTATACAGCTGAAAGTTTACAAGTATTAGACGAAGCGGTAGGTCAAGCGCAACAAGTCTTGCAATTTGTGGATGCTACACAAGCCCAAGTGGACGAAAGTGTTCAATTGGTTCAAGCAGCGTTAGCTCAATTACAAACGATTGGGGAACCAGATTATAGTCTATTACAATTGACGCGTTTGATTGAAGTTTGCGAACAAATGGATTTAACCGAGTATACGGAACAATCCGTAGCGGTATTTACAGCTGAATTGGCTAGAGCGAAAGCCTTTGTTTCTAGTGGTGAAGTAACAGAAGAAGCAGCACAAGCACAATTAGCAGCGTTACAACAAGCCAAAGAGCAATTGGTAAGAAAAGCAGATAAGACCGTCTTAACACAGCTGATTCAAGAAGTTGCTCAGTTAGAAGCCTCAAACTATACATCGGATAGTTGGGCAACATTGGCTCAAGCGTTGCAAACAGCCAATCAAGTAATGGCAGATCCACAAGCAACACAAGAACAAGTCAATGACGCAGTAAGTGCATTACAACATGCGAAAGCAGCATTAGTGGAGGTTTAATATGAAGTATTGGTATCAACAATATGTAGTGGAACGCGTATTTAATATGGTTGTAAATGTATGTATCTTTTTTGCTTTAGCTGATGTGGGAATGGAAGGTTGGCATAGTATGAATGCCATGACTATTTCTTTTGGGCAAGAAACATTTGGAGTAGGGAGGTATATTCGTTTAATATATGCTGTTTTGGTTTGTGTTTATTTGCTCAGTCATTTCATAAAAGAACAAGGAAGCCTGTTAAAACTTTTGACACCTATTACAAATGTGTTTATTTCGTGGGCTTTAATAGGAATAGTTGGTGGACTTTCAGAATCAGTGTGGCACAAGCTGTTACCGATATCTTCACTACTTATTATTTGTTGTTTGTGGCAACAAGTAATTAAACTCCATGATGAAGAGTTGGCTCAAAAACTTATAACATCATATCGTTCTACAGAAGAAAAGACGTATTTTCAGTTGGTAAGAGAAAAACGTGAGTATACGTTATCGAAGGACAAAGGAAGTTTAACGGAACAAGAAAACCTTGTACCTAGAAAAATAGAGCTTGCCTTCAAAGTAAAGTATTTTCCGTCATTCTTGCCATTTTTAGTGGAAAGAACACTGTCAAAAGAGAAAGAAGTTCCTTTCTTATGGTTAGGTATTTTCTATCTGGTTCTAGGAGTGTCTTTTTGTGTGGCACAAGTAGTAAATGTCTTTGAGTTATCTATTTTTAACATACTCTTGCATGCAAGTTTAGGAATTTTTTATTGCTTAACTCTGTGTGAGCACAATCTATACTTGTATAAAAGATCAAAAAAATGACTAGAAAGAGTCCTTGCTTATTTGCAGGGACTCTTTTTTGTATTTAAAAATAACGTTTTTAGGAGGAACACATGAATAAAAAGAAATTGGTTCGAATCACAAAGGTGGAGCCTAATCGGCTATACGCGAAAGATTTAGAAACAAAAGAAGAATTAATGTTGGAAGTAGACGAAGTGATTGCGGAAGATTTCCAACAAATACTAAAAGAAAAACATCAATTTGGCGAAGGGGTCTTTATGACTAGAGAGGAGTTTCTAAATGGCTAAGTGGCAAAAACGGACAAAAGAAGAAATTGAACAAGAAGTCCAACAAATGACTGAAAAAAGCTTGACCTACATTCAAAACCATACCAAAACAATTGAAGATCAATTAGAGTTATTGCGGTTTATGGATCGTTTCTATGAGTATTCTTTTCGGAATCAAGCATTGATTCAGGCGCAATTTGAAGGTGCTCAGGCAGTAGGAAGCTTTGCCTTTTTCAAAAAAATGGGCTTCTCTGTTCAACGAGGGGAAAAAGGGATTCGTATTTTAAAACCCAATATTTTTGAATACATTAAGGGAGAAAATGGGCAATGTATCCCTTTATCAAAAGCCACCAAAGAACAAAAAGAAAAAATTCAAACAGGAGAATTAACGAAACATAGTATTTATTCGTTTTCGCCAACAACTGTATTTGATATTACGCAAACCAATGCGAAACCTGAGGATTATCCTAAGTTGTTTCCTAATAAACGGTTTGCTTTTTCAACAGAAAAAACAACCGATTTAGCTGCTTTAAAACAATCATTACACCATGTTTCAGAAAAAATGCAGGTACCTATTCGTACGCCGCAAACGTCTCGGCTGGGTTTTCGGGAGTTGGGTTTGGCTAAAGGCGTTTTTGCGACAAGTATAGACGGTAAACAAAAAGAAATTGTACTCAATCCAAGAAACACGCCAACAGAAGAAGTGGCTACTTTGATACATGAATTGGCCCATGCGCAATTACATGATCGTACGCGACAAAATGAGCCGAATTCGTACTGGTCCACCAAACAAGTAACGGCGCAAACGACCAATATCAAGGAATTACAAGCAGAAATGGTGTCTTATGTTGTTTCAAATCATTATGGGATAGATACGAAAGAACATGCGATTCCTTACATTGCTAACTGGACGAAAAATGGCCAAATGTTTTATGAAGAAAACGCAGAAGAACAAGTGGCTATTTTAGGAGATATTCAAAAAACATGTAAACAATTTATACAAGAAATTGATCAACAGTACGAAAAAAGCTTAGCCAAGACCAATGAACAAGAAAAAACACAGACCCCCTCTAGTACACGAAAAGAACATGCACCGGCTGCTAAAAAGAGGACGCAAGGTCTTGGTCGTTAAGGAGGGAGATTCATGCATAAGAAATATAAACAATGGAAAGTGATTCTTTCCCATCCTTTGGCGATTGCTTTTGTTGGTGTAGCCTCTTATTTTGCATTGCTTATAGGATTAAATATTCTCACAAAACTTCTTTATGTAGGCTTATCTGCGTTAGTTACGATAAAAAATCAAGGGATTTCACCAGAACTGATGGAAAACGGTCCGTCTATTGGGCAACAATTATGGACCTATCTCTTACAAACGTCTCCGTTACAACCAGCGCCTTTGTTCGGTGCGTACATGCGCTTTTTCCCACTAGCAGTTTTGCTTGTTTGGTTATTGCTTGTACCAAAAAAACTATACCAAATGCGGATTGCTTATCGGGATTTGAATAAAGGCACAAAAGGGGTTGCTCGATGGACAACCTTTAAAGAAATGCTTGAACAATATCCAATCGTGGCGTTGAATGAGGAAGAATATGAAGGAGAAAGCGGGATTCCGGTTCTTCATTTTAATTTGTCGCCTGTGTGGTATTCTTTATGGAAGTTTCAAGGATTTTCACTGCCTTTTTGTTCAAATGGGTATGTGTTTATGGACCGAAATAAGACTAATGCCTGGGTAGACGCGGGAACACAATCTGGAAAAACAGAAATGTATACTTATCCAACGCTAGACCTGATTATGCGTGCAAAAGAAAAAGATTCGGTGATTATCACTGATTTAAAGGGGAATATGATTAAAAATACCAAAGCAGAGTTTGAGCGTTTTGGCTATGACGTTTGGTGTTTAAATTTAGTAAAGCCAGAGTATTCAATGGGGTATAATCCGCTAGAATTAATCAAAAAAGCATATTGGGAAGGCGATTACGATACAGCGCAATTGTTATGTAACACGTTCACTTACTCCTTGTTTCATAACGAACATTCTCATTCAGATCCTATGTGGGAAGAAGCGTCTATTGCGCTAGTGAATGCGCTAATTTTAGCAGTATGTTTTCTTTGTAAAGAGAAAGACGAACCTGAAAAAGTTACTATGTATACCGTTTCGGTAATGTTGAGTGAATTGGGCCAAGATCCAGACGAAAATGGCATGACGTCTTTAGACGCGTTTTTCAGTGATTTAGAGCCAACGAATCCAGCAAAACTTCAATTTTCGACAATTCGATTTTCTCAAGGGATTACCCGTTCTGGGATTTATACAGGTACAATGGCAAAACTAAAGAGTTTTACCTTTGATAGTATTGGTCGTTTAACGGCTAAAAGTAATTTTGCTTTTGAACAATTGGCGTATGGGGAAAAACCAGTGGCGTTGTTTATTGTTTATCCAGACTACGACGACTCCAACTATGCGTTAATTTCCACCTTCTTAACACAAATGAATTATGTGTTGGCGAAATGCGCGACTTTATCCAGAGACTCTAAATTGCCACGTAGAGTAAAAAGTGTCATGGAAGAAGTAGCCAATTTTCCAGCTGTACCAGGCTTAGAGCGCCATATGAATGTTGGATTAGAGCGGGGAATGATTTATTACTTGATCACCCAATCAATGGTGCAATTAGACAAAAACTATGGAAAAGAAGGTGCCCGTGCCTTAATAAATGCGTGTGGAAACAAGATTTATATTATGGGAGACGGAGAAGACGATGCGAAGTATTTCTGTAGTATGTTAGGGGAAACAACGGTTATTTCTACTAGCCGACATGGGGATCCATTAAGCATGGATAAAAGTTATGGTGAATCAGAAGACGGACGAGAATTGTTAAAAGAAGAAGAGCTACGGTTATTGAAGCCTGGAGAATGGATTGTTTATCGGACGAAAATGCGTAGAGACTTAAAAGGGAATGGCGTTGAGCCACGACCGATTCGAGCGTGTGAAGCAGAGGGAACCAAAATGTTGCACCGCTATGAGTATTTAATGCCTCGATTTGATCACCCAATGACTTTTGAGGAATTACATGGAGAACCAAGTCCACATGCGTATCTTTGCATGGAGGAGTTAATTATCGACTTTAAGATTGATACGGTTGATATAGAAGATACAGGGGTTTATACAAAAGATCCGCAACCAACCCCTACTTATGATGAAATAGAAGAGCCAAGGGAGGTGGAAGAAGTGGAGTATATACATGGGACAACAGAAGAAACGTTGCCAGAAGAAGAAGTTTCTACCATGATTGAAGAGTTAGAACCTATTCATGACACGTTTACCTTATTAACTAACGTGTTTAGTGAGGATCAATTAACTTTGATGCGCGCCATTGTTCAACGTTCCGTGGAAGAAGACCAATACGATCGTTTTCTTTCTTTAGATACAGTGGAAGAAGTAGAAAATTGGTTGATTTATTTCGATATTCCTGAGGTTCAAGAACTATTTTACAGTATGGTAGAACGATAGGAAGGGGGAATAGGAATCGATGTCCAATGAAGAAATCATTGCTCGATTGTTGGAGTTTGACCCGTTATTGAATATCTCGAAATTTTGGGTCAGTGCTTCGCGAGATATCTCATTCAATCTATTGCTTGGTATTAAAGGGTTTGTGGATGCTTTAGGTGAAGGTGTGTCCCAAATGTATCAATTAATGAATTTTTGGGACAGTCAAGCAGTTAGAAATTTTATTGATCCGTATCGTCCGGTAGTTATTTCGTTAATGACGTTGGCGATGCTATGGATCGCCTTTCGCTTAATCGGTGACCCTAAAAAAGACAAACAAAAAATCGTGAATAATATATTGATGGCAATTCTAATGTTTGTAGGATTGCCTTTTTTTATGGGCAAAGCGGGAGAATTGGTCTCAGCTGGTCGAGAAGGACTACAACAGCCTTCCGAAGCCACGTTACAGATCTTTAAAGACAATATTACGGATTTGTATACCATTGACAAACAAGGGTGGCAATATCCAGCCAATGATGTAGGCGTAAATGATATTCAAAAAGTACAAAATTTAAATCTATTGGATATATCTGAAGAAGTAGATACCGACTTACATTTGTTTAAAGAATCGCCACTATCGAAAGAGGGAAAAGAAACTTTAACGAAGAAAGTACTAGAAGTAAATGGTGAAGCCAAACTTGCCAAAATGAAAGGCGTTTTCAAGTGGGACGAGGCTTATTACCGTTATTCTTGGCACCCTTGGTATATCTTATTAGAATTGCTTGCTTATGGGCTTGTTTTAGTGTTTACCATTTTTAAAACAGGAAAAATTTGTTATGAAATTGGTGTTATGCGGGTGTTGGGTTATGGCTTGACACTGACGGATTTAGAGAATGGCCAACGAAACAAGACCTTATTGTTTAAAATCAGAGATTCGTTTATTGTTTTGTACTTGCTTTCTGTTTTATTGAACATTTTTGTTTTGTATATGACTGCGGTAAAAGAACTGTCGTTAGAAAAACCATGGGATATCATTGCGATTCTTGCTGGTGCAATGGCCGCAATTGATGGTCCAAATATTGTGGAACAGTTATTTGGCATTGATGCGGGCTTAAGTTCTGTAGGAAGAAGCTTAGTTGGCTTTACACAGAGCAGTATGGCCGCAACTAGCGCAGGAAAAGCGATGGCAAGCGGTGTATCTAAATCTATGCAGACGGCAAAATCTGTTGGAGGAAAAGCTGTACGAGGCGCAACGAATGCCGGTGCAGGTTTAGGCGGTTTATTGAAAGGCTTTAAAGGAGGCCCTCTTCCAGAAGGTGGAGCTTCCACAGGACCAAAAGCTAATCCTGAAAAGACTACTCAAACAAATGGCGCAAAAAATAACCCACCAACAGCAGGAAACAAAGAAAACACAGACTCTAATCATTCGCCAGAACCAAAAACCAATCTTTCTGCGAATGGCTTTGGAGAAGAGGGGACGCCTTCAGGAGGCAATGGTGAACAACCTACCCCACCAATGATTACGGATCCTAAAGAAGCAGCTGATTTACTAAATGATTTAACTGGAGCCAAACCAGATTCTACAGGGACACCTCCGAAACTAGGAGAAGGAGCTGGAAAAGCAACACCGGCAAATGATTTCTCCAAAAATGGCGTGAAAAAACAAGTTTCGGTTTCTCCAGGACATTTAGCTGCGTATCAAGCAGGCAATTTAGCTGAACAATCAGAACCAAAGGCTAATCCAGCGACCTTACCAATGGCTGCTAAAGAGGCAAGAGCAAGATTGGAAAGAGATTTATCTACACCAAGCTCTGACGATACATTCAAAGACGCTATGGTAGATAAATACATTTCTACACGTCAAAATCTTGCACAAACCAAACTGGTACGTGGTGGCGTACGAAGTTATGAATTAGGAAAAAATACAGGAGAGAAATGGAGAGATAAACCATGAGAAGACAAATTCCTGTGCCAAAACGATTGATTGAAAAAGAAAAATACAATCAAAAATTAAGCTTAAAAGACGCTCTTCTTGCGGTTTTAGCTATTCCTTTTGGCTTTTTACTGTCTACGTTTTTTGTAGGGATATTCAAAGTGATTGTGCTGATTTTGTTTCCAATAACGGTTTATTTTTTGATTAGTCCGTCTGAAGTACACAACAAAAAGAATTTTCAGGTGATTCTCCGCGCGTTTTATAAAACACGCGGGGTCTATCACCCTATTCACCCACCAAAAGCAGAGGAGGAAGATCATGGGAATTGATGCGATTGCAGAACGAAAGAAAAAACAAACCCGAGAAGCAAAGAAAAATCAAAAGCGGATTTTGGAATTAACGAAATTGTATCCCGTTGCAGGCATGACACCAGAAGGGTACATCAAGTTAAGAAATAGTTACCGGGAATTGTATGCAGAAATTACAGTGCCTAAAAAGTATGATTTGGATTATTTAACTTATGATGAACTAGATTACATTGAAGAGAATGCGTGGGAATTTATGCGGGAATACAAACGTTCCGTCAAAGAAGTGTATATGAATTTCCCTGAACGAAATCAAACGCAACAACAATATTATAAAAAAATGATTGATTCAACGACAGATCCCGTTCATTTACGACTCTTACACACGGAATTAGAAAAATTAAAGTGGTTGGAAAAAAACGTGATGCGATTTACCTCATTTACGTGGTTTTTCGGAGATACCATCAAAGAGTTGGAAAATAATTTAAGCAAAATTAAGAAGTACAAAGTATATGACTATCAGGTAATTTCTGAACAAGATAAAGTGTTGGTCTTACAACTAATGAATAATACGGGAGGGATTCGACTTGTGGAAGAAGAATAAACAGATAAAAGATCAAACAGAACATACCCAACAAACACGAAGAGATCTTCAGTTGATTTATGATACGCAACCAAAAGGTGGCGTATCTACTGCACATGAATTTTTCTTGCGTTTTGGTGATAGTTACAATACGTGTATTCATGTGGTGGATCGCCCCACGTTGTTTACAGATACCTGGATTAAAAATTTAGTAATGCCACATACGTTGTTAATTGTGGATTATTATACGCCTGAAGATAAGGATTATAAAAAAGCAATTTCTGATTCTGTCAGTGAAATTGCCTCTCAAAGACGACGTGCCCCTAATCAAACTACAGCGGATGATTTAGCGGCAGAAGAGCAAATTTCACGGGAATGGTCTTTGGCATTGAGTCAAACAGGAGAACAAATCAAACAAGTTCATTTACGAATTTTTGTGTATGATGCCACATTAGAAGGGCTAGAAAAGCGTGTCAATACGATTATGCAGACTTTGGGTAGTGATGGGTATACAGGAACGGTATTCATGGATGAAAACGACGATGAATACCGTTCGATGTTTTTACCAATTCATGAACAAGAAAAACTATCTAATTCCAGGGAAAGTTTGCCTTTGCCTGGTGAAGTCATGGGGTTAGGTTTTTCTCATAACCAAACAGCGTTAAATGACCGACGAGGGCGCTATTATGGTACGACGTTTTCTGGTGGAACGGTATACATTGATTTTTTTGCGAAAACAGACAAACGCACTTACTACAATGTGTTTTTATCTGGAGATATGGGCGCGGGAAAATCAACGCTATTAAAAGCGATGTTATTTGATCGCGCAATGCGTGGTGATTTGATTCGTATTTTTGGCACAACGAAGGAAGCCAATGCGCTGGTTCGCTTGTTTCAGGGCGCAGTCGTTAATTTAGATGGCACAGACGGCATGATTAATATGTATCAAGTATTTCCAACGGTCGTCCGTGAGGACGGCACGGTGGACGAAAAAGCGTCTTTCCAGCAACATATTTCTAAAGCAGGAATTAAGTATCGGATGTTTAATAAAGAAGCGAAAGAGGACATAGTAACCCTTTATACGAATACTCTCCATGATTTTTATGAAGACATTGGGTTAATTGGAGAACGACAAACACAACCTGTCACGTCGCTTCCAGTGGAAGAATATCCTATTTTAAGTGACGTGATCGCTTATTTTGAAAAACGGAAGGAAGAAGAAAGTGATCCAGAGTATCAAAGCTATTATTCAAGTATTCTTCTTTCGTTAACCAAATTAAGAAAGCAGTATGGCAATATGTTTAATGGCCATACGACGTTCAAAGATTTAAGCAATGTGCAGGTTGTTTGTTATAACACGAATACTTTGGGACAGCTTTCAGGAGAAATTCAAGATTTACAAATGTACAATGCCATTGACCAAACGCATGAAGCGTGTATGCGTCAAGGGTTGAAAGAATTTGATTTGTATAACGAACGGATAAAAACAATGAATTCAGAAGAAGCCCTTGATTTGGCTCGACATTTTGTGATAGCGGTAGACGAGTGCCACAATTGGATCAATACAACGAAGTCCTATGTTACACGGTTCTTTATGACCATGATGTCTGAAGCACGGAAGTTGTTTGGGGGTATCTGGTTGGCAACTCAACGGTTGGAGCGAATGTTTCCAAATATGGATCAGGTGTCAGACAAAGACATGGCAGAAGCTGCGAATGATATTTCGCAATTGTATGGGTTGTGTCAGTATCGTTTCTTATTGAAACATAGTCAAGTTTCTTTAAAGATTATTCGAGAATTGTTTGGAGATAGTATTTCCGAACTTCAATATGAGTTGTTGCCGAATTTAAAGGTTGGACAAGGACTTCTCTGTATTGATGGCGCAGAAAATTTATTAATGACGACTGAACGTACGCAAGAAGAAATACTTCTCTTTGGAGGTGGTGCGTAATGAAACAGCCAAAAGAATTTCGGGTGTTTATTGCGTGCTTTTTTGTCGTGTTTTTACTTATAGGCATGGTTTCGCTTTTCTTCCGTAATGAAGGAAAAGGCGACGTTGAAGAATATGTTCTTTCTTCCACCATG
The DNA here is from genome assembly GCF_051712685.1 of Enterococcus sp. DIV0682. NCBI lineage: Bacteria > Bacillati > Bacillota > Bacilli > Lactobacillales > Enterococcaceae > Enterococcus > Enterococcus sp. DIV0682. The sequence continues at coordinate 52,317 of NZ_JBIOPK010000002.1, forward strand.
AAAGAAGATGCTTCAACGATTAATCGTTCGTCTGAGTCAATGGAAACGTCGTCCTCCTCAGTAGAAAAAGAGCCTTCTAAACGTGCTGTAGACCAAGCCAATTGGAATGCGTCGTCTTTGGATACGATTAGTAAATTAGAAGCGCTAGGCACACAATTTATCGTTTCATTAATGAACCCAGACGTGAAAAAAGACCCAGCAATCAAGGCCATTACAAGCGAATCTGTCCAAAAGCAATTGGCTTCTGGACAGATTTCTCTTTATCAGTTTATCCAAAATATAGAGAAGGAAGAAGTGGTTCATTATGGGGCAAAAGAGCAATTGATTTACTCCTTTATGAGTGTAGATAAACAGAATCGAGGCGTATTAATGACTGGAAAATTATTGTTTGGACAAAGTGGGAATGACTGGAAAATTGAAGAGGTTTCTTTTGAAGAAAAGAGGTAATGCCTAGTGAAAAAACTCCTAAAGCATAAGTTATTATGTTGGCTTCTTCCTGGTAGTTTTTTCCTCACGGTCGCTATTTTTTTCTCGGTGATACTTCTTGCGACAGGCGCTTTTTTTTTAGCGCAAGCAGACAGTGCAAGTAGCGGACAAGGAGGAAATGTTTCAGGGGTTTTGGGGAATCAAAACCTTAGTCCAGAAGTGTTGGCAAAGAAAGCCATCGTTGAAAAATACGCCAAAGAGGAAAACATTTCTGAAGAAGTCCCCGTCTTATTGGCCATCATGATGGTGGAGTCTGGAGGGAAAGAGCCTGACCCTATGCAGAGTAGTGAGTCGGCAGGCTTGCCTCAGTTTGCGTTGGCAGATTCTGAGTCGTCGATACGACAAGGAGTTCGGTATTACAAGCAGTGTTTGAACCAAGCGCGAGCGTTAGGCAATGACCGTTGGACGGCTGTCCAATCGTATAACTTCGGGAGTAATTACAATGTGTTTGTTTCTCAAAATGGCAAGAAGCATTCGACAGAATTGGCGGATAAATATTCGTTAACGGTGGTGGCGCCGTCTTTAGGAAATACCACTGGAGCAAGATACACCTACAATGATCCAATCGCTGTTGCGTACAATGGCGGGTACCTCTATTTGAATGGTGGAAACTTCTTTTATTGTGACAAGGTAAAACGTTATGTGACGTCGCAACAACAAGAAGGAAGTACGGGTTCGATTAACACGCTTGATGGCGTTTTAGGTCAAACTTTGAACAATGGAGAGTGTTATGGGCTTACGGCTTACTATGTCACACAATTAGGTGGGCCGCAATTGATGGGATCCAATAAAGAGTATGCCTCACAGATAGGAACAGACTATGATTGGGCTGCCTATGGATGGGAAGTTATCTTGAATCCTAGCTACAATGATGTGCGTGCCGGAGACGTTATTAATTTTGGTCAAGGTGGGTATGCCCCACAAGTTTATGGCCATACCGGTGTGGTAGCCAGCGTTGACGGAAACGGTCAACTTACCACCTATGAACAGAACGCAGAGCAGGGTCGTGTAGCGGCAAAATACACTCGACATTGGGGAAAAGAATACCCGATTGTAACGAGTTTGGTGCGTAAAAAATAATGAGTGAGAGGAGGAGAAACTATGATTTCAGAACTGTCATTAAAAGATGGACGTGTGAAAAAATATCGGCGAATGGGGGGAGTCCTTTTAACGATTTTCTTTGTTTTGTTTGGTAGTTTATTTTTCTATTCAGGCAATGAAAAAGACAAAGGAGTAAAGATTGGAGAGGACATTGAGCAAGGGCAAAATGTGGTTCAGTTAGTGGAAGCCAACTACTACGAAGACCAAGAGCTTCTACAGCTAGGTGTGTACTTTAAGGTCAACAAAATTGACCCGCTAGACCCTATTCAACCCGTTGTCCAAAAGACTAAAAACATGTTGAGTAAGCTAGACGTCAAGGTGGAAAAAATCACAGACGATTACTATCAACTGTTCGTTAAATCCGTAAAAAAAGACAGAGATTTTGTCCTTGCGGTGATGTATACAAAGAGTGAACAGAAGAGTTTGATTAGTGGTTCTGAGCTCTTCCCAGTTTCTGTAAAAAGGGCGAACCATCAGAAGAAATTCCAGCCAAAAACAGAGGAGGCTTACTTGAAAACCTTGTATGTTTTTCTAGAAAAAGAAGCGCAGAAAGAAGCTAAAAAATCGGAAGCGACGATTCGAAAAGCACGGCAAGATATTAAAATTTTAGAAGCAGCCAATCAAGAAATGAAAGAGCACCTCTCCCTCAAAACAAGTGAGCAACGGACGACGGACGAAGGGAAAATTTCTCAGAACCAATCCAAGATTCGCTCGTTGACTCAGAGCATAGAGGAAGAGCAAAAACGAGTGGAGGAACAGGAAAAAATGATGGTTCAGTACCAAAAATTAGCTAAAAAATTAGAGGGAAATTGAGGTTTTTTTACCGGTAATTTGGGTGTTTTTAACGGTAAAAATGATTTTACCGTTAAAAACCATAGTTCTACCGTTAAGAAAGTACCGGTAAAACAGGCAATTTTACCGGTATTCACAAAAAAAGTGATATCACGCTAAAACCAAACCGCACTGCGGTTTATATCAATTTTGATATCAGGTTCCCCTTATGCTCTTACAAAGAGTCTGTGCACTTGTGGCCAAGCCCACAGACTCTCTGTAACGCGATAGCAGGAAGCTCCGCTTCCTCTATCGTGCTTCACTTGATATTTTGAACGAAAGGAAGATAGCTATGGCAGATATTTTATTAAGGAAGCTCTCAAAAAAAACGGTGGCGGGTCTGGACGACCTAGCGACAAAAAAAGGCGTCAGCCGAGAAGCTTACGCAAAGACTGTGCTTGCCTCTCACGTGGCAGGCGCCGAGTTCACCGGCGAACGTTTGGAGTGGGAGGCGCTGGTCAAAAACCACGAGCGGGTTTTGTCTGAAGCGCTGCGTATCATTAAACAACAGGACGCGGTCATTGATCGCTTCCTCAAAGAATTTGGGGAGGGTGTGTAAATGGATTCTGTTCAACGATTTGAAGCAAGGTTCACGAATGAGGATAGTCCGTTTGGGCTAGCCTATATTGAACGCTATGCGGAACAATACCCAGGGAAGAAAAACGCCGAGCTACTTACGATGATTTTTGAAGAACATGCACGAATGAAAGAAGAGCTTGAGACCTTACAACAATTAAAAAAAGAACTCCTCGAAGACGTAAAAAAAGAGCTGGACCCGATACGTATTCGGACAGGATACATCGATAAAAATACGCGTGTGCTGATGGAGATTGAGAATGGTCGGTTAATCAAAGAGGGGATTTCTTCCCTAGGTGGTATGAGTGACTTGGTAGCTAAGCCAATGAAGCAAGCAATCCAACGAGTGAGTGATGAGATTGCCGCGTATCGAACGAAGAAGTTAAACCGTGAACGATACAAGGGTCCGCAGGAGGGGAATGAATGACCGAGAAGAAACGACCAGGTGTGGTCTTTGCGTTTCAATACGTCACAGGAAAAGCAGAAACCTTTAAAACGTATGTGGATTATTTGGACCGAGACGAGGCTGTTCGTAATGAACACTTTGAGAAATTCAATGCCGCAACCAAAGACAAAGATGGGTACTTAGAATACATGGGCAATCCTGAAAAAAGTGATGGTTTGTTCACTGCGAATAAAGATCACTTAACTACCAAAGAACGGCGATCGATTAAAGAAGTCTTTCAACAGGCACAAGAGCAAGACTCAGTTATGTGGCAAGGGGTGGTGTCGTTTGACAATGACTGGTTAGCCCACTATGGTTTTTGGAATCCTCGGACGAAGCAGTTACAAGCAGACGATATAAAAAATGCGTTTCGACATATGATGAAAGAAACGTTAGTGGAAGAACAGTTGGCAGACTCGGCGAACTGGGCGGCTTCCATTCACTATAATACGGATAACATTCATATCCATTTTGCGATTGTAGAACCAGAACCAACACGCCCCTATGGTCTTTATACGAATCGAAAAACAGGAGAAACGTATCAGGCCAGGAAGGGGAGCTGGCATAAAAAGACCTTGGACCATGTGCGAAGTCGTATGGTGAGTAATCTCTTAGACCGTGATCAATCGTTAGCGAAAATTTCTACTTTAATACGGAAAGAAATTACAGGACCTGGTTATTCGTGGAAAGCAGCGTTAAGAGAAGAACCGTATCGGCAATTGTACACACAAATTTATGATCGCTTACCAAACGATCGACGTTTATGGAAGTATAACAATCACGTATTACGAGAAGCGCGTCCGTTCATTGATCAATACATTGAGCGGTACTTGTCTGAGTATCAACCTTATTTAGTTTCGCAATTAGACCAGCAGTTACAAGAAGAAATGGATGTTCGGGAACGAGCATACGGAACAGGGGATATAGAGTACAAACGAATTCTGGATTATCGGAAAAATAAATACCATGAGTTGTATACGCGGTTAGGAAATTCCTTATTGCGAGATATGAAGGAACAAGACCAGGAACGAAAGAAGCGTGCCCCTCGTCAGTATGAAACGAATCAAGAGGAGTGGGAGAAGACCACTAAGCAAAAACCGTTAGTGAGTCAGAAGCAACTAAATAAAATTAAGCGGGGATTAGATAGACAGGTTGAACATGCCCGGAACCAGCGAATCTATCAACAATTACTCCGTGAGCAAGAACAAGAAAATAGTCGATAAAAAGCACAGCGTAAGGCATATACGCTGTGCTTTTTGTGTATGAAAATTAAAGGAGGAAGACCGATGCCAACATTTACGGAATTGAAGGAAAAAGCGAAACAAGTGTCGATTGTCGACTTTGCCCGAGCCCAAGGAGTAGAAATTATTGATTTAGGGAACAAGTGGGCAACGGACGCTGCACATGATAGCTTACGTATTAATAAGTTCACCAATCGTTGGTGGCAAAATTCAGTGGTCAATTCAGACGGTAAGACGCTGGGCGGAGATACGATTTCTTTTGCGCAACATTATTTACAGTTAGGTTCGTTTAAAGAGTGTGTGGCGCTATTAACACAAACAGAATTTCCAAAAGCCACTATCAAAGAAGAGAAAAAAGAACCGTTTCGTTATTATTTCAAACACGCACCGTCAACAGAACAAGTAGAGAACTATTTAATCAACAAGCGTGGA